>JADZCN010000102.1 GCA_020851565.1 Acidobacteriota bacterium | reverse complement strand
TCCTGACCGACACCATCCAGGTCAACGTGACGGTGTCGGCGGTCACCGACGCCCCGATCATCACCGCCGGGACGTCGGGCGCGGTCACGCTGGATGCGAATGGCGCCCCGCCCGCGGGTGCGCTGACGCTGTCGGCCAGCGATGTCGATGCCGACACGCTCACGTGGAGCATCGCGTCGCAGGGAGCCCACGGCACGGCAAGCGCCAGCGGCACAGGGCTGTCGAAGGCCATCGGCTACACCCCGGCCATCGACTACGAGGGGACCGACAGCTTCGTGGTTCGCGTCAGCGACGGCACGCTGACCGACACGATCACCGTGCAGGTGACGATGCGGCCGCGGCCCAACACGCCGGTCGTCTCGAACGCAACGGCCTACGTGAACAACATGAGTGCCTCGGGCCTCGTGGTCACGCCGACCAGCGGCGACACGGGCACGAGTCATTTCAGGATCGCGTCGATCGTGGGCGGGACGCTGTTCAAGCACGACGGGACGACGCCGCTCGTTGTGGACGACTTCATCACGCTGGCCGAGGGCGCGGCCGGACTGAGGTTCCTGCCTGACACCGACGCGTTCAGCGATGGCAGCGTCGGCGTCCAGGCGTCGGCCGACGCCACGCGTGCGGGCCTGGCGGGCCAGGTGGCGACGGGAACGGTTGACGTGCTGGCGGTGCCGATCCTCCGCAACACCGAGGGCACGCGCACCTTCGTCGAAGACGGTGCGCCGGCCGTCGTGTTCCCTGACGTCACCGTGCTCTACGGCGGAGCCACGCTCTCGCAGGCGAAGGTGTCGATCGGGGCAGGATTCGTTGCCGGCCAGGACCAGTTGCAGTTCGCGAACGCGGGACCAATCACCGGCGCGTGGAACTCGACCAGTGGAGTGCTGACGCTGACCGGTGAGGCGACTGACGCGCAGTACCAGGCGGCCCTGCGGTCGATCACGTATCGCAACACCAACCTGCTGAATCCCGCCACGACGCCGAGGGCCGTGTCGATCACGCTGGCCAACGGCGCGCTCTACTCGGGCGATACGAACCACTACTACGAGTTCGTCGCCGCCGCGGGCATCTACTGGACGGCATCACGCGCGCGTGCCGAGAACGTCGCGCAGTACGGCCAGCCGGGCTATCCGCGCGGGATGTTCGGCTTGCGCGGGTACCTCACGACCATCACGTCGGCGGCCGAGAACGCCTTTCTTGCGCAGAAGGTGTCGGGCACCTCGTGGATCGGCGCCTCTGACGCGCTGCAGGAGAACACGTGGCGCTGGGTCACCGGCCCCGAAGGGCTCGAAGACGCCGGCAACGGGCGCATCTTCTGCATCGGTGTCATCACGTGCGTCGCGCAGAACGGGCACTACGCCAACTGGAACACCCGTGAGCCCAACCAGTCGGGCAACGAAGACTACGCGCACATGATGTCGTGGTCGGCGCCCGTGGGCCGGTGGAACGACCTGCCCGACCAGAGTGGTGGCGGATCGTATCGGTCGACCGGGTACCTCGTCGAGTACGGCGGCCTGCCGGGCGATCCCGTCGTGACGCTGCAAGGCGAGGCGACGGTGGTCGTGCAGGCGTCGAACGACGGACCGGCCGCCAACGCCAACGCCTACGCGGTGGCCGAAGACGGCGTGCTCACCACGACGCCCCCGGGTGTGCTGGGCAACGACAGCGATCCGGAAGGCGACAGCCTCACCGCGCGCCTGGTCAGCGACGTCGCGCACGGCACGCTCGCCCTGGCCGCGAACGGCAGCTTCACGTACGCGCCCGCGCGCGACTATGCGGGGCCCGACGCCTTCACGTACATCGTCAGCGATGGTGTGTTCGAGTCGTTGCCGGCCACGGTGTCGATCACGGTGACGGCGGTCAACGACGCGCCGACGGCGCGGGCCGATGCCTTCGCCATCGCCGAGGACGCCCCGCTCGACGTCGCCGCTCCCGGGGTGCTTGCCAATGACAGCGACATCGAGCGCACGCCGTTGCTGGCGATCCTCGTGTCGTCGCCTGCGCACGGCACCGTGCAGCTCTCGGCCTCGGGCGCGTTCGTCTACCAGCCCGCACCTGAATACAGTGGTGTCGACAGCTTCAGTTACAAGCCGAGCGACGGCAGCGCCACCGGGACGGCCGTGCTCGTGTCGATCACCGTCAGCCGCGTGGACGATGCGCCTGTCTCGGGCGACGATCGGTACGGCACGCGTGAAGACACGGCGCTGATCGTGCCGGCACCCGGGCTCCTCGGCAACGACCGCGATCCCGATTCGCCGGTGCTGACGGCGATCCAGGTCATGGGCGCCAGGCACGGCGGCGTGACCATCAATCCCGACGGCAGCTTCGGCTACATGCCGGATCCCGACTGGAGCGGCATCGATGAGTTCATCTACGCGCCGTTCGACGGGACGACGCGGGGAGCCGAGGTGACGGTGCACGTGGTGGTCGGCTCCGAGAACGACGTGCCGGCCGGCCGCGCAGACACGTTCGCGACCGACGAAGACACGGTGCTGCTGGCCACCGCCGGTGTGCTTGCCAATGACGTGGACCCCGACTCCCCGTTGACGGCCGTGCTCGTCACGCCCCCGGCGCACGGCACGCTCGCGCTCAACCCCGACGGGACGTTCACGTACACCCCCGATGCCGACTGGAACGGTACCGACACGTTCATCTACGAGCCGCGCGACGACATGCAGGCCGGGTCAGCCGTCGTGGCCACGGTCGTTGTCGCCGCCGTGAACGACACGCCGGTCGCGGTGGCAGACACCGTGGCCGCGGTCGAAGACACGCCGCTGCAGGTGGCGGCGCCTGGCGTCCTCGACAACGACGTGGACGCTGACGGCGATCCGCTCCTGGCCATCCTCACCGAGGGCGCATCGCACGGCACGGTGCAGCTGAAGTACGACGGGTCGTTCGTCTACACGCCGTCGCCCGACTACTCGGGCCCCGACACGTTCTCGTACAAGCCCAACGACGCGACGCGAAGTGGCGAGCCCGTCGTGGTCTCGATCTCGGTCGCCGCGGTCAACGATGCGCCCGAGACGCTCGACGATGTGTTCGGGATCACCGAAGACACCCTGCTCACCGTGGCGGCGCCCGGGGTGCTGCGCAACGACGTGGACGTCGACTCGCCCACGCTCGTGGCCAGCCTGGTGTCGACGACCTCGCACGGCATGCTGGCCTTCAACGCGGACGGTTCGTTCACCTACATGCCCGATCAGTACTGGAACGGCACCGACGTGTTCACCTATCGCACGAGCGATGGCGAGAACACGAGCGCGTTGATGACGGTCGAGGTCGTGGTCGATCCGGTCAACAACCCGCCCACGGGTGACAGCGACGGCTACGTGGCGGCCGAAGACACGCCGCTCGTCGTCGCGGCGCCTGGCGTGCTGCTCAACGACCGCGACGTCGACGGCGATGCGTTGACGGCCGTCCTCGTCCGTGCGCCGGCGCACGGGACACTCGACCTCGTGGGTGGCGGGTTCACGTACACACCTGCCGCCAACTACTCCGGGCGCGACCGCTTCGTGTATGCGCCGTCAGATGGGGTGGTCACGGCCTCGCCCGTGATCGTGAACCTGCTCGTGACGCCGGTCGACGACCCGCCAACGGGCCACGAGGAGCGATTCACGACCGAGCAGAACGTGCCGCTCAAGCAGCCGGTGTCTGGCGTGCTCGACAACGACCTCGACCCGGAGAGCCGCGCGATGATCGCGGTGCTCGATCGTGAACCGTCGCACGGCACGATCGTCTTCAACGACGACGGCAGCTTCACCTACACGCCAGCCCGCGGCTTCGCGGGCGAGGACGACTTCGCGTACCGTCCGCTGGCCGGCAGCCAGGCGGGCGATCCCGTGACGGTCATCATCGACGTCGTGAGCACCGAGGTCGGGCGCGTGCTGGCCGAGGGCATGGTGGGCAACGGTTTCGACACCTGGGTCACGATGGTCAACACGGCCGACCATCCAGCCACGGTGCGCGTCGACTACCTGCTCGCGGCGGGCGCGACCATCGCCGCGGCGGTCGACGTGCCGGCGCACCGCCGCGTGACGCTGCATCCTGCCGACGCCGGCGTGACCGGTCCGTTCTCCACGCACGTCGTCGCTCCCGCCTCCGTGGCGGTCTCGCGGTCGATGACGTTCGGGACCGCGGCCCCCGGTGCGTCGCTCGAGGGGGCGCAATTGCCGTCGTCCTCGTGGTTCTTCGCTGAAGGGGCGACGCATGGGTTCGACCTGTTCTACCTGCTGGTGAACCAGGGATCCGAGGACGTCGTCGTCGACGGCACCTACCTCCTGCCCGCCGGCGGGCCCGTCACGCGCTCTTACACCGTGCCCGCGAGGGGACGCGCCACCATCTGGGCCAACACCGAGGACCCCGCGCTGGTGGCGACGGCCGTCGCGGCACGCTTCATCGCCCGCACAGGGGCCATCGTCGCCGAACGCTCGATGTACCTGAAGACGGCCGATGGGCAGTGGAAGGGCGGCCATACCGGGGCCGGACTGCCGGCGCCGGGCATCGACCGCGTTTTTGCCGAAGGCAGCACGGCCGGCACCATGGAGACCTACCTGCTGCTCGCCAACCCGTCGCCGTCCGAGGCCGTGGTGCGTGTGACGTACGTGCGCGAGGCCGGGGCGCCGGTCGCGGTCAGCCACGTGGTTCCGCCGTGGTCGCGGATCGACGCGGTGATGTCGCTCGACGCACCGGAACTCGGGCAGGTCAGCGCCGGTATCCTGGTGCACTCGACCAACGGCGTCCCGGTGGTCGCCGAACGGGTGACGTGGTGGGCGGCTGCGGGCGGCGGATGGTCAGACGGCCACGTGAGCGCCGGCAGCGCCGAGGCGAGCACGTCGTGGGCGAGTGCCGACGGAGTCGAGGCAGGCCCCGCGCGCGCCGACACGTACCTCCTGGTCGTCAACCCCGGTGAGGTCGACACGACCGTGCGGGTCACGATCCTCCCCGAAGACGGCGGCGCCACCGTGTCGCGCGACCTCGCCGTGCCCGCCATGCGCCGTGCGACGGCCGTGCTGCACGAACTCTTCCCCGAGACGGTCGGGACACGGTTCGGCTTCGTCGTCGAGAGCCTTGACGGCTGGGCCGCTCCCGTGGTGGTCGAGACGTCGCTCTACTGGACGGGGCCGATGGGCGGCTGGGCGTGCGGCATGAGCGCCACCGCGGCCCCGCTGGCCTGGCTGCGCTGAGGCGTCGCGGCCGGACGCCCCCGTCGTCCGGCCGCGAACCGGCGACCGAGGGAGGCATAGTACAATCCGAGGTTTGGCCCCTCACCTGGGGGGCCTGCCCTGGATCCCATGAGCCACGACTCGATTGCCGTCCGCGGCGCGCGCGTCCACAACCTGCGCAACATCGATGTCGACCTCCCCCGCGATCGGCTGGTGGTCGTCACCGGCCTGTCGGGGTCGGGGAAGTCGTCGCTCGCCTTCGACACCGTCTACGCCGAGGGGCAGCGCCGCTACGTCGAATCCCTGTCGGCCTACGCCCGCCAGTTCCTCGAGCAGATGGAGAAGCCAGACGTCGATCTGATCGAGGGACTCTCGCCCGCCATTGCCATCGAGCAGAAGACGACGGCGGCCAATCCGCGATCGACGGTGGGCACGGTCACCGAGATCTACGACTACCTGCGGCTGCTCTTCGCGAACATCGGCATCCCGCACTGCCCCCAGTGCGGGCGCGAGATCGCCACCCAGTCGATCGCGCGCATCGTCGACCTGGTGATGTGCTACCCGACCGACGAGAAGATTGGCGTCCTGGCACCCATCGTCCGCGGCCGCAAGGGCGAGTTCAAGAAGGAACTCCAGGCCCTGCGCACCCGCGGGTTCACCAAGGTGCGCGTCGATGGCAAGATCCTCGGGCTCGAAGACGACATCGCGCTCGATCGGCGCCGCAACCACACCATCGACGTCATCGTCGATCGCCTCGTGGTCAAGTCGGGCATCGAGCGGCGCCTGGCCGAGTCGCTCGACGTGGCGCTCACGCTGGCCGACGGCCTCGTGGTGATCGCGGGGCAACAGCAGGGCGAGCGCCTGTTTTCGCGGAAGCTCGCCTGCATCGACTGCGGCATCAGCGTCCCGGAGATGTCGCCCCGCGCGTTCTCGTTCAACTCGCCGCACGGCGCCTGCACCGAGTGCCAGGGCCTGGGCGCGACCTTCGACTTCGATCCCCGCCGCATCATCACCGACGAGAAGCTGAGCCTCGCCGGCGGTGCGGTCGACACCTGGGCCCGTGGCGACAAGGCGTCGATCGACACCGCGCTCGCCCGCCTGCACGAGGTCTTCGGCATCGACCCCGAGGTGAGCGTCGCGAAGCTGCCCAGGCGCCAGCGCGAGGTGCTCCTGTTCGGGGCGCCCAACCGGCGGCCGGCGGGGAAGACGGCGCGAGCCAAGCCCAAGGACCCGTTCGGCGACGACTTCGAGGGCCTCATCCCGAACCTCCGCCGTCGCTACGACACCGGCACGTGGAGCGAGCGCGAGGCGCTCGAGGAGTACCGCGCACTGCGGACGTGCCCGTCATGCGACGGCGCCCGCCTCAAGCCCGAAAGCCGGGGCGTGCGCGTCAAGGGACGCACGATCGGCGAGTACGTCTCGATGCCGATTGCCGAGGCGTGCGACGTGTTCGACGCTCTGCCACTGTCGCCGCGCGAGCAGTTGATCGCGGGGCGCATCCTCAAGGAAGTGCAGGATCGGCTGCGGTTCCTCCGCGACGTCGGCGTCGGGTACCTCACGATGAGCCGCAGCGCGGCCACGCTGTCGGGCGGCGAAGGCCAGCGCATCAGGCTCGCCACGCAGATCGGATCGAGCCTCACCGGCGTCCTCTACGTGCTCGACGAACCGTCGATCGGACTGCACCAGCGCGACAACCGGCGGCTGCTGACGACGCTGCAGCGCCTGCGCGATCTCGGCAACACGGTCGTCGTCGTCGAGCACGACGAAGAGACGATCCGGACCGCCGACTACGTCATCGATCTCGGCCCCGGCGCCGGCGAGCACGGCGGCGACGTGATCTTCCAGGGCCCACCGTCGGCGCTGCTGATGGGCGAGGCCCCGGCGTCGATCACCGGGCAGTACCTGCGAGGCGAGCGCACGATCGACGTGCCGGCCACGCGCCGCACCGACGACCGCGGCGTGCTGCGCATCGTCGGCGCGCGTGCCAACAACCTCGCCAACCTGACGGTCGATGTTCCCCTCGGCCGGTTCGTCGCGGTGACGGGCGTCAGCGGCTCCGGCAAGTCGACCCTCGTCAACGAGATCCTCTACCGTGCGCTGGCCCGCGAGCTGTACCGCGCCAAGGACGAACCCGGCCCGCACGATCGCATCGACGGCCTCGCGTTGATCGACAAGGTCATCGAGATCGACCAGTCGCCGATCGGCCGCACGCCGCGCTCGAACCCCGCCACGTACACCGGGCTGTTCTCGTTCATCCGCGACCTGTTCGCGATGGTGCCCGACGCGCGCGCGCGCGGCTACAAGCCGGGGCGGTTCTCGTTCAACGTGAAGGGCGGGCGGTGCGAGGCGTGCCAGGGCGACGGCGTCATCGCCATCGAGATGCACTTCCTGCCCAACGTGTACGTCACGTGCGAGCAGTGCAAGGGACGCCGCTACAACCGCGAGACGTTGGACGTGAAGTATCGCGGGAAGTCGATCGCCGAGGTCCTGGACCTCACCGTGGATCACGCGCTGCCGCTGCTCGAGAACTTCCCGCCGATTGCCACCAAGCTGCGCACGCTGCAGAGCGTCGGCCTGGGCTACATCGAGCTGGGCCAGTCGGCGACGACGCTGTCGGGCGGCGAGGCGCAGCGCGTGAAGCTGTCGCGCGAGCTGTCGAAGCGCGGCACCGGCCGCACGCTCTACATCCTGGACGAGCCGACCACCGGGCTGCACTTCGAGGACGTGCGGAAACTGCTCGACGTGCTGATGCGCCTGGTGGACCAGGGCAACACCATCGTGGTGATCGAGCACAACCTGGACGTGATCAAGTCGGCCGACTGGGTTATCGACCTCGGGCCCGAAGGCGGCGACGGCGGAGGGCGCATCGTCGCCCAGGGGACCCCGGAGCAACTGGCACGCGTGGCGGCGTCGGCGACCGGGCAGTTCCTGGCGGAGGCGCTGGCGACGGGCCCCGGTCGTGATGTCTGAGGTTCTGGGGTTCCGGGGTTCCGGGGTTCTGGGGTTCTGGGGTTCTGGGGTTCTGAGGTTCTGAGGTTCTCGGGTGCTCGGGTTCCTGTTGTGGCAGTTTTGACACAGTTGCCCGCCGTCTGGCTGTGGCCCGGTTTACACAGCCGCCGGTGTACGCCATCCGGTTCATGTGCTGGAAGTGCTTATTGAAGAATGATTTAGATCGCTAATGCGCCTGTGGATGTAACGGGCACCGCGTTTGCTTCACTACCAGGCGTCACACCCCCGCGATAGCAGAGACGAATGGACGTTCAACAGACCATCAAGCGTCAGATTTCCTGTGCCGGCATCGGGCTCCATTCCGGCCAGAAGGTGACGCTCACCCTGAAGCCCGCGGCCGCGGACACCGGCATCCGGTTTCGCCGCACCGATCTGGGCGTGGAGATTCCCGCGTCGGTGGCGCACGTCTCGGCCGTCCAGTACGCGACCGTGCTGGGTCGCGATGGGGCGACGGTGGACACCGTCGAGCACCTGCTGGCCGCGCTCGTTGCCGCCGGGATCGACAACGTCGTGGTCGAGCTCAGCCAGCGCGAAGTGCCCATCATGGACGGCAGCAGCGCGCCCTTCCTCTTCCTGCTGCAGGAAGCGGGCGTGAAGAAGCTGGGCGCGGCGCGGAAGTACCTCAAGGTGCTCAAGCCGCTGCAGATTGCCAGCGGCGACAAGCGGATCGCCATCTACCCGTCGGACCACTTCAAGGTCAGCTACACCATCAGCTTCGACCATCCCCTGCTGAAGCACCAGACGCGCACCGAGCGCATCACCGAGCAGACCTTTGCCGACCACATCGCCTCGGCACGGACATTCGGCTTCCTGAAGGAAGTGGAGTGGCTGCGGCAGCAGGGCCTGGCCCTCGGTGGCTCGCTCGAGAACGCCATTGTCATCGGGGACACCGGCGTCCTGAACGCCCTGCGGTTCGAAGACGAGTTCGTGCGCCACAAGATCCTGGACGCTGTGGGCGATCTCGCGCTCGTCGGCTATCCCGTGGTGGGCCACGTGGTGGCGCACCGCGCCGGGCACGCGCTGCACACCGAGCTCGGCCGCGCGCTGCTTGCCGATCAGGAAGCCTGGTGCCTGGTGGAGGCGCCGGACCTGGCGCCCGAGGCGGTCGCCCTGGGCGTGCCCGCCGCCGCGCGCGCACACTGATTCCGTCTCCTTCTCGTGCCTCCAGCTGGGCCGCGGTCAGCCGCGGCCCTTTTTTTGCCTGCACCCCTGCACCCCTGCACCCCTGCACCCCTGCACCCCTGCACCCCTGCACCCCTGCACCCCTGCACCCCTGCACCCCTGCACCCCTGCACCCCGTCGTCCCCGTAGTAGGATCCGCCGATGCGACGCCTTGCCTTGTCCACCCTGGCCGCTGCGAGCCTCGCGGCCGGTCTCTCTGCGCAGTCAGCCGCCGATCCCGCACTCGTCGCGAAGGCCCGCGCGATCCACGACCGCGTCATCGCGCTCGACACGCACAATGACATCAACCCGCGCGACTTCACGAGCGAGCGCAACTACACCCAGCGCCTCGAGAACCAGGTCAACCTGCCCAAGATGATGGAAGGCGGCCTCGACGCCTCGTTCTTCATCGTCTACGTCGGGCAGGGGCCGCTGACGCCGGAGGGGTACGACCGGGCCTACAAGCAGGCCATCGAGAAGTTCGACGCGATCCACCGCCTGACCAGGGAGATCGCCCCGGACCGCATCGAGCTCGCCCTGACGGCCGCCGACGTGCGGCGCATCGCCGCCAGCGGGAAGAAGGTGGCGCTCATCGGCGTCGAGAACGCCTATCCCATAGGCACGGACCTCGCGCGAATCAAGGAGTTCCACGACCGCGGTGCGCGCTACATGTCGCTTGCGCACAACGGGCACAGCCAGTTCGCCGACTCGAACACGGGCGAGCGCGACGGCAAGTGGCTGCACAACGGGCTCAGCGAGAGCGGGCGCCAGGCGATCATCGAGATGAACAAGTGGGGCATCATGGTGGACGTCTCCCACCCCTCGAAGCAGGCCAACCTGCAGGCGATGGCGCTCTCCCGCCCGCCGGTCATCGCGTCGCACTCGGCTGCGCGCGCGGTCGCGGACCACAGCCGCAACATGGATGACGAGCAGCTGATGGCGCTCAAGAAGAATGGCGGCGTCATCCAGGCGGTGGCTTTCGACAGCTACGTGAAGGTCAAGCCACCCGATTCGCCCGAACGTGCCGCGGCCATCGCGGCCCTGCGCAAGGAGTTCGGCATGACGGGCGGCGGACCCGGCGGCGGGGGCGGCCAGGCAGGGATGACCGAGGCCCGCCGCGCCGCGTTCCGATCGCGCATGGCGGACGTCGACCGGAAGTTCCCGCCTCCGCCCATGGCCACCGTCTCGGACTTCGTGGACCACATCGACTACCTGGTCAAGAAGGTCGGCATCGACCACGTCGGCATCTCATCGGACTTCGATGGGGGCGGCGGCGTGGCCGGCTGGAACGGCGCCGACGAGACGTTCAACGTGACGCTGGAACTCGTCCGCCGCGGCTACACCGAGGAGCAGATTGGGAAGATCTGGAGCGGCAACCTCCTTCGGGTGATGGACGAAGTCCAGAAGGTCGCTCGGGAGATCCAGGCGGGCAGGAAGTAGGGTTCTGGGGTTCTCAGGTTCTCAGGTTCTCAGGTTCTCGGGTTCTCGGGTTCTGGGGTTCTCGGGTTCTGAGGTTCTCGGGTTCTGAGGTTCTCGGGTTCTGAGGTTCTGGGCGGGGCCGCGAACCGGAACGCCCAACCGCTGTTACTATTCACCGCCATGAAGCTGTCCGTCACCAGTGTCTTCCTCGTCGTCCTTGCCGCGGGCGTCGCGGCGCAGCAGCCGCCCGCGCAGCCGCCGGTGAAGGGTGCGATGCCCAACCTGGGCCGGCCCACGCAGGCCACCGACGAGGTCCCACCGCTCGACTTCGAGGGCTACTTCACGGGCGCGTGGGATTTCGAGTGGACCGTACCCGAGAGCGCGCTCGGCCCCGCGGGCCCCGTCAGCGGCACAACCGTCTACCGGTCGGCCGGCAACTCCGTCTACGAGGCGGAGTCGAAAGCCGAGGGACCGAACGGCCCGTTCACGGTGAAGGAACGGATCGAGTACCAGAAGGAGAAGAAGCTGCTGACCCGGCAGGTGACCGACAGCCGGGGCTTCAGCTACACGTCGAAGGCCTCGGTGGCCGGCGACCTCGGCGGCATCTACTACATCCTGTACGAAAGCGAGCCGTTCACCGTGGGCGGCAGGACCGTGCGCCTGCGCGAGAACGTTCGCCTCCTGTCGCCGTTCAATTACCGCGTGGCGATGACCGTATCGGAGAACGGCGGCGAGTTCAGCAACTACGGCAACCCGTGGTGGCGCAAGCAGGTCAAGTAACGGACTGATCGGAGCGACGGAGCCTCAGCCCCGTCGGGGAGACACACACATGCGTCGAATCTCGCTGCTGACGGGCGCCCTCGTGTCCGCCCTGTCCCTCGCGCCTCTGGCCCAGGGGGATGGAGGGTATCGCCTCGTGCCGAACTGGCCGACGCTCCCCGCGGGCATGTACTTCGGGTTGAAGGACGCGCCACCCCCTCCGGCGGAGCGTGAGGCGCAGGCCGCCGCGCGCCGCGCCATGGGGGGGCAGCGCGCCGCGCAAAGCGGTACGGGCGGGCCCACCAACCAGCCGGGCATCTCGGGCCTGGCAATCAGCAAGGACGACCTCATCTACGTATTCAACCGAGGGCCGAAACCCGTGATGGTGTTCAACACCGCCGGGCAGATGGTGATGGCGGGCGCCGACCAGGACATCAACGGCAAGGCCATCAACCCGTCCTGGCAGCACTCCGGGGCCGTGGACTGGGAGGGCAACGTCTACATCATCGAGCGCGACGCGCACCGCATCGTGAAGCTCAGTCCGAAGATGGATCGGTTCCTCATGCAGATCGGCACGACGATGGAGAAGGGCAACGGCCCCGACCACCTGGATCTGCCCTCGGGCATTGCGGTCCTGAAGAGCGGCAACATCGTCGTGACCGACGGATACGGCAACAACCGGGTCATCCTGTTCTCGAAGGATGGAAAGTTCATCAAGCAGGTGGGGAAGGGCTCTGGCGGCCCCGGGGACAAGGGCACGGGCGTCGGCGAGTGGACGCTGCCGCACAAGCTGGCCGTGGACGCGCAGGAGAACCTCTACATCATCGATCGCGAGAACAAGCGGCTGCAGGTGTACGACAAGGACCTGAACCACCTCCGCGAGATCAAGAACGAGAAGTGGTACCCGTGGGACATCGGCATCTCGCGCAAGGGGGATGACGGGTTCGCGTACATCGCGGACCACGAGGGCGAGCGCGTGCACAAGATGCAGCTGTCGGACGGGAGGCTCGTCGCTACCTGGGGCTCGCAGGGACTCGGGCCGGGCCAGTTCGACTGGGTGCACGGCATCGTCGTGGACTCGCATGGCGCCGTGTACGCGGCGGATACGTACGGCCAGCGGCTGCAGAAGTTCGTTCCGTCCAGTTCGTCTCGCTGAAATGGCCGTCGGCGTCAGCCGTACAGCTGCACCAGCTTGAGCGTCTCCATGCGCTCGAAGTCGCGGTCGAGCGACCAGACGAGCGCGGTCCGTTCCGCAGCCAAGGCGGCGATCAGGAGATCCCCAACGCCGAAACGGTGCCCCTTGTCGGCAGCGGATTCGGCCCAGCGCTCGACCAGGGCCCACGTCTCGTCGGTGGGGACGGCCACCGCGAGCGCTGACAACCGGGTCCTCAGCGCCTTTCGGTCCCGCGCCGGCGTGCCCGAGAGCAACTCCACCCGGACGGGCAGTGGCAGGGCGACCGCGTCCGCGTCAATCAACTGGGCGAGCAGTGCCGCCTCGGGCGCGGTTGACGAGCGGAGGACCGCCACCCACACCGATGTGTCGACGATGACCACGGCCAGCCAGATCAGGCCTCGACGGGCCGGCGCCGGGACCTGGCGATGTCGACCTCGACGTTCACCTTGCCGAACATGCCTTTCAACTCCTCCAGGCGCTTGCGTCTGACCATTTCCTTCAAGGCGTGCACGACCGTTTCCGTCTTCGACGTGAACCCCATCACGTCGCGGGCCTCGTCGATCAAGCCATCCGGCAAATCCAAGGTGGTACGCATGAAGAAGAGCATATCGTATGCATTAATAATGTCAAGAGATGCATAATGATGTGCTCGATTCATATGGTTCCAGCCAGCCCTCAACGGGGGGCCTTTCAGCGCGCCACCAGCCGTGTCAGCGTCCAGTAGGCGCCTGCCAGCGCGATCGCCATCGATGCGGGCACGACCACGCCCGGCCGATACCACGGACGCCGCATGAACGGCCACAGCGCGGCCGCCGCGACGGTAATCACCGCCAGCTGCCCGAACTCCACGCCGATGTTGAAGGCCAGCAAGGCCGTCAGGAACTCGCTTCGAGGCAGCCCCAGCTCGCGCAGCACGCCCGCGAAGCCCAGCCCGTGTAGCAGCCCGAACAGGAACACCACCAGCACGCGCCAGGGGTGCAGTTCGCGCGTGATGAGGTTCTCCACCGCCACGTACGCAATCGACAGCGCGATGAGCGGCTCCACGATGTTGGGCGGCAGGCTGACGACGCCGTAGATGGAGAGGCCCAGCGTGATGGAGTGAGCCACGGTGAACGCCGTCACCTGCCACAGCAGCGGCTTCAGCCGCGTGCTCAGCAGGAACAGCCCGAGCACGAACAGGATGTGGTCCAGCCCTTTCGGGAGGATGTGCGTGAAGCCCAGGACGAGGTACTGCGTGACGATTTCCCAGCGTGTCGGCGGGATGAACTGCCCTGTGAGATCGATCGGCCGGCTCCAGACCGTTCCGCCTATCCATTCCGTGTAGGTCTGGCCGTCCGCGCGCACGATGATCAACGGGTAGGGATCGGCGACGATGCCATAGAACCAGCGAAGCAGGCGGGCATCCGGCGGCACGCCGCCCTGCATGTGGTAACGCCCTGGCGCGGGCGTGCCATCTGGTTCTGTCGGTGCGGCTGGAGGCACGTAGGCGACGGCGGGCGGCTGGATCTCACGTCCATCCACGAACAGCACGATGCGGTCCCGCATGACCGGCGCGAGCGCGGCCAGGCGTGCGTCACGATCCGGCGGTGCGAGGCGTTCGACGGCCGGGCGCACTGGGATGTCCGGGTAGTCCTCGAGGAACGGCTCGAGCCTGAGCAGCAGCCACTCGGGATCGTTGGCGATGTCGAGCGAGAACGAACCATCCGCCTGGAACACCAGCGTCACGCGTGTGCGTTCCAGGTCGTGCGCCTGCGGGCGGCCGGGAGTGACCAGGCAGCCGCACACGATGATCAGCACGCAAATCACCCGGCGGCGCGGCACGCCGCGTATGATACCGGGCCTCCGAGAACCCCAGGCCCCAAACCCCAAACCCCAAGCCCCAAGCCCGGAGTAGTATTGTGCGTTTTCCCTCGGTCTGGCCGAGGCCCGGCAACTCAGCTGTTTCAGGGGTTCGATGATGCGCGCAGCACGCCTGTTGGCTGGCGGAGTGTTCATGGCGGTGGCTTCACTGTCGCTCGGGACCGATCCGGTATCAGCCCAGGGGCCCGCGCAAGGCGCGCCCGCGGCCCACGGCCCGACGTTCAACAAGGATGTCGCGCCCATCATGTTCAGCAAGTGCGCTACGTGCCACCGTGAAGGCGAAGTGGCGCCGATGTCGCTCCTCACCTACGAGCAGGTGCGGCCGTGGGCGCGAGCCATCAAGAGCAAGGTGATCTCACGCGAGATGCCGCCCTGGGGCGCGGACCCGAGGGAATCGCTGCCGATGCGCAACGACATGAGCCTGTCGGAGGCGCAGATCGCGACGCTCGTGGCGTGGGTGGACGCCGGCGCCCCGCGCGGCAACCCGGCGGACCTGCCGCCCGTGCCCACCTTCACCACCGGATGGACCTACGGCTCGGAACCGGACGCCATCCTCGAGATGCCCGTGGAGTTCGAGATCCCGGCCGAGGGCGAGCTCGGCGTCCAGATGTTCTACTCGAAGGTGCCGTGGAACGAGGACCGCTTCGCCGAGGTCGTGGAGCTGCGGCCCGGCAACGCGAAGGTCGTGCACCACGCCGGCATCTTCTTCGTGGACATCCCCGAGGGCACGACGCTCGTGAACGGCCGCATCGTCGGCCCGGACGGCAAGATCATCGGTGACCGCGGGTCCGCCGGGTTGCCCAGCACCGACAGCGGGCTTCCCGGATCCAGCAAGCTGCTGTCGTGGGTGCCCGGTCGTGGCCTGGATCGGCATCGCCCGAACGTGGGCAAGCGCATCCCCGCCGGCAAGTACATCAACTGGCAGCTGCACTACAACCCGACCGGCAAGGTCGAGAAGGACCGCTCGCGCCTCGGGATCTGGTTCAACAAGGTGCCGGTGACGCACGAGGTGCTCATCCGCCAGGCCGGCGATCCGCTGGCGACGACGAAGGGCGGGCTGTCGCTCTACCGGGCGGAGGGCGAAGAGGTGGAGTACAAGGCGGACCCCAGCAGCACGCGGCGCTCCCGGACGACGCCCAACATCCCGCCCTACGCGGAGAACTGGAGCCTCACCGGCATCACGCCCGTCACCGAGGACATCACCCTCTACGCGATGTCCCCGCACATGCACCTGCGCGGCAAGAGCCTGAAGTGGGTGGTCACCTATCCGGATGGCCGCGACCAGACCATCCTCAGCGTGCCCAGGTTCGATTTCAACTGGCAGTTCAATTACGAGCTGGCCGAGCCGCTCAAGATCCCGGCGGGCAGCAAGATCACCGGCATCGGCTTCTACGACAACTCGCCGAAGAACAAGTGGAACCCGGCGCCGCACCTCGAAGTGTACTGGTCCGAGCAGAGCTGGGACGAGATGTACCAGCCGTTCACGGAGTACTCGGTGGACAGCCAGGACCTGACGAAGCAGAAGGCGGGGCCGACGACCAGCGCGCCTCCGCAGCAGCGGTGAGGACGGCGGGGCGGAAGTCCTGACGCGCGACGAACGACACCGGGGCTGAAGCCCCGGCGCTCCGTCAGCTTCCATCCGGCGGCCTGGACCTTGACCTCTCGCGGGCCTCCCGATAGGCCCGTGGGCTCTGGCCCGTCCACCGCCTGAAGGCGCGCGTGAACGCGCTCGGCTCCGAGAAACCCAGCAGGTAGGCGACCTCGCCGATGGAGAGGCCCCGGTCGCCGAGGTACTCGCGTGCCAGGCCCTCGCGCACCGTCCGGCTCACCTCGTCGAACGTCGTGCCTTCCTCGCGCAGCCGCCGCTGCAAGGTACGGGGGCTCGCCGCGAGGCGATGGGCCACCTGCTCAATGGTCACGGTACCCACCTTCGACTCCTGGAGGAGGGCCGCCCGCACCTGTGCGGTCGCCGCCTGGGCCTCGGGAGGGGGGTGGCGGTCCAGCAGCATACGGGCGTGGCGGCGAAGCGTGCGGTTCAGGTCCGCATCGTGGCGGGGCAGCGGGGCATTCCAGCCTGCCCGATTGAACACCAGCGCGTTGTGCCGTGCGCGCAGCGTCACCTCGGTGCCGAACCCCCTGGCGTATTCGCCGGCGTCGGCCAGCGGCGGTCCCGCCAGTTCCACCCTCACCGGCCTCGGGCCGCCGGCAAACGCCACGCGGCCGGCAATGGCGGCAAGGCTGTAATCGCGAAGGTGGAACATCACGCCCTCCGGCGGGACTTGCCACAGCATCTCGAAGGCCACGCCCTCGTCCCGCGAGCGGATCTCGTAGCGGGCGGTGCGCGTGGCGATGGCGAAGTACTCGGCGAAGTGGGCGAGGCCTTCTCCCACCGTGCCGCTGCTGAGGACCAGGTAGTCCAGCACCTCGTACGCGCCGAAGGGGACCTGCTGGGCGGTGCGCAGGCCCAGGCCCGGCCGGCCCCACGCGCGCACGGCCTCCTCCCACATCCGGTACAGCGATCTGGCGGGGAGGACGACGTCCGGGTCTGCCAGCTGGGCGTCGGTGATGCCTGCTCCCGACTGGAGGGCCCGGGCATCGAGCCCCAGGGCCTCGAACGCGGCCAGGATGGCCCGGACACCGGTGGCGCCCACGACGACGCGAGTCACCCCTCTAGGAGACCTTCCCAGGCTCCGTGCCGTCAAGGGTGACGCCATCGGTCAATGCATTGTCGTCCGTTGTCAAGGTGCGTTTGGTCGCCGGTCCGTATCTTCCTGATGAAGGAAGGTATCCATGCTGAATCTCTCCGCCTACTCGCTTGCCATCCTGCTGCACCTGGCCGCGGCCATGGTCCTGGTCGGCGGCTCCGTCTTCTCGCTGCACGTTCGTCGCGCCGTCATGGAGGCATCCACAGCCGGAGCGCTGCGCGCCTGGCTCGGCTTCGTTCGCCGGTCGTCCTCGGCGAATCCCGTTGCGGCGCTGGTGCTGCTGGGCACGGGCATCTACCTGGGTTCGCGCGGCTGGTGGGCGTACCCCTGGTTCTACGTCGCGCTGGCCGCCTGGCTGGCCAACGCGCTGCTCGCGGGCCAGGTGCTGAAGCCCGCTGGCATGGCGATGGGCTCGGCCCTGGCCGGCGTCGCAGACGATGCGCCGGTTGAAGGACTGGTGGATGCGCTGCGGCGTTCGCCCGGATGGAGAGTGGCCGGAGCGGTGATGCTGGCCAGCGATATGGCCATGCTGTTCCTGATGGTGCAGAAGCCCCCGCTCATCGAATCGCTGGCTGTCGTCCTGGGGGCCATGGCCATCGGCGGCGGCGTCACGCTGGCACGCGCGCGCCGATCGCGCCTCGACCGGATGCCCGCGCGCGGTCGCCCGCAGTACAATGCCGCCCGCGATGACGATTATGGGACCGCAGGAGTGTGAGTAGCAGGTGGGCAAGCGTCAGGCCTGGGGCCTTGTGGTGCTGCGCCTGTGCCTGGGCGTGTTCTTCCTCTTCCAGGCTCTCGGGAAGGTCGGCTGGTTCGCCAGCAGCTCGGTTTTGCGCTCGCGCTTTTCGGAGTGGGTCGGGAATGTTGGCCCGCTGAGCCGCGCCTACCTGGAGGCGGTCTGCATCCCGGGTGTGGAAGCCTTCGCCCGCCTCGTGCCGATCGGCGAGTTCGCCGTGGCCACCGCGTTCCTGCTGGGTGGCTACACGCGCGCCGCGGCCGCCATGGCGCTGCTGATGGTGCTCAACTTTCATTTCGCCAGCGGCGTGATGTTCCAGTACAGCTACCTGACGAATGGCTACGGCCTCCCAGTGCTTGGCGGCCTGCTCGCGCTGGCGATGGGCGGTGCGGGGCTGCCACTGAGCGTGAAGAGGTAGGGCAGTGCCTTCAGCCAAGAACATGGTGCGGGTGCCCATTCCGGAGAGGCGGCTGATGCCACGACGGGTCTGGCCGGGTTTGCTGGTCCTGTTCGCCTGGATGCTCGTGCCTGCGCCTGCCTGGGCCTGCACGTGCGGCGGCGGCATGCCGCCGTGCCAGCAGTTGTGGATGGGCGGGGAAGAGTCTGCGCCGGTCGTGTTCGAAGGCACCGTGGTGTCCATTGCGCAGGAGGAGGAGCCGACGCCCAACGGACGCTACCTGTATCGCAAGGTCACGTTCCAGGACTCCAGGGGCTGGATCGGCGAGGCGTCCGGCTGGGTGACGACAGGCATGAGCGACGCCGACTGCGGATATCCCTTCGAGGTCGGCCGCCGGTATGTCGTGCACGCAACCAGGAACGCCGCGACCGGCGCGTTGAGAACCGGCGTCTGCAACCAGACCCGGCCGGTTGAGCAGGCCACCGAACTGCTGTCCTACCTGCGGGGCCTTCAGCAGCCCTCTTCGGGCGGGTCGATCTTCGGGCGGGTCACGCTGGATCAGGACAGGTTCTCCGTCGCCGCGCCGTCCGAGTCGTCCCGGCGTCCCCTCGAGGGGGTGTCCGTCTACGTGTCCGGCCAGGTGGAACGGTCCGTCCTCACCGACGCCGACGGGCGTTACCGATTCGACGGGCTGCCTCGCGGCGAATACGAGGTCCGCACCGAGTTCCCGTCGAGGCCGGAGCTCTCCGGGCAGCTCTCCACCGGCGGGCGCCCGCTGCGCCTCGCCCATGCGCACGCGTGCGCCCGGCTCGACGTCTCGTACGCCGTGAACGGCGTAATCAGCGGCTCGCTGGTGGATTCGGACGGAAACGCGGTGCCCTCTACGATTGTCGAGATCCGGCTCGAAGTCCCGCTGCAGAAGGATCAGCCCCACTACGGGATCACGCCCACCGACGCGCTCGGGCGGTTCGAGTTCCGCAGGCTTCCCGCCGGCCGTTACGTCGTGGGCGTGAACCTGCAGCGGGGCCCCGGTCTCCAGAGTCCCTGGGCGCCAGCCCGGTCCGATCCGCCCGTCGTCGAGCTCGATGAGGGGGAACTGCGCGTCCTGTCTCCGATCGTGGTCCGCCGACGCGAGCCGTAGCGCCGGCGCCTGCGCCCCAACCCGCCGCCCGCACCTGTTCGCACCCGCCCGCACCCGTTCGCGCCCGCCCGCACCTGTTCGCACCCGCCCGCACCCGTTCGCACCCGCTCGCACCCGTTCGCACCCGCCCGCACACGTTCGCACCCGCCCGCACCTGAACTAGAATCTCCCGCGATGACTCGTCCGGTCCGGAGGGCATGACCCGCGCGTTCTTCCTCACCTGTGCTCTCCTCTTCTGTCCGCCCGCCGCGAGGGCCGCGAGCGCTCAGGCCCAGAACCCCGCCGCCATTCCCGCACCCAACCTGCCGGCGCCCGGCGGGCGAAAGCAGGCGACCGCCACGCGTGTCGAGGGCGGGGCCATTCGCGTGGACGGGCGCCTGGACGAGACCGTGTGGGGACGGTCGTCGGCCATCTCCGACTTCGTCCAGAAGGAGCCCGAGCAGGGCGCGGTGCCCACCGACGACATGGAGGTGCGGTTCGCCTACGATGACGGCGCCTTCTACGTGGGCGCACGGATGTGGGCGCGGAACGCAAAGGAGATCCAGGCGCCGCTCGGCCGCCGCGACAACACCGATCAGGCCGAGCACATCCTGATCGCGCTCGACACATTCCTGGACCGGCGCACGTCGGTGGTGCTGGGGGTCACGGCCGCCGGCGTCCGCGTCGACCGCTACCACGGCACCGACAACGAGGACAGCTTCGACACGACCTTCGACCTGGTCTGGGGCGCGCGCACGTCCATCGATGACAGCGGGTGGAGCGTCGAGATCTGGATTCCGTTCACGCAGCTGCGCTTCAACCCCGAGGACGCGCTGACCTGGGGCCTCAACGTGCAGCGGTTCCGTCCTTCGATCAACGAGGAGGACACCTGGGTGCTCATCCCGCGCACGGTGCGCGCATGGTCGTCGCGCTTTGGCGACCTGCAGGGCGTCTCCGACGTCCGCCCGACCCGCCGCATCGAGTTGCTGCCGTACGTGGCAGGCACCTCCACGGTGTACGGCGAGGCCGCGGGCCGCAACCCGTTCCTGCAGGGCGCCAACGCCGGCGCCAGGGTCGGTGCCGACGTGAAGGTCGGCCTCGGACCGAACCTCACCATCGACGCGACCATCAATCCCGACTTCGGCCAGGTGGAGGCCGACCCCGCCGAAGTGAACCTCACGGCGTTCGAGACGCGCTTCACCGAGCGGCGCCCGTTCTTTCTCGAGGGCTCGTCCCTGTTCAACATCGGGCACCCCAACTTCTACTACTCGCGGCGCATCGGCACCCGGCCGATTGGCCCGGCCCAGGGCGACTACGTGGATTACCCGTCGGCCACGACGATCCTCGGGGCCGCGAAGCTCACCGGGCGGCTGCCATCGAAGACGTCCCTGGCCTTCCTGGGCGCAGCCACTGCCGGAGAGTCGGCAGACGTCGCCAGCGAGAGCCTCGGAACCGAGGAGAGCGTTCGCGTGGCGCCGCGCGCCTATTACGGCGTTGCCCGGGTGCTGCAGGAGTTCGGCGCGAACGCGTCCACTGCGGGCCTGTTCGCCAGCCTCGTGCACCGCGACTTCGAGAACGCGGACCCTCTCGCCGACCTCTATGCACGGAACGCTGTCGCCTTCGCCGGGAATACGCTGTTGCGCTTCGCCGGTGGCCAGTACGAGTTCCGTGCGGCAGCGGGCGGCTCGTACATCGACGGGACAGAGCACGCCATGGAGCGCGTCCAGCGCTCGAGTGCGCACTTCGCCCAGCGGCCGGACCGGGACTACTCGAGGCTGGACCCCACGCTGACCTCGCTGGCCGGCTGGACGGCGCAGGCGAACTTCGACCGGACGGGCGGCCGGCACTGGTTGTGGGGTGTCAGCACGAAGCTCGACTCCGTCAACTTCGAGACCAACGACCTGGCCATCCTGAACGGCGCGGATGGTTTGCTGGTCTCTGGCAGCCTCACGTATCGAGAAACCCAGCCGGGCCGCGTCTTCCGCGGCTACGCCTTCACGTTCAACGTGTCGAACGACTCGACCCTCCGCTGGCTGCGCCAGGACGGGAGCATCAGGACCCAGGCCAACCTGACGTGGGCCAACTTCTGGACGACCAACGTGTCGGTGATCCGCAACCAGCCGCAGTTGAGCGTCAGCCTGACCCGCGGGGGGCCGCTGATGGCCCGTGGCCCCGGCTGGACGACGCAGGTGAGCGTGGGCAACCGCACGGCGTCTCAGACCCGCGTGACCCTCAACGGGACCATCAGCCGGAACGACGACGGGGCGTCGGTGAAGCGGATCAGCGGCGCGGTGTCGTTCCGGCCCGGCCCGCGCTGGCAGCTTTCGGCCGAGCCGTTCTTCGACCGCGTGACGGAGCCGCAGCAGTACGTGGCGACGCTGGCGGGCGGCAGACCCGAGACCTACGGGACGCGGTACGTGTTCGCCTTCATCGACCGCAGCACCATCTCCTCGAAGTTCCGGATGGGCCTCACGGTGAAGCCCGACATGAACATCGACGTCTACGCCGAGCCCTTCGCGGCCTCGGGCCGCTACTACGACTATGGAGAGCTGTGGGCGCCGCGCAGCCGGCAGCGACTGATCTACGGCACCGAGGGCACCACGATGGTCGTGAACCCGGACGGCAGCCAGACGGTGACGGCCGACGGCGCCGCCTTCACGCTCCCGAACCGCGACTTCAACACTCTCTCGTTCCGCTCGAATGTCGTCTTGCGATGGGAATGGCGCCCCGGCAGCACGCTGTTCGTCGTGTGGCAGCAGAGCCTGGGCAGCACCGAGAGCATCGGGGACTACGTCGGCGTCCGCGACATGTTCCGCTCCCTCACCGCGCCGGGGCCGAACCTCTTCGTGGTCAAGACGACGTTCTGGTTGCCGATCAGGTGAGGCGGGTGCGCGCACAGGTGCGGGCGGGTGCCGGCTTCCTGTCACCCGCTTTCGCGGGGCCGGCCGTCGGGTACCGTTCGCGAACAAATCCTCGCGCGCCTGTTGGCAGACTCCTTGTAGACATCCCTGGCATGCGGTTCACGAACCGGGAGATGGCCGCCCGCCTGCTGGCCGACGAGCTCCGGCGGTTCAACGGCCAGCGTCCGCTGGTGCTTGGGGTGCCCCGCGGTGGCGTGCCCATGGCAAAAGTCGTCGCCGACCACCTGGGCTGCGACTTCGACGTCGTCCTCGTCCAGAAGCTGCGGACGCCAGGTGCGCCCGACCTGGCGATGGGTGCCGTGGACGAGGCCGGGCAGGTCTTCCGCTTCGGCGCCAGGACCGCAGTGAGCCCGGAACTCTACGCGGACGAAGTGGCCGAGCAGGTGGCGGAGATCCGCCGGCGCCGCCAGGTGTATTCGGCCGTGCGTGCTCCACTGTCAGCCACGGGGCACACGGCCATCATCGTGGACGACGGCCTGGCGACCGGGGCATCGATGGTGGCGGCGATCCGGTCGGTGCGGGGCCAGCGGCCGTTGCGCATCGTGGCGGCGGTGCCGGTCGCCCCCACCAGCGCACTGGACCTGGCCAGGGCCTACGCCGACGAGGTCGTGTGCCTGAACACCCCGCGGCTCTTCTTCGCGCTGCGCGACTTCTACGACGACTTCACGCCGGTGGACGACTCGGAGGTCGTGGCGCTCCTCAACGCGCGTCAGGCGGGGGAGTGACGAAAAAGAAACCACGAAGGCACGAAGAGCCACGAAGGGCACGAAGCCCTTCGTGGTTTCTCTACTTCCCGAGCCGGTACGCGATCAGCTCCCCCGGGAAGCCGGGGGCGCTCACCGATACCGTGATGTACTGCTGCCCGTTCAGCAGGTAGGTCATGGGCGACCCGGACTGGGGCGCCGGCATGTAGACAGCTCCCGCGTCGGCGCCCGTGGCCTTGTCGTACGCGCGCAGCATCGCGCCGCGGCCCTGGGGCGTGGTGTTCATGCCGCCCTCGCCGGCGATCACCAGCGTCTTCGTGGTGAGCACCCCGATCCGCCCCTGGCGTCCGGTGCGCGGGATGTCCAGGCCCTTGAGCGCGGGATGGTTCTTGACGTTGTCCGGCGTGTCGCCGTGCGCGATCTGCCACGCCAGCGTGCCCTTGTTCAGGTCGAGCGCCGTGATACGGCCGTAGGGCGGCTTGATCAGCGGAAGGCCCTGCACGTTGGTGTTCGGGAATGCCGGACGCCCGCTCTTGTCGTTGGGATCGCTGGCGAAGCCGCGGACGTAGAGCATGTCCGACTTCACGCCGTCGCCCGGCGCGAGGCCCAGCGCCGACACCCCGGTGTTCGAGAAGATGTAGAAATAGTTCGTTTCCGGATCCAGCGACCCGCCCTGCCAGTTCGCACCGCCCGTCACGTTCGGCAGCATCAGCGTGGCGCGGGGCCCTTCCCACTTGCTGACGACGGGCGGCGTGAACAGCGGCCCGATCTTGTACTGCTGCACCAGCTTCACCGCCTCGGCACGCAGCTCGGGCGTGAAGTCGATGAGATCGTCGATCGCCACGCCCTGGCGTTCGAAGGCCGGCGGTTTCGTGACGAAGGGCTGCGTCGGCGAGTACCACTCCCCGGGCACGTCACCCTTCTCGACCGGCCGCTCTTCAATCGGCCACACGGGCTGGCCGGTGACGCGATCGAACACATACACCCAGCCCTGCTTGGTGGCCTGCGCCACGGCCTTCACGGTCTTGCCGTCGATGTTCAGGTCGGCCAGGATGGGCGCGCACGGGATGTCGTGATCCCAGATGCCGTGGTGCACCAGCTGGTAGTGCCACTTACGCTGGCCGGTCTTCAGATCCACCGCGACGAGGCTTTCACTGAACAGGCTGTTCCCCGGGCGATGTCCGCCGTAGTAGTCGCCGGTCGGCAGCTCCACGGGCATGTAGGCCAGGCCCAGTTCCTCGTCCACGGTCATCTGGGCCCAGACGCCCGTGTTGCCGCTGTAGGTCCACGCGTCCTTCTCCCAGGTCTCGTTGCCGAACTCGCCCGGGGACGGGATGGTCTTGAAGATCCACAGGCGCTTGCCGGTGCGCACGTCGTAGCCGCGCACGAAGCCCTTCTGGTTGGTCCGGCTGCGGGGCGCGCCGCCCTCCATGTGCGCCGCGCCGATGATGATGGTGTTGCCGGCGACGACCGGCGCGGAGTGGAGCCCGACCTCGCCCTTCACGAGGTCCATCTCCTGATCCATCTCCAGCTTCAGATCGACGATGCCGTCCTTGCCGAACGACGGGATACGGTCTCCGGTCTTCGCCTCCAGCGCGATGAGCTGATACCCCGGCGTGACGTAGAGGATGCGCTCTGCCTGCCCGTCGGTCCAGTACGAGAGGCCGCGGCCCGAGAGGCGCCGCGGCGCCGCCTGGCCGCGCGGTCCCTCGTCGATGCTGTGCATCCATTTCATCTCGCCGGTCCCGGCGTCCACGGCCACGGCGGCGCGCCGCGATCCGGCCGTGAAGTAGAGCGTGCCCTTCACCATGAGCGGCGTGGCCTGGAACTGGAACTCCGGCGTTGGCCCCAGGTTCTCGGTCTTGAAGCGCCACGCGATCTCGAGCTTGTTGAAGTTCGCAGCATTGACCTGATCCAGCGGCGAGTAGCGGCGGCTCGCGAGGTCGCCACCATACGTGGGCCACTCGCCGTTCGTTGTGCCGGCGGAAATCGGGCTCACGCCCTGGCCGGCCAACGGCAGCGAGAGGGCGCCGACGACGAGCGAACAGAGGCCGACGCGCACAACGCGGGTCTGAAGGGTCCCATGCATGGCGACACTCTAGCAGGTGGGTCGAAGCCCGACAACGGCCTCCCGTCCACGCCCGCTGCCTCGCCTACGATTCGAGGGACGCCATCACGCGCTTCAGGCGTGTCTCGGCCTCCTTCGACACCTCGTCCAGCGCCGCCGAACCGCCGGCGGCCGAGAGCATCGCCACCGGGGCCACCGCCGTGACGACCGATGTGCCTGGCGCGTCTTCGTAGACCGTGACGTTGCAGGGGAGGAGCAACCCCACGTCGAGATCCGCGGAGAGGGCCTTGTGGGCCAGGGGCGGGTTGCAGGCCCCGAGGATGACGTACTTCCGGAAGTCCGCATCCAGCTTGGCCTTCAGGGTCTGTTTCACGTCGATGCTGGTCAGCACCCCGAAACCTTCCTGCTTGAGGGCGGCCGTCGCTCTCTCCACCGCCTCGTCATAGGGGATCGGCAGCCTCACCTGCAGGCCGTACCGGGTTTCCGTCATCTTTCGCCTCCTGGGGCAGGTTGGTGCAAGGGCGGTGCCGGGGGGCATCGGCGCTCGCGCGGCTGCGCTGGGTGCGGGCGTAGGCCCCGCTGGCGCGCGCGATTTGACCGCTTCCGACCGGCTCTGCTAATCAGGATGGATGGCCGTCGACATTGCCGAGCTCGAGACCCATCGCCCCGCGATCACGGGCCACTGCTACCGGATGCTGGGCTCGGCCGCCGATGCCGAGGACGCCGCGCAGGACACCTTCGTGCGCGCCTGGCAGAGCCTGGATCGGTTCGAGGGCCGCGCGTCGCTCAAGACCTGGCTCTATCGCATCGCCACCAATGTCTGCCTCGACGCGCTCTCGGACAAGGCTCGCCGCTTCCGCCCCATCGAAGAGGGGCCGCCCGGCACTGTGAACGATGAGCTGGTCGACCGCCCGCGGACGCACTGGCTCGAGCCGGTGCCCGATGCGAGGGTCCTGCCCGCCGAGGCCGATCCGTTCGAGCGCGCGGCGCTGCGGCAGAGCATCCGCCTGGCCTTCGTCGCGGCCCTGCAGCACCTGCCGCCGCGGCAGCGCGCGGCGCTGCTGCTGGCCGACGTGCTCGGATGGTCGGCGGCGGAGGTCGCCCGAGGTCTCGACATGTCGGTAGCCGCCGTGAACAGCGCGCTGCAGCGCGCGCGGACGACATTGGCGAGCCGGAACGCCGGCCTGGAGGCGTTGGCGCCGGCCGGGGGCTCGCTGGCGGAGGACGAGCGTCGCCTGCTCCGGCGGTACGTCGATGCGTTCCACCGCTACGACGTGGACGAACTGGTCTCGCTGCTGCGGGAGGACGCTGCGTTCTCGATGCCTCCCTACAGCTTGTGGCTGCAGGGCCCGGAGGCCGTGCGGGCCTGGCTGCTCGGCCGCGGCTGTGGGTGCCGGGGCTCGCGCCTGGTGCCGACCGAGGCCAACGGCACGGCCGCCTTTGCGCAGTACCGGCCGGGCGAAGCCGGTGGCCCGCACCGGGCATGGGCGCTGGCCGTTCTCGAACTCCGGGAAGGCCGCATCGCGGGCTGGACATCCTTCCTCGACGTCGAGACGCTGTTCCCCCTCTTCGGCCTTCCGCTGACCCTCGGCTGATTCGCTCGTCCCGCCGCCGGTCACAGCGAGGCGCGGCGCGGCCGATGATTTTCTGGCCGCACGGAGGTCTATGCCTTCAGACACACCTTGAAGGAGGGACTCCCGTGACCACCCCGCGCAAGCTGTTCGTCAACCTGCCCGTTCGTGACCTGCAGAAGACCAAGGATTTCTTCTCGGCGCTGGGCTTCGCCTACAACCCCCAGTTCACCGACGACAAGGCGGCCTGCATGGTCCTTGGCGACGAGGCCTTCGTGATGCTGCTGAGCACGCCGTTCTTCCAGGGCTTCACGGCGCGGCAGATCTGCGACACGACGTCCCACACCGAGGCGCTGCTGGCGCTGTCCTGCACGAGCCGCGAGGAGGTGGACCAGATGGCGGAGAAGGCGCTGTCTTCCGGTGGCTCGCCGGCGATGCCCGCACAGGATCACGGCTTCATGTTCACGCGCAGCTTCTACGACGTGGACGGGCACCACTGGGAGGTGTTCTGGATGGACTCGAAGGGCGTCCAGTAAGCGAAATCCGTCGCGACAGCCACCTGAGGAGATGAACATGACAGCAGCCATGTCCGCGAACAGCGAGACCTTCGAGGTCTCGACCCCGTCCCCCCGCGAGATCCGGATGACGCGGCTCTTCCAGGCGCCCCGGCGGCTGGTCTTCGAGGCGATGACGAGGCCCGAGCACGTCCGCCAGTGGTGGGGGTGCCTCGGCGAGGGCTACTCGGTCCCCGCCTGCGAGATCGACCTTCGGCCCGGCGGCACCTGGCGCGTCGTCCACCGCCACCCGAAGGGCGAGCACATGTTTTACGGTGTCTACCGCGAGATCGCCGCGCCCGAACGGCTCGTCTACACCGAGACGTTCGATCAGTTCCCCGACACCGAACTGGTGGTCACGGCCGCATTCGCTGAGGAGGGACGCGGAACGCGCCTGACGGTCACGGTGATCTGCCCCTCGGAGCCGGTGCGCGATGGGGTGATCCAGTCCGGCATGGCCCGGGGCGCGGCGACCGGCTACGACCGCCTCGAGGACCTGGTCGCCCGTCTCGCGCCGGGGCCATAGCCGTCCCGCGTCTGCGTCCGGGCGGCGCCCTTACTCGATCGTGGCGGCGACGTCGAGCTTCTGGAAGCGGGCGAACATGTCCTTCGCCAGCGACGTGACCTCAGCGGCCCCGGCGCTGATCCAGAGATCGATGGACAGCATGGTGGCGCCCCTGCGCGCGAAGCCGCGCAGGACCGTGTTCGTGCCGTGCGGGTGCCGGCTGCAGTCCTCGGCGTATTCGATGTAAAGGCGCTCGCCGTTCGGCAGGTGCTCTTCCTTCAGCGTGCCCACCGACTTCACGCCGCCGTTGGTCTTGCGCAGCTGGGCGACGCGCGCCGACAGCGACGCCCGGGCAGCGGCATGTCTCAACACTCTATCGTGCCTGACCCCCGGCCACCAGAAGCCTGTCACGGGAGAGCGAGGGCCGCGTGTCCTGTCCCCATCGACGTCGGGCCAGCCTGACGACCATGCGGTCCATCCATGCCGCGGTATCCGCCGCAAGCCGGCGCTCGCCCGCGGGGAGCGCCTCGGTCTCGGCCAGCGTCCGAAGCATCTCCAGCTGCGCCGGCCACGACGTGACGCCGACACCGGCGACGTTGGTGTCGCCGCCGGCGTTGGCGCGGACCAGGCGAGAGACCAGAGATGCGCGGCGCAGCACCCGGCTGCGCCACCGGACCGGATCGGCCTCGGGCGGGATCACGACGCCGACGTACGCGCGCCGCCGCCCCGCGTGCCATCCTGTGGCCTCCGCCAGATCGAGAAGCGAGCCCGCCGGGGTATCCATGAGCAGCGGCGAGGCCAGCTCCTCCAGCGAGGGCGTCGCGAGCGCCACGACGCACACCTCCGTCTCGATCAGGACGTCCACGTCCACCGTGCCCCGTCGCCCGCGACGCAGGCTCGCGGTGGGCGGGTGGGGCAGCGCGGCCCAGCACGAAACGCGGACGGTCTGCGGTGCACCGACGCCGCCCTCCGGGAATCCCATGAGCGAGGCGACGAGCAGGCGCAGCCAGACCGGTGGCGCCACCTGCTCGAGGGTGCGAAAGAGGTTCCACGCCAGCGCCTGCCGCGGGATGTCCCTGAGCATCGTCGCCATGGGCGGCTCGGGCCGCCGAAGCAGATCGGGGTGATAGGGATGCACGACGAAGGTATCGGGCTGGACCATCACCTACACCCCTTCGGCTGAAATGGGTGCGGCGGCCGACGCACTCAGGTACGCGAGCGCCTCGGCCTCGGAGCCGAACACGTCCTGGGCCTGGCGCCAGAGATCGCGCGCCTGCGCGTGCGGGCAATCGTCCTCGCCGTCACAGCCCGTGAAGCCGAGGGCCTTGATGGATCGCTCATGGCGGACCATCTGGTCGTGCCAGCGGCTCAGATCGTGCGCGAGGGCAATGGCGTCGTTCGTGCCGACGCGGTTGGCGAGATGTCGATAGACGTGCAGCATCGTGACCCTCCAGGGTCGCCTGGAAATCCAGGGAGAAAGATGGAAAACGAAACGGGAGAGCCCTCGGCCCTGCCCTTACGTGCGGGAGGCCGAGGCGTGCGCGAGGAAGATGCGACGCTGGGAGGCGTACAGCGAGCCTGTCGCGCGCTTGGCGATGGCGGAGAGTAGCTCGCGGACAGGCATGGTCATCACTATTCTAGCATCGAGGCCGCGCATTGCCAAAAGCGGGGCCGGAGCTCAGGGCGGGGCTGGCTTCCGGTTCCCGGTTCCCGACGCCCGACGCCCGACTCCCGATCTGATCTAGCGCCCCGGCTTCAGCTTTCCCTGGTGGCAGGCCATGCAACCGATCTCGGGGTTCTTGACGCCGGCGAAGTGCTTGTTGATGCCGCCGACCATCCCGCGCATGCGGCGGCCTGCGGCCTTCATCGGGTTGTCGTCCGAGCCCCAGTTGTTCGGGTCGTGACAGAACGAGCAGCCCACGCCGAGCGAGGCCGTGAAGACACCCATCTGGAGTGCCAGCGAGCTGTCGCCGTTGAACGCCGCCTCGTAACGCTTCGCGTCCCGCTCCCACTGCTCCTGCGTGATCTTGGGAGGGATGAGCTTTCCCTGATGGCACGTGTTGCAGGTGATGCCGCCGTAATTCTTGAGCGCGCCCGCATTGAGGTCGTTCACCATGCGGGACATCCGATACGCGAGGTCGAAGGTGGGCAGGTACGCCAGGCTCCACTGCTCCTCGATATGACAGTGGCTGCATTCCACGCCGAGGGCTTTGGACCATTCCTGCATGCGCCCCTGAACGTCCTCCTGGGCGCGAGCGGTGGCGAACCACCCGGCAAAGAGGCAGAACACGAGCGGGACGACGGCGGACCGGACCATGAATGACAGCGTATCGCATCCGCGCCGCGCAATGGCGGGTCGACGCGGTGCATCGGGGTAAGCTATCGCCGTCCCCGATGAGCGATCCCGATGACCTCGACCGGCTCGTCGACGAGTTGAACGCCTCGGCGCGCGAGCGAGCGCACGCGCCTGCCCGGCTGGAGGAGTGGCTGAGGGTTCTCCGTCAGCATGGCGGCAGCGACCTGTATCTCGTGGCCGGCGTGCCGCCATCCGTCCGCGTGCACGGCGCGATTCGTCGGCTCCACGAGCCCGTCCTCGACGGGGACGAGATCGAGGCGCAGGTGCTCCCGGCGATGCCCCCGCATGCCGCCGCGTCCTACCGCACGCATGGGCATGCCGATGCGTCGCTCCGCAGCGGGCCGGGCGGGCGCTTCCGCATCAACCTGCATCGGGAGCGAGGGCGCGCAGCCGCCAGCATTCGCGCGCTGCCCCTGCGCCCGCCGAGACTCGACGAGCTGGGCCTGCCGCCCGCCACCGAGGCGCTGACGCGCCTGCCGCACGGCCTCGTGCTGGTGGGTGGCCCGACGGGTTCCGGGAAGACGACGACCGTGGCAGCCCTGGTAGACCTCATCAACCGGCGGGACGCCCGGCACATCGTGACCATCGAGGATCCCATCGAGTTCGAGCACCTCCACGAACGCAGTGTCGTCGAGCAGGTGGAGATTGGCATCGACGCGCCGGATTTCCCCACCGCACTGCGCTCGGCCGTCCGACAGTCGCCAGATGTCATCGTGATCGGCGAGATGCGGGATCCCGAGACCATGCGCATCGCCCTCGCGGCGGGGGAGACCGGGCATCTCGTGCTGTCGACGCTGCACACGAGCGACGTGACGTCCACCGTGTCGCGGGTGTCTGATGCCTTCCCGGCGGAGCGCCAGCCCACGATTCGCCAGGAACTGTCGATGGCGCTGGCGGCCGTGATGACCCAGATCCTGCTGCCGAGAACCAGGGGCGGCCGCCTTCCGGCCGCGGAGCTGCTCATGGTGGGCTACGGCGCCCGCCAGCACATTCGGAAGAACGCGCTGCAACACCTGCACCAGGAGATCACGATCTCACGGCGGCATGGTTCGTTCACCTTCGAGGAGTCCCTCGCGCAGCTGGTCCGCGCAGGGTTGCTCGACATCGAGGAGGCCCGCGCGCGCGCCATCCACCGGGACGAACTGGAGGGTCTGCTGGCGACGTTCCGGGACGGATCGGCTGGGACCGGCAGCGGTTCCCGGTAGTAGGATCGGCATATATGACGAGCACCTGGCGCGGGCGGCTCCTGATCGCTTCTGCCGCCACGCTGGCCCTGGCCATTGCCGGCGCCACGGGTCTGGCCGGGCGAGCCCAGCCCCTCTCGCCACTTGTGGGCACGCTCGATGAGCACCCTGCCATCCAGTACGAGACCCGCCCCACGACCGACGCGGTCGCCCGTGTGAATGCGGCTCTGGCCGCCGGCCGGCAGACGCTGGAACGCGACGCGCGGACCGGCTACCTGCTGCCGGTGCTGAACGCGTTGAACGTCCCGGCCGAATCGCAGATCCTCGTCTTCTCGAAGACTGGCCTCCAGCGCGAGCACACGGGCCCACGCAATCCCCGCGCCCTCTACTTCAACGAGTCGGTCGTGGTGGGCTACATTCCCGGCGCACCCGATCTGGAACTGGCCGCGCACGATCCGCAGCAGGGCGTGGTGTTCTACACGCTGGAGCAGGGAATGGGAGGCGTACCCACGTTCACGCGCCGTGCGCACTGCCTCACGTGCCACGTGTCGGCCGTCACGATGGAGGTGCCGGGGTTCATCGTCCGCAGCAACATGGTCGGCGCGGACGGCAACGCGATGCCGGCGCTTGGCAGCCACACGGTGAACCACCAGACGCCGCACACCCAGCGATGGGGCGGGTGGTTCGTGACCGGCCACGCGTCGATGCCTCCGTACGGGCCCCTCGGGCACCTCGGCAACACGACCGTCACACCCCACCCGACATCGGGACCGGCCATCTTCTCGAACCACGTCCTCATCGAGTGGCTGAACCGGCCGGCGGCGACGGACAAGTACCTCGCGTCGGACAGCGATCTTGCTGCGCTGATGACGTTCGATCACCAGATGCACGCGCTCAACCTGCTCACGCGCCTCAACTGGGAGGCACGCGTGGCGGCCGCCAGTGGCCGGACGTTCGCCACCGACACCGAGCTGGCCGCACGCGTGGGCGAGCTGGTGGACTATCTGCTCTTCGTCAACGAAGCCCCGCTGGCCTTCGAGGTGGAGCCCCGCCCCGGCTTCGCGGAAGCCCTGGCGGCCCGGGTGCCGAAGGACCGCCGGGGCCGATCGCTTGCACAACTGGATCTGACGACGCGACTGTTGAAGTACCCGCTCAGCTATCTCGTCTACAGCGAGGCCTTCGATGGCCTGCCGCCGGCGGTGAAGGAGTCCGCGTACCGGCGGATGTTCGACATCCTGTCGGGCAAGGACCACGATTCGAGGTACGCACACCTGTCTCCCGACGATCGCACGGCCATCTCCGAGATCCTGCGAGACACGAGGAAGGATCTCCCTGCCGATCTTCGGTCCCTCACGCTCGCGCCAGCCCGATGAAGTTGCGGCGGCCGACGAGGGCGGCGGCAGTGGCCGGGATGGCGTTCGCCTCCGCGCTCACCCTTGCCCAGGAACCTGCCCGGCCTCGCGTCGTGGTGCTCACCACCGGTGGCACCATCGCCAGCCGCGTCGGCGCGTCGATGCAGGACGGCAACAGCCTGGTGAGCGCGATCCCGCAGCTGGCAGACCATGCCGAGGTCCACGTGGAAGAGGTCACGCGGGTAGGATCGTCCCAGATCACCCCCGCGCACTGGCTGATCCTGGCCAGGCGGATCAACACGCTGTTTCGTGACGATCGCGGCCTGCGCGGCATCGTGGTCACGCATGGCACCGACACGCTCGAGGACACCGCGTTCTTCCTGAACCTGGTCGTCCGGGATCGGCGGCCTGTGGTGGTGACCGGCTCCATGCGCTCGTCCAACGAGATCTCCGCGGACGGTCCGGCCAACCTGCTGAACGCCGTGCGCGTGGCGGTCCACGAGGGCTCCGCCGGCAAGGGCGTGCTCGTGGCGCTCAACGAGCACATCGCCGCCGCGCGTGACGTCTGGAAGACCGACAACCGGCGCGTGGAGACCTTCCGGTCGCCGGAACTCGGCTTCCTCGGCTTCGTGGATCCCGATGGCGTGGTGTTCTATCGGTCGCCGCTGCGCCCGCACACCGCGGAGAGCGAGTTCGACGTCGCTGGCGTCGAGGCCCTGCCCGACGTGGCCATGCTGACCGACTACCCGGGCTTCGATGGCGCGATGATGGACGGAGTACTCGCGTTGAAGCCAGCCGGTATCGTCATCGCTGGCTTTGCCGGTGGTCGTCTCAGCGCGGGCGCCCGCGCGGCCGTCGAGCGCGCCGGCGTCTCGGGGACCCCGGTCGTCGTGGCTTCGCACGTTCCGGGCGGGCGGATCGTGGGCAACCCGGTGGGGAACACCGGGGCCATCCTCGCGCGGGACCTCTCGCCGAACAAGGCGCGCGTGCTGCTGATGCTGGCGCTCACGCGCACCCGCGAGCGCAAGGCCCTTCAGTCGGCCTTCGACAGGTACTGAACCGGGTCCACGCGCATCGCCCGCAGCGCGGGTGGCACGCAGGCCACGAGTGCCGCAGCCGCGAGGATGGTCGTTGCCGCGAGCGTTGCCCCGGCGTCCGCGGGCGTCACCCCGTAGAGCACCCGTGAGAGCGCACTCTCCGCGAGCCTCACCATCGTCACGCCCAACGCCAGGCCGGCCACCACCAGGACGGCGCTCTGGCCGACGAGCATGCCACCCACCCCGGCGGGACGGGCGCCCAGCGTCATGCGAATGGCCAGTTCGCGGGTGCGGAGCGCTACGGCCCACGAGAGCAGCCCGTAGACGCCAAGAGCGGCGAGCAGCGCCGCCAGCGCGCCGAAGACCAGCAACAGGCTCATCAGCAACCTCGGCTCAGCGGTTCGGGCCGCAAAGCGGTCTCCCCAGGTTTTCGCCGCCGCCATCGGCACTTCAGGCGCTGCGGTTTTGAGGCCTTCGCGAATGGCCGCCATCGCGCTGGTGGTGTCTCTGGCGCGAACGGCGATGAACACCTCCGAGAACGGAAACTGCCGCGTCGAGGTAAAGAAGGCCGGCTCGGTCGCCTGTCCCAGCGGGACGTTGCGGATGTCCTTGACGATGCCGATCACCTCGAAGGGCAATCCGCCCTCGTGATGCTGCTGCCTGGCCGTGAGGTTCACCCCAAGGGGGCCGACGCCCGTGGTGGCCAGGCGGATGACGGCTCCGACACCGCGCCCTTCGAGATGGCGCCGTGCGAACGACTCGTTGACCACGACCACGCCAGCCGCGTCCGCGCTGTCGAATGCCGTGAACGAGCGTCCGGAGACGAGCCTGGCGCCCATCGCATCGAAGTACCCCTCGCTCACGCTGTGCATCTGGGCCTGTGGAGCATCGTCCTCTCGCGCCGGCCAGGGCTGGCCGTCCAGCACGAACGGCTGGCGCCAGCCGATCTCGAGCGGGAGGAAGTTGCTGGCGCCCGCGGCTTCCACGCCCGGCCGCTGGCGAATTGCCTCGAGGATGCGTGCGTGTGTGTCGGCGACGGGCAGCCATCGCTCGCGGACCGGCGTGCCCTGCGGCGCCTCTGGCAGGGTCAGCTGTACCGTGGTGATGAGCGTGTGGTCGGCCTGCACGCCAATCGGGGTGTCCATCATGTGCCGCACGGTGCGCACGAGCAGCGCCGAGCTCACCAGCAGTGCGCAGGCCAGCGCGACCTCGGCGGTGACGAGAGCCGAATAGAGTCGCCGTGCGCCTTTTGAGCTGCCACGCTCGCCCGACTTCAAATTCACGGCGATCTGGTTTCTCAGGAGCAGGAGCGCCGGGACGAGCCCGAAGAACACGGTGGTCACCGCGACGACGAGCAGCCCCAGGCCGAGGGCTCGCGGGTCCACGCCAGCCTCGTCCAGCCGCGGGATCTCCACCGGCATCACGCGGACGATGAGAGGCAGGGTGACGGTGGCCGCGAGCACGCCCAGCGCGGCCCCGGCGGCGGAGAGCACCAGGCTCTCGGCCATCAGCTGCTCGACCAGCTGCCGCGGGGACGCGCCAATGGCCACCCGGACCGCCATTTCGCGCTCGCGAGACAGCGCGCGCGTGAGCAGCAGCGACGCCACGTTCAGGACGCCGATCAGGAGCAACAGCCCCACGGCGCCGAAGAGCACCATCAGGGCGGGGCGGTAGTAGCCAAGCTCCTCGTCAAGGAGGGGAACGAGCCTCGACCCCCAGCCCTTCCCCGGGCTGTTCGCCGAGTTGCCGAACTCGATTTCGAGGCGAGTCCACAAGGCGTCGATGGCCCCCTGGGCCTGCTCGATGGTGGTGCCGTCCTTCAGCCGCGCGACCGCCTCCATGAAGTGCGCCTGCCGGCTGTGCTGGGTCATGTCCCACCGCAGCCGCTGCCACACGTCCACGTCGTCCGGGTAGTGGAACTTCGGCGGCATGACACCGACGACCGTATAGGCTTCGCCGTTGAAGAGCAGCGGCCGGCCGACGATGGCAGGGTCGGCGTCGTAGCGCGAGCGCCAGAGGCGATCGCTGATGACGGCAACGAACTCGCCTCGTGCGAACAGCGGCCCATTGGCAGGGAACCCTTCGCCGACTTGCGGCCGCACGCCCAGGACATCGAAGAGGTTCCCGCTCACCTCGATGGTGTTCACGCGCACGGGATCCTTGCCGGGGTCGGTGAGGTTGATTCCGGGGCGCCACCAGGCGGCCGCGTCCTCGAAGACCGGGAGCGCCCGCTGGTCCATGAAGTTCACGGGTGAGATCGGATCGTGGCTGAGGGCCTGCGCCACGTTGGTGTCCCAGACGGCCACCAGCCGATCCGGCGTCCGATAAGGCAGCGGCCTGAGGACCACCGAGTCGACCACGCTGAACACCGTCGTCGCGGCACCGGTCCCGAGCCCGAGCACGAGGACCGTGACCAGCGCGAAGGTCGGGTGCTGGCGGAACTGCCGAAGGGCGGCTGTGAGGGCGGTCATGGCTGGCGGTTGGACGGGCGCGGTGGCCAAACGGTTGTGTCGGGAGGAGGCGATCACGTCGGGAGGGATGGGCGACGGGAGGGAACTGCGACGGGAGCTATTGTTGCGGGAGGGACGAAAGACGGGACGGGCGCGCGGCGTCGGTACAATAGCTCCGCATGCCCGCATCCCGCCGCACGCCCGCCCTTGTCAAGGTCGCCGTCATCCTCGCCCTGCTGGCCGGCGTGGCCTATCTCTTCATGCGCTCCCTCGACGTGACGCGGGCCGAACCCTACACGGTGCGCGCGGAGCACCTGGGTTCCTGGACGCTCACACCCGATCCCGGCGCCGAAGGGGATCGCGCGGTGCTCGCGCTCGCGCCTCCGGCCGAGCTGCCGCTCCGTCTATTCCGACAGGTCTTCTCACGGGCTGGTGAGTCGTTGAGCACGCCGAACATGCCCGGCATTGCCCTCGTGCTGGCGACCGAGCTTGCCGGCGCCCCGGTGCCGGTTGACGAACTGGTGGCCCTCGCGCGCGAGACCGGCCTCGACCGCGCGCGCGTGAGCCCGCGCTGCATGGGTTACCGTCGCGAGTCGCAGCCGGGCTCGACGCGCCAGCTGTATTTCGTGATCTTCGACATGCCCGAGTTCCTGGCTTTCCGCCAGGCCCTGGCCGCGCGCGTGACCTCGCCGGTCGGCTCGCCGTTCACGCCCGAGGCGCTCTCCCCGGTGATGATGCTGGCCGCTGCGCCAGACTTCTCGCGATGGATGCCGATCGTCGCCGACACCGAGCGCGACTGCGTCGCGCCCATCGTGGCGGAGTAGTGGGCAAGGGCGACGGGAGCGGGCGATCGCGCCGGGGAGAACCCGAGAACCCGAGAACCTGAGAACCCGAGAACCCGAGAACCCGAGAACTTCGATGCGCCTACTCCTCGCCGTCCTCATTCTCAGCGCCGCGCCCGTGTGGGCGCAGTCCGTCCTCGCGCCGCCGCCATGGGCGTTCACCGTGAACACACCACCCGCGCCCGGTACACCGCCGGCCGCGCCCGGCGCTCTGGACCCGACACCGCGGCGCGTACCCGGCAGCGACCGGTCCGTCACCGTGGCGGAGACGCGCGATGCGTTCAATCCGCCGGACTGGCACCCGGACGCTCATCCGCCCATGCCGACCTCCGTGGCACACGGGCGCAAGCCCGAGATGCGGGCCTGCGGCTTCTGCCACCTGACCAATGGGCAGGGGCGTCCGGAGAATGCCTCGCTCACGGGCCTGCCGGCGGCGTACATCATCCAGCAGATGGCCGACTTCAAGAGCGGCGCCCGCAAGAGCAGCGAGCCAAAGATGGGGCCGCCCATCGCGATGATTGCCGACGCGAAGGCGGCGACGGACGAGGAGATCCGCACTGCAGCGGAGTATTTCGCCTCGATTCCATATCACAGGTGGATCCGGGTCGTCGAGGCGCGGGAGGTCCCGCGGACGCGCATCGCGGGTTGGATGCACGTGCCCACGTCGGGCACCGAGCCGCTGGGCCAGCGGATCATCGAGATGCCGGAGGACCTCGCGCGCACCGAGCTCAGGGACGGCGCGTCGGGCTTCGTGGCCTACGTGCCCGTCGGCAGCATCAAGGCGGGCGAGGCGCTGGTGAGGACCGGCGGCAACGGACGCACCGTGGCGTGCGGCGTTTGCCACGGCGTCGACCTGAAGGGACTCGGGCCCGTGCCGCCACTGGCAGGGCGATCACCGAGCTACACGGTGCGGCAGTTGTGGGACCTGAAGCACGGCTCGCGCAACGGGCCGTGGGCGGCGCTCATGGAGGCGGCGGTCGAGACGCTCACCCTCGACGACATGATTGCCATCGCGGCCTACACGGCGTCGCGGGAACCGTAGGCAGCCCTTCGGTCCGTAGGCGGTTGCTGCGCAACCGTGGGGATTCGCCAACCGCCCAATCAGTCTCTCGGCGATCCTACGCTCGCGAAGCGAGCGCCCGCGCCACTAAGTGGCGCCTACCGCGCGGAGCGCGGCCTACGGCTCGCGAACGACGAGTGTCCTGGTCGTCGTTTGTGAGCCGCACTTCTCGAACCAGTCGATGCCCTCGCTCACCAGGTCGAACTTCAGGGCGTAGCGGCCGGGCGTCTCGGGGGCGGGCACCTCGATCTCCACATCCGCGGTGCCGCCGGGCGGGATATCGCCGGGCAGCCACGCGCGCGCGTGATCGCGGTTGATCATCGTGCCGTCCGCGCCCACGAGCTGCGCGCCCAGGCGCACCAGCCGGCGGCCGTAGCTCGCCTGCGCGCGGAAGGGCCGTGCGGAGAGGTTCTTCACGCGCGTCTTCACCTTCACGGGCTGCGCCGCCCTCGCGCGGAGGGGGAAGCCGGGAACGAGCGTGCGAACATCAATCTGCGCCCGGGGCGTGGTGCCCGGGATGGCGTTGCCCAGCCCGCTCATGTCCCACACCTCGTGGCGGATCCGCTCGTAGTCGGGCGTGCCCGGGGCGAAGCGTCGCGAGTACGAGTCCTCTGGGTGGTCGGTGATCTCCCAGCAGAGCCGATCCACGCCCACCTCCGCGGCAATCTGCCGCGCGCGGTTCATCTCCTCGTCCGAGTCGTTCCAGTTGAAGAGGATGTAGCGCCAGTTCAGGTGCGGCACGTCGCGCCCGGCCTTGCGCTTCTCGTCGGCCATCGCGCGGAGGTTCGCGATCGCCTTGTCGAAATTGCCGCGCTGCCGGTACTTCACGTAGGTGTCCTGCGACGCACCGTCGATGGAGAACGTCACCTCGTCGATGCCCGAGTGGACCAGGCGCCGCGCCTTCTCCTCGGTGAGCGCCAGGCCGTTGGTGCTCGAGTACAGGTAGATGTGCGGGAACTTTGCCTTGATGTACTCGCACATCTCCACGGCGCGCTTGTGGAGGAACGCCTCGCCGTAGTTGAAGAAGTCGATGCGCACGAGGGAGGGCCCGGCCTCGTCCACCGCGCGGGTGAACACGTCCCAGTCGAGCATGCCGGCCTGCCGCGTGCGGGTGATGCCGGTCTCTGGCGCGCAGCACGACTGGAAGCACGAGATGTTGCAGGCGGCCGTGCACTCGATGTACAGCCGGCTCGGAAGCGGTCCCACGTTCACGTCGCGCTGGGGGACCGGTTCGTCGGCCCCGAGCGGGAGCTTCAGCGGGCAGTCGCCGCAGAACGGGGATCCCCCGCCGTTCAGGTCGACCCGAAGCTGCCGCGCCGTGGGGCCCTGCCAGATGTCGGCCAGCGACGAGGTGCGGAAGTCGCCGAGCACGCGCTTCGCATACGGATCCGCGCAGCCGCAGACGATGCGGCCGTCGCAGAGCATCACGGCGATGGAATGCGGCCAGGAGCAGGTGTAGCGGCTGGCGAGATAGTTCTCTGACATGTGGCCCGATCGGCGCGATCGGCTACTTCTTCTGCAGCTTTCGCATGTAGCTCTCGAGCCGGTCGTTCTCGTACTTCACCTGGTTCAGGAACAGGCTCTCGGCCAGGTAGGAGCGCAGCTCCTCGTCCGACATCTGCGACACGAGGTGGTTGATCTCGCGGTTCATGTCCTCGTAGCTGCCGCCCTCGAGCACCTTCGCGGTGACCTCGTGGAAGAGCGCCTCGAGGATGGCGAGCAGGTCGCCGTCGAGGGGAATCTCGGCGCCGGTGGTGGTCTTGATGCTGCGCATGGCTAGGCCCCGAAGCTCTGCACCGCGCTCGCTTCGTCCGGGTACATCTTCAGGAAGTTGTGCGCGCCGGTCATGGTGAGCATGGTCTCCACCCGCTTCTGCACGCCCGCCAGCCGCAGGACGCCGCCGGCGGCCGTGGTCTGGCGGTAGAGGTCCATCAGGCAGCCGATCGTGGCCGAGTCCACGTAGGTGACCTTCGAGAGGTCGATGAGGACCTTGCGGTCCCCGCCGGCCAGCAGGCTGGACACGGCGCCGGAGAAGTCCTGCAGCAGCGGGTACATCATGCGGGTCTCGCCGATGCGGACAATGGCCACGTCTTGGGATCGGTCGGTCGTGAGGTTCATCCTCGTACCCCTTCGAGTTCGTCGCGCAGCCGCTGGATCTGGCGCGCCAGTTCGGTGCGGCCGCGATTGATGCGGGACTTCACGGTCCCCTCGGGCAGGTTCAGCCGGTCGGCGATCTCCTGGTAGGAGAGCTCCTGGATGTCGCGGAGCATCACCGCCGTGCGCAGCGTGGGCTGCAGCTCCGCCATCGCGCGCCGCAGCAACTCCACGCGGCCGCGGGTCTCGAGCTCGGCATAGGCGCTCGGCGTGGTGGCCGCCGGCATCAGCTCGCCGGCGTCCACGTCGCGATCGATGGTCTCGCGCTCCTTGCGGACGCTGCGGTAGTGGTCGATGCACAGGTTGCGCGACACGCTCACCAGCCACGTCTGGAAGTTCGCGCGCCGATCGAAGGTGTGCAGCGACTTGAAGATCTTCAGGAAGATGTCCTGCGTCAGGTCCTCGGCCTCGTCGTGCTTGCCGGTGAACTTGTAGGCGATGTTGAAGACCTTGCGCCGGTGCTGGCGGACGATCT
>JADZCN010000101.1 GCA_020851565.1 Acidobacteriota bacterium | reverse complement strand
GCTGGGGCCCGCCGACGGCGTTGTTGTCGGTGGCGCGCGCGTAGTACGACACGGCGTCGCCCGGCTTCACGCCCAGCTCCTCGAGGTAGAGCGTGTGGCCCGCCGTGACCTCCTGCAGCGGCTGGCGTCCCTCGAACAGGCGGACCGTCTTCTCCGGCCCGCCGTTCACGGAGTAGACGAGCTCGAGGTTCTTCACCGCGTAGTCATCGTCGGCGCGCGCCTCGATGGCGAACTCCTGGACGGGTGTGGCGTCGGTGTCGCGCCCGGGCCTGGACAACGTGACCGTCGGGGTCTGGTCGCTCAGGATGTCGATGGTGTACTGCGGCGAGGCGGTGACGAGCGCCCCGTCCGGCCCTTCGAGCTCGACGCGGTAGAACCCGTCCTTCGTCGCCGTGAAGCGCGCGGTGAGCGTGCCAGCGGGCGCGGCGGTGAGCGCCACGCTCGCATCCTCGCCGATGACGAGCCGCCCGCCCTTCGTCGGCATCGTCGGGGTGATGGTGACGCTGACGTCGGTGCCGGTGAGCACCGCGATATCGCCGCCGTCCTCCACCTTGCGCGGCTCGAGGCCGGTGTAGGCCGGGAACCGGTAGTCCAGGTCGAGCTTCTTCACGTAGGGCAGCTCGACGACCTTCAGCGTGAAGACGGGCGACCGCACGCCCGCGGCCTCCACGAAGTACTCGAGGTGGTCACCGAGGTCGAACAGCAGCCCTTCGTACGTGCCGTCCTCACCCTTCAACATCGCGACGCGCTCGTAGGAGGCGTCGCTGCCCTTCTTGAACACCACCGCCGCCTCGGCCGCGTCGAAGCCGGTCAGCGTGGCGGCAATCGTCTGGTCCGCGCCCTTCGGCACCGTCGCATTCCCCGGCGTCACCTCGATGCGATACGGGGCCGCCGCCTCGACACTGCGGGACAGCACGAACAGGGCCGAGAGCGTCTGGCGCAGGACGGCCGGACCGATGGTGAAGATGGCCAATGCCACCACCGAGACGATGCCGACCGCGAGGCTGAACCGGCGCAGCGGCTCGCGCTCGATGCGCGCGCCGTCCTCCACCGCGTGCAGCCGCTCGATGGCGGTCTCGATCATGCGCTGCACGAGCACGGGCGACGCGGCCTTGTCGCCGGGCTCCGCCGTCGCGGTGACAATCGCGAATTCCAGCGACGGCTCGTGCTCTTCGAGGTAGAGCGCCACTTGTTCGTCGCTGACCTTCCGCAGGAGCGGCCGCGCGAAGAACCACGCCGCCGCGCCGGCCAGCACGAGGCCGGCCACGATGCGGAACCAGAAGATGGAGGCGGGAGAGAAGCGGAAGTAGTCGAGGGCCGCGGCAATCGCGAACATGGCCAGCAGGCCCGCCACCAGGAAGCCCACCGCGCCGCGAATGGCCAGCTTGGTCCGCCACCGCTTGCGCACCTGTCGAATGACTTCGACGAGCTCGGCGCGCGCGTAATCGTTCATGACGGGCCCTCCCTAGTGCCTGACGGGCGACAGCCGCCTCGCCAGCCACGATTCGGCAATCAAGAGCAGGATACCCGCGAACAGCAGATACCACCAGATGCGTTGTGCCTGTTCCTGGACCTCGTCGGGGATGACCGTGGGGGCAGCTCCGGGATCGCCCCCGCCGCCGGGCCGGCCCGTCACGGCGACCGTGACCTCGGCCGGTTCCACGCGGGCGGGGTCCGACTCGGCCAGGTCCACGTTGCTGGCCACGACCTGCAGCGCCTGCCCTTCGCGCGCGTCGCGCACCTCGTAGAACCCGGGCTCGGCCAGCTCGATGACCGACGAGCCTTCGGCCGGGGCACGCCGCTGCCCGGTCGGCGTGAGGACGACGCCGCCGCTCCCGCCGGCGCTGACATCCACGGCTTGTCCCACGGTCAGCCAGCCGGGCTGCTCGCGATAGCCCGAGGCCTGACGGACCAGCTGGTGCACGAATGGCAGGTACACCGGCTTCAGGGCCATGTCGTTCCACGACAGGTCGAGCGACGTGGCCCACGCCAGCACCCGTCCCTTGCCGACGACGGCCTCGACCAGCGCCGGCGTGCCGCCATCGAAGCGCGCGAGCGTCACGCCGCCGGGTGCGGTCGTGAGCACGCGGTAGCCATACACCCGCGTGGACGAGAAGTCGCCGCTGCGCGGGGCGCGGAACGGCTCGAACACCGCGTGGCCGTAGTCGAAGCCGCCCAGCTTCGCGGCGGCGCCGCGCGTCCGGTCCTCGGTCCCGGTCATGACTGCGGGCAGCCACGACGCGCCCGAGGGCCACGAGGCGCGGGGGCCGAGCGCGAGCACGAGGCCTCCCCCGCCCTCGACGAACGTCTTCAGGCGGGCCGCCAGCGCGTCGGCGATCGGGAGGTCCTGCAGCACCACGACGCGCGTGCGCGCCAGCGCCTCGGGCGTGAGCGCGTCCACCTGGTGCGTCGTGGCCTGGAAGCGCGGGCGGTCGCCAATTGCCAGCGCGCGCAGCAGGTAGAGGTCGCTGTCGTCCCGGCCACCCGCACCGACGATCATCACCGGCAACACCTCGGGCGGGCGCACGAGGGTGTGGAACGCGTTGTCGACCGCCAGGGCATCGTCACCGAGCCGCGTGACGACGCGCAGCGACGCCGCGGTGACGGCGATGGGTGCGAACGTGGTGGACGCGGAGCTCTGCGCGGCCACGTCCACCGTGGCCGACTGCACCACGCGGCCGTCCACCTCGAGGGCGAGCGAGACGCGACTGGCGGGCTCCGTGCCGCGGTTCACGACGCCGGCCGTGACCGCGACGCGCTCGGGGCCCGGGTCGTTCACACGCTGCAGCGACAGCGGCGTCACCGACAGGTTCGGCGCCGGCGGCGGCTCCACGGCGATCGGGGTGAACGTGCTGCCCGAGGGCAGGCGGAACGCCTCGTCCGGCTGCCAGCCGGCGCGCTGGAAGTCCGAGACGAGGATGGCCTCCTTCCGCGGCAGCTGCGACTCGGCCAGCAGGCTGGAGGCCAGCTTCAGCGCGGGCGCGTAGCGGGTCGCGCCAGCGGACGGACGGGCCGCCTCGACCTCCGCCAGCACGCGCGAGACGTCCGCGCTCGAGCGCAGCACCAGCTCCGCCGTCGAGGAGAACAACACGAGCGACACGCGGTCCAGCGCGCTCACCCCCTGCAGGGCCTGGCGCGTGGCCTGCTGCGCCCGCGCCCACGTGTCGCCCGCGCCCATGCTGTAGGACCGGTCCAGCAGCACCACCACCTCGCGAGCGCCGCCGGCCGCGGCCGACAGCTCCGACCCGCGCACGAACGGCCGCGCGAAGGCCGCGACGATGAGCGCCAGGGCCGCGGCCCGGAGCGCCAGGAGCAGCCAGTCGCGGATGCGCCGCCGCTTCACCGACTCGTAGGGGATCTTCCGCAGGAACATCAGCGACGGGAACTCGACGACGGTCCGGCGCTCGCGCTGCGTCAGGTGAATCAGCACCGGCACCGCAATCGCGGCGAGCCCGAGCAGGAAGAGCGGGGCCAGGAAGGTCATCGCGTGCGCGTCAGCCGGTCACGAATCGACAGGTACTGGAACAGGGCGTGGTCCAGCGGCATGGAGGTATTGAGCAGCATGTAGTCCACCCGCTGCGCCGTGGCGCGCGCGGAGAGCTCCGCGATGTGCGCCTTGATGAGCGCGCGGTACTGCTCCGCCAGCGCGTCGGGCACGATCGGCATCTGGTCGCCGCTCTCCAGGTCCTCGAAGCTCGCAGGTTCCGGGAACGAGAACTCGATTTCCATCGGGTCCAGCACGTGGAACAGGATCACGTCGTTGCCGCGGAAGCGGATCGGCCCGATGCCCTCGAAGATCTCGTTGGGCTCCGCGTAGAAGTCCGAGATCACGACGACGATGCCGCGTCGCCCGAAGTGCTCGGCCAGCTTCTTGAGCGGCGGGCCGATCTGGCCGGGCCGCTCGGCCTTCGCGCGATCGATGGTGTGCAGCACCACGTCCAGGTGCTTGGCGGAGGGCGGCACGAACTCCACGACCTCGCTGTCGAAGGTCACCAGTCCGACGCGGTCGCGCTGCTGGTGCACCAGGTAGGTGAGGCACGCCGCCAGCGTCTTCGCGTAGTCCAGCTTGCTCAACCGCGCGCCGAACGCCATCGACCGCGACACGTCGAGCAGCACCGAGAAGTTGGCGTTCGAGTCGGCCTCGAACTCCTTGAGGAAGTAGCGATCCGTCCGCGCGAACACCTTCCAGTCCACGCGGCGGATGTCGTCACCCGGCACGTAGCCGCGATGCTCGGCGAAGTCGACCGACGCGCCGAAGAACGGTGAGCGGTGCAGGCCGTTGATCACGCCGTCCACCACCGTCCGCGCGACGAACTCCAGGTTCCCCACGCGCGCGAGGACCGCGGGATCCACGAACCGGGCGCCGGGCGTGATCGCGTGATCGCTCATGACGCGTCCGCGGGAGTCGGGTGTCGGGAGTCGGGAGTCGGCATGCCCATGCTTCTCTGGTCACATGCCGGATCGCGGCACGGGAACGCCCTCGAGCAGCCGATCGACGAGCATGTCGCTCGTCACGCCCTCCGACTGCGCGTGGAAGTTGGTGAGTACGCGGTGCCGGAGCACCGGGTGCGCCAGCGCGCGGATGTCCTCGAAGCTCACGTGGTAGCGCCCGCTGGTCAGCGCGCGCGCCTTCCCCGCCAGCACCAGGTACTGCGCCGCGCGCACGCTGCCGCCGAACGCCACCCACTTCTTCACGCTGTCCGGGCACGACGGCGATTTCGGGCGGCTGGCGCGCACGAGGGCCAGCGCGTAGCGCAGCACCGGGTCGGCCACCGGCACGCGCCGCACCAGCCGCTGGAACGCGACCAGGTCCGCACCGCTCACCGGCCGCTCGAACTGCGGCTCGAGGATCGCGGTGGTGGTCCGGATGACCTCCAGCTCCTCCTCTTCGGGGGGGTGCTCGATGACGATGTGGAACATGAACCGATCCAGCTGGGCCTCGGGCAGCGGATACGTGCCCTCGAGCTCGATGGGGTTCTGCGTGGCGAACACGTAGAAGGGTTCCTCGAGCTTGTAGGTGCGCCCCTGGATGGTGACGCGGTGCTCCTGCATCGCCTCCAGCAGCGCGGACTGCGTCTTCGGCGGGGTCCGGTTGATCTCGTCGGCCAGCACGATGTTGGCGAAGATCGGCCCCGGCGCGAACACCATCGAGCGCCGTCCCGTCGCCGGATCCTCCTGGATGATGTCGGTGCCGGTGATGTCCGAGGGCATCAGGTCCGGCGTGAACTGGATGCGGTTGAACTTCAGGTCCAGCACGCGCGCCATCGTGTGGATGAGCAGCGTCTTCGCCAGCCCGGGCACGCCGACGATGAGGCTGTTGCCGCCGACGAAGAGCGTGAGCAGCACCTGGTTCACGACCTCGTCCTGGCCGATGATGAGCTTCTTCAGTTCCCCGATCACCTGGTCGCGGCCCGTCTTCATCCGTTCGGCCAGCGCCACATCGTCGGGGGTGTTCAGATCGGTCATCGTCTCCACGTGTCCCTCGCTCTCTGAGGTCTTGAGGTCTTGAGGTCTTGGGGGCCTGGGTTCCCGGCACCCTAGTGTGTCATCGCATAGATGACGTAGTTCACGCCGTACTTGTACGCCTCGTTCGACAGGTCCACCGGCACCCAGCCCGTGTCCGAGAACTCCCACAGCTCGCCCAGGTCGTGGTTGTAGTTGGCGATGGCCAGCAGGCGCTTGTTCGGATCGTTGTCCTCGAAGATGCCCAGGAACTGCGCCTCGCCGTAGTACCCATCGGACACGAGCGTGTTGATGTCGAAGAACGAATGGAACACGGGATGGCTCGCATCGAGCGTCACCCAGCGCGCCTCCGGGAGCACCTCCGCCATGCGTCCCTGCAGGTTCGACCAGTCCCTCGCGCCGCGGAAGTCGTCGAAGATGATGAAGCCGCCCTTCTGCAGGTAGCCCCGCAGTCCCGCGGTCTCCGCCTCGTTCAGCGTCCAGAAGCCGGGCTCCGACATGTACACGACGGGGTGAAGCCCCAGGTCCGGATCGTCCAGCGCCAGGATGTTGCTCTCGTCCCTCAGGGTCCGCGTGAAGGTGATCTCCTCCAGGATGCGCTGGAAGTGCCAGTCCGCACGAGGATAATCGTGCGCCCAGCCCGGGTCGCGTCGGAAGCCTCCCTGGTACCGCAGCCGCACGAACGAGAAGCGCCCGTCGTACTCGACGCGTGCCTCGGCCGGCACGGGGTTGAACCGCCCTCGCCCCCGGAAGAACCCGTCCTGCGCGAAGGCCACGCCGCCCGCGAGACCGGCCAGCACCGTCCCCATCACGATCCTACGGAAGGCCGACGACACGCCGGTACCCCCATTCCGCGCAGAGCAGGCCTACGATCAGCAGCAGGACGATGGGCATGTTCCAGAGGTCGTGCTCTTCGACGGTGGTGACGCCACGGCCCGTGTAGCGCAGATCGTCCGCGAGCGTCGCCGTGTTGCCGGCCTGATAGTAGCGCCCGCCGGTTTCCTCCGCCACGCGCTGGAGCGTGCCCGTCCGCAGCGTGGCGTCGAAGTACTCCTGCTCGCCCGGCGCCGCCCGCACGTGGGACACCGCCGATCCCACCTCGGTGCCCGCGCGCGAGGCCCGCACGCGGACCTCGTACCACCCGGGCGCCGCGGCCGGGAAGTGGCCCTCGTACTGGCCCGCCTCCTCGCCGCTCCACGCCATCGGCACGTCGGTCAGGCCGCCGTCCGGCGCGGTGACGGTCGCGGTCACCGAGGCATCGTTCAGCTCGACGAAGGCCTTGTCGGCCACAGACGCCGTGAAGCCGACCGTCGAGCCCGGCTCCACGCGATCGGACGCCGTGCGGATCTCCACCTGGTCGGGCACCTCGTCCACCACCCAGCGGAGGAGCTGCCGCCAGTAGTTCTCGTGCGTCAGATCCTCGACGGGAATGGTGGCGTGCATCTGCCAGACCCACGAGTCCTGCGGCGTGAACGCGAAGGCCTTGCCGCGGCCATAGCGCTGGAACACCAGCACCGGGTAGTCGCGGCGCGAGCCGTCCTGGGCCGACAGCAGCACCGTGGCGCCCGGCTTCACACGGTCCAACCGGTTGACCGCGGTCACCTGGGGCAGGGTGTTCCAGCGCTCGACCGATGCGGCCTCGGTGCCCGCCACCTGCGTCACCGCGCTCGCCGCCCCGGCGCGCGTGGGCCGCACCTGCAGGCGCATCACCTCGCCCTCCTTCTGGCGCAGGCTCGCGTCCAGGACCACGGGCAGGGCGTCGGCCACCGCGGTGCCGGCATAGCCGCCCTCGCTGAACGCCCGTGGACCGCCCAGCGCCAGCAGGCCCCCGCCGCGGCGGTCCACGAATTCCCCGATCATCCGGAGCTGGTCGCCCGTGAACGATCCCGCCTCGATGCTGCCGAGCACGAGGCCGCGATAGGCGAACAGTTCCTCCCGCGTCTTGGGGAAGCCCGACACGAGCTCGTCCGGCGTGTCTACGCCCAGCCGCAAGTACTTGTTGTCCGCGGTCCGCTGCAGCGCCACCACCTCCACGTTCTCGTCCTCGGTGACCGCGCGGCGGATGAACTTCAGCTCGAAGCGGGGCTCGCCCTCGAAGTAGAGAATCTTCTCGCGGCGATCCCGCACGTCGATGAGCGCTTCGCGATGGTTGTTCTCCGTCACCAGCTCGCCCGGCATCGTAGGCACGCGGAACCGAAGCACGCGCGGGCCTTCGTCCTCCACCGTGATCCGCACCGGGACGGTGGCGGGCGCGCCAGCCGATGGCAGCGTCACCTGCTGCGTGCTGACAATGCGGCCCTCATCTTCCACGTCGAGGGTGACCGCCTGGCCGTCATAGCCCTTCTGAGCGATCACGACGTCCACCAGCAGCGTGGTCCCCTTGAGCGCCGTGCGGGGCGTGGAGACGCGGCCGATCTGGATGTCGCGATCCAGTGTCTCGCGCCCCACGCCGACCGTGAAGACGGGGACGGCCTCGGCCTTCAGCCCGAGCAGCGCCTCGCCGAGGGCGGTGTCGGCGGTGTCGGCCCCGTCGCTCACCATGACCAGCCCCGCCAGCGGCAGCCCCGCCAGCTCCTGTCGGGCCGCGGTGAGCGCCGCGCCCAGGCGCGTCTCGGTGCCGTCGAAGGCCAGGTCGCCTCCTTTGGCCGCGCGGGTGGCGGTCGACGAGAAGCGGAACACGCGCACGGTGAAGCGGTCCGCCAGCGCCTTGAGCGCGCCGGCGTCCAGCGCGCCGAAATCCGACTGCACGTAGGAGGCGCGCGGCTGGCCGTCCATGTCGGCAATCTGCATCGAGCGCGAGTCGTCCAGGAGCACACCGACGACGTTCTGCTGCGGAACGGCCGCGCGCACCACGAGGACGGGCCGGAACAGGCAGGCCAGCACCAGCAGGAGCAGCGCCACGCGCACGGCGGTGAGGACCAGGCGGTCTCGCAGCGGCAGGCGCGAGCGGGTGCGGTAGCTGACCACGGCCGCCGCAATCGCCACGGCGGTCACGGCCACGGCGACGAACGAGCCGGTCCACGCCGCCCACCGGATCTCCCCTTGCGCGAACATCGCCGGGGAGTGCTCGAAGAAGAAACGAAAGAGGGCCTCGAACACGGAAATCTCCGGCGATTCTACATGGGTCTCGGGGCCGCGGCGCCGGGCTTCTCAGCAGCGCCAGCCCGGCCGATCGACGGCCGCCCAGGCATTCCACGATAGGCTATCCCGCATGTCAGTCCCCCCGATGTCTCGCCGTGCCCTGCTCGGGCTGGCCGGTGCGCTCGTCACGCCACGCCTGGCCGCCCGCGCGGCGGCTCAATCCGTCAGACGCGCCGCGGTGCCCGGCGGTCGCCGCTTTCTGCAGTACGACGTCTTCACGGACCAGCCGCTGACGGGCAACCAGCTGGCGGTCTTCGTCGACACTGCGGGGCTCACGACCGGCCAGATGGCGGCAATGACACGGGAGACGAACTTCTCGGAGGCGACCTTCGTGTTCCCGCCCGAGCGGCCGGGCACCGACATCCGTTTGCGGATCTTCGGTCGCGGCGGCGAGATGCCGTTTGCCGGCCACCCCGTGATTGGCTCGACGTTCGCCCTGGCAGACGATGGCGCCATCTCCCCGGGGAAACGGGAGTTCACCTTTGGGCTGAACATCGGCCCGACACTCGTCGAGCTGGAATGGCAGGAGGACCGCCTGGCCTTCGCGTGGATGACCCAGCAGCGCCCGGCGTTCGGCCCGGCCATGCCGCAGCCGGAGGCGGTCGTGGCCGCGCTCGGCCTTCCGCCTGCGGCGCTCCTGCCAGGCCTGCCCATCCAGGAAGTGAACTGCGGGTCGGCCTTCTTCTTCGTCCCGCTGGCCACGCGCGCTGCAGTGGACCAGGCGGTGCTCGACACGCGCGCCATGGGCGCCGCGTTCGAGAAAGCCGGCCTCACGAGGCGGGGCGTGTTCATCTTTTCGCCCGAAGCGGGCAGGGACGGCGCGACGGTCTACAGCCGCATGCTCGGCGCCACGGCCGAGGATCCGGCCACGGGCTCGGCCAGCGGGCCGCTGGGCTGTTACCTCGTCCGCCACGGCCTCGTGCCGGTGGCGCGGTCAGGCGCCATCGTCAGCGCGCAGGGCGTCAAGATGAACCGCCCGAGCCGCGTGCACATCCGCATCGATGCAACCGCCCCCGACGCCATCACGCGCGTGCGCGTGGGTGGCGCAAGCGTCCTGGTGGGCGAGGGCAGACTGAGGCCCTCGTAGGCGCCGCTTCGCGGCGGTGGCGCGCCTTCGGCCCGTAGGCGCACGCTCGGCGTGCGTATGAAAGCGCGTTCGTCCCCCACCGAGCGAAGGGCGGCCTGAGGACCGAAGGCCTGCCCCGCCGGAGGCCCACCGCAGGCCCTGCCACGGGCCGGCCGAGCGGCAAAGCCGCGAGGCCCCGAAGCTATACTTAGCCGTAACCTGAGAGCTGCCTGTCTTCCCGGAGGTTCCCGTGTCCACCACCGCTGCGTCCATTCCCGTCACCCGCACGACGACCCCGCGCTTCTCGGAGCAGCTGCGCGACTCGGCGGCCTTTGGCGCCGTGTTCAGCGACCACGTGCTCGTGGCGGAGTACAAGGACGGGGCCTGGGGCGACCCGGCGATCGTGCCCTACGGCCCGATGCACCTGCCGCCAGCCCCGAGCGTGGCGCACTACGGCCAGGGGATCTTCGAGGGCTTCAAGGCTTTCCCTCGCTCCGAGGGCCGAGCCGTGCTCTTCCGCCCGGATGCCAACCACGCCCGGATGAACCGCTCGTGCCAGCGGATGGCGATGCCCGAGATCCCGGCCTCCATCTTCATCGAGGGCACAGCCGCGCTGGTGCGCGTGGATCGGCAGTGGATCCCGGCGAAGCCCGGGAGCGCGCTCTACATCCGCCCGGTGATGTTCGCCACGGGGGAGCCGCTCGGCGTGCGGCCCTCGGACACCTACCGCTTCGTCATCGAAACCTGCCCGAGCGGACCGTACTTCTCGGGCGCCGTGGACCTCATCGCCGAGGACACCTACGTTCGAGCCTTCCCGGGCGGCACCGGCGCGGCGAAGTGCGGCGGAAACTATGCGGGCGGCATGCTGGCCGCGCTCGAAGCGCAGAAGAAGGGCTTCCACAACGTCCTCTGGCTTGACGGCATCGAGCGCCGCTACGTGGAAGAGGCGGGGCTGATGAACGTGGTGTTCGTGATCGACGGCACCGTGGTGACGCCACCCCTCGGGGGCACCATCCTGCCGGGCATCACCCGTGACTCCGTGTTGACGCTGCTGCGCGAAATGGGCATACCCGTCGCCGAGCGCCGCATCGCCATCGACGAGGTGTTCGAGGCGCACGCCGCCGGCCGGCTGCAGGGCGCCGCAGGCGTGGGCACGGCGGCGACCATCGCGCCGCTCGGTCGCCTTCGCCACAAGGACCGCGAAATTACAGTGCCGGCCGTGACCCCGGAGTCGCCGCTGGGCCGCGTCGGCGCCGAGCTGGACGCCATCCGCACGGGTGCGGTGGCAGACCGGCACGGCTGGCTGCTCGCGGTGTAGGGCCTGGGGGCCGGCTGTCCATTGATGATTGCCGATTGCCGATCCGGCGATTCATTGGGCGATTGGGCGATTGGGGCATCGGGCATTCGAATTCGGTGATTGCGTGAGTGGGAATTGGGGCATTGATCGCCTCGTCGAATGTGCCCGGGCGCCGCGCCGCCACGAATCGGTCAATCGGCGATGCGCCAATGCCTCAATCCCCGAATGCCCAATGCCCCAATCGCTCAATCGCCCAATGAATCGCTCAATCACCAATCGGCAATCGCCAATGGACAGCCGGCCGCGGAGGGTCAGCGGCCTGCCGTCCTGAGGCGCGCCGCGAGCACCTGTGCGACCCGCTCGCCGTGGAACCGGCCGTTCTCGATGAAGATGGTCCCGGTGCGCCGGCCGGCCAGCTGCCCCCCCGTGATGAACAGGCCCGGGACGTTCGTTTCGAACGTCTCGGCATGGTGGCGCGGGATCATCGTCTCCGCATCGATCTCGACGCCGGCGCGCCGCAGGAAGTCGTGATCGGCCTGGTAGCCGGTCAGCAGCAGCACGCCATCGGCCGGCACCGTGTCGGTCTCCAGCTGGCCCGTGCGGCGCACCACGACGTGTGTCGGCCGAATCTCCACCACCTCGGTCGCGAAGCGCGCGGCAATCGAGCCTTCCTTGATCCGGTTCTCGATGTCGGGCTTCACCCAGTACTTCACCGACTCGCCCAGCGCCTCGCCGCGGTGGACGAGCGTGACGTGCGCGCCGGCACGATGCAGCTCGAGCGCGGCTTCGCACGCGGAGTTCTTCCCGCCGACGATCACGACACGCTGCCGGTAGAACGGATGCGCTTCCTGGTAGTAGTGCGACACGTGCGGCAGGTCCTCGCCCGGCACGTTCAGCATGTTCGGCCGGCCGTAGTAACCCATCGCCAGCACGACGGCGCGGGCCTCGCGCACGCGGACGTGGCCCCGCGCCGAACGCGACTCCACCTCGAACACCCGGCGGTCGCCGTCGCCGGTCGCCGTCACCGCCGTCACCTCCTCGTGCATTGCCACCTGCAGCTGGTAGGTGTCCACGACCTTGCGGTAGTAGCGGAGAGCCTCGAGGCGCGTGGGCTTCTCGTACGGCGTGGTCAGGGGCAGGTTCCCGATCTCCAGCAGCTCGGGCGTGGTGAAGAACACCATGTGCGTCGGGAAGCGGTAGATGGCCTCGGCCACCGTTCCCTTCTCGATCACCAGGTAGTCCAGGCCATGGTGCCGGGCGGCAATGGCGGTGGCCAGGCCAGCCGGCCCGGCCCCCACGATGAGGACATCCCGAACGGACATGCTCACGCGATCGCGGCGTCGGTCAGGGCCAGGCCCTCGTCGATGATGGCGAACGCCTCGCGCAGCTCGGCCTCGGTGATGCACAGCGGCGGGTTCGTGAAGAACGTGTTCCACCGCACGAAGGTGTAGAGCCCCTTCTCGCGGAAGAACTTCCCGAGGGCCTGCATCTCGGGCGATGTGCCGTTGAACGGCGCCAGCGGCTCGCGCGTCTCGCGGTTCCGCACGAGCTCGACGATGCCGAAGAGGCCGATGCTCCGCGCCTCGCCCACGCACGGGTGCTTGTGCGCGAGCTCGTCCATGAGGGCCCGCATGACCTTCCCCATGTCGCGCGCGCGCGCGATGAGGTTGTCCTCCTCGTACACCTTGATGGTGGCCAGCGCCGTGGCGCAGCCGAGCGGATGGCTGTTGTAGGTGAGGCCGCCGTAGAAGACCTTCTGCTGGAAGTGATCCGCGATGGACCGCCGGATGCCCACGGCTCCGAGCGGCACGTACGCGCTCGTCAGCCCCTTCGCCATCGTCAGGATGTCGGGGACGACCTTCCAGTGATCCACGGCGAACCACGCGCCGGTCCGGCCGAAGCCCGACATCACCTCGTCGCAGATGAGCAGGATGCCATGCCTGTCGCAGAGCGCGCGCACGCCTTCCAGGTAGCCGTCCGGCGGCACGAGGATGCCGTTGGTGCCGGTCACCGTCTCCATGATGAAGCCCGCGATGGTGTGCGGGCCCTCGAGCATGATGATCTCCTCGAGCTGGGCCAGGGCGTCGGCGGCGCTGTCGGTGCCGCGCTGAATCCCGTGGTAGGGGTGCGGCACGTGGATGATGCCGGGCATGCCCGGCTCCATCGCCCAGCGGCGTGGGTCGCCTGTCATGGTGAGGCTGCCGGCCGTGCCGCCGTGATAGGACCGGTAGCGGGCCAGGATCTTGTGGCGCCCGGTCACGAGGCGCGCGATGCGTATCGCGTTCTCGTTTGCCTCGGCGCCGCCGTTGGTGAAGAAGAAGACGTCGATGTCGCCCGGCGTAATGGCCGCGAGCTTCTCGCCCAGCCTCGCGCGCGCCTCGGTGGCCATGAACGGGTTGGCGTACGCCAGCGTCGCCGCCTGGTCCTGGATGGCCTTGATGATGCGCGGGTCGCCGTGCCCGGTGTTGACGCACATCAGCTGGCTGTTGAAGTCGATGTAGCGCTTGCCTTCAGGCGTCCAGAAATGAACGCCCTTCGCGCCCGCCACGGGAATCGGGTCCACGTGAGCCTGCGCCGACCACTCGTACAACGTGTGGCGCTTGGTCAGCGCCACCATCTGCTCACCGGTCATGAGTTCTGCTCCAGATATCCACGATTTACTTGCCGAAATTCAGCCTGTCGAGCGCCACGCGACCGTTGCTGATCACCACCAGCGGGTCGAGCAGCGCACGAATATTCTGCAACGGGTTCTCGGCCACGACCAGCACGTCGGCCTCGAGGCCCGGCGCGAGCTGGCCCACCTGCTTCTCGCGCTGCAGCAGCTCGGCGTTGCGCACCGTCGCGGACTGCAGCGCCTCCAGCGGCGTCAGGCCTGCGTCCGACAGGGCGACGACCTCCCGGGCGAGCGTCGTCACGCTGCGCGGCCCATAGCCCGTGTCCGAGCCCGCCGCGATCTTCACCCCGAAGGCCTTCGCACGGCCGACGGCCGCCTTCAGGATGGGCAGCATCATCTGGCCTCGCCGCTGCAGCGCGGCATCGTCGTAGTCGCCGCCGGGCTCGGCCAGGTCGGTTACGATGTCCGCCGTCGGCACGAAGAAGGTGCCCTGGGCCGCCATCAGCTTCAGGGTCGCGTCGGTCAGGTAGGTGCCATGCTCGATGCTGCGGACGCCGGCCTTCACCGCTGCGTCGGCCCCTTCCGCCCCGTGCGCGTGCGCCTGCACCGGAATGCTCTTGAGCGCAGCCTCGCCAACGATGACCTCGAGCTCGGCGGCGCTGAACATCTGCTTCCGCGGGTCCGTGTCGGGCGTGCCCGCCCGCTCCGTCGCGTTCACCTTGATCCAGTCCACCCCGTGCGCCAGGTTCGCCCGGACGACGCGGCGCAGCCCATCGACGGAGGTGACGCCGCCCATCAGGTCGCCCAGTTCCGGATCGGAGAGGAACAGCTCGGGCGCGGGCATCGTGCGCACGTGATAGCCCGCGGCCAGCATGTCCGGGCCGGCCAGGTGCCCTTGCTTCACCAGCTCCCGGAGGCCCACATCCACGTAGTGGGAGACCCCGGCGCTTCGCACCGTCGTGACGCCGGACTGCAGCGCCGCGCGCATCTGCTGGACGCTGCCGATGTGCACGTGCGCGTCAATCAGGCCTGGCACCACCCACCGGTTCCGGATGTCGATCGCCCGTACGCCCGGCGGCGCCGGGCCCGGCCCCAGCGACGCGATCCGCCCGGCGTCGAGGACAATGGTCTGCCCGTCCTGCAGCGTGCCCGTCGCCACGTTGACGACGGTGGCGTTGACGAGGGCCAGCCGCTCGGCGGCAGCGCCTCGCTGAGCAACGAGGTGACCCGAAACCGCGAAGATCGCCGCGAGACCCGCGGCGCATGCGCCCATCGCCTTCATGTTTCCCTCCGCTGCCATCATAGTGCGGGAGTCTGCGTCTCCGGACGCCGGGGACATCCACGCCGGTGTGGTAAAGGTGATTCCGCATGCGCGCCCGGCTGCTGTCCCTCGTCCTCGTGCACCTGGTGGTCTCGTCCTGCGGGACCGGCGTCTTCGTCCACACGTTCGAGATGGCGATCGCGGATCCCTCGGGCCGGCTCGGGCCGCCTCCCGTCGAAGTCGGCATCTTCGACCACACGATGGGGCGCTCGGAGGAATGGGCGCGCCGGACCGCTGGAACCGCGGCTCCCGGGGCGCCCTATCGCGGCGAGTATCGGTCGGTGGAGACCAGGATGGTCCTGGACTCGGGCCCCGCCCCTCGCGTGGCGGTCGGCCTGTGGCTGCCAGCGTACGAGCGGGCCGGGTTCTTCCAACTCATCATCGAGCCCCGCGGCGGCGAGGCCCAGCGCGTGACGCTGCCGTTCGTCCCGTGGACCGATTCCTATCCCGAGGGCCACAAGGTGGTCCCGCTCTCGGCGACCGTGCGCAGCACCGCCGGCGAGGGCGCCTGGGTCTTTCACGTCACGCTCGAGGTTCCACCGGCAGCAAAGTGAGCCCTTGCCGAGCCAACCCGGCTTGATGCGGCCCGCACTTGGGATATGATGCCGCCCGGTGCCACCGGTCCCCGAACAGCTTCGTGCCCTCGACGCCGCCCGTTGGCGCATCGCCATCGGCCTGACGGCGGCCATGACCGCCATCTATGTCGGCTTCATCCTGCTCATTGCGTACGCGAAGCCGCTGCTGGCCACGCGCATCGCGCCCGGCCTCTCGCTGGGCATCCTCCTGGGCGTGCTCGTCATCCTCGCCGCCTGGCTGCTCATTCTCGTCTACGTGCGCTGGGCCAACCGCCACTACGACACAGCCCTCGCCGCACTCCGGCGCCAGTCGGACATCTAGGTGAACGGCGCGTCGCAACCCAACATCGTCGCCATGGGCGGCTTCGTGCTGTTCATCGGCCTGTCGCTGGTCATCACGTGGATGGCCGCGAGGCGGACGAAGAGCACCGAGCACTTCTTCGCCGCCGGGCGCAGCATCACCGGCACGCAGAACGGGCTCGCGCTGGCCGGCGACTACATGAGCGCGGCCAGCTTCCTGGGCATCGCGGGCCTGGTCTCGCTCTCGGGCTTCGACGGCCTCATCTACTCCATCGGGTTCCTGGTCGGGTGGCCCGTGGTGATGTTCCTCATCGCCGAGCCGCTCCGGAACCTCGGCAAGTACACCTTCACCGATGTCGTCGCGTTCCGCCTGAAGCAGACACCCGTGCGCGTGGCCTCGGCGATTGGCGGCCTCGCCGTCGTCGCGTTCTACCTGATCGCGCAGATGGTGGGCGCCGGCAATCTGATCCGCCTGCTGTTCGGCCTGCCGTACGAGACCGCGGTGGTCATCGTCGGCGTTGTCATGCTGGGCTACGTGCTCTTCGGCGGCATGCTGGCCACGACCTGGGTGCAGATCGTGAAGGCCGTCCTCCTGCTCGGCGGCGCGTTCCTGCTGGCCATGCTGGTGCTGGTGAAGTTCTCGATGAACCCGCTGGCGCTCTTCGACGCGGCGGCCCAGCAGTACGGCGAGGCAGTGCTGGCGCCGGGACGGCTGGTGTCGGACCCGCTCGACGCCATCTCCCTGGGCATCGCCCTCATGTTCGGTACCGCCGGACTGCCGCACATCCTGATGCGCTTCTACACGGTGCCGGACGCGAAGACCGCCCGCGTTTCGGTGTCGGTGGCCACGGCCGCCATCGGCGCCTTCTACCTGCTGACGTTCATCCTGGGCTTCGGCGCGATGGTCCTCGTCGGCCAGGACGCCATTCGCGCCGTGGACGCCGGCGGCAACATGGCGGCACCGCTGCTGGCCGAGGTGGTGGGCGGGCAGGCGTTCCTGGGCTTCATTGCGGCGGTCGCCTTCGCCACCATCCTGGCCGTGGTCGCCGGGCTGACCCTCGCGGGAGCCGCCGCGCTGTCGCACGACATCTGGGTGAGCGTCGTGCGCCACGGGCGGGCCACCGAGCGCGAGCAGTTCGTGCTGGCGCGCGCGTCCACGGTGCTGCTGGCCATCGCATCCATCCTGCTCGGCATCGCCTTCAAGGGGCAGAACGTCGCGTACATGGTGGGCCTGGCGTTCGCCATCGCGGCCAGCGCGAACTTCCCCGCCCTGATTCTCTCCATCTTCTGGCGCGGCTTCACCACGCGTGGCGCGCAGTTCTCGATGATCGCCGGCACGGTCTCCGCCCTGGCGCTCATCTATCTCTCGCCGGCCATCCAGGTGGACATCCTGAAGGCTGAAAGCGCCTGGTTCCCGCTGCGAAATCCCGGCATCATCACCATCCCCCTCTCGTTCCTCGTCGGCATCGTGGTGTCGCTCGCCTCGCCCGAGCCCGAGGCCGCCCGGCGCTTCGCGGAGGTCGAGCACCGCATCCACTTCGGCGAGTAGGCGGTCATGGCGGCGCCCCTGGACGGCGTGCGCATCGTGAGCATCGCCCAGAACGTGCCGGGGCCCGTCGCGCTGGCGCGTCTGGTCGCCGAGGGCGCCACGGCGATCAAGATCGAGCCGCCAGGGGGCGACCCACTGCGGACACTCTGCCTGCCCTGGTACCGTGAGCTGCATCGAGACATCACGGTCCACCGGATTGACCTCAAGTCGCGGCAGGGACGCGCGCGTCTGACGCGCCTGCTCGACCGGGCGGACCTGTTCCTCGCCAGCCAGCGACCCGCCGCCCTGGCGAGGCTCGGGCTCGACGCCGACGCCGCGCGGCACGCGCACCCCCACCTCCGCTGGCTGAACATCGTCGGCGACGCCCGCGAACCAGGCCGGGCGGGCCACGATCTCACCTACCAGGCCAGCGCCGGGCTCACGAGCCACGCCTTGCCCCGCACGCTGCTGGCCGATCTCTTCGGCGCCGAGCGCGTGGTGAGCACGGCCGTGCTCCTGCTCCGGCAACCCGCGCCCGCACACGCGCAGGTCGGCCTCGCTCAGGCACTCGACACGGTGGGCTCGCCGCTCCGCTTTGGCGTCACGGCCGAAGGAGGACCGCTTGGCGGCGGCCTGCCGACTTATCGGATCTACGAGGCCAGGCGCGGGCACGTGGCAGTGGCGGCCCTCGAGCCGCACTTCCGCGAGAGGCTCTACGAGGCGCTCGGCCTGCCCGACGGCCATGCCCTCGCCGACGTGATGCGCACGCGCAGTGCTCATCAGTGGGAGCGATGGGCCACGCGGCTCGACCTGCCCCTTGCGCGCGTGGCGCAGGCGCCGCAGGTCCGCAGGCGGAAATGAGCGCGGCGGCGGGCTACCATACAGGGCCATGGACGCCTTCATCGCCGAATACGACGTGCTCGATCGCGCTCGCACGCTCGCGCAGTCCTATCTGCAGGGGGTACCGACGCGACACGTCGGGGGGACCGCGACGCCTGCGGCGCTCCACGCGGCGCTCGGCGGACCACTGCCCGAACACCGGCAGGAGCCGGCAGCCGTCATCGAGCAGCTGGCGCGCGACACCGACGCGGGGCTGGTGGCCACGGTCGGGCCGCGCTACTTCGGCTTCGTCACCGGCGGCGCGATTCCCGTGACCGTGGCGGCCGACTGGCTCGCCAGCGCCTGGGATCAGAACGGCGCCATGTACGTGATGTCACCCGCGGTTGCGGTCATGGAGGACATCGTTTCGGGGTGGCTGGTCGACCTGCTGCACCTGCCGAGGGGATGCAGCGTGGGTTTCGTCACGGGCTGCCACATGGCCAACTTCACGGGCCTGGCGGCCGCCCGCCACGAGGTGCTCCGCCGGGCCGGATGGGATGTCGAAGCCCGGGGCCTCCAGTCTGCCCCTCGGGTCTCCGTGATCGTGGGTGACGAGGTCCACGTCTCCGCCGTCGGCGCGCTGCGAATGCTCGGCTTCGGCACCGAGGAGCTGGTCCGCGTGCCAGTGGACGGCCAGGGGCGCATGCGCGCGGATCTCCTGCCTGGCGCCCTCGAGTCCGTCAACGGCCCGGCCATCGTCTGCGCGCAGGTGGGCAACGTCGCCACGGGCGCCAGCGATCCCGTCGGGCAGATCATCGACCTGGCGCACGCGAAGGGGGCGTGGGTGCACGTGGATGGCGCCTTCGGACTGTGGGCCGCTGCGGTGCCCGAGTTGGCCGCGCAGGTGGAAGGCGTCGAGCGGGCCGACTCGTGGGCGACCGACGCGCACAAGTGGCTCAACGTGCCCTACGACTCGGGCCTGGCCATCGTGGCCGACCCGGCGCCGCATCGCGCGGCGCTGAGCCTGAAGGCCTCGTACCTGCAGCGCGGGGACGAGGAGGAGCGCGTGGGCATGGACTGGGCGCCGGAATCGTCCCGGCGCGCGCGGGTCATCCCACTCTACGCGCTCATCCGCGCGCTCGGCCGCGAGGGCATCGCCAGCCTCGTTCGCCGGAACTGTGCCCTCGCCCGGCGCATGGCAGGCCGCCTGTCCGGGCAGCGGGGCGTGAGGGTCCTCAACGAGGTCGTGCTCAACCAGGTGCTGGTCCAGTTCGCGGGCGCGGGCACGGATCCGGATGACACCACGCGCGACGTCATCGCGCGCGTGCAGGCCGAAGGCACCTGCTGGGCCGGAGGCGCCATCTGGCAGGGCCGCCAGGTGATGCGCATCTCGGTCTCGAACTGGTCGACGACGGAGGACGACATCGACCGCTCGGCCGATGCCATCCTCAGGTGTCACCGCGACGCGATCGCGTGACCCGCGATCACGGCTGCGGCTTGCGATAGCTGCTCACCGGGGGCAGATACGACCCGGTGCCCGGCGTGGGCGCCGGCTCGGCCACGACCGGCAGCCTCAGCGTGCCGATCCCCTCGATGCTCGCGACGATCTCGTCACCGGCCTTGAGGAACATCTGCTTGCCGCGGACGGCCGTGCCCATGCCCACGCCGCCCGAGGTCCCGTTGTTGACCACGTCGCCCGGATAGAGCGTGATGATGGACGAGGCGTACTCGATGAGCTCGTAGACGGAGTGAATCATGTCGCCCGGCAGCCCTTCCTGCATCTGCTGCCCGCCCACGCTCAGCGTCTGACGGAGGCGCTTCATCGGGTCGCCGTAGAACTCCTTCGGCACGATCCACGGGCCCATGGGGGCGAAGGTGTCGTGGCCCTTGCCCACGAACCAGTCGGAGCCGGGCCGGGAGTCGGGCGGCCGGCCGCCGCGGTCCGAGATGTCCACGGTGACCATGTACCCGAAGATGTGCTCGGCGGCCTTCGTCGCCGGCACGTACTTCGTCGCGCGGCCGATGACGATGCCGAGCTCCACCTCCCAGTCGATGCGGTCGCGCCCGTACGGCAGCACGACGGCGTCGCCATTCCCGATGATGGCGCCCTCCGTGGGCTTGAGGAACAGGTACGGAACGCCGCGCGTGCGGCGCCGCTCCTCCGCCGCCTTCTTCTGCTCCTCCGGGCTGCCGCCTTCTCCCACGTGGCTGTAGAAGTTCACGGCGGCGTTCAGGATCTTGCGCGGCATCAGGGGCGCCAGCGTCCGCACCTGCGCGAGGTCGTGCACATAGCGCGGGCGCGGCGTGGCCGAGAGCCGTCGCGCCGCCACCAGGTCGTTGACGATCTCGTAGAGACGGTGCTTGAGCCCGTACTCGTACTGCCCGATCAGGGCGCGCATGTCCGCCGGCATCGGGACCGGCGGGTAGGCGGGGTTGCGCTCGAGCGCACGGTTGGCCGCCACCAGGTCGATGATGACCTTGTCCTCCAGGACGATGCCGATACGCGGATCGCCATCGATTTCGAAGGTGCCGAGCTTGAACGGCACGGCGCTCGAGGTTGCAGGGCCGCCCTGGGCGGCGACCAGCGCGGGCCAGGCCAGCGTCACGAGTAGAAGCGGAACTGCAGCGCGTCGCATGGAGCCCTCGTCTGTGGTTGGTGAACGACGCCGGCGCGAGCCAGCGGCGTACTCTGTCTTCGCGGGCGGGAAGGTGTCAAGCAGGACGTGAAGCGGCCTCGGCCCGGTCCGGGGCGGCTTCACTGCTTCGAGAGGTTCGTTCTGCCCCCGCGCAGGATGAACTTCTGGATCTTCCCGGTCGCGGTCTTCGGCAGCTCGGCAACGGCCGTGAAGCTGTGGGGGGTCTTGAAATGGGCCAGGCGCGCGCGGCAGAACGCGCGCAGGTCGTCGGCAGTGGCCGATGCCCCGGGCTTGAACACGACGAACGCGTGCGGCGCCTCACCCCATTTCTCGTCCGGCATCCCGACCACGGCGATTTCCTGCACGGCTTCGTGCCCGAGGAGCGTGGACTCGACTTCGACGGAGGAGATGTTCTCGCCCCCGCTGATGATGACGTCCTTCAAGCGATCGCGGATCTCGACATACCCGTCAGGGTGGACCACGGCGGCATCGCCCGTGTGGAACCAGCCGTCGCCCATGACCTTCTGCGTGGCGTCCGGGTCCCGGTAGTACCCCGCCATCACCACGTTGCCGCGCGCGACGATCTCGCCAATCGTCTCACCGTCGGCCGGCACCTCCGCCCCGTGGTCGTCCACGACCCGCAGTTCCCCCGACGTGATGAGCTCGACGCCCTGGCGCGCCTTGATGCGCGCGCGCTCGGCAGTCGTCAACCCGCGGTGCTCGGGCCGCGGCTCGCAGATCGAGATGGCCGGCGCGGTCTCGGTGAGCCCGTAGATCTGGATCACGGACCAGCCCAGCCCTTCCTCGAGGCGCTCGATGGTGACGGCGGCGGGTGGCGCCCCCGCGGTCATGACCTGGACACCGCGCGGGGCGAACCCCTTCAACTCGGCCGGAGCGTTGGCCAACGCGATGAGCACCGTCGGCGCCGCGCACAGCCAGGTGATGTTCTCCGCGGTGGCCAGGCGAAAGACCGCCGCCGGCTCCACCTTGCGAAGGCAGACGTGCTTGGCCCCCGCGGCCGTCACCGTCCAGGTGAACGTCCAGCCGTTGGCGTGGAACATCGGCAGCGTCCACAGGTACGCGTCGGCCGGCGACATCGTGATGTGGGCCAGCATGCCGACCGAGTTCATCCACGCATTGCGGTGAGTGATCATCACGCCCTTCGGCCGGGACGTGGTGCCGCTGGTGTAGTTGATGGTGAGCAGGTCGCGCTCGCCGATCTCGGGCCGGCGGGGCTGCCCGGACGAGGCCGCCAGCAGCCCTTCGTAGTCGAGCCAGCCCTCGCGCCCGCGGTCCAGCGCGACGAAGTGGCGCACGCCCCCGAGCTGGGCCCGGATGCCATCCACGGCGTCCAGGTAGTCGCCGTCCGCGCACACCACCGTCGCGCCGCTGTGCTCGATCAGGTAGCGGAACTCGTCGGCCGCCAGCCGGTAGTTGACCGGCACCAGCACCGCGCCGATCTGCGGGACCGCGTAGAACGACTCGAGCTGAGCGTGCGTGTTGGGCGCGATGTACGCAACGCGGTCGCCCTGGGCCACGCCGAGCGCCTGCAGCGCGGCCGACCAGCGGTCGCACCGATCGAAGAACGCGGCGTAGGTGAACCGGCGAGGGCCGTCGACCACGGCCTCCCGATCGGGATACAGGCGGCGGGCGCGCCGCATGAACTCCAGAGGCGTGAGTGGGGTCTCCATCGCTGGGCGGCGATTCTACCCCGCCTCCCACCTGGACCGCTTGACTTCACGAGGTCCCAATGGGAGCATGCGCGCGTCTGGGAGGCACAGAAGCGATGCAGAAGGCCGTCAAGCTCGTGGCGATTGCCGTCGTGGCCGCCGCCGCGGGAGCGCTCGCCGCCATCACCGCCCTGCCCGTCTCCGGTCAGGCGCCGCGGCCCAACCTTCCGCGCACACCGTCGGGAAAGCCGGACCTGAACGGCATCTGGCAGGCGCTGAACACGGCCAACTGGGACCTCGAGCCGCACTCGGCGCGCGCGGCGCTCGCGATGCGCGAGGGCCCGGTCGTGCCGGTGCCGGCGAAGGAAGTGCTGGCGCTGGGCGCCGTCGGCGCTGTGCCGTCCGGGATGGGCGTCGTGGTCGGCGGCGAGATTCCGTACACGCCCGAGGGCCTCGCGAAGAAGAAGGAGAACCAGGCCAACTGGCTCTCGCGGGATCCCGAAATCAAGTGCTATCTCCCAGGCGTGCCGCGCGCCACCTACATGCCCTTCCCCTTTCAGATCTTCCAGAGCGAATCGGCGTTCTTCATCGCCTACGAGTACGCCGGGGCCGTCCGGAACGTCTATCTCAGGGATCCCGGCCCGCCGCAGGTCGATTCCTGGATGGGGCAGTCCATGGGCGCCTGGGAAGGCGACACGTTTGTGGTCACCACCAACGGCTTCAACGATCAATCGTGGTTCGACCGGTCCGGCAACCACCACAGCGAGGTGCTGAAGGTGGTCGAGCGCTACACGTTGACCACCCCGGACCACATCCAGTACGAGGCCTCGATCGAGGACGCGAAGACCTTCACCCGCCCGTGGACCATTCGCATGCCGCTGTACCGGCACGTCAATCCCGACGCGCGACTCGGCCAGTTCAAGTGCGTCGAGTTCGTGGAAGAGCTGATGTACGGCCACCTCCGCAAGACGCCCCTCAGGTAGCCCGGAGACCTCCGATGTCCCACCGCTACGGACACGTGTTCGGCGCCCTCGGCGTGGCGATCGCTGCCGCCCTCGTCCCGTGGGCGTCCACGTCGGCGCAGGCGCCGCCGGGCATACCCCGGCCGTGGACCATGCCGCGAACGCCCGACGGCACGCCCGACCTGCAGGGGAACTGGACGAACGCGACGATGACGCCGCTGGAGCGGCCGGAGGGCCAGTCGGCCACCCTCACGGCCGCGCAGGCCGCGCGCATCGAGAAAGGCATGGCCGATCGCGTGGAGCGACTGGCCCAGCCGAGCGACCCCGACCGCCCCGCCCCGCCGCAGGGCGGCGACGGATCCACGGGCGCCGCGGGCAATGTCGGGGGCTACAACAACTTCTGGATCGATCCGGGCGAGCGCATCGCCGTGGTGAACGGCGAGTACCGAAGTTCGATCATCACCGACCCGCCCGATGGGCGCGTGCCGCCGCTCACCGAGCAGGGGCGCCGCCAGCAGGCCGAGCGGCTGGCGCGCGCGCGGCAGTTCGGGCAGTACGACAACCCCGAGAACCGGCCGCTGGCCGAGCGGTGCCTCATGTCGTTCGGCTCGAACGCCGGCCCCCCGATGCTGCCGAACTACTTCTACAACAACAACTACACCATCGTGCAGACGAAGGATCACGTGATGATCCTGACCGAGATGGTGCACGACGCCCGCATCATCCGCATGGGCGGCGAGCGGCTGCCAAAGCACGTGCGCCCATGGATGGGCGACTCCATCGGCCGGTGGGAAGGCGATACCCTGGTCATCGAAACCACGAATTTCCACCCCCAGCAGATCTTCCGGGGCGCCTCCGATACGTTGAAGGTGACCGAGCGGCTCACCCGCGTCGGCGCCGACACCATCAACTACCAGTTCACGATCGAGGATCCGGACACCTTCACCCGCCCCTGGAGCGGGGAGCTTCCCTTCAAGGCCCTGAACGACCTAGTATTCGAGTACGCCTGTCACGAGGGGAACTACGCCCTGTCGAACGTGCTCAGCGGCGAGCGCGCGCAGGAGCGCGAGGCGGCGAAGAAGAAGTCTCAGTAGCGAGGGAACGACATGCGAACCACACTGTCAATCGTGCTCGCCGGCGCCGTGGTGGCGGGGGCCACCGTTCCGCTGGTGGGGCACCATGCGTTCGGCGCCGAGTTCGACCCGAATGCCCCGATCCGGCTCCAGGGCAAGGTGGTCAAGCTCGAATGGGTGAACCCGCATGCCTGGATTCACATCGAGATCACCAAGCCGGACGGGGTCAAGGAAGTGTGGATGGTGGAGGGCGGCACGCCCAACACCCTGCTGCGCCGGGGCCTCACCCGCGACTCGCTGACCTACGGCACAGAGCTCATCGTGGACGGCTACCAGACCAAGGACCACTCGCTGAAGCGCGCGAACGGCCGCGACGTCACGTTCACGGACGGACGCAAGATCTTCATGGGCTCGTCGGGCACCGGCGCCCCGCGCGACGGCCGCGACCCGACCGAGCCCCCGACCAGGAAGCCAGGGCAGCGGTAGGCAAAGACACCACGAAGACACGAAGCAACGCGAAGGGCACGAAGAAGGCCGGAGCTGGACGTCCTGGGGGCGTGAGGTCTCGAGGTCCCAACTCTGGAGACTTCGTGTCTCGTCGTGTCTTCGCCGTTTCGTTTGCCTCAGGAGAACCCGATCCACCGGCCCGCCGCGGCCACGGTGAGCCAGAGCCCGAGCGAGATCAGCGCGAGCGCGCGGCTTCGCATCGACGTGTCGAGCCGCTCGTCGGTCGCCATCCGCTGGCGCACCGTGAAGGTGAAGGCGAGCGCCACCGGCAGGGTGAGGATCTTCACCCAGAACGACTGGTTGTAGTAGCACTTGATGGCTTCCGACAGGAAGAGCGGGATGCCGGTCAGCAGCATCACGCCAATCCCGGCCACCAGCCAGGGGCGCGCTTCACGCGCGAGCGTGGCAATCCGCTGCGACGTCAGCCCCAGCCCCAGCATCCGCAGGTCGAGCAGCAGGACCGCCCCACCCAGCAGGCACAGGCCCAGCAGGTGGATGGCCTCGAGCACGGGGAAGAGCCACAGCGACGTGCGCACGGCATCGCCGAGCGCCGAGGCCTCGAACCACTCGAAGAGCGGCAGCATCATGAGGAGGCTCCCGGGCACCACCCGGGGCGGAGCTCCGCGGGTGTCACTCCGGCACCACGCAGCCGGCGGCCCAGTTGACGAAGGCCGACTGCGGCTGGATGTCGCAGTCGAACCAGTTGTAGGCGATGAACCGCCCGGAGACGACGACGATGGCCCAGGCGACGAGGGACACCACCGCTGCCACGCGCGCGGCCCGGGGCGGCGGCATCGCGAGATCCCATTCCCCCACGCTCCGGTGAATGCGCGAGTGGAACAGCCAGACGTTGATTCCCGCCACCACGAGCAGGACCATCTTCAGCCGGAAGAAGATGTTCTGGTAGTTCCGGACCGGGGTCGCGTAGAAGAGCAGCAGGCCGGTGGCCAGCATGACCACGAAGCCGAGGCGAGTCCACGGCAGCAGGCGCCCCGTCAGCTCGGAAACCGGCGCGCGTTTCATGGCCACGCCCAGCAGCCGGAGATCCAGCATGATGGCCGTCCCCACCAAGAGGGCCAGGCTGAGGACGTGCGTGGACTCCACGAGCGGCCACATGTAGAGCGACTCGTGGAGCGCGACGCTCCACGGCGTGGCGGCCACCCATTCGAGCAGGCCGAGGATGGACACGGGCGAGAGTATAAACTCCCAGCCCATGCGGAGCATCCTTTCGTTCGTCGCGGGGTGTCTCGTCCTGGGGGCTGCACCTGTGGCCCAGGCTCCGGTCCCCCAGCCGGTGGGCAGCGTGAGCGAGCTGATGGTGCAGATCCTCCGCCCCACCTCCGACGCCGTCTTCTACATCGCCACGCGCACGCCGGCCACCGAGGCGGAATGGCGCGATCTCCAGGCGAGAACGCTGACGCTGGCCGAGTCCGCCAACCTGCTGATGATGCCCGAGCGGGCGCGGGGCCGGGACCAGTGGATGAAGGATGCGAGACGGCTGCTCGACGCCGGCCGGGCGGCGTTCGAGGCGGCACGGGCGAAGGACGTGGCCAGGCTGGAGGCCCTCAACGACCAGCTCTACGAGTCCTGCGTGGCCTGCCACACGCACTTCAGGCCGGGCTACGGGCGGCGCCCGTGAGGGTCCTAGCTGCCCGGCCGCGCCAGCTCCACGGCGTACTTCGCGTGGCAATTCGTGCAGGCGTCGTAGACTTCGGCGCCCACATCGAACACGCCGCTCTTGTCTCGGGACTCGGCCGCGCGGATGGCCTTCTGCCCGACGTCCACCAGGGCCCGCGACAGGGTCATCCACTCGCCCGCGTCCTTCGCGCGCGGGCTCATCATCAGCAGGTTGCCCGATTCCGCAATGACGTACGCGCTGTTGCGCGCGCCGTCCCACTCCTCGGACGACTGCGGCGAGAACTCCATCACGCCCTTCTCGTCCACGATGGAGCCGACGGCGTCCCAGTAGACGTCCGCAGCCGGCTCCAGGACCGATGCCATCAGTTGCTTGACGTCGGCCACCGGCTGGAAGGGCGGCGCGGAGGCGCCGCCGCAGGCAGCCAGGAGCGCGAAGGCGGCAACGGCACACCCGAGTCTGGCGGTCATGCCGGGCATCTTACCGCGGCGGCGGGTCCGTGAACGGATTCGGCCGCGGTGTCCTGTCAGACGAGGGTGGGAGCAGCGGGATCTCGAACCGTGGCTGGTCCCCTGTCAGTGTCCTGAGGAAGGCGACGATCTTCGCGTTTTCCTCGGCCGTGTACTTCCGGCCCAGCTGAATCCGTCCCATCACCTCCACGGCCTCCGTCAGCGTGTTGGCGGCCCCGTCGTGGAAGTAGGGGTAGGTGAGCTCCACGTTCCGGAGCGTCGGCACCTTGAAGTTGAACCGGTCGGCGTCACGGCCGGTGACCGCCACGCGCCCCAGCGCCGGGTTATCGGTCCGGTAGGGCTCGACGATGCCCATCTTGCGGAACGAGGCGCCGCCGGCGGCCGGGCCGTTGTGGCACGCCGTGCAGCCGCTCGACTTGAACAGCTGATACCCCTCGTGCTCCTCGGCCGTGAGGGCCTGCGTGTCGCCTGCCAGCCACTTGTCGAAGCGCGAGTTCGGTGTCACGAGGGTTTCCTCGAACGCCGCGATCGCCCGCGTCACCTTGGCAATGGTGAGCGGCCCTGGCCCGAAGGCCTTTTCGAAATCGCTGACGTACTGGGGTATCGACTCGAGGGTCTCGACGGCAAGCTCGTGTGTGAAAGCCATCTCGCCCGGGTTCGCGATCGGACCGCCCGCCTGCTCCTGCAGGTCCCTCGCGCGGCCGTCCCAGAACTGGGCCACGTTCATGCTCGAGTTCAGCACCGTCGGGGCGTTGATCGGCCCCTTCTGCCAGTTGTGCCCGATCGAGGTCGACAGATTGTCCGAGCCACCCATGCTGAGGTTGTGGCACGAGTTGCACGAGATGAAGCCGGAGCGGGACAACCGCGGATCGAAGTAGAGCTTCTTGCCGAGTTCCACGAGCGCCGGCTGCACGATGACGGCCGGCTTGATGGGCTTGATGGGTTCGTCAGTGGCGGCCCAGACGGCGGGGATGGCCACCACCGCGAGTACCGCTGCAAAGTAGGAGGCGCGCACGGCAGCCCTTCCTTTCGGGGACCACACTTCCATCCTACACCCCCGAGGCGGGGCGATCACGGCTTTCTGGTCGGGACCTTGCGAGGAGGCGGGCCGGGGCGATATTCGACCATGACGTTGCTGATCGTGGCGATGGGCCGTCCCTCCGACACGAAGGTATCGGTGCCGTCCGGCCGGATCACCGTCAGCTTCTCGCCGACGAGGCTCACCTGTTCGCCGACGTCCGCAGGCAGTTCGATCGAAATGAACTCCGACCCGGCCGGTGCGACGGCCTTGACGCCGCCGGGACCCGCGCCGCCGCCGACCCGATCGTACAGATCCCGCTCCGTGCGGAACTCGGTCTGGATGGCGGCGCGGTCGATGAGCGTGTTGTCCATGGTGAACACGCCGATGGTCGCGGTGTACTGGCGGAAAGCCCGCTTCGCCTTCACGAGCTCTTCGGAATAGGTGTGGCGATTGTGAAGCTCGAAGGAGAGGGTCACCGGTCCCCGGTGCGGCGGGATGGTGACCAGGACACCACCCGCAGGCTCCCGGCCGGCCAGCACGTCGCAAAAGCGGCGCTTGGTGGCCACGCCCAGGCCCAGTTCCGAGGGGCAGCTCAGCTCGGCTTGCGCGCGCGTGAGCGCCGGCTGTGCCGTGGCCTTCTTCGCCGGCGCCTGCCGTGACGCCGGCGTGCTCTTCTTCGCCGGCGTCGTCTTCCTCGTGTGCGCGCTGGCCGGCGGGGCCAGCGACGCGAGCATGAGTGCTATTGCCACCAGCCGCATCGGAACCCAGTATAGCTGGGCACGGGCACGGAGGTTCAAACCAAGGGGTTCGAACCTTCGCGCCCTAGTCCTCCAGGTGCGTGACCGGCGCCGGCAGCGGCAGCAGGGCCTGCGTGAGGCTCGGATTCCGCAGCTTGAGCAACTCGAGGAACTCCATGCGCGTGCGGGCGTGGTCCCGGAACGCGCCGAGCATGGCGCTCGTGACCGTATAGGAGTTCTGCTTCTCGACGCCGCGCATGGCCATGCAGAGGTGCGTCCCCTCGCACACGACGGCCACGCCAAGCGGGTCGATCTTCTCCCGGATCGTCTCGGCGATCTGGTTGGTCATCCGCTCCTGCAGCTGCAGGCGGCGGGCGAAGATGTCCACCAGCCGGGGAATCTTGCTGAGGCCGATGACGCGCCCGTTGGGAATGTAGGCGACGTGGCACTTCCCGAAGAACGGCAGCAGGTGGTGCTCGCACAGGGAGTAGAAGTCGATGTCCCGCACGATGACCATCTCGCTATAATCCACGCTGAACAGGGCGTCGTTCAGGACCGAGTCGATGTCGGCCTCGTATCCGCTCGTCAGAAACCGCAGCGCGGTCTCCACCCGCTTCGGGGTCTTCACCAGCCCCTCGCGCGTCGGATCTTCTCCCAGCTGCACCAGCAGCTGCTGGATGAGATGCTGCATCTTCGTATTGTATATGGCGGTCTCCGTCGGCCCCGGCATGGGCGGCGCAACGGAAGAGCCCGGCAGGGCGTCGGTCGTCATGGGCATTTCGGGATTGGATGTCGAGAGAGCCGTCCAGGTTCCCGCGCAGGACCCCGACGAGCTCTATCGGGATCGGGAGTCGCCGGCCAGCGCCAGCCGGGCCGTGGAGATCTGGTCGGCACGCCTCGCCAGCAACCCTCGCGACTTCGAGTCGGCCTGGAAGCTCGCGCGCGCCCGGTACTGGATGGGCACGCAGGGCCTGCCGTCGGAGCGGCGGAAAGGGGCCCTCGAGCAGGGCGTCGCGGAGGGACGAACAGCGGCCGCGATCGAGCCACGACGGCCGGAGGGGCACTTCTGGATGGCCGCCAACATGGGCGCCCTGGCCGAGTCGTTCGGGTTGAGGCAGGGCATCAAGTATCGCGGCGCGATCCGCGAGGCGCTCGAACGCGTCCTCGCGCTCGACCCGTCGTACCTCCAGGGTTCCGCCGATCGCGCGCTCGGCCGCTGGTACTTCAAGGTTCCGGGGCTCTTCGGCGGGAGCGATCGTCGGTCAGAGGAGCACCTGCGGAAGGCCCTCGCTTACAACCCGCACAGCGTCATCACCCATGTCTTCCTCGCCGAAACCCTCGTCGCGCTCGGCCGCCGGGAGGAGGCCCGGCGCGAGGCCCAGGCCGCCCTCGACGCGCCACTCGACCCCGAGTGGGCCCCGGAAGACCGACGCTTCAAGCAGCAGGCCCAGGCGCTGCTGAAGCAGCTCGCGCGCTAGGAGAAGAGGTTCTCCGTCGTGTCTCTCGTGGAGTCTTCGTGCCCTCGTGGTCTCTCTTCTCTCAGTACTTGTAGAAACCGCGGCCGGACTTCTTGCCCAGGTAGCCCGCCAGCACCATGCGCTTCAGCAGCGGCGGCGGCGCGAAGCGCGTCTCACGGAACTCGTCGAACAGGATGTTGGCGATGAAGTACGTCGTGTCGAGCCCGACGAAGTCGAGCAGGGTGAACGGCCCCATCGGGTAACCGCACCCGAGCTTCATTCCCTTGTCGATGTCCTCGACGGTGCCCAGGCCCTCTTCGAGGCAGCGGATGGCGTCGAGCAGATACGGCACCAGCAGCCGGTTGACGATGAACCCGCCGCGATCGGGCGCCGTGATGGGCTCTTTTCCAATCGCCTGCGCGAAACCGAAGAGGGCGTCGAAGGTCTCCTGGCTCGTCGACAGCGCCTTGATGACCTCGACGAGCTTCATCAGCGGTACCGGGTTGAAGAAGTGCAGGCCCCCGAACTTGTCGGGCCGCTTCGTCGAGGCCGCCAGCTCCGTCACGCACAGCGACGAGGTGTTGCTCGCGATCAGGCAGGCCGGACCCACGACGGACTCCACCTGCGCGTAGGCCTGCTTCTTCACGTCGACATTCTCGACAATCGCCTCAATCACGAGATCGCAGTCCTTCAGGTCCGCATACGTCGTCGTGCCGGAGAGGTTGCCGAGCGTGGTGGCCTTGACCTCCTCGGTGACCTTGCCCTTCGCCACGCCGTCGGTGAGGAACTTCTCGATCCTGCCGAGCCCCTTCTTCAGTACGTCCTCGTTGACCTCGAGCACGATGGTCCGGAAGCCGGCCGCGGCCGACACCTGCGCCACGCCCGCCCCCATGAGCCCACATCCCAATACACCTACCGTCTTGATCGCCATACCTGCCGTCTCCCACCTGGTGGCTGCGGTCTCGGACAGTCCCGACGCAGCTCAGTCCCGTCGTGTTTCGCTCCCGAACAATCCTCGCTCCCGACCTGCGTCAAAGGGCTTCCACGATCATCGCGATCCCCTGGCCGCCGCCGATGCAGGCCGAGGCCACGCCATACTTCTTGCCGCGCCGGCGAAGCTCGAGCAGCAGGGTCAGCAGGAGCCGCGCGCCGCTGGCGCCCAGCGGATGGCCGAGCGCGATGGCGCCGCCGTTCACGTTCACCCTGTCGCGGTCGAGACCGAGCTCCTTCTCGCAGGCCAGGTACTGCGGTGCGAAGGCCTCGTTGATCTCGATGAGATCGAGGTCGCCGAGCGAGAGGCTCGCACGGTCCAGGGCCTTGCGGATAGCCGGCGCCGGTCCCATGCCCATCATCGACGGCTCGACACCCACGGTGGCCCACGAGACGATCCGGCCCAGCGGTTTCAGGCCTCTGGCCTTCGCGGCCTCCTCACCCGCGATCAGCAGCGCGGCGGCGCCGTCCACGATGCCGCTCGCGTTGCCGGCGGTGACGATCCCGTCCTTCTTGAAGGCGGCCGGGAGCTTCGCCAGGATCTCCATGGTGGTCTCGGGCCGCAGGTGGTCGTCCTGTTCGACGAGCGTCACGCCCTTGCGCCCCTTGATCTCGACCGGCACCACTTCGTCCTTCATCACGCCCGAGGTCCACGCCTTGTGCGCGAGCTGCTGGCTGCGGACCGCGAACTCGTCCGACTCCTCGCGCGTGACGCCGTACTTCGCGGCACAATTCTCGGCAGTGATGGCCATCGAGCACCCCGCGTAGGGATCGTTCAGGCCCTCCCACAGCCAGTCCTCCAGCTTGCCCTGCCCGAGCTTGAGCCCGGAGCGGAGGCCGCGAATGACGTGCGGCACCTGGCTCATGTTCTCCATGCCGCCCGCCAGCACCACGCCCGCCTCGCCCAGCTGGATCTGCTGCGCCCCGCTCAGCACGGCCTGGATGCCGGACCCGCACAGCCGGTTCACGGTCAGCGCCGGAACCTCGATGGGCAGGCCGGCCTTCAGCCCGACATGCCGGGCGCCGTAGTGGGCGTCGACGCTGCTCTGCTGCACGTTGCCGAACACGACGTGATCCACCCAGTCGGGCTGCACGCCGGTACGGGCCAGCGCGCCGCGCGCGGCGGTGGCGCCGAGATCGATGGCCGAGACGTCCTTGAGCGCGCCGACGTACTGCGTCATCGGGGTGCGCGCGCCGCCCAGGATGTAAACGGATGGAGTCATGGGGTTGGAATCCTTGTCAGTTCAAAATGCAGAGGTCACACAACAGGGTGCAGGATGCAAGGTGCAGGGTTCCAGGCTTCGTGCAGTGCGCGAAGCTCAGTAACCGCGACGCACGCGCTCCGCAATCCAGTCTCCGACGGCACGGGTCCCGAGCGAGCCGCCGATATCCGTGGTCGTCTGGCCGGCGGCAACGGCGGCTTCGACCGCCCGCTCGATGGCCGCGGCCTCTTCTCCTCGTCCCAGGGTGTCCAGCATCAGGGCCGCCGACAGGATGGCCCCCATCGGGTTGGCCACGTCCTTTCCTGCCAGCGGGGGCGCCGAACCGTGGACCGGCTCGAAGAGCGACGTGCGCCCGGGATGGATGTTGCCCGACGCGGCCATCCCCAGCCCTCCCTGCAGCGCACCGCCGATGTCGGTGATGATGTCGCCGAAGAGGTTGTTCGTGACGATGACCTCGTACTGCCCGGGATCCTTGATCAGGAACATCGCCAGCGCGTCGATGTACTGGTGCGTGGCGCTGATGCCCGGGTAGTCGGCCGCGACCTCCCTGAACACGCGCTGCCAGAGGGCGTGCCCCTGCTGCATGGCGTTGCTCTTGTCGGCCATGCAGACCTTCGTCAGCCCACGCGTCTTCGCATGCTCGAAGGCATGGCGGATGATGCGGTGGACGCCCTTGTAGGTGTTGATCTCTTCCTGGATGGCGACCTCGTCCGGTGTGCCGGCCTTGAAGCGCCCGCCCACGCCGACGTAGACGCCCTCCGTGTTCTCTCGGAACACCGTGAAGTCCACGTCTGTGCGCCCGCGGTCCTTGAGCGGACAGAGGCGATCGTCCAGGAGTCGCACGGGGCGGTAGTTGACGTACAGATCCAACTCGAAGCGGGTACCCAGCAGGATGTCCCGCGCGTGGCGGTTGTCCGGGACGCGCGGATCCCCCAGCGCGCCGACGAAGACGGCGTCGAACGACCTCAGAAGGTCGTAGCCGTTCGCCGGCAGGGTCTCCCCCGTCTGCAGGTAGTGGTCCGCGCTCCACGGCAGGTGCTCGAACGCAATCGGGCGGCCTGAGGCCGCGGCCACGGCGGCCAGCACCTTGACGGCCTCGGCTGTGACGTCCCTGCCGATGCCATCACCCGCGATGACCGCTATGTGCATGCTTCCACCGCCATCGCCATTCCCATTCCCCCGCTCACGCACAGCGTCGCCAGCCCGCGCGAGAGGCCGCGCCGCCGCAGTTCATACAGCAGCGTCACGACGAGCCGCGCCCCGGTCGCGCCGATGGGGTGGCCGAGCGCGATGGCGCCGCCGTTGACGTTCAGCTTCTGCTCCGGAATCGGCACGTCCCGCAGCACGGCGAGCACCTGCGCCGCGAAGGCTTCGTTCAACTCGACGAGGTCGAACGACGCGACCGAGAGCCCGGTGCGCTGCTCCAGTTTCCTGATGGCGGGCACGGGCCCGATGCCCATGATGCGCGGGTCCACGCCAGCGCTCGCCCACCCCGTGATGGTGGCCAACGGTTTCAGACCCCGAGCCTCGGCAAACGCGCGCGAGGCGAGCACGATCGCGGCGCCCCCATCCGTGATGCCCGACGCGGTTCCGGCCGTGATGATGCCGTCCTGGCCCTCCACTTTCGGGAAGGTGAGCGGCAGTTTCGCGAGGGCCGCCAGCGTGGTGCCCACCCGCGGATGCTCGTCGACGGAGACGTCTCGAGCCCCGCCCTTCTCCGCGACGGTGACCGGCGCAATCTCGTCGCCGAAACGCCCCGCAGCCTGGGCCGCCTCACACTTCTGCTGGCTGCCGAGCGCGAACGCGTCCGACTCGGCCCGCGTGATGCCGTACTGGCGTGCGAGCACCTCCGCGGTCTCCCCCATGATCAGGTTGGACAGCGGGCATTGGAACCCGTCCCGGTACATCGCGTCGACGAACTGGAAGTGGCCCATCTTGTGGCCCCAGCGCGCGTCGATGCTGTCGACCAGGTACGGCATCCGGCTCATCGACTCGATGCCGCCCGCCAGCACGACGTCGGACTCACCCAGAAGGATGCTCTGGGCCCCGGACGCGATGGCCTGGAGGCTCGACGCGCACGCCTTGTTGATGGTCTGGGCCGGCGCGGCATCGGGTACGCCGGCCCTGTGCGCGACCTGCCGGGCGGGATTGGGGCCGGACCCGGCTTGGCGTCCGTGTCCCATCAGCACTTCCTGGATGTCGGGGGGGGACAGCCCCGCCCGAGCGATGGCGGCCCGGGCCGCCACGGCTCCCAACTCGGCGGGATGAAGGTCCTTGAACGAGCCGCCGTACCTCCCGATGGGAGTCCGAGCCGCGCCCAGGATGACGACATCAGGCGTGCGCATCGTCGCACATTCTATCAAACGGTCGTTCAACAGGGCCGAGCAGGAATCGTATCGGGCCGCGAAAGTTTGACCGACCGTTCATCCCAGCAGCAATCCAAATCCATGGATACGATTCGCCATTATTTCGAATGACGTGACTGGCTCCGGTCTGGATTCGACCGCAACTCGCTGCAAAAAGGCCACATCTCGTCCCGGGATGAGTGGCACGGGAATTTCACTTCAATTGAACGTTCGGCCATCTGAATTGTTCGTATCACGCATGAGTCAAGGAGATAGTGAATGAAGAGAAACAGCTGGCTCGTGGCAGTGCTGGTGGGGGCGTTGTACGCCGTCCTGCCCGGCGCCGCCGCGGCTCAAGTGGCCAATGTGGGCACGATCGAAGTGATTGTGGAAGACACGGACGGCGGCCGCCTGCCGGGCGTCACTGTGACAGCCACGGCCCCCGATACGGTCACCAAGCGCACGGCCGTGACCGACGGCCAGGGCGTTGCGACTCTCGACGCGCTCGCGCCCTCGGCCCAGTACACGATCGTTGCCGAGCTCTCGGGCTTCCAGAACCAGACGGTGAACAAGGTGCTGGTCCGCTCGGGCCAGACCGCATCGCTGCGGGTCACCCTGTCCATCGCCGGCCTCACCGAGGCCGTCACGGTCACCGCCGCCACGCCAATCGTGGACGTCAAGAGCGCCACGGCGGGCCAGGACATCACCCTCCAGCTCACCGAGTCGCTCCCGACGGGCCGCAGCTACCAGAGCTACCTGCAGCTCGTCCCCGGCGTGCTGCCGGACGACCAGACGACCAGCGGCAACCCCGCCGCGCGGTCGGGCATGAACTACAGCGACATCGGCGGCAACTTCGGCGTGTCGTCGGACAACGTCTACTACTTCGACGCCATCAACGTCACCGACCCGGTGACCGGCACCTTTGGCGCGAACCTGAACACCGAGATCATCCAGGAACAGAAGGTGATCACGGGCGGCATCCCGGCGGAATACGTCGGCTCGCCCGGCCTCATCTCCAACGTCGTGACCAAGTCGGGCAGCAACGCCTTCCACGGCTCGGCCAACTACTTCTTCCAGAACAGCAGCCTCGTGGCCGAGAACGACCACGGTGCGTCGCAGGAATTCTCGACGAAGGACAACGGGTACACGCTGGGTGGCCCGATTTACCGTGACAAGGCGTGGTTCTTCGGGAGCTATCGCTACGTGAACCGTGAGGACGACGTCGCGACCCTGGACACGAACGAGTTCATGCGCTCGGTGGACAACACGCAGCACCAGGGCTTCGCCAAGGGCACCTGGGCGGCCACGCAGAACGACCTTCTCAGCTTCACCTACCTGAGCGACCCGACCGAGATCACGGGCCGTCGCGATCGCGATATCACCAACGCGCGCGACCGCGGCCAGGACCAGGGCGGCCATCGCTACGCCGGCAACTACTCGCGCGTGTGGGGCTCGACGCTGCTCGAGGTCGCGGCCAACAAGCACAACGGCGAGGTGTCGCAGAAGTCGGCCATCCGCGAGGCGTCCGTGACGGCGCTGTTCCGCCAGACCGACCCGCGCGCGCTCACCGACCAGCAGCTCGGCGGTTTCGGCCAGGACCTCATCAACCAGCGCGACAACATCGGCGTCATGGCCACGCTGCAGCACACCATTGGCGCCCACACCATCAAGGGTGGCTTCAACTGGGACAAGCACATCAACTTCCGCGACACGCTGTACGTGGGCAGCGCCACCTACACCTCGCTGGCGGCCCGCTATGCCGGCGCCGGCATCCGGGCCGCGGACATCCCCGGCGGCAGCTGGAGCGGCCTCGACTTCGACGTGTCCAACACGAGCGACTTCAACGGCTTCATCCGCACGATCGATGGACGCCCGGATCGGGCACGCTTCTACGCGGCGCTGGACCTGAACGGTGACGGCGTCATCACCTCGGCCGAGGCCGGCCAGGCCATCGTGTTCAACACGGTCGGCCAGCTGGGCACGGTCAACTACGACCGCACCTTCCAGGCGGCCACCGGCCCGCAGGAGACCTCGTCGAAGGGCGTCAGCTTCTTCGCGCAGGACCAGGTCACGTTCAACCGCCTCACCTTGAACGTCGGCCTCCGCGCCGAGCGCTGGGAACACTTCGCCACGACCGGTGAGAACATCTACACGTTCGACTGGATGTGGGCGCCGCGCCTGAGCGCCGTCTACGACCTCATGGGCGACGGCCGCCACAAGGTGTCGGCGTACTGGGGCCGTTACTACGATCCCATCCGCAACAACATGACCAACTTCGCCGGCACGCTCACCGGCTCTATTCTCGAAGAGCAGATCTACGTGCTCGGCGACTGGGTCACCTACCGCACGCGCGGCGGCCCGGCGGTGCAGGACGCATTCTTCTCGCCGACCACCAAGACGCCCTACACCGACGACCTGCAGATCGGCTACGGCGTGGATCTGGGCCACAACATGAGCTTCGACGCGCTGTACTTCAACCGGAGGACGCGCGACATCCTCGAAGACTACGACCTCGAGCTCTACGCGGAGCCGCACGGCTACAGCGACGATCCGAACGGCTACCTGGCGCCGGACTCCCTGTTCCTCGGGTACAACTACTTCGGCTACGCGGCGAACCCCGGTTCGAACTTCGTCATCGGCACGCTGGCCGGCGGCGAGCGCAATTTCCAGGGCCTCGAGTTCGTGTTCCGCAAGCGCTTCGCGGACAACTGGCAGCTGCTCTCCTCCTACAACTGGAACGACGGCGAGGGCAACACCAACTCGGACAGCAACGCCGACTTCCAGGGGGACGTGCTGTTCCTCGACCCGCGTGCCCCGTACCAGTACGGCACGCAGCCGGGCCTCATCAAGCACATCCTCAAGGGCGCGGGCTCCTATACGTTCAACATGGGTCTCCAGCTCGGCGCGACGTTCAGCTGGAACTCCGGCACCGTCGCCAGCCGTACGTTCCTGGCGTCGGGCCGCAACCTCCCGATCCGCGTCGCTCCCGCCGATGCCTACACCTTCGGTGGCACGACGCAGCGCTGGCTCGCACCAGACGCCGTGGGCTCGCTCGAGAACCCCTCGTGGGGCCAGCTCGACCTCCGCGCTCAGTACGTGAAGGGCTTCGGCACGACGAACGTCGAGTTCTTCGTGGACCTCTTCAACGTGCTGAACAACCAGGATCCGGTCCGCAACCAGGACCTGGTGGCCGGCTCGGGTGCGACCGCGTTCGGCGACCCGATCCAGTGGGTGCAGCCGCGCCGCGCGTTCCTCGGCGCGCGCTTCCGCTTCTAGTCGAGCGGATGGTCTGACACAGGAGCCGGGAGCGGGCCGCGGGCCCGCTCCCGGCTCCTTCCTTTTCAGGGATGATTCCGGCCCCGTGCGTCTTTGCGTGCAGTCTCCGGCACGAATGATCACCGCGAGCCGACGGACCCACGATGGCCGATCGGGACGGCCCGTCGAGGCACTATAATCCGGCCATCGTGTCCACAGGTCACAGGGACTCGGAACGCGTTCCCGTCCTCGGCGCCCTCCAGGGCGAGGTGAAGGTCTACCATCCGATGACCGTCCACCAGGTCAGCCTGGGCGGCATGCAGGTGGAAACCTCGTTCCCGCTGCACCTCGATTCGCTTCACGACTTCCGCCTGACGCTGCGCGACCGCTCGATCGTGATCAAGGGCAGGGTCGCGCACTCGCGCATCATCGACGTGGATCAGGACATCGTGATGTACCGATCCGGAATCGAGTTCATCGAGCCCTCCGGTCCCGTGCTGGCCGCGATCGCAGAACTCATCGAAGAACTCAAGCTGCACAAGGGGTAGGCACGGGGGTTCGAAGCCCACCGGTTCGAAGCACACCGGTTCGAAGCACACCGGTTCGAAGCACACCGGTTCGAAGCACTGAGCGACGCCGTGCCCCCGGGCTTCGAACCTCCGTGCCTGAACCCCCGCGGCCTACTGCCTCGCGTTCAGGTGCACCAGGTAGTCCCCCGACTCGATTCGCTGTGCACGTCCGAGCGGGGCGTTGTAGAAGTAGACCCACGCCTTCTGCACGCGGCCGTCCTCGAGCGTGACGTCGGTGAGCACACGCTGGTAAAGGCTGCGATCCGGCTCGTTGGGCCGAAAGCCCTCGAGTTCGTCCAGGGCCGCCAGGACCGGGACCGGGTCCGACAGCGTGTACACCTCACCCAGCACGATACTGTCGTCGTCGGCGGGAACGGCCGCGGGGTAGATGCCGAGATCGAATAGGGCCGCGCGAATGCGGCCTCGGCCGGCGAAGATGAGCCTGGATTCAACCCGCTGGCGACCCGGCCTGTTGAAGGGGGTCATCAGGGTTCCGTAGAAGAACACGTGCTCGGACACAGGGCGCCTGCAGGACCTGCAGTGTAGGAGTGCCCCGGCCGGGAGTCAACTGCGGACTATGAGTTGTGACTGACTGGGCCGGCGACGCTACTGCTGGCCCTGCTTCTGTCGGGCCATGGATTCGAGCGCGTCGAAGAACTCGCTCGGGATGCTGAACGAGAGCGCGACGGTCTTGCCGTCACCGGACAGTTGCAGCGAGTCGACCATCTGCTGCATCCCGGGCCGACTGCCGGCCTGGAGCTTGGCCATCGCCAGGAACCCGCGCACGACATCCCGGAGGTTCTGCGCGGATGCCTCGTCGCGAGCCTCTGCCTTCAAGATGCCACTGACGCCGCCGTTCACGTGGCCGGAGGCAGAGAACCAGGAGACGGTCGGGAGCTGTGACTGAACCTCCGAAGGCAGGCGCGCCTGGCGCGCCAGCGCGTCGAAGCGACCCACGGCCCATGCGTTGCTGTTGTCGAGCTCGGCCACCAGGCGCATGAGCTCGTTGTTCGACATCACGTTGCGGTTGTCGGCACCGGCGTCGATGGCCCGCTTCACGGCCTCGATGCCGCCAAGCGCGACCAGGTCGGCCTCGACGAAACCAACCGCCATGGTGCCGTCCGCAGGGTCCTTGTCGAGGTGGGTGAGCAGCCGCTTGCCCTTGTAATCCTCCACGGCGCCGCCGTGCTCGAGGGCGAGGGCTTCGAGCCTGGCCGCCTCGAAACGGCCTCGCGCCAGCACCACGGCGGCCCGCTCGGGGCTATCGGTCACGCCCTCCGCGGCGGGCATGAACGCCGCCACCACCGAGTCGATGTCGCGCTCGATGTCGAGGCCCGTCTTCTGTTCGAACTCGTCGCGCTCCTTGGAGGGAGGCTCCATCTGGCGGAACCGCTGCCGGAACTCGGAGTTCATGACGTCCCGGACGTTGGCGTAGGCCACTACGGCCGCATCCTGGGGGATGTACTGGAGTTCGTCGGGCCCGGCCGCGCTGGAGAGCAATGACACCGGCAGGCCCAGGTACGACGCCACCAGCCCGGTGCCCAGCCCCACAGTGAGGATGGCTCCGGACACCAGCACGAAATAGCGGGTCTTCTTCGACATTCGGCTCTCCCTGAAGCGTATTACGAATCGGTGACGCCCGGTGTTCCCCTTTCGTGACCGCTATTTAGCGGCAGGCGCAGGCACCGTGCCCCCCGGAAGGGGTCTCCGGCCCCTACTGCTCCAGCACGTACTCCCGACGCTCCACGGCCCGCGTCGCCAGCCACAGGAAGACGGCCGCGTAGGCGCCCAGCCAGGCCAGCGAGACCGCCATCGGGGGCGTCTCCCGGAAAACCCCCTGCAGGAGGCTCGTGATGCCGTCCGTGGGCATGGCGTGCGGCACCAGGGCCTGCAGGTAGTAGGCGATGGTGAACTGCTTGAGGTAGCCCGGCAGCACCATTACGGTCGGCTCCCAGCCGAACGTGAAGACGAGCCCCAGCACCAGGGGCCGCTTGAAGTAGGCGCCGACAAAGGCGAACACGGCGCCGTAGACCGCCAGGCCGAGGCCGAGCAGGCCCAGGTCGGTCACGAGCGACATGAACGTGCCCGGGACTTCCCGGAACGGCACGACGAGGAAGTACACGAGCATGACGGCCGGCAGAACCACCAGCATCGTGCAGGCGACGTAGGCCAGGTACTTGCCGACCAGGACGGCGCCCCGCGGGATCGGCCGCGTGAACAGATAGGTCAGCGTCTTGTCCTCCACCTCGTCGGCCATCAGCGCGGTGCCGTAGAAGACGGCCAGCACCGGCACGATGAATCGGAGGAAGAGCATCCACATCATCACGCCGAAGACGCCGATGCCACCGACGGTCCGTCCGTTGACGCGGAGCGCAGACATGCCGAACATGTCCAGCGCGCGGACGATGATGGCCAGCACGACCGGCCCGCCCACCACCAGGGCCATGAAGATGGTGCGCCGCGACCACAGCATTTCGCCGAGCGACAGGTCGAAGACGCGGCGCGAGGCGCTCCAGAAGCCCATGCTCATTGCTTCACCAGGTAGCGGAAGACCGCCTGCAGATTATCGTCGGGCGATTGAACTTCGTCGATGGCACCCGCCTCGCCGGTGGCGGCCAGGTCGGTGAGGCGCGCATAGAAGCTGTCCGGCCGGCTGGTTTCGACCACCACGGCCCCCGGCTCGAACCTGAGGCTGAGCACATCGTCTTCGGCGAGGAACCGGCGGGCCAGCTCGCGCGGATGGCTCCCGCGGATATGGACCGTGTGCGGGTGCGTGTCGATGAGATCCCGGATCTGGTGGACGTTCCCCTCGGCCACGATGCGGCCGTTGTTGATGAGGAGGATGTTCGACGTCATCGACTCGATCTCGTGCAGGATGTGGCTCGAGACGATGATGTGCTTGCCCGACCGGGCCCAGTCCTTCACCAGCCGGATGGTCTTGCGCCGCATCAGCGGGTCCATGCCGGTGAGCGGCTCGTCGAGGATGAGCAGGGCCGGGTCGTGCACGAGCGCCTGCGCCAGCTTCACCCGCTGCCGCATCCCCTTGCTGTAGGCGCCAATCTTCTTGTCCGCGGCGCTCATGAGGTCCACCTTGTCGAGCGCCACCTTCGCCGCCTCGACGGCCTCGCGCTCGCCGAGGCCGTTCAGCCGGACGAGCGCCGTCACCCACTCCAGGCCCGTCATCCGGTCGTAGAACGCGTCCTGCTCCGGGCAGAACCCGATGCGCCGGTAGATGCCCGGATTGCCCCACATCGACTCGCCGAAGACGCGGATGCTGCCCTGGCTGGGCTTCAGCTGCCCGGTCATCAGCTTCATGAACGTGGACTTGCCCGCGCCGTTCGGGCCGAGCAACCCGGTGATGCCCGGCGGGATGGCGACGGTCACGTCGTTCAGCCCGCTCACCTGGCCATACCACTTCGACAGGTGCTCGGCCTGGACGAGGGCCTCGGTCGCGGCCGGGGTCTCACCCGGCGTCCCTGCGGCTCCCGGCTCCCGTTTCCCGACTCCCGGCTGAATCGCGACGCTCACGTGACGATCTCCACGCCCTTGACGCGACGCGCCAGGATGCCCCCGGAGCCCGCGATGAGGACGACAACAGTGAGGGCGGCGATGGCCGGGGACAGGTCGTAGCGCGGCTCCAGCCGGAAAATGACGTCGCCCAGCTGCTCGAGGGCATCGCCGGGCGAGAGCCAGGCGAAGCCGCTGGAACCCGTGATCCCGCGGAGCGCCTGGAACAGCGCGGCCGTGAAGAACATGAGGCCCGCATACATGATCCCGACGAAGCGGCTGCTCTTCGACAGGGACGAGAGCGCGAGCATGGTGGAGGAGGCCAGCAGGACCTGCGCCAGCGAGAACAGCGTGATGGCCGGCAGCAGATAGGCGTTGTTGCGGATGAACGCGAAGCTGCCCGCGAAGATCGCCTGCACCAGGAGCAGGCCCATCGCCGGAGCCCAGGTGACGAACGCGAGGAACAGGAACAGGATCGCCATCTTGCCGGCGATGTACTCGGCCGCCGTGAGGGGCTTCGACAGGTACAGCTGCAAGGCGTTGGCGCGACGGTCGTTGGCGATGAGGCCCGCGCCGACCCAGATCGTGACGAAGAAGACGAAGACCCCCTGCTGGTCGAGGAACTCGCGGAACGTCTCGCCCTTCGGCGCCAGGAACGCGGCCTGCTGGAAATTGGCCGATACGTAGATCTGGACGGCCCGCACGAGGAAAGGCGCCCAGGCGAACAGCATGAGCGCGATGAACGCGCGCTTGCTGATGATGGACCGGATGCCGGCGCCGGCAATCACCTGCCAGGCGCGGCCGACCGCCGCGCGCGTGCCGCCGTAGCGCCGGTAGCCCTGATCGTGAATAGGCATGCCCTAGACCTCGCCTACCGCGCGCGCGAAGACGTCCTCGAGCGTCGGGACGCTGGGACGCAGGTGCCGCACCTGCACGCGCTCCCGGGCCGCGAGCCGGAACAGCATCCGGGCACCGGGATCGGGGTCGTGCACCGGGGCGCCATCCGTCCGTGCCATCTGCGTCACGAAGACACGGATGACGTCCTCATCCGTGTCGTGGCAGTCGAACCCCTCCTGCCGCAGCACCCCGATGAACGCGGACGGGTCACCCTTGATCCTGAGCTCGTACACCCGCCCCCGGGTGCCCTTCAACGCCTGGATGGGTCCGGCTGTCGCCACCGCGCCCTTGTCCACGACCACGACGTGATCGCACGTGTACTCCACGTCGGGCAACAGGTGCGACGAGAGAATGAGGTTGACGTTCTTGTGATGGGCGAGGTCCCTGATGAGCTCGAGCATCTCATCCCGTCCCTTCGGGTCCATGCCGTTGGTCGGTTCATCCAGGAACAGCAGGTCGGGATCGTGCACGAGCGCCTGGGCCAGCTTGATGCGCTGCTTCATGCCCGTCGAGTAGGTCTCGAGGTTCCGGTAACGTGCCTCGCCGAGCCCGACGTAGTACAGCACTTCGTGGGCGCGCTGCATGGCGTCGGCGGGGGGCAACCCGCACAGCTGCCCGCAATAGGCAACGAAGGACACCGCGTTCATACCCGGGATGTGCGAGTCGCTCTCCGGCATGTAACCGACCCGCGCGCGAATCTCGAGCGGCGAGGCGGCGACGTCCAGGCCGAGCACACGCATCGTCCCCTTATCGGGGGTCACGAACCCGAGCAGCGTCTTGATGAGCGTGCTCTTGCCGGCGCCGTTCGGGCCGAGCAGCCCGACGGCGCCGGGCCGGAAGGCGGCGGACACATCTTTGAGCGCCCAGTTCTTCCCGTAGCGCACGCTCAACTGGTCGCACTGCACCACGGGGTCGGTCACCAGGCTGGCGTCTGGAGCGGCGGGGGGAGACGCGTCGTGCGCCATCTCGAGCATGCACTGGAGTATACGGGGCGGTGTCTCAGAGCGTTCCGCGCAGCCCGAGCGCGTCGGCCTGCTCGCGCATCGACTCGATCACGTTCGTGATGTGCTGATCCAGTGGAAGCCCCAGCAGCTCGGCGCCCTTCCTCAGGTGCTCCCGGGGCACCTGCCGGGCAAAGGCCTTGTCCTTCATCCGCTTGATCACGGACGAGGCTTCCAGATCCAGCACGCTCTTGCTGGGACGCACCAGGGCGGCGGCGGTCACGAACCCGGCCATCTCGTCGCAGGCCACCAGCGCCCGCTCGAGCGGCGACTCGGGCTCGACGCCGGTAATCTCCCACGCGTGCGCCTGGATCGCCCGCATGACCCAGTCCGGATAACCCAGCGACCGCAGGTGCTCGCACCCCTTGTTCGGATGATCCCCGAGTGTCGGATACCGCTCGTAGTCGAAATCGTGGAGCAGGGCCACGACGCCCCACTCCTCCTCGCTGGCGCCCTGCCGGCGCGCGTAACCACGCACGGCGGCCTCCACGGCCAGCGCGTGCTTCCGCAGGCTCTCGCTCTGGGTCCACTCGGTCAGCAGCTGCCAGGCGGCATCTCGGGACACGGTCATACGGGGAATCATATCGGGTTCGGAGGTTCTCGGGTTCTCGGGTTCGGGGGTTCTCGGGTTCAAGGTTCTCGTGCTCGTCAAGACCCCGAAACCCCCAGCCCCTTTCGAATGACCGCCGCGGCGTGGGGGTTCACGCCGTAGGTGTCGAGCTCACCGGCGGTCACCCAGGCCAGGTCGTCGGCATCCGTTCCAGCCACCGGCTCACCCGCCGCCGCCCGGCACAGAAAGTCCACAATCACGAAATGGAAGCGGACCCGGCCGTCGGCATCGTGATGCACGCGGTCGAACGTCTCGACGATGGGGCCGACCTCCACGGACAGCCCGGTCTCCTCGAGGATCTCGCGCCGCACGGCATCGGTCAGGTGCTCGCCGAGCTCCACCACGCCGCCCGGAAGCGACCACTCGCCCTTCCGTGGCTCGTGCGCGCGCCGGACGATCAATGCGCGGCCATCGCGAACCACCACGCCGCCGACACCCACGACCGGTCCCGAGGGATACTCTCTGGCCATATGAAATCCCACACGGAGTATCTGACATTCAACCTGCCGGCGCGCATGGCGTTCGAGAACATCACGCCGCAGGTGGAGGCCGCAGTCCGCACGAGCGGCATTCGCGAGGGCCTCGTGCTGGTCAACGCCATGCACATCACCGCTTCTGTATTCATCAACGACGACGAGCCGGGGCTGCACCGGGACTACACCGCCTGGCTCGAGCGCCTTGCGCCCTTCGACGCATCGCCGGCGCGTTATGCCCACAACCGCACGGGCGAGGATAACGCCGACGCGCACATGAAGCGGCAGGTCATGGGGCGCGAGGTCGTGGTGGCGATCACCGGCGGCCGCCTGGACTTCGGCCCATGGGAGCAGATTTTCTACGGCGAGTTCGACGGCCGCCGCGCCAAGCGCGTGCTCGTGAAGGTGATCGGCGAGTAGCTGCTCGCGGGCCGGTTCAGAGCCCGAGGGACGCCGCCGCGTTCAGATCGGGTGGCGCCACGGCGCCACGCTCCAGCTGCCGCATCCCTGCCGCGCCAATCATTGCGGCGTTGTCGGTGGAGAGCGAGACGCGCGGGATGAAGACCGGGATCTCCAGGGCCGCGCCGCGGGCGGATGCCTCCCGCCGCAGGAGGGCATTGGCGGACACCCCACCCGCGATGCCGACCGCCCGCGCGCCGTGCCAGCGCGCCGCGGCGAACGTCCGATCGACCAGCGTGTCCACGACCCGGCGCTGGAAACTCGCGGCGATATCGCGAACCTCGTCCCGCGGCAGTGACTGCGACCCGAGGTCGGCCTGGCGCGCACGCACGTGGCGGAGAACAGCCGTCTTCAGGCCCGAGAAGCTGAAGTCGAACCGCGCGTCCCGCTCCGGAGCATTGCGATCCGGGTTCGTCAGGCGGGTACCGGGCCAGTGGATGGCCCGGTCGTTCCCTCCGGCCCACAGCCGGTCGATGATCGGGCCGCCGGGGTATCCCAGGCCGAGCAACTTCGCCACCTTGTCGTACGCCTCGCCGGCTGCATCGTCCCGCGTGCGGCCGAGCAGCGCGTACGCCCCCTCCGCGCGCACGAGATAGAGGTTCGTGTGCCCGCCCGACACGACCAGTACGACGGCCGGGAGCGGGATGCGCCCGTGGTCCAGCCAGATGGACTCGATGTGCCCCGCGAGGTGATGCACCGCCACGAGCGGCCGGCCGAGCGACCACGCCACGGCCTTGGCGAACGACACGCCGACCAGCAGCGAGCCGATGAGCCCGGGCCCCTGCGTCACCGCCAGCGCACCGATGTCCGGCCAGCCGGTCTCGGCATCGACCAGCGCCCGCTCGACTACCCCGCAGATGTCGCGCACGTGCTGCCGGGAGGCCAGCTCCGGCACGACGCCTCCCCACTCGCGGTGGATGGCAACCTGCGAGGCGACGACACTGGAGCGGATGGCCCACGGCCGCCCCGCATCGCCCGTCCGCTCGACAATCGCAGCGGCCGTCTCGTCGCACGACGTTTCGATGGCGAGGAGGCGCATCAGGGCTACGAGGCCGGCCGCAACGACTCCGCAAACGGCGCGCGGTACACCCCGCGTTCCGTGATGATGGCCGTGATGAATTTCGCGGGCGTCACGTCGAAGGACGGGTTGCGCACCTTCGCCCCGTCGGGGGCGACCTGGGTTGTGCCGACGTGGGTGACCTCGCGCGGGCTGCGCTCCTCGATCGGAATCGCCGAGCCGTCCGGTGTCGCCAGGTCGATGGTGGACCAGGGCGCGGCGACGTAGAACGGGATGCCGTGCTCCTTCGCCAGGATGGCGACCGAGTAGGTGCCGATCTTGTTCGCGGTGTCCCCGTTGGCGGCAATGCGGTCGGCGCCCACGACTACGAGGTCCACCAGGCCGGCCCGCATCATCGCGCCCGCCATGTTGTCGGTGATGACGGTCGTATCGATGCCATCCCTGACGAGCTCCCACGCGGTGAGGCGTGCGCCCTGCAGGAAGGGCCTCGTCTCGTCGGCGAGCACCGCGACCGTCTTTCCCGCCTCGACGGCGCCACGAATCACGCCGAGGGCGGTCCCATAACCAGCCGTCGCCAGCGCGCCCGCGTTGCAGTGCGTCAGGATGCGCGCCTCGGCGGGCACTACCGTGGCCCCATGCCGGCCGATGGCCCGACAGCTCTCGACATCGTCGTCGTGGATGCGATCCGCCGTCTGGCGCAGCCGTGCCTTCAGCTGGTCCACCGACTCGCCCGCCTGCGCACCCTCGGCGAAGGACTGCTTCATGCGCTCGAGCGCCCAGAAGAGGTTCACCGCCGTGGGCCGCGTGGATGCCAGCAGATCGCAGTTTCGCTGGAACTCGGTCACGAACTGCTTCGTGCCAGTCGCCTTGCTGCGCGCCGCGCCAAGGGCGACGCCCATCGCCGCGCACACGCCGATGGCCGGAGCACCGCGAATGACCATCGTCTTGATGGCCTTCGCGACGTCGTTCACGGTCCGGCAGGTGACGTAGGTTTCGGTGGCGGGCAGCTTCCGCTGGTCCACCATGACAATGGCATCGCCATCCCAGGCGATCGTCGGCAGCATCCCACGATCATAACAGCCGGCCATCGAACGGATGCGGCAGCAGCTCTCTCATCTGGTGGCGGCCAGTGATCGTTTCGAGGTTGGCCAGGATCACCTCGAGGTCGCGGCCGAACTCCCAGAGGACCTGCCGGCAGGCCCCGCAGGGTGACGTGGGCTCCTGCGTGTCGGCCACCACGGCGATGCGCACGAAGTGCCGGTGGCCCTCCGACAGGGCCTTGAACATGGCCACGCGCTCGGCGCAGACGGTCAGGCCATAGCTGGCGTTCTCGACGTTGCACCCGGTGACGATGTGGCCGTCGGCCGTCTCGATCGCCGCCCCGACCCTGAACCGCGAATACGGCGCCACCGCCCGCTCGCGCGCCTGGCGCGCGGCCTCGATCAGCACCTCAGAGCCGCTCAATGATCCCCTCCAGCAGCGAGATGAACTGCCCTTTCACCCGGCGCGCGGTTTCCACCACCTCGGCATGGTGCAGGGGTGCCGGCAGCACGCCCGCCGCCATGTTCGTGATGCAGGAGATGCCCAGCACCTCCATCCCCATGTGCCGCGCCACGAGGGCCTCGGGGACGGTCGACATGCCGACGGCGTCGGCGCCCAGCGTCCGGAACGCGCGGATCTCGGCCGGCGTCTCGTAGCTGGGCCCGTGGACCGCGACATAGACGCCGCGCTCGAGCGGCACGCCGCGCTCGGCGCCCGCGGCCGCGGCGAGGTCGCGGAGGCGCCGCGAGTACACCTCCGTCATGTCCGGGAACCGTGGCCCGAAACGTTCGTCGTTCGGACCGACCAGGGGATTGCTGCCCATGAGGTTGATGTGGTCTTCGATGATCATCAACGCGCCCTGGGTGAAGCGCGTGTTGATGCCGCCCGCGGCATTGGTCACGATGACGCACGGGACATCGAGCCGCCCCATCACCCGCATGGCAAAGGTCACCGTGCCGAGCGGATGGCCTTCGTAGAAATGGACGCGCCCCGACAGCGCGATCACCCGCCGCCCCCCCACGAGCCCTCCGACCAGGCGTCCCGCGTGTCCCACCACGCCCGACGCCGGCCAGTGGGGAATGTCGCCGTACGCCACCTCGAAGGGTTCCAGGAGGCTCCCGGCGAAGTCACCGAGCCCGGAGCCGAGGACAACCGCGACCTCTGCCCCATGGAACCCTCGCCCCCGGAGGAACTCCGCGGCCTCTACTGCCTGCTCGAACGATGCCACGACGCCACTCTACTCCACGTCAGAGGAACATCGAGGCCACGCAGGCGTTGATGAGCGTGGCGAGGAAGCCTGCCAGCAGGGCGCGCGTGCCGAGCCGCGCGAGGTCGCCGCGTCGGGACGGCGCCATGGCGCCGATGCCTCCCAGCTGGATGCCGATCGAGCCGAGGTTGGCGAAGCCCGTGAGCGCGTAGGTTGCGAGGATGTGCGTGCGGGGATCGATCACGCCCTTGTACTCCCCGGTCAGCTTCACGAATGCCACGAACTCGTTGGCCACCAGCTTGGTGCCCAGCAGGTCGGCCATGGCCGCGATGTCCTTCGCCGGAACCCCCATCAGGAACGCCACGGGTGCAAAGACCACCGAGAAGACCTTCGCCAGGGTCAGGCCCGTCCAGGCCCAGCCGAGCAGCGCGTCCACCATCGCGATGAGCGCGAGGAAGGCGATGAGCATGGCGGCGACGTTCAGTGCCAGCATGAGCCCGTCGCTCGCGCCCGCGGCAGCGGCATCGATCACGTTCACGTGCGTGCGATCCACCCTGAGCGCGATCGCCCCTTCCGTCGCCGGTTGCTCCGTCTCCGGCATCAGGAGCTTCGACAGGTACAGCCCGCAGGGCGCGGCCATCACGCTCGTGGTGAGGATGGCGATCGGGTCGGCGCCCAGGCCGATGTACACCGCCATCACGCCTCCCGAGATGGTCGCCATGCCGCCCACCATCAGGGCCAGCAGCTCCGACCGGGTCATCCCCGGCACGTACGGCTTCACGATGATCGGCGCCTCGGTCTGTCCCATGAAGACGTTGGCCGCGGCTGACAGCGTCTCGGCACCGCTCGTGCGAAGCGCGTACATCATCAGCCGTGCCATCACCCAGACGATGACCTGCAGCACGCCGAAGTAGTAGAGGACGGTGAAGAAGGCCGAGATGAAGATGATGGTCGGCAGCGCGGAGAAGGCGAACACGAACCCGTTCTCCGGCCCGAACGCCTGCCCGAGGACCGCCGGGTTGGCGAGGGCACCGAAGACGAAAGTCGCGCCCTGGTTGCTGAACTCCAGGAATCGCTTCACCAGATCGCCGACGGCGCTGAAGAACGCGTAGCCCGGCTTCACGCCGCCGACGTCGAGCCGCAGGATGAGCACGGCGAGCGCCAGCTGGATGGCCATGCCCCACCCCACGGTTCGCCAGCGGACGGCGCGCAGGCTCGTCGAGAACGCGGCGCAGATGGCGATGAAGCAGAGGGCGCCCAACGCGGCCTGGCCTCGAGGGCCGATGAACCCGGACAGCAGCCAGGCCAGCAGCGCGAGCAGCCCGGCCAGCCCCAGGGCCGCGAGGCGGAGGGTGCGGTCCGACGACCTCATGCGTGAATCCAGTCGAGGATGAGTGGTGGGGGCACGGGAGGGTGGTCGCCGATGGTGACGGCGGCGGCCGCCAGGGCGCGGGCCTCCTCGAGGGCGGGGGCGTCGTTGTGGTGCAGGACCATGAGCGGGGCACCGGCGCGCACGTCGTCGCCGGGCGCGACCTCGAGGACGATGCCGGCCGCGTGGTCGATGGGCGCGTCGGCACGCTCCCTGCCTGCTCCGAGCAGCATCGAGGCACGACCCACCTTCTCGGCATCCATGGCCAGCACCACGCCCGAGCACGGCGCCGGGACGGGCGTCCGGGCGCGCGCCTGCGGCAGCACGCGCGCATCGTCCACCAGACTGGCATCGCCGCCCTGTCGCGCCACCAGCCGACCGAACCGGGCCAGCGCCGCGCCGGAGGCGAGCGCCTCCCGCGCCCGCGCCGCCGCCTCGTCGTCGGTGGTCGCCTGCCCGGCCAGCCGCATCATGCGCGTCGCCAGCCGCACGACGAGCTCGGTCAGCTCGGCGGGGCCCCGGCCCCTCAACGTGTCCAGGCACTCGCGGATCTCGAGGGCATTGCCCACCGCCCGCCCGAGCGGCGCGTCCATGCGGGTGATCAGTGCCTCGGTGCGGACGCCCGCGGATGTCCCGATGGCCACCAGCGAGCGGGCCAGCGCCCTCGCCTCGTCGATGGACTTCATGAACGCACCGTGCCCGCACTTCACGTCCAGGACCAGCGCGTCGCTGCCCTCCGCCAGCTTCTTGCTCATGACGGAGGCGGAGATGAGGGGAATGCTCTCGATGGTGGCCGTCACGTCGCGCAGCGCATAGAGTTTCTTGTCGGCAGGGGCGATGTTGGCGGTCTGCCCCATGATGGCGCAGCCGTTCTCGGCCAGCGCCGCCAGGAACTCCTCGAGCGAGAGGGCGGTGCGGAACCCGGGAATCGACTCCAGCTTGTCGAGCGTTCCACCCGTGTGGCCCAGGCCGCGGCCCGACATCTTCGGCACGATCACCCCGCAGGCGGCCGCCAGCGGCGCGAGCACGATGGAGACCTTGTCGCCGACGCCCCCGGTGCTATGCTTCCCCACCTTGATGCCGGGGAGGCTCGACAGATCCACCCGATCGCCGCTGGTCACCATGGCGCGCGTGAGCAGGGCCGTCTCCTCGGCCGTCATGCCTCGCAGGACGATGGCCATCAGCAGCGCCGCGATCTGGTAGTCGGGCCAGGCGCCGGTGGAGACGCCCCGCACGAAGGTGTCGATGGCCTCGGGAGACAGCGGCTGGCCGTCGCGCTTCGCGCGGATGATGTCGACGGCGCGCATAGATCGGACGGCGGGCAGTATACCGCCGGGCCCAACAGCCGGTAAAATCGTCCCGCGACTCCATGTCCAGCGCCAGAACGCCCGACCCCATGAGCGCAGAAGCTGCTAGCCGGCTCATGGAGTTCGCACGCGCGTGCAAGGCCGCCACGCGCATCGTCTCGATGTACCCGCCGACGCATCCGGCCATCCAGAGCGCGCTGGAGCGGATGGTGACGGCCGGGGCCGAGGCGACCAGCGGGGGGACGTTCACGGTGACCGTGCTCCCCGATGCCCTGCTCGTGGACGGCCGCGGCCTCGCCAAGCCTGACGGCGCCATCACCGACCTCGCGGTGCTCCTCCACCAGCATCGAGTCGGCGAGCTGGCGCTGCTGGCGCCGCTCACGGCTGGCGCCTGGCACATGTTGCTGACCCTGCTGGCCATGCCGCCCGAGGACGTGCGCGGCGAGGGTGGCATCGCGCGCGCCTGGCAGTCGGCCGGGGGCGGCCCGATCGAGATTCGCGAGATCGACTACGCGGAGGTCCTCAAGGAGCGCACCGAGGGGACGGGCATCCATGCCACCTGGGACGAGCTGATCGAGAGTTGTCTCACGGGCGACACGCGCGGCGCGCTCGACGAGAAGTCCCTCGCCTCGCTGCTCGAGATCGCCCGCGATCCCAAGCGGCTCGGCGAGTTCATCAACCGCCTGCAGGAGCGCGCGCGCGCCGTGGGGCTCGCCTCGGACGTGCAGAAGCAGTCCCTGCGCCGGATCCTCGAAGGACTCGCCAACTACGCAGCGCAGATCAACCCCGACGAGTTCGACGGGGTGATGAACAACGTGGCGGAGGGGACCACACGCCTGACGCCCGAGCTGCTGCTCGGGCTGCTCAGCAGCCCCACGCCCGCGGACCCCGACGGCGGCGCGCCGGAGACCAGCACCGCCGACGGCGACGCGCCGGGTGTGGACCTGGGCGGCGAGCTCCGTGCGCGGTTCACCGAGGAGATGCTCGGTGCCTTCGTCGCAGAGAACGTGGTGCGCGACCGCGGGGCCACCGGCCGGCTCGCCGAGGCGTTCAATGCCCTGGCCACCGAGGATTCGCAGCGGCGGACCGCCCTGGCCCTGGCCGAGGAACGGGTCTCGATGTCGACGCTCGGAGCCGACCCGCGATTCAACGACATCTGGGCGGCAGCGATGTCCATGCTGATGTCGTACAACGACGCGGACTACGTGCCCGACGAGTACGACCGCGAGTTGACGAGCGCCCGGGAAATGGCGGTCGAAGTGGAGCAGGTCAGCGACGACCCTCCCGATCGCATCGCGGCCTGGCTGTCGACCGTGGCCGACGACGACCTTCGCGCCCTCGACCAGCAGATGCTGGTGGACCTTCTGCGGCTGGAGGACCGTCCCGACGCCTGGACCTCGGTGCTGGAAATCGCCGTCACTCGCCTCGAGCAGCTCGTGCTCGTGGGCGATCTCCGCTTGGCCGGCGACCTGGCCGTGGCCATCGGGGAGATCGCGCGCGACACGCGCTCGCCCTTCGCGGGCCAGGCCAGCAGCGCCATCGATCGCCTCGCGGGAGACACCCTGGTCAAGAACCTGATGCTCTTCATGCGCCAGGCCGGCGACCAGGAGATGCCGCAGGTTGGCCGGCTGTGTGCGGCCCTGGGGCCCGTTCTCGTGGCCCCTCTCGCCGCCGCGCTGGTTGGCGAGGAGAGCCGGCTCGCCGTGCGAAGGGCGAAGGACGTCCTGATCGACTTCGGCGACGCGGCCAGGGCGCCGGCCAAGGCTCTCAGGAATTCGACGAACCCTGCCGTGCGCCGCGCGGCGATCGAGTTGCTCCGCGCCGTCGGGGGCGACGACGCCCTGCCGGACCTGCGCTCCCTGCTCGACGACGCCGACCCGCACGTGCAGCGGGAGGCGCTACGCGCCATCGTCCACATCGGCAGCAACGAAGCGTACGCCATGCTCGAGGACGCCCTGAAGGCTGGCGACGCGAGCGCCCGCGAGGCCATCATGCATGCCCTGGGAACGCTGAACGATGAGCGGGCCGCGCCGCTGCTCGCCCACATCCTCAGGCAGTCCGATTATCGGGGCGCGGCAGAGGCTGCATACCGGTCGGCCATCGAGGCGCTGGGCCGCAGCGGGGCGCACCCGGAGGGCATCCAGGCCCTCCGCGACGTGCTCCACCGCGGGGAGTGGTGGGCACCGGGCCGCACGTCCCGCCTCAGGAGCGCCGCCGCGATGGCCTTGTGGGCCACGGCCTCGACGGCGGGCGACGAGGTCCTTCAGGAGGCCAGTCTCAACGGCTCGCGCGGGGTCCGCGCCGCGGCCGCGCGTGCCATGTCGATGCCGCGCCGGACACAACCGGCAGGAGGGACCGAGTAATGGAACCCGCCCGCCAGTTGCGCGTGGCCGAGGACTTCGTCCGCCGCTTCGCCGCCGCCCTGCGCGGCGCGCAGCTCTATACGCCGGGCCACCCCTTGGTCACGCGGGCGCTCGCCGCGCTCGCCGACTCGACGGCCCAGCTGCTCGCCGACCAGCCGAGCGTCGCCATGGGCCTGGTCGGCCATGAAATCGTGGTGGGCGAGGTCCCCCTTCCCCGCGCCGCCGAGAACTACGGGGAGCTCATGCGCCGGCTGAAGCGCCTCGGTATCGAGCGCATCGCGTTCGATCGCGGCGTGACGCCGGACGAGCTCACGACGCTGACGCTCACGCTCAGCCACCCCGAGCGCGTCGTGGGCCAGTCCGCGCCCGGCGCCGCACCGTCTGAAGCGTTCGACACGCTCAACCGCCTGGTCCACATCCGGGTCGGGCGCATCAAGGTGGACGAGCGCATCGACACGTCCGCGGCCGACATCGCCGCCATCCGGCGGCTGTATGTCGAGGCCTCGGCCGTCGCCGAGGAAGTCTGGGAGGCCGCCAAGAACGAGGGCGCTCCCGACCCCCGGCAGGCTCGGACGCTCATCGAGCAGCTGTCACAGGCCGTCGCGCAGAACCGCACGGCGCTGCTCGCGCTCACGGCGCTGAAGGAGTACGACAACTACACGTTCACGCACATGGTGAACGTGTCCATCCTGACGATGGCGCAGGCCCGGGCCCTCGGCATCGACGGCACGCTGCTCCGCGAGTTCGGCCTGGCCGGCCTCATGCACGACATCGGCAAGGTCCGGACACCGGCAGAGATCCTCCGGAAACCCGATCGCCTCACGGAAGACGAGATGTCCGTCATGCGCCGTCACGTGGTGGACGGCGCCGAGATCCTGCGCCGCACGCCGGAGATCCCGTCCATCGCCCCGGTGGTCGCCTTCGAGCATCACCTGCGGGCCGACGGCACCGGGTATCCCGTCGGCGTGTCACGGGCGAAGCTGAACCTCGCCACGATGCTCTGCAGCATCGCCGACGTGTACGACGCCATGCGATCCCAGCGCGCCTACCAGGGGTCGCTCCCGACGGAGAGGATCCTCGAGGTGATGAGGCGCGCGGACGGGCACCAGTTCGATCAGCACCTCGTCCGCCGGTTCACGCAACTTCTCGGGATCTACCCGCCCGGAAACCTGGTCCAACTGGACGACGGGGCCATTGCCGTGGTGCTGCAGGTGCACGCGCCGGATCCGCATCGCCCGCGCGTGCGGGTGATCATGGACGGCAAGCGCCGCCGCCTGACGACGCCCGTGGACATCAACCTGTTCGAGGAACCGGCCGATCCGACGCGGGCACGCCGGATCGTCGCTCCCCTCGACCCTGCCGAATTCGGCATCGATCCGCTCGGCTACCTCTAGGCCAGACCTCCGTTGCCCGCACCACCGAGGTGAAAATGCCCTTCGTTCGCCGCCTGGCCGCGGGCGGGATCCTGCTCGTGCTCCTCGGCGCGCTGCCGCCGCCCGCCGCACAGACGGCGGCGGCGCCCCGCCTGCTCCTCTTCCTCGTCGTGGACCAGATGCGTTTCGACTACATCGAGCAGATGCGCTCCCGCTGGACGCACGGGTTGAAGCGGCTCGTCACCGAGGGTGCCGTCTTCGAGCGCAGCCGGTATCCGTACCTCCAGACCGTGACCTGCGCCGGCCACGCGACCATCGGCACGGGCACGTTCCCGGCCAGGCACGGCATCGTCCTCAACGCCTGGTGGCGCGGGACACGAAACGCCCCGTGCACGGAAGACACCGGCGTGAAGGCCGTGCCCTACGAGCCCGATACCGAAGTCGTGGGCCACAGCGCCGTGCAACTGCTCGTCCCCACGATGGCCGATCGCCTGCGGGCCGCGTCACCCGAATCGCGCGTCGTCAGCCTGTCCATCAAGCCACGGAGCGCCATCATGATGGCGGGATCGGGCGGCGTCGTGGCGTGGACAGACGACCGCAACCGGTGGGCCACCTCCACCGCATATGCCGCCGCGCCCGATCCTGACGTCCAGGCGTTCGTCGCAGCGCACCCGCGGCTCGCAGTGCGCGGGGAGGTGTGGGAGCGCCTGCTCGACGTGAGCAGCTACACCGGCACCGACGCCGGCCTCGCCGAGAAGCCGCCAAACGGCTGGACCACGCAGTTCCCCCACCCCTTGGCCGGCGCTGCCGGCACGAGCGAAGAGCAGTTCTACACCCTCTGGGAGAACAGCCCCTACTCCGACGCGTACCTGGGCGCCATGGCCGCCGACCTGGTCGCACGGAAGAAGCTCGGCCAGCGGTCGTCGGTGGACTTCCTTGGCGTGAGTTTCTCCGCGCTCGACTACATCGGCCACAAGTTCGGGCCGGAGAGCCACGAGGTGCAGGACGCGCTGCTGCGCCTCGACCGCACGATTGGCGACCTCCTCGAAACCCTCGATCGCCTTGTCGGACCAGACCGATACCTGGTGGGCCTCAGCGCAGATCATGGAGTCGCCCCTATTCCGGAGGCCCGGGTTGCCTCCGGCCGGGAAGGCGGCCGGGTCCCGACGCAGCAGTTGATGCAGGCGGCCAACGCCGCACTCGTGGAGTCGCTGGGCCCCGGCCAGCACGTCGCGCGGGTCGAGTACACGCAGATCTACCTCGCGCCCGAGGCCCGGCAACGCGTGCTGGCAAACCCCGCCCTCCTCGAGCCGGTCACGCGGGCCCTGGAGCACGTGCCCGGCATCGCCCGCGCCATGCCAGGCGCCGGCCTCGAAGGCCAGCAGACCTCGCCCGCCCCCCTCGTGCGCGCCGCGGCGCTCAGCCACGTGCCGGACCGAAGCGGCCAGATCGTGGTCATCCCGAGCCCGTACTACGTCATCGGCGGCAGCGACGCGACCACCCACGGAACGCATCACGCCTACGATCAGCACGTGCCGCTCATCTTCTTCGGCGCGGGCGTGAAGCCAGGACGGTATCAGACGCCTTCCACTCCGGCCGACCTGGCGCCCACGCTGGCCGCCCGCATCGGTCTGGAGATGCCGGGCACGGACGGCGTGGCACACACCGCGGTGTTTGACCGGCGGTAAGGGACCGCCTGACGCATAATGGGACGCCGGCCCTCGGATTGGACGAACATGACGCTCATCAACTGGCGCGGCCTCGCCGTTGCGGCGTGTGCCCTGGCGGCGGCGGCTGGACGACCAGGTCTGGCGGGACAGGAGGGGCCGCTCGAGGGCGTCTCACGCCGACTGGTGCAGGAGGCCGGTCTACCCGCCATCGATCGCGGCCTGCGCGATCAGGACCTGCCGGCCGATCCATCCGCGCACGGCACCGCCCCGGCGTTCCTCGACCGGGCATCCGTGGCGGGGAGTGCCGTGGCCGGCTCGATCATCGTCAAGTTCAAGGCGGGTGCCGATCGATCGGCGGCGGTCAGCAGCACGCTCTCGCAGGTCTCGGGCAACGGGGCCGAGCGCCCCTCGTGGGCCAACTTCGACGTGCTGGCCATCCCGGCCGACGCCGATCCGGAAGCCGTTGCCAGCGAGCTTCGCGCGCGAGCCGACGTCGAGTACGCGCAGCCCCGGTACCTCAATCACAAGATGTACCGCCCCAACGACCCGCTCTACGCGAACCAGTGGAACCTCACGGCGCTCGACATGGAGCGCGCCTGGGACATCCAGCAGGGCGCCACATCGGACGTGATCGTGGCGGTGCTCGACACGGGTGCGGCCTTCAGGGCGGGAACGTTCCGCTATAACGCGCGGGCCTTCCGCCTCACCGAGGGAGGCCCCATCTACCCGGCACTGGGCCTCGTGGACGTGCCCTTCGTGATCGCCCCGGAGCTCGGGGACAGCTCGCGCTTCGTGGCCCCGCGCGACTTCATCTGGGACGATGCCGACCCGGTGGACCTGGACGGGCATGGGACGCACGTCTCGGGCACCGTCGGGCAGCTCACGAACAACGGCGTGGGCGTGGCGGGCATGGCGTTCAACGTGCGCATCATGCCGGTCAAGGTGATCGCCGAAACCTGGGACATTATCTTCGGCGCGCCCTTCCGCGGTACCGACGACGTGGTGGCGCGCGGCGTACGGTACGCGGCCGACAACGGTGCGAAGGTCATCAACATGAGCATCGGGCGAGAGGAGGGTGGCCCGGCGCCCGTGATCGAGGACGCGATCCGCTACGCCGTCGGCAAAGGGGTCTTCGTCGCGATCGCGTCGGGCAACACCAGGGAGCAGGGGAACCAGCCGAACCAGATTGGCAACGTCGCGCCCGCACTCGCCGGCGCCGTGACGGTCGGGGCGGTCGGGCGATCGCTCAACCTCGCGTTCTACTCCACCACGTCGGCATCGGTGGAGCTGTCCGCGCCGGGGGGTGACACCCGCCAGGCAGGAGGGGCGTCGGGCGGCATCCTGCAGCAGACGCTCGATCTCGACCTCGTCGAAACGTTCAACCGCCCGCCATCGCAGTTCGGCCCGCCCAGGGCGGACTCGTTCGCGTATCACTATTTCCAGGGCACGTCGATGGCCACACCCCACGTGTCGGGCTTCGCCGCCCTGCTCCTCCAGCAGGGGATCACCAGTCCCGCGGCCATCGAAGAGGCGATGAAGAAGTACGCCACCGACAAGGGCGCGCCCGGTCCCGACGAACAGTACGGCGTCGGCCTCATCAATCCCCGCGCCACCCTCCGCGGGCTCGGCCTGGCACGCTAGGCAGGAGACGTCACATGCGCACCTGGCTCCCCGCTCTGGCCTGCACGGCAACCCTTCTCACCTTCCCGATGGTGGGCGTCGCCCGTGGCCAGTCCCTCGACGTCAAGGGATACGGGTTGGTGGGCAATGCCACCTTTGCCGCGACGGACTCGTTCGAGGCCGTGCTGGGCAGTGCGAGCGGGCCGATCTTCGGCGGTGGCGCCGAGGTCGGCCTCCCGTTCGGCGGGCTGTACGTGGGTGTGGGGGGATGGCGGTTCAAGCAGGACGGCGAGCGCGCGTTCATCTCGGGCACGCAGGTCTTCCCCCTGGGCATCCCCCTGACCGTGCAGGTGACGTCGATCGAAGTCACGGGAGGCTGGCGCTTCCGCAACTTCTCCCGGCGGTTCGTGCCCTACGCGGGGGCCGGGTGGAGTGCGGTCGCCTACGAGGAAACCTCGCGATTCGCCGAGCCGGAAGAGAACGTCGATGAACGCTTCAACGGCTTTCATCTCCTGGCCGGGGCCGAGTTCCGGCTCACCGGGTGGCTGGGCGTCGGCGGTGAGGTCGCCTGGGCCCGCGTCCCCAATGCCCTGGGTGAAGGCGGGGTATCGGAGGCATTCGGCGAAACCGACCTGGGGGGCACCAGCCTCAGGTTGAAGATCAGCATTGGCCGCTGACCGAACCTTCGAACGGCGCGTGCTCGCGGTCGTCAAGCGCGTGCCCGTGGGCCGCGTCACCACCTACGGTGACGTCGCCAGCCTGGCCGGGCGGCCCCGCGCGGCCAGGGCCGTGGGCAACATCCTGAGGGCGGCCACCCAGCCCGGACTGCCCTACCACCGCGTGATCGCGGCCGGCGGGATGCTGGGCGGCTATTCCAACCCGGCCCTGAAACGGGCCCTCCTCGCGGCGGAGGGCCTGACCGTGTCCGCCCGGCGGGTCAGGCATTTCAGTGCCGTCCGCTGGCCCTAGGACCCGCACCACGCGAACCAATGGTCCGGGTTCAACGTCTTTCTGGGCGTGATCAACCCCGCCCGGCATGGCTTCGTCTAAGCCTTCAGGAGACGTGCGAAGCGCGGACCTGGAGCTGGCCGGCCGCATCAGGTCCGGCGACGGGGCGGCCTTCGAGGCGTTGTATCGCCAGCACGCCACGCGCCTCTACAATCTGGCCAGCCGGATGTCGGCTGGGGCGACCGACGCCGAGGATCTGCTGCAGGACATCTTCCTCCTGGCCTACCGCAAGCTGGGGAGCTTCCGTGGTGATTCGAGCCTCGGAACGTGGCTGTATCGGCTGGCCATGAACCATTGCCTGGATGTCCTGCGGAACCGCCAGACCCGGATGGGACAGGTGACCGATTCGATGGATGAGCCGGACGCCGTGCCCGTGGCGGCGCCCGGGCCCGGGCTGGGTGCAGTGAGCCGCATCGACCTGGAGCGGGCCATCGAGGCGCTGCCGCCAGCGTGCCGTGCGGCCTTCCTGCTGCACGACGTGGAGGGGTTCGGCCATCACGAGGTCGCCGATATCCTGGGGATCTCCGAGGGAACCTCGAAGTCGCAGGTGCACAAGGCCCGCCTGCGGATCCGTGCCTATCTCGGCACGAGATGACATCGGCCGGGGGCGTTTCGACCGTGGATTGCCAGGACCTGCCTGTCGCCAACTTCGTGGACGGAGACCTCGACCCTGCCTCGCAGAGGGCCGTGCAGCGCCATCTCGAGGGGTGTCCATCGTGCCGGGCGCTCGTGGCCGATCTTCGAACCGTCCGTGCCGCGGCATTCACCCTCGAGCGCCGGGAACCGCCTCCCGCCGTGCTCGAGCGCATCCAGGCCCGGCTGCGGACCGGGGATTCGCTGCCGGCCCGCCGGCTCCTCCCCTGGCCGAATACTCGCGCAGCCTGGGGCGTGTGGCTGGGTGCAGCCGCCGCCCTCGTCATCACGACCGCGATCGGGATCGCGCCCCTGTTGCGCCAGGGCGACGGTTCGGCGCAGGGCGCCGCTGCCTCGCCAGGCGAGGCGACCCTCATCGACTCGGTGGAGGCGGACCTCCAGGCGGCCGAGGCCCACTATCAGAAGGCCATTGTCGGCCTCGAGCAGATCGCACGGAGCGACAGCAGCGAGCTCGAGCCACAGGTAGCGGCCGTCCTGCAGAAGAACCTGCAGGTCGTCGACCAGGCCATCGACGAGAGCCGGGCCGCCCTCAAGGCAGAACCCTCCAGTGCCCCGGCGCAACAGGGCCTGTTCGAGGCCATGCGCACGAAGGTGGCGCTGCTGCAGCAGACCGTCGAGCTCATCAACGAAATGCGAAAGGGCAACCAGGCCGAGGCCGGACGCCTGATGCAGGACCTGTCCCGGTAACCATCATGATCGACACGCGCTTGCTCTCCACGCTCATGGTCGCGGTGCTCGCCACGGCCCCGCTCGGCGCCGACAGTACGCCCCCAGGTCCGGACGCGAACGCACGCCGGGCGGCCTGGCTGAACCGCTTCGCCGAAGCTCGCCAGGGCCCGGAGCAGACCGACCGTATCGTCCAGGCCATCAAGGTGGGCCCCGATGGGGCGCTCGACCTGTCGAACATCTCCGGGAGCGTGCGGGTGACGGGTGATGGCGGCACCGAGATCCGGATCGAGGCCACGAAGCGGGTACGACACCGGGACGAAGGCGAGGCCCGCCGCCTCCTTCAGCAGCTTCGGGTGGACATTACCACCGTCGGCGGCCGCGTGGAGGTGCGGACCACCTACCCGCGTCGCGGGGGACGGGACAGCGACCGCGTGTCGGCAAGCGTGGACTACGTCGTCGCGGTTCCGGCCGCTGCGGCGGTGGCGGTCAAGACCATCTCCGGCGATGTCAGCGTCTCGCGCGTGGCTGGCGAGGTGCGCGCGGAGGCCGTGAGCGGCGACGTCGGCGTGTCTTCCACCCCGAACCTGGCCGTGGCCAGGACGGTGTCCGGCAACGTAACGGCCCGCGAAGTGAGCGGCACCGCCGCCGTCTCGCTCGGCTCGGTCAGCGGGACCGTGGTGGTGACGGGGTTGAAGGCGCGCTCGCTCGAGTGCGGCTCGGTCAGCGGTGACGTGCAGCTCTCGAACCTCCAGGTCGAGCGGCTGCAGGTGAAGTCGGTGTCCGGAAGCATCGACTTCCAGGCCCTCCTGGCCAGGGGCGGGCGCTATGACCTGACCTCGCACTCCGGGGATATCCGCGTCGTCCTGGGTTCGGACATGGGCTTCGAACTCGATGCGAGCACGTTCAGCGGCAGCGTGCGATCCGATTTCCCGGTCACCTTGCGGTCGCCTGCTCGCAGCGGAGGTGGGCGCCGTGCCGAGACGCGCAGCATCCGGGGCTCCTACGGGGACGCCAGCGCGATTCTCATGGTCCAGACCTTCAGCGGGACGGTGGTGATCGGGCGGAAGTGACGTTCGCAGGACTGTTATAATTCGGGCGGAGGCTTGTTCATGACCCCTAGATGGCTTGTCGGAACCGCGGTCGCGGCGCTCCTGTCGGTCGGCGCGGCGGCTCAATCCCCGCAGGGCCAGGTCCCGTCCGGAGAAACCTCCCTTGGCTCGGTCAATCTTCCCCGGGCGGTGATGGCCAACGGCCAGACCCTCCGGGCCGGAACGTATCAGGTGCGGCTGACCGCCGAGGCGGCACAGCCGGCTGTCCCGGGCATCCAGATGGAACGCTGGGTGGAGTTTCTGCGCGGCGGCAAGGTCGTTGGCCGCGAAGTAGTCAGCATCATTCCCCGGGACGAGGAGAAGGACCTGCTGCCGGGCCCCGATGGCGCCCGGCCCGCCGCCGGTGGCACGCGGGTCGAGATGCTGAAGGGCGACGAATACCTGCGCATCTGGCTCAACCGGCGCGGCGTGAACTACCTGCTCCACCTGCCCCCCGCCAAGGGCTAGCCGGGCTCCGGCTTCGAGGTTCAGAGGTGAAGGCCGGGTTGCCGCGATGAGCGGCCCCGGCCTTTCGTGTCTGCCCGAACCCTTCCTCAGCCACCGATCGACATCACGTCGAACTGCTCGTGGTGCAGGTGGACGTCTGGTTTCACGATGACATCCCGGCCCAGGAGTGACTTCAGGTCCTTCAACACGCCGCGCTCCTCCTCCTTGAGGGCGCGGGCGATGTCCGGGTTGACCCGGAGCAGGACGCCCGGGCCGTCGAGATCCTGGGCTACCTTCTTCAGTTCGGTGAGGATTTCGTAGCAGACGGTCGAGCTCGACTTGATGGTGCCGGCGCCCGAACAGTAGGGACAGGGCTCGGTGAGCAGCCGCTCGAGGCTCTGCTTGACGCGCTTGCGCGTGACGATGACGAGGCCGAAATCCGAGACTTGCAGCGCCTTCGAAGGCGCGCGGTCCTTGCGCAGCTCCTGCTCCACGGCCTGGAACACCTTCTGGCGGTTCTTCTTCTCCTCCATGTCGATGAAGTCGCACACGATGATGCCGCCGAGATCGCGCAGGCGGATCTGGCGCACGATCTCCTTCGCCGCCTCCAGGTTCGTCTTGATGATGGTGTCCTCGAGCCGTCCCGCCGTCTTCTTCCCGACGTAGCGGCCCGTGTTGACGTCGATCGCCACCAGCGCCTCGGTCTGGTTGATGACGATCGAGCCGCCCGACTTCAGCCACACCTTGCTGCGCAGCGCCTTGTCGAGCTCGGCCTGTACGCCGTATTCCTCGAAGATCGGGTAGTCCTTGTCGTAGAGCTTCACGCGCGGCAGGAGCGACGGCATGATCCGGCCGATGAACTCGACGATCCGTTCGTGCTCGCGCGGGTCGTCGATGCGGATGGCCGTGTAGTCGTCCGTCAGCAGATCGCGGAGCAGCTTGTTGACCAGGCTCGGCTCCTGGTAGATCACCGCCGGCGCCCGGCGGCCCTCCGATTTCTGGCGCATCTCGAGCCAGATCTTGTGGAAGTAGTTGAGGTCGGCCAGGATGTCTTCCTTGGTCCGCCCCTCGGCGGCCGTGCGGATGATCACGCCGCCGCCGAAGTGGTGCTGATCGCGGAACTCCTTGACGATGCCGCGCAGGCGCGCGCGCTCCTCGCGCGTGGCGATCTTGCGCGAGATTCCGATGTGGTCCACCGTCGGCATGAAGACGAGGAAGCGGCCCGGCAGCGTCACGTGGCAGGTCAGCCGCGCGCCCTTGGTGCCGAGGGGCTCCTTGGCCACCTGCACCACGACATCCTGCCCTTCCTTCAGCAGTTCCTCGATTTTGGGCTCGGGCTGCCGTTCCTTCTCCCTCTCCCTCTCGCGCCCCCGCTCCCCGGGCTCCTTCTCGCCCGGCTCTCCCTTCACCTTCGGTTCGACCTCGTCATCGGCGCCCTCCAGCTCATCGAGGTTGCTGATGACGTCGGAGACGTAGAGGAAGCCGTCGCGCTCGAGGCCGAGATCGATGAACGACGACTGCATACCGGGCAGGACCTTGGAGACGCGCCCTTTGTACACGTTGCCGACGACCCCGCGGCTGCGCTCGCGCTCGACGAAGATCTCGGCGAGCTGATCGTCCTCGAGGATGGCCACGCGGGTCTCGTGGCCATTGGACGAAATGATCATTTCTTTGGTCATGGAATCAGTTGGTGAACCGTCGCATCCGGACGTTCAGGATGAGACCGAACCCTGCCAGGGTGGCGATCATGGACGACCCGCCGTAGCTCATCAACGGCAGCGTCAGTCCCTTGACCGGCACGAGCCCCATGGACATGGTGATGTTGTAGACGACCTGGAACGTGAAGGAGGCGAGCACGCCCAGAACCAGATAGGCGCCCAGCCGATCCTTGGCCATCCGGGCTGCCTCAATCGAACGCAGGATCACGAACAGGTAGAGCCCCAGCGCGACCACGACGCCGGCGAAGCCCTGCTCCTCCGCGAGCACCGAGAAGATGAAGTCGTTGTGGGCCACCGGCAGGAACCGTAGCTGCCCCTGCGTGCCCTCCATGAACCCCTTGCCCCAGACGCCGCCCGACCCGACGGTGATGCGCGCCTGGATCTGCTGGTAGCCGGCGCCGCGCGGGTCCTGCTCGGGATCGAGGAACGTGGCGATGCGCTCGCGCTGGTAGTCCTGCAGGCCGAACTGGTAGGCGACGGGCGCGGCCAGCAGCGCGACCACGGCCAGGATGCCGAGATAGCGCATCGGCAGGCCGGCGAGGAAGGTGACGGCGAGCAGCACCGGCAGCAGGGTCACCGCGGTGCCGAGGTCAGGCTGCCGTGCGATGAGCAGCAGCGGCACAGCCGTGAGGACGCCCGCGAACAGCAGATCGTTGTTCGTGAGCCCGCGCCGGCGGCTGTCGCCGAGCATCTTGGCCAGCACCAGCGCGACGGTGGCCTTGGCGAACTCGGAAGGCTGCAGGTTGAAGGGCCCGAGGTCGATCCAGCGACGCGAGCCGCCGCGCACCTCTCCGAGGAAGAGCACCCCGACCAGGGTGAGCACCATCGCGAGGTAGATGAGGTGCGACTTGTCGCCGAGCGACCGGTAGTCCACCGACAGGCACACCAGCATGGCGATGAGGCCGAGGCCGATCGCGTATATCTGGGTCCAGTAGACGCTGGTCGGTCCTCCGGTGGCCGAGTAGATCATCGCCAGGCCGATCGCGCAGAGCGCGAAGACGGCGCCGATGAGCAGCCAGTCGATGTGGAAGTACAGGCGGCGCTCGAACATCAGCGCTCGTCGGCCGCGGTATTGGCGGCCACCCGGACGGGCGGCGCCGTGGGCGCCGGCACCGGCGCTGCGCCACCGGGGACGGGCACCTTCAGCTCGGGCAGCGGCAGGCCGTCCTTCTGGGCGAAATAGGTTTCCATGATGTGGCGGGCGATGGGCGCGGCCAGGTAGCCGTGCTCCGAGTGCTCGGCGAACACCACGCCGGCCACCTCGGGATTGTCGCGCGGCGCGAAGAAGACGAACCAGCCGTGGTCGCGCAGGTCCTTGTCCGTGGCGCCGGCACGGGCCTTTCCCTGGTTGGAAATCACCTGGGCCGTGCCCGTCTTGCCCGAGACGTCGCGCCCGGCGATCCTTGCACGGCCGGCCGTACCTGCCGCGTTCACGGCCATCCAGAGTCCGTCGTGCAGGGCCGAGACGGTCGAGGGCTTCATCAGCATCGGGGGGACGGGGCTCGCCGCCGGCGGTACCGCCTGCCACCCCTTGCCGTCGCCCTCGTCGATGGCCGTCACCAGCCGCGGCACGACGCGGGTGCCGCCGTTGGCCACCGTCGCCATCATCACCGCCATCGACATGGGCGTCACCGACAACTGCCCCTGGCCGATCGCGACCGAGATGGTCTCGCCCGCGTACCACTTCTCGCCCGTGCGCTGGCGCTTCCACTCGGTGGAGGGCACGATGCTCTCCACCTCGTTCGGCAGGTCGATCCCGCTCTTGCCCGCCAGGCCGAGTTTCTCCGCGTACTCGTGCAGGCGATCGACGCCGAGCATGTTGCCCAGCGTGTAGAAGTAGACGTTGCACGACTTCTCGAGCGCGTGCCGCATGTCCACGTACCCGTGGCCACGCGCGAGATGGCACTTGAAGAACCGGCCGTAGAACGTGGCGCCACCCGGGCAGTAGATCTGGTGGTCCGGCGTGACGAGGCCCTCCTCGAGCGCGGCGGCGGCCACGGCAATCTTGAACGTCGACCCGGGCGAATACCGGCCCTGGATGGCGCGGTTCTGCAGGGGCCGCAGCTCGTCGGTGTTCAACGCGGCCCAGGCCGCGCGATCGATGCCCGTCGCGAACGCGTTCGGATCGTAGGATGGCAGGCTCGTCAGCGTCAGCACGTCGCCGGTGCGCGGGTCGAGCACCACGGCCGCCCCCCAGTATCCATACGCGCGAAAGGCATCCTCGGCCGCGAGCTGCATGGCGTGGTTGAGGGACAGCCGCACGCGGCGCCCCTCGACCGGAGGCAGCTCTTCGATCGTGCGGATCTCCCGCCCGACGCTGTTCACCACGACGCGTCGGGCGCCGTCGGCGCCCATCAGCATGCGGTTGTAGACGCGTTCCAGGCCCGACTGCCCCACGATGGTCCCCGCGGGCAGGCGGTCCTCGGTGATCTGCTGGTCGCTGGCCTCCCCCACGTACCCGATGAGATGCGCGGCGAGCTGGCGGCCGGGGTACTCCCGCGTGGGCACCTCCTGGACCACCACGTCCGGCAGCTCGAAGTCCAGCCGGCGGGCCGTGACGGCCGCGACCTGGGCCAGCGTCGCATCCTGGACGACGACGATGGGACGGTAGGCGGGCTCGCGCCGGTGCCGTTCGACGGTCTCGCGCACGCGCGACTCCTCGACACCCGTCACCTCGGCGAGCAGCGCGATCGTCCTGTCCAGGTCCTTCGTGTGCTCGCGGACGATCGAGATGTTGAAGGCGCTCCGGTTCTCGACGAGCACCTCCCCGTTGCGGTCGTAGATGATCCCCCTGGGAGCCCGCAGCGAGAGCGTCCGCTGGTGATTGTTCTCCGCCATCTCCTGGAACCTGGTGTGCTGCACCACCTGGATGAACCAGAAGCCGCCGGCCAGCAGGCCGAAGACGACCAGCACCGACACGCGCAGCCAGGTGAGCCGCACTGCCAGTCGCCGACGATCCTCAGCAATCGCCATGTGCCTATCCTACTGAACGGTCCGTAACCATGCGAGCGCTACCTTCTGCTAACGGCGCGCCGTGCGCCGCCATTGCCGGCGGGCCCTGAATCCCGGCAGCCACTCCAGCACCTGGAACCCCACGACCCCGACAAAGGCATTGCCGACGGCCTGCCATGCCACCGAGCTGTACGGCGACGGGAACTCGCGGAGGCCCAGCAGCACGTACAGGCCCATGAACACGGTCCCGTGCACCACGGTCGCCGCGATGAACACCAGGAACCGTGGCAACGGGGCCGTCACGATGAACTGCGTGCCCAGGCGCCCTGCCAGGTAGCCCACGAGCGTCTTCGCCAGGCCGCCCACCCCCATGATGCCGCTCGACAGCGAGTCCTGGATCAACCCCGCGACCCCGCCGACGATCAGCCCCGTCGCCGGCCCGGACGTCAGCGCCAGGTACACCACCACGATCAGGACGAAATCGAGCGCCGCCGTCCCGCGAACGAAGGTCGTGAGCGTGGTCTGCAGCGCCAGGGCCGCCGCAATCGCCAGGATCGAAACCGCCAGCTTCACGGCCGATCCGCGGCCTCCGCCGCGTCCCGGGCGGGCGACGGCGTCAGCACGACCAGCACCTCCTCCAGGCGCGAGAAGTCCACGGCCGGGCGCACACGCACCTCGTGATACGTCCCCGTCCCCTTGTCCACCGAGTCCACCGTACCGATGACGAAGCCTTTCGGATAGATGCCGTCGATCCCCGAGGTGATGACGAGGTCGCCCGCCTTCACGTCGGCCGTGGCCGACACGTAGTCCATCCGGAGTTCACCCGTGCCGAAGCCCACGGCCACGCCCTGAGCCCGGGACCGCTCGATGATCGCGCCGGCGGCGGCGTTGCGATCGATGAGCAGCTGGACCTTCGCCGCGCGGCGGCTTGGGAGGATGAGGCGGCCCACGACGCCTGCGGGCGAGATGACGGCCATGTCGGCCTGGAGGCCGTCGGTGCTGCCCTTGTCGATGGTCACGGTCCGGAACTCGGGGCTGGCGCTGGCGGCGATGATCTCGGCCGCGGTGGTGTCGAGCTCGGCTCGCTGCCTCAACTCGAGCAGCTGGCGGAGGTCCTCCGCCCGCTGTGCGAGGGCGCGCTCCTCCTGGAGCCTGATTTGGAGCGCCTGCAGCTCCTGTCGCAGTGCCGTGTTCTCGTCCTTCACGCCACGCAGGTCCACGTACCCGGACCAGAGGCCCTGGACGCCGGTGACGCCACTGGTGACCATCCGCTGCAGTTCAGCGAACGCCCCGAACGTGACGACCTGGAGCACGGGCAGCCCCGAGGCGGTGTTCACCTGGGCCGAGATGATGACGACGTGCAGCACCACCGCGGCGCCGAGCAGGAGTCCGGGGCGGTGCTTGATGTCGGCGAGGGCCATGGGACCTGTCGGGAGTCGGGAGTCGGGAGTCGGGCGAACGACCCGAATCGACCGGCGACCGGGCCTCCTAGTCGATAGCGATCTTCCTCAGCAGGTCGAACTCGCCCAGCATCTTGCCGGCGCCGAGCACGACGGAGGACAGCGGGTCCTCGGCGCTCGATACCGGCAGGCCCGTTTCCTCGCGGAGGCGCTTGTCCAGGTTCTTCAGCAGCGACCCGCCGCCGGTGACGACGATGCCCCGGTCCACGATGTCGGCGGACAGTTCCGGCGGCGTGCGCTCGAGCGCGACCCGCACCGCGTCGACGATGACGTTGACCGTCTCGGCCAGCGACTCGCGGATCTCCTCGTCCGAGATGGTGATCGTCTTGGGCACGCCCTCGATGAGGTGGCGCCCCTTGATCTCCATCGTGATCCGCTCGTCCAGCGGGTACGCCGACCCCAGCTCCATCTTGATCTGCTCGGCCGTGCGCTCCCCGATGAGCAGGTTGTAGGTCTTCTTGATGTACTGGATGATCGCCTCGTCCATCTCGTTGCCGGCCACGCGCACGGCCTTGCTGTAGACGATGCCCGCCAGCGAGATGACGGCGATGTCGGTCGTGCCGCCGCCGATGTCCACGATCATGCTGCCGGCCGGCTCGGTGATGGGCAGCCCCGCGCCGATGGCCGCGGCCATCGCCTCCTCGATGAGGTGGACCTCGCTGGCCTTGGCGCGATAGGCCGAGTCCTTCACCGCGCGCTTCTCGACCTGCGTGATTTCCGACGGTACGCCGATGATGATGCGCGGGCGCACCCACACGTTGCCGTTGTGCGCCTTCTTGATGAAGTACGTCAGCATCTTCTCGGTGACGTCGAAGTCGGCGATGACACCGTCCTTCATCGGCTTGATGGCGACGATGTTGCCGGGCGTCCGCCCGAGCATCTCCTTCGCCTCCCGGCCGACCGCCTCGACGCGGCCGTTCACCTTGTTGACGGCAACGATCGAGGGCTCGTTGACGACGATGCCGCGACCCTTGGCGTACACGCACGTGTTGGCCGTGCCGAGGTCGATGGCCAGGTCAGTGGAGAGAAACGACAGCAGCGAACCAAATGCCATGTGCAGTCCTGTGCATCAGCCCTCGCCCGGAGGCGGCTGGGCCACCTGCACCCCGTTCTTGCCCGAGTTCTTTACCTGATACATCGCCATATCGGCCGCTCGCACCAACTCTTCAGCGGACGTCGCCACATCGGGCAATGTGGCGATGCCGACCGAGGCGGTCAGCCGCAGGCTCAACCCGTCGCCGGCCAGGAACGGAT
>JADZCN010000100.1 GCA_020851565.1 Acidobacteriota bacterium | reverse complement strand
TCGCTCTTGCGCGTCGGGATCGTCGTGTTGCGCGAGATGAGCGACGTCATCACCCCGCCCAGCGTCTCGATGCCCAGGGAGAGCGGGGTGACGTCGAGCAGCAGGAGGTCCTTCACCTCGCCGGCCAGCACGCCCGCCTGGATGGCGGCCCCCACGGCGACCACCTCGTCCGGGTTCACGCCCTTGTGCGGCTCCTTGCCGAACAGCTCCTTGACGATGGCCTGGACGCGCGGGATGCGGGTCGACCCGCCCACCAGGACGACTTCGTCGATCTTCGAGGCATCGACACCCGCGTCCTTCAACGCCTGCTTGGTCGGCACCACGGTCTTCTGGAGCAGCTCCTCCACAAGCGACTCGAACTTGGCACGCGTCAGCTTGCGGGTGAGGTGCTTGGGGCCTGTCGCGTCCGCCGTGATGAACGGCAGGTTGATCTCGGTCTCCATGACCGACGAGAGCTCCATCTTCGCCTTCTCCGCGGCCTCACGCAGGCGCTGGAGCGCCATGCGATCCTTGCCGAGGTCGATGCCTTCTTCCTTCCGGAACTCGTCGATGATCCACTCGATGATGCGCTGATCGAGGTTGTCGCCGCCCAGGTGCGTGTCGCCGTTGGTGGACTTCACCTCCACCACGCCCTCCCCGACCTCCAGGATGGAGATGTCGAACGTGCCCCCGCCGAAGTCGTAGACGGCAATGGTCTCGTTCGATTTCTTGTCGAGGCCGTAGGCCAGCGCCGCGGCCGTCGGCTCGTTGACGATGCGCATCACCTCCAGGCCGGCAATCTGCCCGGCTTCCTTGGTGGCCTGCCGCTGGGCATCATTGAAGTAGGCAGGAACCGTGATCACGGCCTTGGTGACGGGCTGGCCCAGGTAGTCCTCGGCGGCCTGCTTCAGCTTCTGGAGCACCATGGCCGAAAGCTGCGGCGGCGCGAGCTCCTGGCTGCCCGCCTTGATCCGCACGTCCCCATTGCCGGCCCCGGCCACCGTATAGGGCACCATCTTCATCTCCTCGCTCACCTCGGTGTAGCGACGGCCCATGAAGCGCTTGATCGAGAAGATGGTGTTCTCGGGGTTGGTGACGGCCTGACGCTTGGCCACCTGGCCCACCAGCCGCTCGCCGGTCTTGCTGAACGCCACGATCGACGGCGTCAGCCGGCTGCCTTCGGCGTTCTGGATGACGGTCGGCTGATCGCCCTCCATCACCGCCACTACCGAGTTGGTGGTTCCCAGGTCGATGCCAATAATTTTGCTCATGGTCTTAGTATGAAATCTGAGTATTCCAGTGTCAAGAATCGGCTCGTCCCGACGTCGCTGGACCGCCACATCCTGTTGCTATACTGGAACTTGCGCGTATGACCGTCGTCATTCGCATCGCCCGACATGCGACGATCGTGGCCCTCTTCGTGGGCGCGGCCCTGCTCGGCACGCTGAGCGGGGTGCTCTTCGCTTACTCCGACGACCTGCCCGAGGTGTCGGCCCTCGACAACTACCAGCCGAATACCATCACCCGCGTGCTCGGTCGGGACGGCGAGCTGGTCGGGGAATTCGCCGTCGAGCGCCGCGTCGTCGTTCACTACGAGGACATCCCCGTCACGCTGCGCCAGGCCATCCTGGCCGCCGAGGACGCCGGGTTCTTCCAGCACGCCGGCCTCAGCATCTCGCGGATGATGCTCGCCCTGGTCCGCGACATCGTGTCGAGCGGCAACGTGCCCGGCGGCAGCACGCTCACCCAGCAGCTGGCGCGCAACCTCTTCCCGAAGACCATCGGGTTCGACCGCACCTGGGAGCGCAAGGTCAAGGAGGCACTGGTCGCGATCCAGATCGAGAAGCGGTACAGCAAGCCGGAGATCTTCACGCTCTACTGCAACCAGATCTACTTCGGCCACGGCGCGTACGGCGTGCAGGCGGCCTCGCAGCTCTACTTCCGGAAGGACGTCAAGGACCTCGCGCTCGAAGAAGCCGCGATGATCGCGGGCATCATCCAGGCCAACGTGCGCCAGAGCCCGTATGTCAATCCGGACGCCGCCCTCCGCCGCCGGAACTACGCACTGGACCGCATGGCCAGCGAGGGCTTCATCACCCCCGCGCAGGCCGCGGAGGCCAGGGCGAAGCCCATCGTGGTCGCCGGCGAGGCCCAGACCGAGGGCAGCCCCGCCCCGTACTTCCTCGAAGAGGTGCGCAAGTACCTCGAGGCCAAGTACGGCGCGAAGGCCCTGTACGAGAGCGGGCTCACGGTCCGCACGCCGCTCGACCTGGAGTTGCAGCGCGCGGCCAACCATGCGATCGACCGCGGGCTGCGTCGCCTCGACAAGCGACGCGGCACGTTCCGCAAGCCGGTGCGCAACGTGCTCGACGAGAAGCACACCCTCGAGGGCTTCAGGCACGAGCGCTGGGCCCGCCCGATGAACGAGGGCGACATCGTCCCGGCGCTGGTGACCGGCGTGGACGGCGCGGTGGCGCAGGTCCGAATCGGCACGCTCACGGGCCAACTGGATCGGCCCGCCATCCAATGGACCAGGCGCACGTCGGCCGCCGACCTCGTGAAGCGCGGCGATCTCGTCGAGGTCGAGATCGCGAAGGTGGACGCCGAGGCGGGGACGGCCACGCTGCGGCTGGAGCAACCGCCCGTCCTCGAAGGCGCGCTCGTCGCACTGGACAACCGCTCGGGCGAGGTCCTGGCGATGGTGGGCGGCTACAGTTTCGCGCGCAGCAAGTTCAACCGCGCCACCCAGGCCCTCAGGCAGATGGGCTCCACGGTGAAGCCCTTCCTCTACACGGCGGCGATCGACCGAGGCCTCACGCCCACGACCATGCTCGACGACGTGCCCACGACGTTCGACGCGGGCGCGGGCCAGCCCCCCTACGCCCCCGGCAACTACGACCGGAAGTTCCAGGGCCCCATGACGCTGCGTCACGCGCTCGAGCAGTCACGCAACATCCCGGCCGTGAAGGTCATCGACATGCTGGGGCCGACGCAGGTGGCCGCCTACGCCGCGCGCTTCGGCTTCGGCCAGCCCTTCCGCCCGTTCCTCTCGATGGCACTGGGCGCGCAGGAAGTGACGCTTCTCGAGCTGACGAGCGCCTTTTCCGTGTTCCCGAACCACGGTATCCGGATGACGCCGTTCTCCGTGCTGTCGATCACCGACCGCGGCGGCACGCTGCTCGAGGAGAACCGGCCCACGCCCCGGGACGCGATTCGCGCGGACACCGCCTACGTCATGACCAACCTGCTGCGGGGCGTCGTGCTGCGCGGCACGGGCGCCGCGGCCAACGCCCTCAAGTGGCCCCTCGCGGGCAAGACCGGCACCGTGGACGACTACACCGACGCGTGGTTCGTGGGCTTCGATCCGAACATCACCGTCGGCGTGTGGCTGGGCCACGACGAGAAGAAGCCCATCGGGCCGAACGAGACGGGCACGACGGCTGCCCTGCCCATCTGGATGGACTTCATGAGGGCCTACCTGGATCTCCGCGCGGATCGCGAGAACGTGCCGGAATTCGAGGCGCCGGGCAACATCGTGTTCATGACGGTCGACCGGAGCACCGGCGAGCCCGTCCCGCCGGACACGCCCAACGTGCTGACCGAGGCCTTCCTCTCCGGGACCCAGCCGGTCGTCGCGCCCCGGTGATCGGGCCGAGGCCCGGGGCCTCAGGAGCCGGGGGCTCGATGGTCAGGCGTCCGCGTCGGCATCGACCGGCGTGCCGAGCGTGCCGGACGCCTTCTGCATCAGGTACGTCTTGATGAACGGGTCGATGTCCCCGTCCAGCACCTTGTAGACCTGGCCCTCTTCGTATTTCGTGCGGTGGTCCTTGATCAGCTGGTAGGGCTGCAGCACGTAGGACCGGATCTGCGACCCGAACGCGATGTCCTTCTTCGCGCCGCCGATGTTCTCGAGCCTGGCCTGCTGCTTCTTCACCTCGAGATCGTAGAGGCGGGCCTTCAGCACCTTCATCGCCACGTCGCGGTTCTTGTGCTGCGACCGCTCGTTCTGGCACGACACGACAATGCCGGTCGGCAGGTGCGTGATGCGCACGGCGGAGTCGGTGACGTTGACGTGCTGGCCGCCGGCGCCGCTGGACCGGTAGGTGTCGATCCGCAGGTCCTTCTCGGGGATGTCGATCTCGATCTCCTCGTCCATCTCGGGCCAGACGTAGACCGACGCGAACGACGTGTGGCGCCGGGCGGCCTGGTCGAATGGCGAGATGCGCACCAGGCGGTGCACGCCGGCCTCCGCCGCCATCAGGCCGAAGGCGTACTCGCCAGCCAGCGTGAACGTGACGCTCTTGAGCCCGGCTTCCTCACCGGGCTGGTACTCGAGGATGGTGCGCTTGAGCCCGCGGCGCTCGGCCCATTTCAGGTACATGCGCAGCAGCATCTCGGCCCAATCCTGCGACTCGGTGCCACCCGCGCCGGGATGAATCGACACGATGGCGTTGGCGGCGTCGTGCTCGCCGCCCAGCATCTTCTTGATCTCGCCGGCCTCGACCTCGGCCTCGAGGCCGTCGAGCGCCTTCTCCAGGTCCGCCGCCACGTCCTCACCGGCCCCCGCCCACTCGACGAGGACGCCGATGTCGTCCGTGCGCCGCGCGATCGCCTCGCGCAGCTGCAAGTCCTCGCTGACGCGCTGGCGGCGCTTCAGCGTGACCTGGGCATCTGCCTGCTTGTTCCAGAAGTCGGGCGCGGCGATCCGCGCCTCGAGGCGGCTCAGCTCCTCGTCCAGGCGAGCCGCGTCAAAGATAGCTCCGCAGGTCGGCGGCCCGCTTCAGCAGGTCGGTGGAACGTCGAATCAGTTCGTCGATGACGAGGGCCATGGTCTCCTGAGGGACGCGAGAAGGGCCAGCGCCGTCAGGGCGATGGCCGCGTGCGCGACGCGATCACCCATTGTGGCATAGAGCGTCCGGGCCTGCACGAAGCGGGCCTCGCCCACCACCACCGTCGTCTCCCCGAGCCGCGTGCGCGCCCGGACGCGCCCGTACGGGTCCACGATGCCGGTGATGCCCGTGTTCGCCGCCCGCACCAGGTAGCGCCCCTGCTCGATCGCGCGCATCGCCGCCATCTCGAAGTGCTGGAACGGCGCGGAGGACTCGCCGTACCACGCATCGTTCGTAATCGTGGTGAGCAGCTCGCTCCCCTGCCGCACGCCCTCGCGGATCAACGAGGGATAGGTGACTTCATAGCAGATGGCCGTGCTCACCATGTGCCCCTGCACGGGCAGCATCGTCACGCGGGTGCCGGGCGTGAAGTCGGACACGGCCTCGACGAGCGGCTTGACGAAGAACAGCAGGTCCTTGAACGGCACGTACTCGCCGAAGGGCACCAGGTGCATCTTGCGGTACACGGCCGCCGTGGCGCCCATGCCGTCGAGCATGAAGGCCGAGACGAAATACCTGGCCGGCGAGCTGCGCTCGACCTCGTCGGTGCCGAACAGGAGGGGCACGCCGGTGGATTGCACTAGTCCGCGGACCAGCTCCTGCCCCACCGGTTCCTCATCGAAGTAGAAGGGCGTGGCCGACTCGGGCCACACGACCAGCTGCGCACCGGCGCTCACGGCCTGGCGCGTGAGCGTCATGTAGCGCTCGACGATGTCGCCTGCGCGCGCCTGGTTCCACTTGTCAGTCTGCGCGATATTCCCCTGGACCAGCCCGACGCGGACCGGCGTGCCGCTCTCGACGAGGGTATTGGCCGCCAGGCGCTGCCCGCCCCAGGCCGCGACGCTGGCGATGAAGAGCGCCGTCACCCCCAGCGCCGCGAACCGCCGGCGCGTCCCGGAGACAATCACCAGGGCGAAGCCGGCGTTGACGAGGCCCACGAACAAGGTGAGAGCGTAGACTCCCCCGGCGCTGGCCAGCTGCGCAATCGGCAGCAGCGTGACCATTGCATTGCCGAGAGGAATCCACGGAAAGCCGCCAAAGACCCAGCCTCGCGCGTACTCGAAGGTCACCCAGGCGGCCGCGCCCAGCGGAATGCCAACCCGCCCGAGCCGCCGGATGAGCACGGCCGTGACGCCGGATGCCAGCGCCACGTAGAGCGCCATGTAGAACACGAGCAGGGCCGCCGTGATGGCAGCCACGGGCCACGGCAGGCCGCCAAAGGTGCGCACGGTGGCACCGGTCCAATAGACCGTCCCCGCGAAGTGAACGACGCCGGCGATGAGGCCGAGCGTAAACCCCCGTCGGAATCCCAGGCCCGGCACCGCATCGGGCCGACCGCGCCAGCCCGAGAGCGCCACGAACAGCGGCACGAGCGCGGCAAAGGCCACCATGCCGTGGCCATACCTGGGGAACGAGAGCGCGAGGAGAACGCCGGTGAGGAGGGCTAGCGAACGATCCAGGGGGAGAACTGCTCTTCTTTCTTGAGGCGGGCCGCCACCGAATCGGCCTCGCGCTGTTGCGTGAACTTGCCGACGCGGACGCGGAACACCGGTGGCGCCCCTGCCGCAGGCGTCACGACATAGGCCTTGTAGCCCTTGCCAATCAGCCGATTCGCAATCCGATCTGCATCGGTCTTCTCCCGGACGGCGGCCACCTGGATCGCCAGGCCCGCGCCTCCGGGCTCGGCGGGCGCCGAGGGCACAGCCGGCGCCGCGGCCGCTGGAGCGGCGGACGGGGAGGACGCAGGCGGTGCCGGCTCCACGCGCTCGGCCTTCACGGGTGGCGGCTCGGGCTCGTTCGCGCTCCGGAGCTTCTCCGGGGGCGCCGCGCCGTCCTCCAACCGCGTGTCATAGGTCAGTTCTTCTTCTTTTGCGATGGGCTGGCTGCGAGTCCCTGGCAGGTCGGACGAGACCGGCGGTGGCGGCGCCACATCCGGGTCCGCCGTGCCGGTGAGGGTATCCACGGCCGACGGGCCCTCGCGATTCAGCTGGAGGTCGCGCCCGACGAGCACACCGCAGAGGAAAGTCACGACCAGCACCACGGTGACAGCCATGAACAGGAAGACCAGCTGCTTGCCGTTCAGCTGGATCTCGTGGAACCCGTCGTCATGCGTCGCAGTAGCCATAAGCGTCTGACCGCACAGATTTTAGCACTACCGGGGCGCGGGTAGCCTCGCCTTGAGCGCCAACGCCTCGGCCGACCGCGGCTCGAGCGCCAGCGCGCGGTCCACCGCAGCCCGAGCGGCCGCCACGTCCTCGAGCGCCAGGTATGCTTCGCCAAGCGCTGCCTGGGCCGCGGCCGACTCCTCACTCCAGATGGCAATCTTCAGGGTCTGGACGGCTTCTTCAGCCCGCCCGCCACGCAGGTGGATGCGTCCGAGCAGCAGATGTGCTTCCGCGAGGTAGGGTGAGAGGTACAAGGCGCGTCGCAGTTCCTGCGCGGCCTCTCGGTCGGCTTCCCGCTCGAAGGCTCGCCGGCCGGCGTCGAGGTGGAACGCCGCCAGCCCGGCCTGATCCCTCTGCCCGGCCGACGTGATGAAGGTATCGACGCGGGCCGACGGGCGATCCAGCCGGTCGCGGAGGCGCTCGAGAGCCCTCGGCACGGCATCGCCGCCCGCCGCCGCCCGGGCCTCCAGGGCCTCATACCGCGACGACAGGCGCCGCGCGAGCTCGCGTTCGCGGGCAGCCTCGGTCGCGGCACCCGCCTGCTGCAACGCGGCCGCCAGCACGAAGTGCGCGTCGCCGTCCGCGGGCTCGCGGCGAACCGCCTCCCGCAGCCAGTACGCCGCGGCACGGGGATCCTTCTCGAGCAGGTAGGCGTAGCCAAGATTGAAGAAGTAGTCCGCATCCAGCGGATCGATCTCGGTGGCCTGGTTGAAGTAGAAGGTGGCACGCCCGCTCTGCGCCGGCGATCCGCGTCGCAGTTGCAGCACGCCGAGGGCGTTGGCGACGGCGGCAAGCGGCGCGTCGTCCTGCAGTGCCCGCAGCGCCGCGAATGCGTCGTCCTCGCGCTTGAGGCTCAGCAGGGACATCGCGGCGGCGAACCGGGCCTCGCGCGAGATGACGCTGTCCGCGCCCACGGGTGTGACCCGGTCGAGTGCACGCTGGTGCTCACCCTGCTCCGTGTGCAGCCTCCACAAGGCGAGGCGCACCGCATCGTACGCGGGCGCGGCCTTGAGCGCCTGCTCGAAGGAGGCCCGCTGGGCGGCAGGGGCCTCGGAGATCAGGCCCTTGATGAACAGCTCGAAGGCGGCCAGCGAAGGCGGCGCCTGCCACCGGGGCGGCGCATCGGCCGTCCCAACGAGAGTCGCGGCGACGTGCGCGGCCAGCGAGAACAGATCGGACACCGGCCCGTGCCCGGTTGCCTCAGGTGACAGCCGCCCCACATCGAGGCTGACGAGGCGAGCCGACACGACGAGTTCCTGTTCGAGCAGCTCTACGCGGCCGACGACGACCGTAGCCGCGCCGACGGCTTGTCCGACCTTGATCGCTGACGCGCGGCTGAGTGGCGCGAGCAGCGGCAACTGCAGCCGCTCGAACGCCGCGTCGCGCTCGTCTCGCCCGACCACCTCGGTGCCCCCCGCATCGAGCACGTCCGAGACGAGCACGGCCACGCCTTCCCGCATCCAGTGCAGCCGCGGGTCCGCCCGAGGATTCTCGAACGGCAGCACGACGACGGCGCCTGCGCCAGGCTGTGCGTCGGCCGGGTTCGCCAGGACCGCCAGCAGCACCGCGGTCAGGGCCAGCCTCGGCGTCATCGGACGTCCAGGAGCGCCGGGGCGTGTGGGCGTGCCCCGTTCAGCGTGATCGCCAGGCGACAGGCGGGCGCATCCTCGTCGGCTTCGGCCACACCGTCGATGCCGCACAACCGCAGCACCTCGCTGTAGGCGGAAGCGTAGAACCGCCGCATCGGTACGGACGACGAATCGCGGAGGTAGTCGAACAGCGGCGATCGAATCTCGACGATCGCGCTCCCACTCCCGAGGCGCGCCTTCACCTTCGACGGGCTGATCGTCTCGTTCACGAGGTCGCGCGCCATCCCGAGCGCGGCGCGGGTGCGCAGCGGCGCGGGCATGCGCGGCAAGAGGGCCTTGCGGAAGCCGGACGCGGCGCCAAACGCCCACTCCGCCGCGCAGGCGCCCGCGCGGTATGGGATGTCGCGGTTCGCGGGCGGCTCCTCGCGGTTGAGGAAACTCAGCACGGCGCCCAGCGGGGCCAGGCCCATGCGGCCGTCGCGGATTCCACCCGGACTGAGCCAGTTCTCGTAGAACTCCAGGCGGGTCGGGCTGACATCCGCGATGCCCTGGTGGAGGCTGGCGATGAGAAGTCGGCCGATTCCCGCGTCAACCATGTCCGTCAGTTCACTGTAGAATGCCAACAGCCCGCGGACATGGCCCGCCTCGACCGACGTCGCGCGTAGAGCGTACTGCACAGCTGGGGTCGAGTCAACGAACCGACACGCATGATACTGCCGCTGCACGAAGCCCTGAAGGACCGTGTGCGCGCGATTCTCGCCGAGGCACATGGCCTCGGCGAAGACGCCGCCGTCACGATTGCCATCGAGACACCGCCCAACCGCACGCTGGGGGATCTCGGCACGCCGGTGGCCTTCGACCTGGCCCGCCGCCTGCGCAAGGCGCCGCGGGCCATCGCGCAGGACCTGGCCGCGCGAATGGGCGCCATCCCGGGTATCGCCCGGGTCGAAGCGGCGCCCAACGGCTACCTGAACGTCTTCCTGGATCGGCCGACCTTCCTGCGCACGCGGCTCGGCCTGGAGGGCGCCCTGCCCGCGTCCCCGCTCCGGGCAGAGAAGACCATCGTCGAGCACACGGCCATCAACCCGAACAAGGCCGCCCACATCGGGCACCTTCGCAACTCCGCCCTTGGCGACACGCTCGTGCGCGTCCTCCGGTTCCGCGGAACGCCGGTCGAGGTGCAGAACTACATCGACGACACCGGCGTCCAGGTTGCGGACGTCGTCGTCGGCTTCCAGGAGCTCGAGCGCAGGGACCTGGACGCGGTCAAGGCGCTCGCGGACACGACGCGCTTCGACTACCACTGCTGGGATCTCTACGCCCGTGTGACCGAGTGGTACGAGGAGGACAAGGCGCGCCTCGAGGTCCGCGCGGCCGTCCTCCACGCCATCGAGCACGGCGAGGAGCCGGCGGCCAGCCTCGGCGCGTTCATCGCGGATCGCATCGTGCACTGCCACCTGAAGACCATGGCGCGGCTCAACATCGACTACGAGCTGCTGACCTGGGAAGGCGACATCCTCCGCCTCCGGTTCTGGGCGCGCGCGTTCGAGGTGCTGAAGGAGCAGGGGGCCGTCTTCCTGCAGACCGAGGGCCGGCTCGCGGGCTGCTGGGTCATGGCGATCGACGAGGACGCGCCGGCGGGCGCCGCCGAAGGCGAGGCCCCTGACGAGGATGCCGAGCAGCGGGAGAAGGTCATCGTCCGCTCGAATGGCACGGTCACCTACGTCGGCAAGGACATGGCGTACCAGTTCTGGAAGTCGGGCATCCTCGGCCGGGACTTCCACTACCGCCGGTTCGCCACCCGCATGGACGGCGGCGTGCTCTGGGCGACCACGAGCGACCCCGCCCACGCCGTGGCCGATCATCCCCCGTTTGGCGGGGCGGCGGCCACCTACAACGTGATCGACGTTCGCCAGTCGTACCTGCAGAAGCTCCTCAAGCAGGCGCTCATCGCGGTCGGCTACCCGGCCGAAGCGGATCGCCTGACGCACTTCTCGTACGAGATGGTGGCCCTCTCGCACGCGACGGCCCGGGAGCTCGGCTTCGCACCCGCGCCGGGCTCTGAGGAGGCGGGCAAGCCCTTCGTCGAGGTGTCGGGGCGCAAGGGCCTCGGCGTGAAGGCCGACGACCTCATCGATCGCGTCATCGACAAGGCCGCGGCCGAGGTCGAGCGCCGCCAGCCCGAGCTGCCGGAGGCCGAGCGCCGGCGAATCGCCGAGGCCATCGGCATCGCGGCCGTGCGGTACTTCCTCGTGAAGTACTCGCGCACCAAGGTCATCGCGTTCGACATCGACGAGGCGCTCAGCTTCGAGGGCGAGAGCGGGCCCTACCTGCAGTACGCCGTGGTGCGCGCGAACAACATCTTCCAGAAGCTGCAGGACCGGGAGGGCGTCAGCGAGGCGCAGCTCCTCGCCGATCTGGCCGGCACTCCTCCCGACGCGCTCAACGGCGCGGACGGCGATCACGAGCTGTGGGCCCTGGTGCTGGAGGCCTCCCGCCTGGACGACATCGTCGAGCAGGTCGTGCGATCGCTGGAGTTCGCCGTGCTGGCCAAGTACGGGTTCGGCCTGGCGCAGATGTTCAACGCCTTCTACCACAAGGCGCCGATCCTGAACGAGGAACGGCTTGACGTGCGGCGCTGGCGCGCCGCGGCCGTCGCCTACTTCCGGCAGCAGCTGTCGCGCGTGCTCGATCTGATGGGCATCGCCGTCCCACCCCGCATGTGAATCGGAGCGTCCGAGATGGGCTTGATCGCGGTTTCACAGAATCGCCGGATGACCGACTACCTCGAGTCGCTCCGGCGCGCCGGCGGCGACCCCGTCGAGGTGGGCGGGGACGAAACGCCTGCCGCGATCGTGGCGCGGGCCGGGGGCATCCTGCTCACCGGTGGCGGGGACGTGGACCCGGCGCTCTATGGCGAGGCGCCGCACCCGAGCTACGACGCCGCCGAGCCGGGCCGAGACGCCTTCGAGATCGCCCTCGCGCGCGCGGCCATCGAAGCCGACGTGCCGCTGCTCGCCATCTGCCGCGGCATGCAGGTCGTCAACGTGGCTGGCGGAGGCACGCTCGTCCAGGACATCCCGAGCGAGATCGCGGGCGCGCTCACCCACTCGATCCCCGAGCCGCGCTTCGCCATCGCGCACGAGGTCTGGGTCACGAAGGGCTCGCGGCTCTGGACCATCATGGCCGACAGGCTCGACGGCGAGAGCCTGCAGGTGAACAGCCGCCACCACCAGGCCGTCAGGCGGGCTGCCGACGGTTTCGAGGTGACCGCCACCGCCCCGGATGGCGTGATCGAGGCCATGGAGCGGCCCGCGAGCCGCTTCTGCCTCGCAGTGCAGTGGCACCCCGAGAACTTCTGGCGCACCGGCGAGTTCCGGCCGCTGTTCGAGCACTTCGTCCGGGCGGTGCGCGGAGAGTAGCGCCGGTCAGCGCCCCAGGTCCATCACCGCCACCGTCTCGACGTGCGCGGTGTTCGGGAACAGGTCGAAGGCGCGCAGGCTGCTGATCCGGTATCCAGCGTCTACGAGCGCGCGTGCGTCCCGGGCCAGCGTCGGCACGTCGCACGAGACGTACACGACCCGCGGAGCCTGCGCCGAGACGACACCGTGCAGGGCCTGGCGTGACAGCCCCGTCCGGGGCGGATCGAGCAGGAGCGTCTGCGCCCTGAGCGCCCGGCGCTCGTGCAGGTAGTCCTCCACGGCGTCGTGCCGCGTCTGGAGCAGGCCCTTCCAGGGCGCGCCGTTCTGCCGCAGGTCTCCCGCCGACACGTCGTCACCCTCGACCGCGACGACCGGCGCGTGGCCGCGCGCGACGGCCGCGACGCTGAAGAGCCCGACCCCCGCGTACAGGTCGACCACGGCTCCCGGGTGCGCCGACCCAATCACGTGGTCCACGAGGGGCTCGATCAGAAAGCGATTGCCCTGGAAGAACACCCTGGTCTCCCTCGAGAGCGACCATCGACGATCGCCATGCGTGAACCAGTCGGTGACACGCGGCTCGCCCCAGAGCAGCCGCACGCGCCGCGAGCCCTGGTGTGCCATCGTCACGCCGGTCAGACCGTCCAGCGTCGTGGCAGCGGCGAGCCTGGAGGGATCAGCTCCGGGGAAGAGCTCGAGGTGCAGGGTCCGCTCGGTCGCCTCACGGTTCTCCGAGAGGTCGACAGACTGCACCACGCCCGGCTGCCCGGATAGCCGCGCGGCAAGCGCCGCGATGACGGCGTCGGTTTCCGGCAGGAGCTGGCGAGTCGACGCGGGGTCGCAGACCTCGTGGGTGCCTTCCCTATAGAAGCCGATAGCCGTGCCCTCCGCGTGGAGCCTGGCGCGCATCCGGTAGCCGTGGTCCGGCGACGGCTCGATGGGGACGAGCGCATCCAGCGGGAGGCGCCCGATGCGTTGGAACGTATCGGCCACGATCTGCTGCTTGATGGCAACCTGGTGTTCGTAGCGGGCGTGCGCCAGCACACAGCCACCGCAGGGATTCGGCTCCCCCACGCGGGCGTCCGAGGGCTCGCGGATCCCGGCCACGCGCGCCCACGCGGTGCCGCGCTGCACGCGCTCCACCTCGGCATCGACCAGTTCGCCGGGCAGGGCGCCCGCCACCAGCACGACCGCGCCCTGGTGGCGCGCCAGCATGCGTCCTCCGGCGACGGCCTTCTCGATACGAAGCGTGAGCAGATCCCCCGGCGCCATGGCCTAGAACGAGAAGTCGGGAAGGCCGTATCGCAGGCGGACGAGCCGGGCGAGAGCCGCCTCCCTGGCCTGGCGATACGCGTCGGCCGGCATCCTGCCCCTGAAAGGCTCGAGCTCACGCGCGGCCTCCGCCGTGAGGTTCTCCCGCTCAGGTGCCGGCGCGGCCTGTGCGATCGCGTGCAACAGCTCGGTGCCAATGGCGTCCAGCGCCTGCACGATCGCCTGGCGCTCGTCGCCGCGCGCCTGCTCTGCCCGGAGCCGGAGCGGCTCGATCCCGCGAATCGCCCTGTCCAGGGCGTCATCGTGGATGCCGTGCAGCTTGTCGCTGCCGCGGAGGACCGTGAGTCGCGCCATCAGCGAATCCAGATGGGACTTGAGCGAGCGCCGCGGCCGCGGCGGTGCCGCCGCCGGTTCCTCGACCGGCGGGCCCCCTTCGGGGTCCTCCGCCGCCACGAGGCTCACACCCACGGCGCGACGCCATTCGTCGAATGCATCCAGGACGTCGGCCTCGCAGAACTCGATGCGTACCGGCCGGCGTCGCGGGCCCTTCTTGTAGTACCGCTGGAAGTAACGATCGATGCCCGCCTCGGCCACCTTCACCGGGACACCCTGATCCGCCCACCCCATCACACGCTCGAACGCGGGACCGACGATACGAATCAGGTGACCGTCGTTCTTGCGGCAGAGGTACGCTTCGAGCTCACGACAGTAGGCGTCGCGATCGATCACTGCTGTTGTTCCCACACGAGCCTGAGCCCCTGGAGCGTGAGGTCGGTGTCCACGTGCTCGAGCACGGGCGACTCGACCGCCATCAGGACCGCCAGCCCTCCGGTGGCCACCACGACCGCATCGCCCCCCAGCTCCGCCTTGATGCGGCGGACCAGCCCTTCCACCATGTCCACGTAGCCCCAGTACAGCCCGGACTGCATCGACGCCACGGTGTTGGTCCCGATCACGTGAGCGGGCTTCTTCACCTCGATGCGCGGCAACCGCGCGGCGCGCTGGAACAGCGCGTCGGCCGAGATCTGCGGGCCGGGGCAGATGACTCCGCCCAGGTACTCGCCCCTGGCCGAGATGGCGTCGAACGTCGTGGCGGTCCCGAAGTCCACGACGATGATCGGGCGGCCGCAGCCGTAGCGCGCACAGGCCGCGATGCCGTTGACGATGCGGTCGGCGCCGACCTCGGCGGGGTTGTCGTAGAGAATCGGCATCCCTCCGTTCACCGAGGGCTCGAACACGAGCGGCGTGTGGCGGAAGTACTTCACGGCCATCGCGCTCATCGTGCCGGTGAGCGGAGGCACGACCGATCCGATCACGATACCGCTGATGTCCGCGACGCGGACCTCGTGATGATCGCAGAGGTCGGTGACCAGGATCCCGAGCTCGTCGGCGGTGCGCTCTCGGATGGTGGTCAACCGCCAGCTGTGCACCAGCTCGTCACGCTGGAACACGCCGATGACGATGTTCGTGTTGCCGACGTCAATGGCGAGGAGCATACGGCTTCGGGAGTCGGGCGTCGGGACCGGGGACCGGGCGCCGCGAACCAGTCTGGCGCATCACGCGCGCAAATGCCACACCAGCTCGCCGGCGACGATGCGCTCGGTCCCGGCCGATGTCCGGACCAGGAGCGCTCCGCTCTCGTCGACGCCGGCCGTGATGCCATGGCGCGAGCCGGACGGGTCGGACCACTCGACCGGTGTGCCCACCGCCGAGGGCGAGGCCGCCCGCCACGCCTGCAGCATCGCCTCGGCGCCACCGGCCTCGAGGGACACGAGCGTGTCGGCGAGGTGTTCCAGCACGGCGGCCAGCACGGCACCTCGATCGACGCCGTGCCCAAGCGCTGCCTCGAGACTCGTCGCGCCCATGGCAACGTCCGATGGATAGGCCGCGAGCCGAACGTTGACGCCGACGCCAATCGTCACCGAGGCGTCCGGAGTCCCGAGGCGGGCCGCCTCCGCCAGCAGCCCGGCCACTTTTCGTCCCCCCACCAGCAGGTCGTTGGGCCACTTCAAATCGGCGTGCAGGCCGGTGGCCTCCGCGATCCCGGCCCGCACCGCCACGCCGGCCGCGAGCGTGAGCAGGTCGAAGCCTCGGGCTGGCCGCGCGAGATACGAAAAATACAGCCCGGCCCCGCTCGGCGAGATCCAGGCCCGCCCCCACCGCCCGCGCCCTGCGGACTGGGCTTCCGCGCCCACGACGAGGCCGCGTGGCGCGCCCTCCTCCGCCGCACGCGACACCTCGTCCATGGTGGACGCAACTTCCGGATACCACCGCACCGCGAGCGTGAGACCGGGCCTGCGCGCGAGCAGCGCCGCGAGGGCGTCCGCCAGATCGGCGGGAAACGGCATCGAGCCGCGCTCGCCTCCGCGGGGCGTCGGCTGGACAGGCCCGACTCCCGATTCCCGACTCCCGACTCCCGACATGCTCAGGCCGCTTCGACCTCGAAGCTGATGTCCGCGGCCGGGGCCGAGTGCGTCAACGCGCCGACCGAGACGAAGTCGGCGCCCGTCGTGCCGAGCTCCGGCACGCGCTCCAGGGTGACGCCGCCCGAGATCTCCACGCGCGCGCGGCCGGCAATCCGCTCCACGGCGAGGCGAATGTCGTAGGTGGTGAAGTTGTCGAGCAGAATGCGTGGCGCCCCGGCGGACAGCGCCTCGTCCAGTTCCTCGAGGTTCTCAACTTCTACTTCGACGGGCAGGCCGTGCCCGGCGCGCAGGGCCGCCTCCACGGCCGGCCGGATACCGCCGGCCAGCTGCTTGTGGTTGTCCTTGATCAGCACCCCGTCATCGAGGCGCTGCCGGTGGTTGGTGCCGCCGCCGCAGCGAACGGCGTACTTCTCGAGATGGCGCCAGCCGGGCGTGGTCTTGCGCGTGTCGAGCACCGTGATGCGGCCCGCGGCCGCAGTCACGAAACGGCTGGTGAGCGTCGCGATGCCGCTGAGCCGCTGCAGGATGTTGAGCGCGGTGCGCTCGGCGGTCAGCAGGGCGCGGCCCTGGCCCGTCACCGTGGCAATGACATCCCCGGGCTGCACGTGCGCGCCATCGCCCCACCGCACCTCGAACACGATGGCCGGATCGAGCTGCCGGAACGTCTCCGACGCAAGGTCGAGGCCTGCCACCACCAGGGGACTCTTGGCCAGCAAGGTGCCCCGTGCGCGGAGTCCCTGGGCAATCGTCACCGTGCTGGTCACGTCGCCCTCGCCGATATCCTCGGCGAGGGCCGCCTGGATCAGCCCGGCATAGGCGTCGCGCCCGGGCGGGTTGAGCCCCATCACGCCTCCACCGGCTTCAGCGTCACGGTCACCGCCGGTTCACCCACGGCGAGCGTCAACGTGCCGGCACGCACCGCGGCCCTCAGGTCACGCTCCACGAGCCGAAGCGCGGCGATCTCGGCCTCGGGCGCCGCGTAGGTGACGGCCTCCACCTCGGTGCCGACCGAGACCTTCTGGTCCGTCTTGCCCTTGCGGATGGCGCCCAGGGCACTGGCCAGTGCCGCATGGGCCTGCCGCGCGGCGGGATCGTCGCCGGCGATGGCCATCACGTCAGCCGGCGTGGGCCACGCGGCGCGATGCACCGATCCCGCCTGCCACCAGGACCAGACGTCCTCGCACGTGAATGCGAGGTAGGGCGCCAGCAGCCGCAGCATCACGGACAGCGCCGTGCGCATGGCGGTGGACGCGGAGGCCGCCGCGTCGGGCCCGAAATCGCCGTACCGGCGCGACTTCGCCGCCTCGACGTAGTTGTCGCAGAAGTCCCAGAAGAAGCCCTCGACCTTCGCCAGCGCCCGGGCGTACTCGTAGCGATCGAGGTCGTCGGTCGCCTCCGCGATGAGCGTGGCCAGGCCCATCAGCATGCCGCGATCCAGTGCCTCGGTGACGGGGCCGTCGGCGTGCCCTCCCGCCAGGATGAACTTCGAAACGTTCAGCACCTTCATCGCGAGCTTGCGCCCGATCTTCATCTGGCCGACGTCGAAGGCCGTGTCCACGCCGGGCCCGCCGCGCGCCGCCCAGTAGCGCACGCCGTCGGAGCCGTACTCCTGAAGGAGCGCCAGCGGCGTTACCACGTTGCCCTTGGACTTCGACATCTTCTTGCGGTCCGGGTCCAGCACCCAGCCGGAGATCGCCGCGTGCGCCCAGGGCAGCGCGTCGTGCTCCAGGTGCGCGCGGAGCACCGTGGAGAACAGCCACGTCCGGATGATGTCGTGCGCCTGCGGCCGGAGGTCCATCGGGAACGTGCGCGCGAAGATGTCGGCGTCCTGCTCCCACCGCGTGACGATCTGCGGGGTCACCGACGAGGTGGCCCACGTGTCCATCACGTCGGGGTCGCCCACGAAGCCCCCGGGCTGGCCGCGCTGGGCCTCGGTGTAGCCTCGCGGCACGTCAGTGGAGGGATCGACCGGCAGGCTCGCCTCGTCCGCCGGGATCACGTGTGCGTAGTCCACGCTGCCATCAGCGCGCACGGGATACCAGACCGGGAACGGCACGCCGAAGAAGCGCTGGCGGCTGATGCACCAGTCGCCGTTCAGGCCGTTCACCCAGTTCTCGTACCGCGCCCGCATGAACTCCGGGTGCCACTGGAGCTGACGGCCGCGCTCGAGCAGCTGCTCGCGGAACTCGATGGTCTTGATGAACCACTGACGGCTCGTGACGATCTCCAGCGGCCGGTCGCCCTTCTCGTAGAACTTCACCGCGTGCGTAATCGGCCTGGGCTCGCCCTGGAGGTCGCCGCTCTCCATCAGCAGCTCGACGATCTTCGCCTGCGCCTTCTTCGCCGACTGGCCCGCCAGCTGGTCGTACGCCTGCTGCGCGCGCGCCGCGTCTTCGGACTCCCACCCCGGCGCCCCCCAGGTGACCGGCCCCAGCGTGCCGTTGGGCTGGATCACCGCGCGCACGGGCAACCGCAGCTCGCGCCACCACGTGACGTCGGTGATGTCACCGAAGGTGCAGATCATCGCGATGCCGCTCCCCTTCTCGGGATCGGCCAGCGGGTGTGCCATCACTGGCACGCGCACGCCGAAGAGCGGCGTCACGACGTGGCTCCCGAAGAGCGGCTTGTATCGCTCATCGTCCGGGTGCGCCACCAGCGCCACGCACGCCGGAATCAGCTCGGGACGCGTCGTCTCGATGGCGATGAACGCGTCGGCAACCGGCGCCACCGGCCCGGCGTCCGTCGCCTTCCGGAAGTGGATGCGGTGGTACGCGCCGGGCTGCTCGCGGTCCTCCAGCTCCGCCTGCGCCACGGCGGTCTTGAAGTCCACGTCCCAGAGCGTCGGCGCCTCGAGCTGGTAGGCCAGCCCGCGGCCGAGCAGGCGCAGGAACATCACCTGCGACACGCGCTGCTCGCGCCTGCCGATGGTGGCGTAGGTCATCGACCAGTCCACCGACAGGCCCAGGTAGCGCCACAGGTGTTCGAACGCCTTCTCGTCCTCGATCGTCAGACGTGCGCACAGCTCGATGAAGTTGGGCCGCGAGATGGAGATGGGGTGTTTCTCGGGCTTCTCGGGTGGCGCGAAGTGCGGGTCGTACGGCAACGAGGGGTCGCACCGGACGCCGAAATAGTTCTGCACGCGCCGCTCGGTGGGCAGGCCGTTGTCGTCCCACCCCATGGGGTAGAACACTTCCTTCCCCCGCATTCGCTGGAAGCGCGCGACGATGTCAGTGTGGGTGTAGGAGAAGACGTGGCCGACGTGCAGCGACCCGCTCACAGTGGGCGGCGGGGTATCGATGGCGAAGACCTCCTCGCGAGGCCGCGCCCGGTTGAACCGGTAGGTGCCGTCGGTTTCCCATCGCGCGGTCCACTTGTCTTCGAGGCCTTCGAGGGCGGGCTTCTCCGGGACGGGCATATCCCGATATCGTAGCAAGTCCCGAGGAAGCGTGGGCCGCGCCTTTACTCGGCAACGCCAGGAATCGCCACGACTTCAGCGAACGGCCTCATAGCGAGCGACCCCGGCGGCGTCGATGACCGCCCGCTCCTTTGCCCCCGCCTCCAGGCTCACGCCGAGAATCGAGCACAGCCACAGTGGGGAACCGCGCTGGTTCCCGGCGAGCGCGCCTAGGTCGATCGTCGGGCGCGTATCTTCGCGATCTCCTCGCTGACCATCCGCTCGGACGTTTCGCGCACGACACTGCGCACGGCTTCCGGCAGCATCGGTGCGACCGAGGCCCGCAACTCGTGTTCGACCGTGTCGCGAATGAGGACGGTCACGCGCGACTGCACGAACTCCTGCACGGCCCGATCGACGGCCGGGGGCAGGACGCGGTTCACGCTCTCCTGGACCGCGGCCTCCAACCGCGCGCCCACGCTGCCGGCGACGGCCGAGGCCACGGCGGGCGGCACGGCGGCAGTGACGGCCTCGTTCAGCGCCCCGCGGACCGTCCCGACCAGGCTGCCATCCACCGCGGCCTGCACGGCCTCGGCGACCGCGGCGCGGGTCTCCGTCGCCACGCTGTCGCGCACCGTCTCGGCCACCGTCTCGCGCAGGGTCGTCGCCAGGGCCCGCTGCAGGTCGGCGCGGAGCACGGCCGGCTGCAGGCGCTCGACGACCTTCACGGCCAGGGCGTCGAGCATCTCGTCGCTCATCGGCATCTCCTGGAGGGCGCCACGGCGCCGGGCTTCGATCGCGGCGGGGTCGCCCTGCTCGGCGGCCAGGAGCGAGGCGAACGCCTCCGCCGTTGCACCATCGGTCGCGCCCCCACCGCCGGCCGCGGCGGGGCCGACACCATGCGGGATCTCTGCGCCGCCCCGGCGCTCCGGGACGCCTGCGGACTCTCCGCCGGCCGTGACCTCCGCAGTGATCTCGGCCAGCCAATCGGCGCCCTCCGTTGTCGGCTTCGCGTCGAAGGCCTCGGGCGACTCCCGGGCGGCGGGATCGGGCACGAAGACACCATCGCCCGGGGGTTCCAGGGCGGGCCGTGGTGCATCGTGTGCCCGCGGCGGGTCGTCCAGGGGCGGGTCGGCGCGTCGGGGGTCGGGCGGCAGCCCGGCAGGGTCGGCTGCGGCCCGGGACGGTCCCGCCGGGGCGACGCGGGCCGGCCTCGGTTCGGGGGGAATCAACAATCGTCCCGTCGGGGCGGCCGGAGCGGCGGCCTTCATTCCGAGGAGCTCTTTGACGCGGCTGATCACGTGGGTGGGCTCAAAAGGTTTCTCGAGGACACCATTGGCCCCCGAGTCGTACAGACGCTGCTCGTCCACCGGGTCGGTGGCGCCCGCCAGCAGCAGGACGGGCACCGCGCTCAAGTGCGGCTGCTGCCGCATCCACCGAGCGACTTCGTAGCCGTCCACGCACGGCATGTTGGTGTCGGCCAGCACGACATCGGGCCGGTCGGAGGCCATGCGGTTGATGGCGTCCTGGCCGTCCTTGGCCACCACCAGCCGTACAGGCTGGTCGGCAAACGTCAGCGCGACCACGCGCTGGATGGTGACACTGTCGTCGGCGAGCAGCAGCGTCGGGGGGGTCGACACGTGCCGCTACACCCGTGCTCGGGCGTGTCCGGTGATGAAGTCCACGATCTCCTGCATGGGCGTGCCGGGAATGAAGATGCCCGTGATCCCGAGGGCGTTCAGCTTCGGCACGTCCTGGTCCGGGATGATACCTCCAACCACCACCTGGACGTCATCCAGGCCCTTCTCCTTCAACAACTCGACCACCCTCGGGCAGATGTGCATGTGGGCACCTGAGAGGATGGACAGGCCGATGACGTCGGCGTCCTCCTGGAGCGCCGCGCTCACGATCTGCTCGGGCGTCTGGCGGAGGCCGGTGTAGATGACTTCCATTCCGGCGTCGCGGAGGGCCCGGGCAATCACCTTCGCGCCGCGATCGTGCCCGTCGAGACCCGGCTTGGCAATGACGACTCTGATTTTCTGGCTCATGGAGTGTGGTCCTGGGTCTTGGGTCCTGGGTCTTGAGGTCTTGGGGTCTTGGGGTCTTGGGGTCTTGGGGTCTTGGGGTCTTGGGAGGGCCCAATCACCCAATCACTCGAATGCCTCAATCGCTCAATCCTCGATTGTCAATGAATCGCCCAATCGGCAATCGGCAATCGCCAATGAACCCGCTCAAATGACAGGCGTCTCCTCGTACTCGCCCCAGACCTCGCGGAGCGCGTCGCACATCTCGCCCACGGTGGCGTAGGCGCGGACGCACTCGAGCAGCGGGGGCATGGTGTTGTCGCGGCCGCGCGCGGCCTGGCGCAGGCCGTCCAGGGCGCGCTGCACGCGGTCGTGGTCGCGCGTCCGCTTCAGCTCGGCGAGCCGCGCCAGCTGCCGCTCGGCGGTGGTGTCGTCGATGTAGAGGATCTCGATCGGCTTCTCGTCGGCCTGCACGAAGTCGTTGACCCCGACGATGACCTTCTCGCGGCGCTCGACCGCCTGCTGGAACTGATACGACGCCTCCGCAATCTCCTTCTGCGGATAGCCGAGCTCGATGGCCTCGACCATCCCGCCCATCCGGTCGATGGCCTCCCAGTACTTGAGCGTGCCCTCTTCCATGTCGCGCGTGAGCTTTTCCACGAAGTACGAGCCGCCCAGCGGGTCCACCACGTTGGTGACCCCGCTCTCGTGGGCGATGATCTGCTGCGTCCGCAGCGCGATGGTGGCCGTCTCCTTCGTCGGCAGGGCCAGCGCCTCGTCCAGCGAGTTGGTGTGCAGCGAGTTGGTGCCGCCGAGGACCGCCGCCAGGGCCTGGAGCGCCGTGCGGACCACGTTGTTGTAGGGCTGCTGCGCCGTGAGCGACACGCCGGCGGTCTGCGTGTGGAAGCGAAGCTGCCATGAGCGCGGGTTCTTCGCCCCGAAGCGGTGCTTCATCGCATCGGCCCAGAGCTTGCGCGCCGCGCGGTACTTCGCGATCTCCTCGAAGAAGTCGCTGTGCGAGTTGAAGAAGAACGAGATGCGGGGGACGAAGTCGTCCACGTCCAGGCCGGCATCCACGCCGTACTGCACGTACTCGAGGCCGTCGCGCAACGTGAAGGCCAGCTCCTGCAGCGACGTGGAGCCCGCCTCGCGGATGTGGTAGCCCGACACCGAGATGGTGTTCCACTTCGGCACTTCCTTCGCGCAGAACCCGAAGATGTCGGTGATGAGCCGCATCGACGGGCGCGGCGGGAAGATGTACTCCTTCTGGGCGATGAACTCCTTCAGGATGTCGTTCTGAATCGTCCCGGAGATCTTCTTCCAGTCGGCGCCCTGCTTCTCGGCGACGACGAGGTACATCGCGAAGATCATCGGCGCCGGCGAATTGATCGTCATCGACGTCGTGATGTCGGCGAGCGAGATGCCCTCGAAGAGCCGCTCCATGTCGGCGAGCGACGTGATGTTCACGCCGCACTTCCCCACTTCGCCGAGGCAGAGCGGATGGTCAGGATCCCGGCCCATCAGCGTGGGCAGGTCGAACGCCACGCTCAGGCCGGTGCCGCCCGCGGCGATGAGGTCCTTGTAGCGCTGGTTGGTCTCCTCCGGCGTGCCGAAGCCGGCGAACTGCCGCATCGTCCAGAGCTTGCCGCGGTAGCCCGTGGGATGTATGCCGCGCACGTAGGGGTATTCGCCCGGGTGGCCGATGTCCCGCGCGTAGTCCAGGCCCGCGACGTCCTCGGCCGTATACAGGCGTTCGATGGGTCGGCCCGAGATGGTCGTGAACGGTCCCGGGCGTTCCGGCGCGCGGGCCAGTGCGGGCTCGAGCACCTCGCGCTCCCAGCGGGCCTTGCCGGACTCGGCAGGATGGATGACGCCTTTCATAAGCCCCCCATTATACGGGCGGCCGCCACGGCGCTCGTGTCTGCAAGTGTCTCGCGTGCCGCGAGTTAGGCGCATGAGGACCCGCTGACCAATGAGCGCGGCGCATCCATTGGATGCCCAATTGACATTGGACAGTCACCAAGGCTACGTTGGGTCGTTTGTTCTAGCGACAGGAGACGCATTCATGGCGGAACACGGCACGGTATTCGGCGCGATGCTCCAGGAGTTCGAAGGGGCCGCGCGCATCTTGAACCTGGACAAGGGCCTCTGGCAGATGCTGACGCACCCCAAGCGTCAGATCATCGTGTCGTGCCCGGTGCAGATGGACAACGGCGAGATCGAGGTCTTCACGGGCTACCGGGTGCAGTACAACATCACGCTCGGCCCCGCCAAGGGCGGGATTCGCTACCACCCGGGCGTGACGCTGGACGAGGTGACGGCGCTGGCCGCCTGGATGACGTGGAAGTGCGCGGTCGCCCAGCTGCCGTTCGGCGGCGGCAAGGGCGGCGTGATCTGCGACCCGACGAAGATGTCGCGTCGCGAGCTCGAGGCGCTCACGCGCCGCTACACCGCCGAGATCATCGATGCCATCGGCCCCGACAAGGACGTCCCGGCGCCGGACGTGAACACCAACGAGCAGGTCATGGCCTGGTTCTCGGACACCTACTCGATGCACGTCGGCCACACCTCGACGGCCGTCGTCACGGGCAAGCCCGTGGAAATGGGCGGGTCGCTCGGCCGCCGCGAGGCCACCGGCCGCGGCGTGATGATCACCGCACGCGAGTCGGCCCGGCACCTCGGCTTCTCGCTCGAGGGGGCCACCGTCGCCGTGCAGGGCTTCGGCAACGTCGGCGGCACCGCCGCCAGCCTGCTGAGCGCGCAGGGCGCCATCATCGTCGGCGTCACCGACTGGAAGGGCGGCGTCTACAACGCGAAGGGCCTGGACACCAGGGCGCTGCTCGCGCATGTCGCCCAGCACAAGACGGTCGCCGGCTTCGCCGGGGGCGAGCCGCTGGCCGCCGACGACCTCTTCGGCCTGCCGGTGGACATCCTCATCCCGGCCGCGCTCGAGAACCAGATCACCGAGGCGAACGCCGGCCGGATCCAGGCGAAGCTGGTGGTGGAGGGCGCCAACGGCCCCACCACGCCTGCCGCGAACCGGATGCTGCACGAGCGCGGCGTGTTCGTGGTCCCGGACATCCTGGCCAACGGCGGCGGTGTCACCGTGTCCTATTTCGAGTGGGTGCAGGACCGCCACGGCTATTTCTGGTCGGAGAAGGAAGTGAACGAGCGCCTCGAGACGAAGATGGTGCAGGCGTTCGACGCCGTGCTGCAGACCGCGCAGCGCTACAAGGTGGACATGCGGACCGCCGCCTACATCGTGGCCATCAACCGCGTGGCCACCGTCACCAGGATGCGCGGCATGTACGCGTGAACCGCGCCCGCCCATTGGCGATTGCCAATTGGCGATTGGGCGATTCATTGACGATCGGGCGTTCGGCGCAACGAATCATTGGTGATTGGATGATTGGATGATTGGGTGATTGGGTGATTGGGTGATTGACGCATTGGGCCAATCCATGGCCATGCGCCGTGAATCGCCCGATCACTCACTGAATGGGCAATGCGCCAATCGCTCGATCACCCAATGAATCGGCAATCACCAATTGGCAATCATCAATGAGCTAGCCTTCCCCACCCTCTACCCTGTCACCCTGAACGCCACCAGCTCAGTCGCCGGCTGCTCCCCTTCCGCCGAGGCGGACACCTCCAGCAGGTACTCCCCCACGGGGAGGCTGGACAGCGGCAGGTCCACCTGGCGCCCGTCCGGCTCGGCGGCCGGGGGGGTGACGGGCAGGTCGCTCATCTTCTGGCCCAGCTTGTTCAACAGGCGGGCCGTAAGGGCCAGCGCGCCCGTGGGTTTCCCGAAGGCGTTGAAGCGCACGAGCATCCGGTCGGTCCGGCGGAACTCGCGCAGCGCCGTCGGCAGGGGCGCCGCATCGGCCTTGAGAGCCTGATACTCGCGGCCGTTGCGCACTACGAACACGCGCGGCGTCGCGAGGCGCAGGTCGCTCGAGGTGAGGTCCGGAACCGTCACCTCGCGGTCCTCGTTGTCGAGCGCGACCGGGCTGTCGCCCTCCACCGCCACACGCAGCCGCAGCCGGCCCGGCGTGACGTCGAAGCTCACCGAGGCACCGCGCGCGCCGCCCCCGTCGGCGCTTTCCGCCGCCACCGGGCCATTGAAGAACTCCTCGCCCGACGGCGCCTCGGCCACCAGGGACACCTGCCTCAACTCATCCCGCTTGACGCCCGGCGGCGCGGGAATCGGTTCCCAGACGAACGTGACTTTGGTCCGCCCCTCGTCACCGGGGCCCGTACCAATCCACGTGCGCACGTAGCGCCGGCCGCCGCCGACCGGCGCGATGGCAGCGATGGCCTTGCTGACCGCGGGCGGCGGACCCGGACGGGCGGGTGCCGCGGCGCGCGTGGCCTCCTCGGACGAGAGCGCCCAGTAGCCCTTGCGGGCGCGCACCTGCACGCCCGGGCGCTTCACGCGCACGCGAATGGGATGGAACTTCCCGTCCTGCGCGGCGCTGCTCGAGTTGTACCCGAGCAGGTAGTACGCGCTCGAGTCGCGCACGATCTGCTGCATGCCCCGGGCCAGGTCGTTGCTGTTCACGATCGCGCGCCCGTCGGTGTTCTCCGCCAGCAGCTGGAGGGAGGCGATCGTCGAGCGCAGCGCGTCCTGGCTCTGCCGCATGCCGATGTTGTCGGCCATGTCGAACTCCCCGGCGGACAGCCCGCGGGGATCCACCGCGTAGATCGCGGTGTTCGATCGGTTGGCGGCATCGAACACCAGCTGCAGCTCCTGCTGCATGTCGAACTCGGCCATTGCGCGCGCGCGATCCTCGTAGGGATTGTTCTCGCCGGCCAGCGGGTTGCCGCGATTGGGATTGCCGAGCCCGGAGAAGCCCGCGACGGCGTCGCGCATCTGTGGCGGCAGCATCGCGGTGTAGCCCTCGCTCACGAGCACCATGGCCTTGCGGCCCTCGCGCAGGGCGCCCAGCTTGATGGCCAACCCCTTGAGCGCCGAGAGCGAGACCTGGCGGCGAATCCGCTCCACCACCTCCGTCGGCTGGTGGGAGTATTGCATCTCGATGCCGTTGCGCGGCTCGTAGTCGAACTTGCGGCCCTCGAAGCGCTCCACGGCGCGCGCTACGCTCTCGTGGTCACGCGTGAGGACGACGCCGTCCAGCGGCGTGAGCGGGTACATCACGGCCACCAGATCCGCCGGCGCCAGCTGCGTCCGGATGAACTCCGTCACCGGCTTGCGCACGCCCATGGCGCTCCCGCGACGCACGTGGTAGTCGTCCAGGAAGAACACGAAGATCCTCGCGTTCTCATCGGCGGCGGCGGCCTCTTCGTCGGCCCGCGTGCGGATGGTGCGGGCGGTGTAGTCCGGGGCGGCCGCGTCCACCTTCACCAGGCGAAACGTCTCCACCGCCTGCGGCTTGTTGTCCTCGAAGACCTCGAAGTCGGCCTGTGTGAGATCGGTGACGGCATTGCCCTGACGGTCCGTGGCGATGACGTCGACGCGGACGAAGTTGATGCCGGTCCGGAAGACGGGCTGCCCCGAGGCGTCCGTGGATGCTGGCGGCGTGCCCGCCTGGCTGTCGGCGGGCACCGGAGCGGGATCTTGCGGCCGCGCCGGCTCCTGCGCGCTCGCCGCGACCGCGAGCGTGACCACGAGTCCGGGCAGCAGGGTCTTCATGCGCCGCATAGTGCAGGTCCCCCAGGGTGTGAGCTTCGATGATACCATTGCTCTGCTGACGGATCCGTCAGGTTGTTGTCCTTATTCCAGTACGAGTTACGAGGAATCCACCGATGAGTCAGACGCTCACCCGACCGCCGGCGCTCACGCGCCTGGCGGAAGACGAAGCGCTGTTCCGCGACAGCGTGTACGAATTCGCGGACAAGGAAGTGCGTCCGCTGTCGCGAGAGATGGACGAGCACGCGAAGATGCCCCGCGAGCTCATCGACAAGCTGTTCGATCTGGGCGTCATGGGCATCGAGGTCCCGGAAACCCACGCGGGCGCGGGCGCCTCGTTCTTCCACTCCGTGCTGGCCGTCGAGGCGCTCTCCCGGGTCGACCCGTCGGTCGGCGTGCTGGTGGACGTCCAGAACACGCTGGTCATCAACGCCATCCTCCGCTGGGGCAACGAGCAGATCAGGCACCGCTACCTGCCGAAGCTCGCCTCCTCCGTCGTCGGCGCCTACTGCCTGTCCGAGGCCGGTTCGGGGAGCGACGCGTTCGCGTTGGCCACGCGCGGGGTCGAGCGCGGCGACGGTTTCGCCATCACCGGCCGCAAGCTCTGGATCACCAACGGCAACGAGGCCGACGTGTTCATCGTCTTCGCGAACGTGAATCCGGAGGCAGGGTATCGCGGCATCACCGCCTTCCTGGTGGATCGTGGCACGCCCGGTTTCACCGTCGGCAAGAAGGAGGACAAGCTCGGCATCCGCGCCAGCAGCACCTGCGAGCTGATCTTCGAGGACTGCGTCGTGCCGAAGTCCGCCATCCTGGGCGAAGTCGGCAAGGGCTACAAGGTGGCCATCGAGACGCTGAACGAGGGCCGGATCGGGATCGGCGCGCAGATGGTGGGCCTCGCCCAGGGAGCGCTCGACCACACCGTGAAGTACGTGAAGGAGCGCAAGCAGTTCGGCAAGGCCATCGCCGACTTCCAGGCCGTGCAGCACCAGATCGCGCGCATGGCCATCGCCGTGGAGACCGCGCGGTTGCTGGTCTACAACGCCGCCCGGCTCCGCGATGCGGGGCTCCCCTTCCTGCAGGAAGCCGCGATGTGCAAGATCGTCTCGTCGGAAGTGGCCGAGAGCGTGACGTCGATGGCCATCAACCTGTACGGAGGCTACGGCTTCGTGAAGGACTATCCGGTCGAGAAGCTGTACCGCGACGCCAAGATCGGGCAGATTTACGAGGGAACGTCGAACATGCAGCTGGACACCATCGCCAAGGGCCTGCTGCGGTAGCCTTCGGTGGAGGACGCTGTCCATTGCTGATTGGCGAGTGCCGATCGGGCGATTCGTTGACGATCGGGCGATCGCGGATTGGGCACCCGATTGGGTGATTGGGTGATCGGTGATTGAGCCAATCACCCGATCACCAGTCGCCAAATCCAATGCCCTGAATCGCCAATCGCCCAATCGTCAAGGAATCGCTTAATCACCACTCGGCAATCGTCAATGGACGCCCGTCCTGATGTCCTCGACCCACACAGCCCCGAGCCGTCCGACTCCCAGGACGACTTCGTAGCCTCGAGACCCGAGGCGATCCTGCAGGTGGGCGGGCACCGAGACGTCCGAGGGCACCAGCCGTGCGACGCGTCCCCACACCGACGCCCCTCGCTTCGGGTCGGATGCGTGGCGCATCTCGACCACCGCGGGGAGCACCACGACAGCCTGGCCGGCGTACCGACGGCCGAGCGCCACCGGATCGAGTCCCGCATCCACCGGAACCAGCCGGCTCGGTGACGGCGACGTCCTGCCGCCAGCCACGGCACGCCGCTGCTCGATGAGTTGCCACGCCGGGCCATCGACCTCGAAAGCGACCCACGCGCTCCTGGGCAGGCCGCGGCCATAGAACCGCGACGCCTCCGGCGCGCTGGCCATCACATCTGTGCTGAAACCCAGCGCATTGAGCCGCCCGTCCGGCAACCACACCTTCGCGTCCTGCGGATCGTCGCGGGCCTGCCAGCGGAAGGCCAGGCGCATGCCGCCAAGGCGCGCGCGGCCGTCTGGCGGGGGCGCGAGCTCGCGATCGGTGAGAACGATCCGCTGGGGAACACCGCCCCGATTCCACCAGGCCACGCCCAGCAGGCCTCCCACGGCGAGCACCAGCACCAGCGCGGCAACGATGAGGCGACTCGGGTCGCCGCCCCCGCGAGCTGGCCGAAAAGGCTTCGCGCCCCGGGACCGGCGGCGGCGCCAGACCGCCGCGGCCACGGCTGCGCCGGTGACGAAGGTGTAAATGGTCTGCGCGACCTCGGGCGCCACGGGGAGCAGGCTCCTGCCCGGGACCGCCGCCAGCACCACCAGGGACACCGTGCCGAGCGCAAGGCCTGCAGTCCGCGCGGCCGCTTCCACGCCCACGCCGGCAGGGCCCAGCAGGCCCGCCACCGCGACCAGCAGGCACGCCGATCCGGCGAGCGGCTCCAGGCGCTCGAACACGAGGGTCCACGGCGTCCCGCCGGACACGAAGAACACGCTGGCCACCGCGACTGCGAGCGCGCCGAGGCTCGCTACCAGCACGGGACGGAACCCGTAGCTCGTCCCGAGCGCAACCCCGAAGCCGATGCCGGGCCACAGCAGGAGTGAGGAGAACGGGAGGTCGAGCGCGCGGGGAGCCAGCACCAGCGCCGCCCAGGCCGCGCCCATGGCCAGAATCGCCAGGGATGGTGCCAGGTGCCGCAGGCGCGTGTGCCTGGACACGATCTCCACGCCTGACAGGGCCACGAGCGGCGCCAGCGCCAGGACGGTGAGCTGTGCCGGCAGCGCCAGGCTCCCCCAGTTCCACCCGGCCAGTCCCGCCGCCAGCACCAGCGCGGCGGCGACCCCGGCGACCGTCGCCCGTTGAGTGGGCCGCGATGGCAGGGCGCCTGGCTCCGGATGCATCGCCGGATCTGACGGACGTCTAGCCCAACAGCACGTTGGCCGCGTGGAAGCGCAGCGCGTCTTCGCTGCCGACCAGCAGCTGCGCGGCGCGCACGTCACGGCTGCACCGTTCGAGGATCGAACCGGGGCGATAGCCCTCTGCGCCGACGATCCGCAGGGCGGCCTCGACGGCCCGCGCGGCGGCCGCGCCGGCAAACACGAGCACCGCGGCGGCACCGGGGCCCTGTCCGTCGGCCGCGGCATGGACCAGCAGTCGGGCTGCGTCCATCTCCGTGGCGGCGTCGGCCAGCATCCAGTGCGGCGCGGCGCCCGGCTCACCTGCGGGCCGATCGCCCCGCTGGCGCGAAACGGCCAGCGCTTCCTCCAGTGCCGCGCGGCCCAGGCCGAGGCACACGGCTGCCATCGCCAGCTGTTGTCGTTCCGAGGGCGCGTCGACGGGCCCCAGGCCCCCCAGCCCGGCCAGGCCTTCCCCCGAGGGCGCGGTCCCGATCGCAATTCGCGCCGCGGCGGCGGCGCTGGCCGCCGCCAGCGTCTCGATGGCGAGCACCGCGTCGAGGGGCGTCCCGCCCCACACGCCCGCCCGATCGAGTTGCTGCATGAGGTCGTCCGGTACGCGGCCCGTGGCGTCGATGGTCGCGGCCATCGGGGCAAGGCGCTCCGCGAGGGCGCGAACATCCGTCAGTCGTTCAGTCTGCGAGGGGGTGAGATCGAAGGTCATGAGCAGCGACGGTATAAGCCCGACAACACGCCGGGATAACGCCTGATTATACCGTCACCACGCCGGCGCGCCGCCGCCGCCGATCAACCGCCCGCGAGCACGCGGGCGAAGGCGGGGCGCAGGCGCTCGGCCGTCTGCGCGATCTCTTCGGGCAGCACGCGTACCTCGCCGACGACCGTCATGAAGTTCGTGTCGCCCGTCCAGCGCGGCACCAGGTGCGTGTGGATGTGGTCGGCCACCCCAGCGCCCGCCGGCCGCCCGAGGTTCATGCCGAGGTTGATGCCCTGCGGCCGGTACACCTCGGTGAGCACGCGCTCGGCGGCCTGCGTGAGCTCGGCCATCTCCACCAGCTCGTCGTGCGTGAGCGCGGCCATGGAGGCCAGGTGGCGGCGGGGCACCACCATCACGTGGCCGGAGTTGTAGGGAAACAGGTTGAGGATGACGAACGCCGTGCCGCCCTGGTGCACGATGAGGGCCTGGGCTTCGGGCAGGGCCTGCGCCCGGCAGAAGACGCAGCCGTCCGCGTGGGTCTCGCGCGTGACGTAGGCGTGCCGCCACGACGCGTACAGCCGTTCCACGTGTCGTCAGGCCGCGGGATCCGGCGACAGGGGCGACTCGTCGTCCACCGGGCCGTGCGGATCCTGGTTGATGAGGTCCTTCAGTTCCTTGCCGGGCTTGAAGTAGGGCACGCTCTTCGGCGGCACGTCCACCTTGTCTCCGGTCTTCGGGTTGCGGCCCTTGCGGGGCTCGCGCTTGCGGAGCCGGAAGCTGCCGAAGCCGCGCAGCTCGATTTTCTCGCCGCGGTGCAGGGCATCGATGATGCTCTGGAACACCGTGTCGACGATGACCTCGGAATGCTTCTTGGTGAGGTCCGAGACGCGCGAGACTTCCTCGACGAGTTCCGCTTTGGTCATAGGACAGGGTCGGGAACCGGGATCCGGGAGCCGGGAACCGGCGGCCCTGGAACCCTGCGCGGAACCGGGTGACGGGGCGGGAGGCCGTACGGCTCCCCGTTCCCCGTTCCCCGTTCCCGTCGCGTTACTTCATCCGCAGCCGTTCGCCGAGGGTGGCGCTGCCATCCCCCTGCGTGGACGAGTAGCTGTCCCAGTCGGACCGGTACTCGTCGGTCTTCAGCGCGCGAATGCTCAGGCCGATCTTCCGCTCGGCCGGGCTGAGCTTGATGATCTTCATCGGCGTGGTCTGGCCGACCTCGAGCGAGATCTTCTCCCCGCCCTGGGTGTCGTCGAACTCGCTGACGTGGATGAGGCCCTCGATGCCCTCGTCGAGCTCGACGAAGGCGCCGAAGTTGGTCATGCGCACGACCTTGCCCTCGATGGTGTCACCCACCTTGTGGCGCGAGAAGAAGTCCTCCCAGATGTCGGTCGCGAGCTGCTTGAGGCCGAGCGAGAGGCGCTGGTTGTCGGCGTCGATGCTGAGCACCATCGCCTCGACCACGTCGCCCTTCTTCAGCACCTCGCTCGGGTGCTTGACGCGCTTGCTCCACGACATGTCGGAGATGTGGATGAGGCCGTCGATGTCCTCCTCCACCTCGACGAAGGCGCCGAACTCGGTGAGGTTCCGCACCTTCCCCTTGA
>JADZCN010000099.1 GCA_020851565.1 Acidobacteriota bacterium | reverse complement strand
CCGCGCACAGGTTGATGGCCTCGTGCCACTCGCCCAGCGACGATCCGCCCTCGCCGATGAAGCACACGGCCACGCGCTCGGCCCCGTCGCGCCAGAAGGCCATCGCCATGCCCGCGGTGGAGAGCGAGCCGATGGCCAGCGGCGCCGTCGCCGGCAGCACGCCCCACTCGAAGTCGCCCGTGTGCAGGTCCTTGCCGTGCATGGGCGGGCCGTCCTTGCCCATCTGGGCGGTGAAGATGTTGCGCACGGCCTCGGCATCGTGCCGCATGGCCAGCGCCACGCCGATGTCACGGATGACGGGGGCGACGACGTCGCCCTGCCACGAGCCATCGTCGCCGCGGTACTTCGGCCCGCGTTTCAAGCGAATCCCCGCCGCGTAGATGGCCTCCTGCCCGAGCGAGCGGAAGCCCTTGCCCTGGAACGCCATCTCGCCCCAGCGCACCTCGCCCGCCATGAAGAACTGCTTGAGGCGGTTGTCCACCGCGCGCGTGAGGGCCATGCCGCGGAGGATCTCGAGGCGCTCGTCCTTCGTCAGCGACGCGGCAATGGCCTCGCGGCGCAGGAATCCGTCAATGGCCTCGGCAAGCTCCGCCCTGGCCTGCTCCATCCGCTTCACCGCGGTCGTCCCGGGCGTTGTGTGGTCCGTGCCCTCGGGCGCCTTCAGGGTGTCGTAGAGCCGGCGCGCCAGCTCGCGGCGGAACGGGACGCGAAGCCCTTCGATGGCGGCATGGTCCCGCGGCTTCAGCTTGTTCCCGCCGACCGCCTCGAAGACCTCGAGGGCGAGGTGGACGGCCAGGGGATGCCGCTCGGTGACGAAGGCGGCGAAGCGGCTGGTGAGGCCAGTGAGCTTGTTGGGGTCGGCGGCGGCGCGTGCCATGAACGTCGATTATGGAACACGGAAGGCGCGGATGAAGCCGCAGACGCCGCAGAAGCCACAGAAGCCGCAGATGGCGCAGAAGCCGCAGATGACGAGATGGCGCTAAACCAACGCAGACAAGGGGCTTGGGGTGGGGCACCAGCTGTAGGGCCAACGGGCAGTGGCTCCTGCCTGGGGTGGATCGCGGCGGCCACGGTTGGAGTAGGCTCCCCGCAGGAGGACGGAGGCCGTGCGTCAGGCTCTCATCGTCGTGCTGGCGTGGAGCGCGGTGCTGACGGCACAGTCGGGGCCCGGCGCGGCCCGGGAGACGGCGCTGAAGGCAGCGATCCAGGCCGAGCCCGGGGAGGTGCGGCACTACGTCGCGCTCACCGACTCCTGCGAGCGCGCGGGTCGTCACGGCGCGGGCGTCACGGCGCCGCCACGACGAGGATCACCGTCACCGGCACGCCGTTGAGCACGGTCGGCTCGTAGACCCAGCCATCCACCGTATCGAGCCCGTCCGGCCCGATAATCGAGGAATGATCAGGACGTTGGGCTTTCTCGCAGGTGCGCTGACGACGCTCGCCTTCATTCCGCAGGTGGTGAAGGCCTGGCGCACGGGATCGACCGCGGACCTCTCGTTGACGATGCTCAGCGTGTTCGCGGCTGGCCTGTCCCTGTGGATCGTTTACGGCGTGGCGACGCGGCAGGCCCCAGTCATCGTGACCAACGTCGTGACGTTGATACTGGCGATCGCGCTGCTGGCGCTCAAGCTCGGATTCGTCCGCCGATCGGACTGAGGGCGGGAGCCGCGCGACCGGGGCGTTGGTCAGGGAACCCTGACGACGACCTCGTTGGACGAGCGCCCGCCGCCCACCTCGTTGCCTCCCCTGAGCCGCATGTAGTACGTCCCAGGAGGCACGCCGGTGAACCTCGCGAACGGCTCCGGCCCGAGGAACAGCGACAGGTCGGTTCGACCGGGCGCGAAGCCCACGTCGAGCACGAAGCTCGAGGCGGCCCCGATGTTGGTCCAGGTCAGGCTGACGTCGCGACCCCTGACGGTGACCTGCACGCCGCGAGGCCGCCCCGGTGCCGACACCAACGCGACCGGGCATCCGGCGTTCGTCGTCCGGGTCTCACCCAGCTCCAGCGGATCCAGCGTGGCGGCGTCATACGCACTCAACGTCGCCCATCCTGCGCTGTAGTAGTAGTCATGGACGTTGAGATAGATCCGGCCCGTGTGCGGGCTGATCGCGAGATTCCGGCAGCGTCCGCCCGTTGCCGCGGAGCCGAGGGAGACGAGGTCCCGGGTGAAGACGTCAATGCGGGTCCCCACCGCAAACACCCGATCGTGCACCTCATCCCACACGAGTTCCATCGAGGCGGCCGGGTCGAAAATGCCGGCGGTGGCCACGGTGCCGGTCGCCACGTCCACCATTCCGAGGTCGGGCTCCACGCAGAAGTACGGGGGCGCGGTTCCCGCCTCGCGGGCACAGTGCTTGAAGTAGATTCGCGACGCGTCAGGCGTCACCACCCAGTTCCCGGCGAACGCATCGGCGAAGGGGGTGGTGGTCACGTGCACGGGCCCCAAGGATCCCGATCGCACGATGTCGTGCTGGCCGTCCGATCGCAGGAACACGCAGAACAGGACGTCGGCGGACGTCGCGTGCGCGCAGGTCGCCAGCCCTGTGACCGACACGGGGAGAACCAGGAATGACCAGGACGTGGACACGTCGACGGCCCAGATGCCGTCGCTCCGCCCCATGAAGACGCGCGGTCGCGCCCGATCGTAGGCCACCGGGAAGCCGCCCGGCAGGGGGAGCGTCCTCCCCGTTCGCAGGTCGATGACGCCTCTCTCGGGATCGTGGACGTAACGCTCACCGCCAAATCGTGGCGTCCACGGCAGGACAGGAGCCGGGCCAAGGTCTGCGCCGAAATGACCGATCGCCCCGACCTCACGCGACCCGACGATGAGTCGATCCTGTGCCGCGGCAGGCGGCACGCTGGCCATGAGGATGATGACGAGAGCAAGGCAGATACGGATCAAAGCAACATCCCTCACGATCCCGGTAGACGGACACGCGCCAACGGATTCGTCGCCAGGCGCGGAGCCACGGCCCCGCGCTTTCGTCGGGTCCAGTCGCGTGGCGCCCGGTACCCGGGTGGTCTATGCTGCGTGCGTGGATCCACCCCGCCGTCACCTCTCGATGCTGCGATCCTACACGGGCGCTGACGCACTGACAATCGCCAACGCGGCCTGCGGCACCATCGCCATCTTCCTCTGCCTGGACTACCTGGCGACCGGGCGCAGCCGGCACCTCTGGGTGGCGTTCCTGCTGCTGCCGGCGGCGCTCGTCGCGGACGCGCTCGACGGCTACGTCGCCCGCCTCCACCCAGGCCGGCGTTCAGTGCTCGGCGCGGACCTCGACTCTCTTGCGGACATCATCTCGTTCGGCGTGGCGCCGGCAGTGCTGGGCTACACGCTGGGGCTCCGCGGCGGGTGGGACATGCTGTGCGTCACCTACTTCGTCGTGTGCGGCGTGAGTCGGTTGGCGCGCTTCAACGTCACGGCCGATGCGCTCGCGGACGAGAGCACCGGCAAGGTGAAGTACTTCGAGGGCACGCCCATCCCGACCAGCATCGTCATCGTGGCGATCCTGGCCGCGGCGTTCTACCTGGGACGGGTCGGGGACGCGCTGTGGTTTGGCGTGCTCGAGATCGCGTCGGCGGACCTGCGGCCCTTGTCGCTCCTGTATGTGGCCAGCGGGAGCGCGATGATCAGCGCGACGCTGAGGATTCCGAAGCCCTGAACGCAGATGGCGCAGAGAGCGCAGAGAGCGCAGAGAGGGCAGGGCGCTGGTCAGCTGGCGGCTTCGACCTTCCCCAACCGTCCCCTGGCCGAGTCGAGCGCGCCCACGGCGTCGACCTGGCCGCTGGCTTTCGCCAGGCCGAAGGGCGGCATCCCGCTGTAGACGCATTCGTACTCGCCGGCGCGGACCTGGTAGGTCTCGTGCCAGATGCCGACCTCACCTCGGCTCCGACCCACGCGCTGGTTGAAGTCCACCCAGGCGGGCCAGTGCGACTGATTGTGGTCTCGAGCGTACGCCTCGAGGTGCTCGAACGACCGCCAGTACTGGACGATGACCTTCGGGCTGAAGATGTGGCCGAGGAAACCCGACTCGGGTCGCCGCTGGAGTTCCTTCAGCATCTTCGGCATCGCGACGAAGACCGGCAGCCACTTGTGGACCTTCCACGGCTTGTTGATCCGCATGCCGATGAGGAAGACGCCGCCACGTCGGATTCCGCGGGAGCGGAGCGCGTGGCGCCCGCGGCCGCGCAGATGACGCCGGTGGTCGCGTCGGATAGGATCCGGGCATGCGACGAATCGCTGTCCTGGCCCTCCTCTTCTCCTCAGCCTGTGCGCCGAGCCAACCGCCTCCACCGGAGTCCACCGTGACCCTCGCCATCGTCAACGCGCGCGTGTGGACCGGCGACGCCGCGAAGCCGTCAGCCGAGGCTGTGGCCGTCTCCGGCGACCGCATCGTCGCGGTGGGTACCAACGACGAGGTCCGCCAGGCGGCCGGCCTTGCCGCCGGCGCGTCGGAGCGGGTGGGGCTCGAGGTCATCGATGCCGGCGGGCAGTTCCTCGTGCCCGGCTTCATCGACACGCACGTCCACTTCCTGGAGGGCGGGTCGCGCCTGGCATCCGTGCAGTTGCGCGACGCGAAGACGCGCGAGGAATTCGTCGCGCGCATCGGGGCCTTCGCGAAGACGGTGCCGGCGGGCACGTGGATTACCGGCGGCGACTGGGATCACCAGCTCTGGGGCGGCGAGCTGCCGCGCCGGGACTGGATCGACAGCGTCACGCCGGACCACCCGGTGTGGGTGAACCGCCTGGACGGGCACATGGCGCTCGCCAACTCCGCCGCCCTCCGCGCGACGGGTGTCACGCGCGCGGCGAAGGACGTCGCAGGCGGCGAGATCGTCCGTGACGCGCGCGGCGAGCTGACGGGCCTGCTCAAGGACAACGCCATGGACCTGGTGGCGGCGAAGATGCCGCCGCCAACCGGCGAGATGCAGGACCGGGCGCTCGAGGCGGCGATGCGCTACGTGGGCGAGCAGGGCGTGACGACCGTGCACCAGATGGGATCGTGGGACGACCTCGAGGTGCTCGATCGGGCGAACAAGGCGGGCCGGCTGAAGACGCGCGTCT
>JADZCN010000098.1 GCA_020851565.1 Acidobacteriota bacterium | reverse complement strand
GCCCGACCCGTAGACGAAGATGCGCGACGGATCCTTCGGGTCCGGCACAAGCGTGTGCGTGTGCGACCCGCGGCAGGTCTGCACCGCCGCCACCTGGCGAGGCTTGCGGAGGTCGGAGATGTCGAAGATGCGCACGCCGCGGAACCGCTCCGCGCTCACCGTCTCCTGCACGCCCTGCAGCCCGCAGTCGAGCCGCCCGCGCGTCTGCTCCACCGACATGAAGAGCAGGTTGCCCCACACCGAGACGTCACCCTGCCCTCCGGGGCACACGACCGAGGTGATGAGCCGCGGCTTGCGCGCGTTCTCGATGTCGTAGGTGTTGAAGCCGTGGTAGTTGCCCACGACGACGTGGGTGCCGAAGAAGGCGAGGTCCGAGTTGGTGAACCCGGACCCGGGCGGCGGTGGAGGCGGGGGCGTGCCCGGCGCCGGCGGCGGTGGAGGCTTCTCCCCGGGCGCGCGCTCGGGTGCGATAGGCGCCCCGGCCGGCGCGGCCGGGTCGAAGAACCCCTCCGGCTTGGGCAGGTTCGACAACAGCTCCATGTTCTTCGCGGCGGTCCCCGCGTCGCGAAGGCCCCCCTTCAGGCCGATGCGCGGGTCTTTCGGATCCGGCGGCGCCTGCTGGGCACCGAGCCCCACGCCCACGGCGGCCACGCCGGCCACCAAGAGGCCGCACACGAAACGGTCGAGCTTCATCATTGTCATCTCCTGGAACACACCCAATCACCCAATCACCAATCACCCAATCCGCAATGCCCAATGCCCCAATCGCGATTCACTCGATGAATCGCCAATCGCCAATCAGCACTCGCCAATGGGCACGCCTCAGTAGCGACGCCCCTTCTGCCGCGCGATGTCGAACTTCGCGGTGTCGGCAATGGCCATCACCGCCATCACCCCCGCCTGCAGCGGGTCCGAGACGACCAGGTCGGCCACGTCGCGCACGCTGCCGACCATGTTGAGGGCGATCACCTTCAGCCCCTGGCCCTGGATCGCGCGCACGGCCTCGGTGATCTCGCCGCCCATGATGGCCCCGGCCAGCACGAGGATCTTCGCGCGCGGCAGCCGCGCGACGGCACGCACGGCGCCCGCGAGCGCCTGCTCCCCGACGAGGGGGATGGTGTCGACCGAGATGCGCTCGCCGCGGATGTTGTGACGATCGGCCTCGCTGATGGCGCCCACCGCGACCTGTCCGACCTGTGCGCCCCCGCCGATGATGATCACGCGCTTGCCGTAGACGGACATCAGCGACGGCTCGCGGGCCACCCGGTGCACGACGGAGAGGGCGAGGAGTTCCTCCACGAGGCGGGCCGGGTCGGTATCCCCTTCGGCCTCGATGGTCATGGCGGCGCGGCCCTCGGCACTCGACAGCATCTGGATGCCGCTGATGTTGGCGCCGCGCGCGGCGAACACCGCGGCCACGCGCGACAGCACCCCCGGCGCGTCGTCGGCTTCGATGAAGAAGGTGTGCGGGGTGCCGGCCATGCTCAACGGGTCACGACAAAGGCGGCCAGCCCGGATTCGGCCACGGCCCGATCGTCCTTCAGGGCGACCACCGACCAGAAATACGTGCCGAGCTCGAGGGGCGCATCGGCGGGCCACGCCAGCGACGTGTCCGTCAGGCGGTCGGCCCGGAACACGAGCCGGTCCACCTCGTTCCACACGCGGAGCAGGTAGAAGTCCGCGCCTTCGATACGCGACCATTCGAACCGGGCCGGAGTGGCGCCAACCGAATCGGGCACGGGCGCCAGGTGATCGATGTCCGGGGTCTCGGCAACCTGGGCCGGCGCCTGCGCCGCCTCGGCCGGCCGCGCGCCGGAGGCCGAGGGCTGAGCCGCGCAGGCCGCGCCAAGCGCGGCGACCAGGGCCAGCGCTGTCAGGGGAAATCGCATCGTGAGGCCGTCCAACAGTCAACCAGCTTAACAGGAGGGGCCCCGTGGCGCGAGCGCTGCTGACCTTCGCCATTGGCATCTGGCTCGGCTCCCAGCCCGGCAGCGACGCCGCGCTGACGGCAGAAGAGATCGAGGCCTTCATGCGGTCGGCCAGGGTCGTGGCCGCGCGAACGATGTCCGTGGGCGTGACCCGGCCGACGCGGCTGACGCTCTCGAACGGCACGATCACCCACGACGCCCTGTTCCAGCCCGTGGACGAGCGCAAGCCCGTCATGCAATTCCCGGGCGGCGGCATCGAGGCGAACTTCGTGGATTCCTGGCGCTACAACGTGGCGGCGTACCGGCTGGCGGTCCTGCTGGGCCTGGCGTCGATGATGCCCGTCACCGTCGAATACCGGTTCCGGGGCAGGGACGGGTCGCTGGCCTGGTGGATGGATGCGCTCATGGACGAGGGCGCCCGCCTCAAACGCAAACTCGAGCCGCCCGACCGCGCGAAGTGGAACGAGGACATGTTCCGGCAGCGCGTCTTCATGGAGCTCGTCCACGACACCGACCGCAATCTGGGCAACGTGCTCGTCTCGCCGGAGTGGCGCGTCATCATGATCGACTTCACGCGGGCGTTCCGCCTCTGGCACACGATACGGCCGTCGGAACTGCTGAGGGCCGACCGGCGCCTGCTGGCGCGGCTCGAGGCGCTCTCCCGGGAAGAGGTGGTCGCAGCGACGAAGGACCACCTCACTCCGGGCGAGATCGACGCGCTGATGAAGCGCCGCGATCTCATCGTGGCCCACTACCGGGCACGCGTGAAGCAGCTGGGCGAGGCGCGGGTGCTGTACTGACGCCTCTGGTAGACTGCCGCGCATGAGAAACCTCGTGCTCGGCCTCTTCTTCGTGCTGGCGGCCCATTCGCCCGCGTTTGCCACCTGGTCGGTCATCGCGCTCGACGCCCGCAGCGGCCAGGTCATCATCGCGTCGGCCACCTGCGTACGGCAGGCGGGCTTCCCCCAGCGCCAGCCCAACGCCGCCCGCGATCTCATGGACATCCAGGCCGTCATCGTCCCGGGCATCGGCGTCGCGGCCTGCCAGGCCGGCGTGGACAACACCCGGGAGAACCAGATGCTCGTCTACAACGAGCTGAAGAAGGGGACGCCGCCCGCGGACATCATCGAGATGCTGAAGAAGGATCCGAACATCGACCGGCGCCAGTTCGGCATCATCGCCATGCCCAACGGCGGCACGATCACGGCCCGCAACAACCGCGCGGGCTTCAACGGCAGCGGCAACTCGCAGTCGTCGCTCTATTTCGGTGGGCAGGTCGGCGACATGTACTACCAGGTCCAGGGCAACACGCTGCTCGGCGACGACGTCGTGATCAAGGCGGCACTGGCCTTCACGCGCGCCAGCGGGACCATGGCGGACCGCGTGATGGCAGCCATGGAGGCGGCCGACGCCAACGGGGGTGACCACCGCTGCAACTGCGGCAACAACCCGCTGGATTTCGTGCCGTGCGACAACCGCACGGCGCACGTGGCCTACATCGCGATTGCCGAAAAGGCCGATCAGCCCGGCGTCACGCACAACGATGGCAAGTATTACGCCTACCTCAGCGTCACCGACGACAACACCGTCCGCGGCGAGAGCGCCAACCCCGTGAAAACCCTGCGGATGCGCTACGACGCCTGGAAGAAGGCCGGGGCGAAGCAGACTGCCCCGCCGGAGCCGAGCCTCTATCGCGGGAAGTAGGGAACGATGGCGTCGGGAGGGCGATCGCGTCGGGAGGGAACTGCGACGGGAGGGGACTGCGACGGGAGGGAATAGCGACGGGAACGGGGAGTCGGGAGTCGGGGGAGTGTAATGACCCTCCCCTGCCTGCGTTATCAGCGCAGGAGGGGGAACATGACTGCTGCTGACTGGACCGTCCTGACCGGGGGCATCGCCCTGATTGGCTGGATCAACTGGTATTTCTTCCTGGCCCGTCCGAAGGCCGTGGCCGCCAGATCGGCGGGCGGCGTGCAGGAGGTCCAGGTGGTTGTGGAGGGCGGCTACCAGCCCTCCGAGATTCGGGTCACGGCCGGGACGCCGGTCCGGCTGCTCTTCGACCGGCGGGAGACCACGCCCTGCTCGGAGGAGGTCGTCCTCCCCGACTTCGGCATCAAGCGCTTCCTGCCGGCGCGGCAAACGACGGCCGTGGAGTTCGTGCCCACGCGGCCCGGCCGCTTCGACTTCACCTGCGGCATGAGCATGCTGCGCGGCCGGATCACGGTCGACGCGGTGGAGGCACGGTGACCATCATGGCGAACCGGGCCGACTCCAACCGAGCGCCTGAGCCTCTTCCCGGAGGGTCGGGGCTTCAGTCCCGGCGTCCCTCCGGCACCACGCTCGCCCTGCCGGTATCAGGCATGACCTGCGCCTCGTGCACCGTGCACGTGGCGAAGGCGCTGCAGGCGACGCCGGGCGTGAAGGATGCCTCGGTGAACCTGCTGCTCGAGACCGCGCAGGTGACCTACGACCCGTCGCTCGTGCGGCCGGTCGAACTCGTCGCGGCAGTCCGGGCAGCCGGCTACGGCTCGCGCGTCGAGGCCGGCGACACCGCGTACGAGTCTGCGGCCCAGGACGCAGCACAGGCGGCGGAATACCGCGACCTTCGCCTCAAGGCCATCGTCAGTCTGGCGGCGGGGGCTCTGGGCATGCTCGTGTCGATGCCGGTGATGAGCGCCGTCGCCGCCTCGGCGCACCATGCCAGCGCGCCGTCCGATCCGCTGATGGCGTGGAGCCATGCCCGGCTCGATCCGTTGCTCTCGACGGCTCTCCCCTGGCTCTACGCGGTCGACCTGCGCTGGCTGCAGGCGTTCCTGCTGGCCACCACGCTCGCCGTGATGGGCTGGGCGGGCCGCCACTTCTTCACGCGCGCATGGTCGGCGTTCCGCCACCACGCGGCCGACATGAACACACTGGTGGCCGTCGGCACCGGCGCAGCGTTCCTCTACTCGCTGGCGGCGACGCTGGCGCCGGGATTCTTCCTGTCGCGCGGCATCGCGCCGGACGTGTACTACGAGGCGGTGCTCTTCATCATCGCGCTCATCCTCGTGGGCAACATGTTCGATGCGCGCGCGAAGCGGCAGACCTCGGCGGCGCTGCGCGCGCTGGCGGGCCTGCAGCCGCCGACGGCGCGCGTCTCGCGCGCTGGCCGTGACATCGACGTGCCGCTGGCCGAAGTCGTCGCGGGCGACCTCGTGCTGGTGCGCCCGGGCGAGCGCGTGCCCGTGGACGGCGACGTCGTGGACGGCGCCAGTGCGGTGGACGAGTCGATGCTGACGGGCGAGGGCGTGCCGGTGCCGAAGAAGGCCGGCGACGCGCTGATCGGCGGCACCATCAACCGCACGGGCGCGCTCCGGTACCGCGCGCGCAACCTCGGCGCCGACAGCGTGCTCAGCCGTATCATCCGACTGATGCGCGACGCGCAGGGCTCGCGCGCGCCCATCCAGCGGCTGGCCGACCGCGTCAGCGGCGTGTTCGTGCCGGTGGTGCTGTCGCTGGCGGTGGCCACGTTCGTGGCCTGGTTCGTCGCGGCCGACCAGGCGCCGCTGGTGCGCGCCTTCGCGGCGGCGGTGGCGGTGCTCATCATCGCGTGCCCGTGCGCCATGGGCCTGGCGGTCCCGACGGCCGTGATGGTATCCACCGGGCGAGGCGCTCAGGCCGGGTTGCTCATCAAGGGCGGCGAGGCGCTGCAGCGCGCCGGGGACGTGACCACGGTGGTGCTGGACAAGACGGGCACGATCACCGAGGGACGCCCGGCCGTCACGCGCGTCGCGCTGGCGCCGGGCTCGGCGGACGAATCGCGCGTGCTCTCCCTGGCCGCCAGCCTCGAGGCAGCCTCCGAGCATCCGCTGGCCGACGCCGTTGTGAGGGCGGCCGACGCCAGGGCGCTTCCCCGGCTCGCCGTGAGCGACTTCATAGCCATCGCAGGCCACGGCGCCCTGGCCCAGGTGGACGGCCGCCTCGTGGCGATTGGCAACGCCAGGATGATGACGAGCCAGGGCGTGGACGTCTCGCCCCTCGAGGTCGAGGCGGGGGCGTGGGCCGCCGGTGGCGAGACGCCGGTGTTCGTCGCCGTCGATGGCTCGCTGGCGGCAACGCTGGCCATCAGCGACCCCATCAAACCCGGGGCGCGTGAGGCCATCGGCCGCCTGCGTGCGCTGGGACTGGACGTCGTGATGCTGACGGGCGATCATCGAGCGACGGCACGGGCAATCGCGCAGGCCGCCGGCATCGACAGGGTCGTCGCCGAAGTGCTGCCCGAGGGCAAGGTGGCCGAGGTGCAGCGGCTGCAGGCGGCCGGCGCGGTCGTGGCCATGGTCGGGGACGGCATCAACGACGCACCGGCCCTGGCGCAGGCCGACGTGGGCATGGCCATCGGCACCGGCACCGACGTCGCGATGCAGGCCAGCGACGTCACGCTGATGCGCGGCGATCTCGGCGGCATCGCCGAGGCCATCGTGCTCTCGCGCCGGACGATGCGGACGATGAAGCAGAACCTGTTCTGGGCGTTTGCCTACAACGTCGTGGGAATCCCCGTCGCGGCCGGGGTGCTGTTCCCCGTCTTCGGGCTGCTGCTGAGCCCGATTCTCGCCAGCGCCGCGATGGCATTCAGCTCGGTCAGCGTGGTGTCGAACAGCTTGCGCCTGAGGGCGTGAAGTCGGGAGTCGGGAGTCGGGAGTCGGGAGTCGAGCGTCGGGAGTCGGGAGTCGAAGCGAGGTCATCATGGACAGCCAGTCATCATCAGTCACCAAGTCGTTTGCCGTTGCAGGAATGTCGTGCAGCCACTGCGAGAAGGCCGTGCGCGAGGCCGCTGAACAGGTCCCGGGGGTCTCGTCGGCGGTCGTGGACCTGAAGGGCGGCCGCGCCACGGTGTCGTTCGACCCGGGCGCGACCACGCCGGCGGCCATCGCCGCGGCCATCAGGGAGGCCGGCTACGAAGCCACGGAAGCCTCGAGCGGCGGCGCCAGCGGCCGCTGGTGAGAACCCAGATGGCGCAGAGGACGCAGAGGCCGCAGATAACGCAGAAGCCGCAGATAACGCAGAGGCCGCAGATAACGCAGAGGCCGCAGATAACGCAGATAACGCAGATAACGCACAGGCCGAAGCGAAGACAGTAGCCGCAGAGAAGGCACAGGCCAAAGAGAAGGCAGTGGCCGCAGAGAAGGCACAGGCCAAAGAGAAGGCAGTGGCCGCAGAGAAGGCACAGGCCGAAGAGAAGGCAGTGGCCGCAGAGAAGGCACAGGCCGAAGAGAAGGCAGTAGCCGCAGAGACCGCAGCACCCGCAGTTGACGCCAATGACGCAGACCATGGAGAGAAGAGGTCAGGCCGTGCTGCCTGGGACCTGCCCCCAGTCGAGATCTGCGCCATCTGCGGCCTCCGCGTCATCTGCGGCCCCTGCGGCCTCTGCGCCCTCTGCGCCCTCTGCGGCCTCTGCGTCATCTGCGGCCCCTGCGGCCCCATCCCATCCGCGTTGAGTCCACGTTGCGGTCGGTCGATCTCAGCCCCATCGGCCCGGACGAGCAGACGGAATCGCCGTTCGATCTCTTCCTGATCTTCGTCGGCGCCAACATTGTCGCCACCACCCTGCAGGTGGGCGCGAGCCTGCCAGCCACCCTGGGGCTGCCCGTGGCGCTGGGCGTGATTGCGATCGGCGCCGTGGGCGGTGCGGCGCTCACCGCCGTGCTCGCCCCCATCGGGACGCGCCTGCGCGTGCCGTCCATCGTGGCTGCCCGTGCCCCGCTGGGCCTTTCCGGTGCGCGCCTGCTGGCACTGCTGCTCTTCGTCACCAACTTCGCGTGGATCGCGCTCAACAACGCGATTGCGGCCTCCATCTGCGCGCGCCTGACCGGCGTGGGCCCGCCGGAGGCCTGGGCGGTGGCGCTCGGCCTGGTGGCCACGCTCGTCGTGCTCGGGGGGCCGCGCTCCGCCGCCCTGGTGGACCGCGTGGCCGTGCCGCTGCTGCTCGTCGCCGGCGGCGTCTTCACCGTCGCCCTGCTGCGCTCGCCGCTGCCCTCGTGGCCCGCCGGCGCGTCGCCGTTTGGCGACATCGTCCGCGGGCTCGATGTCGTGGCCGGCTACCAGGTGTCGTGGCTGCTGATGTTCGCCGACTACCCGCGGTTCACGCGGTCGGCGCGGGCCGCGGGCATTGCCGTCTTCCTCGGGCTGGCACTCACGGCCCTGTGGTTCATGCCGCTGGGCCTCGTGGCGTCGGCGCTGGCAGGGTCGTCCGACCCCGGCGCGATGGTGTATGCCCTGCAGCTCGGATGGTGGGGCGCAACGCTCCTGGCGCTGGCGGCGCTCACCACCAACTTCGTGAACATCTACATGTCGGCGCTCGCGTTCAAGAGCCTGCGTCCGTCGATCGCCGACGCGACGGCCGTCTGGACGATCGGGGGGGTCGGCTCGGCGCTGGGCCTGCTCTCGACCGGGCTGCTCGATCGGTTCGCGGGCTTCACGTTGTTCCTCGGGAGCGCGCTCGTGCCGATCGGCGGCATCCTGCTCGCCCACTACTTCGTGCTGCAGAAATCCGTGCGCGTGGCGGACCTGTACGATGAGATCGGGCCGTACGCGAAACACGGCGGATGGTCCGTGGCCGGGCTGACGGCCTGGGGCCTTGGCGCCCTCGCCTTCCACCTGGCGGGCGGCATCGGTGGTGTGCTGCCGTGCCTCGCGGTGTCCATCGCCGCGTACGCGGCACTGGCTGAGAGGAGTGAGAAGAAGGAAGTGAGCAGCGGGGCCTAGCGTCTGCCCATGATCCGTTCTATCGCATCGCAAGCCGTGGCCGGCCCTGTCTCCGCGCGGACCGTCGCGGCCACCTCCTTCGCACGCAACGCGTAGCGCTCGTCCGCGAGGAGGGCACCGAGCTCGCGTGTGACCGCGTCGGCCGTGTACCGCTTCGGATACACCGTCCGGGCCACGCCCAATCGCGTGACGCGCGACGCGTTGTCCGGCTGATCGTGCGCGTGCGGCACCACCAGCATCGGGTGGCCGCTGGCCAGGGCCTGGTGCGTCGTGCCCGCGCCGCCCTGGTGGACGATGGCCGCCGCGCGCGGAAAGAGCGCCGCATGCGGCGCGTAGTCGACCGCGAGGATGCGATCGTCGACAGCGCGGGGGCGGTTGTGCGCGTGGCGGCCTACCAGCAACACCGCGCGCCGCCCGAGCCGACGTGCGGCCTCCGCGCTGATGTCGTAGAACGATCCCGCCGCCTCGACGGCCGAGCTGCCGAGCGTGAACACGATGGGGGCAGGGCCGGCCGTCAGGAACGCCTCGATCTCGGCCGACACCTCCGGGGAGCCCGCGCCGTTGTACAGAATCGGCCCGGCCAGGCACGTGTTGGGCGGCCAGTCCGGCTGCGGCTCCGCGAGCACCCTCGAGAAGAGCGCCAGCACCAGGTGCGGCGAGTGCTGTCCCGCCAAGATGGGATTCTCGCCGGGCTCGAGTCCCAGCGACGCCCGGAAGCGCTGCACGGGTCTCGCCCACTGCCGCGTCACCTGATTCGAGAGCCACACGAACAGCCGGCTCAGCGCCCGCGACCGGGTCAACAAGCCGTGCACCCACGGCGCCGGCGGCGGGACAACGGGATCCGTCACCGAGAAGAACGACATCGGCGCCAAAACTGTGGACGCCCACGGGCGCCCGAGCGCCTGCGCGACGATGGGCCCGACCAGCGCCGCGGGATGCGTGATGACGAGGTCCGCGCCCTCGCAGGCCGGTCGCAGGTCGGCGAACGTCGCCTGCAGGCTGGGGACCACAATCTCGCCGAAGATCGCCTCCGTCCCGCGCGCGGGGTCCATGATGCGTTCGATGAGCGCCGTGTTCGCCGGATCCAGGTCCGGCCGGACGGCGTGGAACTCCAGCCCTTCCCCCTCGACAGCGGCACGATAGACCGCCGGCATCGCCAGCAGCGGCCGGTGCCCGCGACGGCGGAGCTCGAGCGCCAGGCCCACGTACGGGTTCACGTCGCCGTAGGAGCCGAAGCTGTTGATGAGGACGCGGGACATGCGGGGGTACAGGAGAAGGGGCGCGACCTCCGAGGAGGCCGCGCCCCTGATTATCCATCGAACGCCGGGCCGGGCGCCCGGTGCGAGGCTAGTCGATCGCCGAGGACAGCACCGCCGGCTTCAGCGCGTTGGCGATGTTGGTGAGCGCCTTCTCGAGCGTCCGGCGCGAGGTGCCGATGTTCATGCGCATGTGGTTCTCGCCGCCACGCCCGTACGACGCGCCCTGGTTCAGCTGCACCTTCGCGTGCTTGATGAGCCAGCGCTCGAGCATCTGCTCGGGCTTGAGGGCAGGCGCGTTCGCGGCCTTGCTCCGATTGTGCTGCTCGGCCATGGCCTTGGTGTCGATCTTCTCCGCCAGGGCGGTGAAGTCCAGCCACATGAGGTAGGTGCCCTGGGCCTTGTAGGCCTTGGCCATCGGGATGTTCTTCTTGATGTAGTCCACCGCGAAGTCGTGGTTGCCGTCGATGTACTCCACCACCTGGTTCAGCCACTCCTCGCCGCCGGCGTAGGCCGCCTGGTTGGCGACGATGCCCAGCGTGTTGAGGTCGGCGCGGTGCTGCACCTTGATCTTCGACAGCAGGTCCGGGTTCGTCGAGTAGAACCAGGCCGTCTTGTGGGCCGCGAGGCTGAAGGACTTGCTCGCCGCCTTGTAGGTGATGCTGTTGTCGACGATCCGCTTGTCCTTCAGGCTGGCGAAGGGCGTGTACTTCTGCCCCTTCATCACGAAGTCGCAGTGAATCTCGTCGGCGAGCAGGACGACGCGCCGCTTGAGGCAGATCTCGCCAATCCGCATCAGGTCGTCCTCGCTCCAGCAGTTGCCCGTCGGGTTCTGCGGGTTGCAGAGGATGAAGCTGTAGGTGTCGGGACCGATGCGCGACTCGAAGTCGTCGAAGTCCATCTCGTAGCGGCCGTTCACGAACTTCAGCGGGCTCTCTTCCGCGATGGTCTGCGATGCCGTGAGGTCCGAGTAGAAGCCGTTGTAGGTGGGCGTCTGCAGCAGCACCTTGCTGCCCACGGGCGAGAAGGCCTTCAGGGTGGCAATGAGGCCAGGATGGACCCCCGAGGTGATGATCATCTGCTCGGGCTTGATGTCCACGTTGTAGCGTTTCTTGTTCCAGGCGATGACACCCTCGGCGAACGAGGCCGGCAGGTCCAAGTAGCCCCAGTTCTCGTGCTGCATCCGCTCCTGCAGGGCTTTCGTGATGGACGGCGCCGCCCGGAAGTCCATGTCGGCGATGCCCATGCCCACCTCGACGCTGCCCGCGCCGTAGACGCGGTTGGGCTGGTCGTACTTGATCGAGTTGGTGCCGAACCGGCTGTAGGGCGTATCGAAGTCGAACTTGCCGTTCGGCCCGGGTGCGAACGCCTGGGACTCTGGGGCGGCGGCCGCCAGCGGGACGCCCGTACCGGCGGCGCCGGCGGCCAGGGCCGTCAACCCGGCGTTCCTCAGAAACAATCTCCTGTTCAGGCCTTGATGCTGTGACATACGTGCGACTCCCTCGTAACTGCCTCTCGGACCTCGGATTCCCGGTGCCGTCCGACCACGATCGTCCGACCCATCTGCCGGGCACATACTACACCCACACGAGCGTTATGTAACGTTTTGTTGTCGCCGGGTAGCATAGACCCATCCATGCCCGCGCCGCCCCCCTCCGCCCTGGCCGCCCGCAAGGTTGCCATCGACACCTACCGCGAAAACGTCGTCTACCTGCGCCGGGATTGCCCTGTCTACCGCGCCGAGGGCTTCCAGGCGCTCTCCAAGGTCGAGGTGAGCGCCAACAGCAGCACGATTCTCGCCGTCCTGAACGTGGTGGACGATGCGCGGATTGTCGGGGAGCTCGAGCTCGGCCTGTCCGAGGAGGCCTTCGCCCTGCTCGGCATCGAGGAGGGCGCCCGGGTGCACGTCGCCCACGCCGAGCCGCCGGTATCGATCGCGTCGCTCAAGCGCAAGATCGCGGGCGAGCGGCTCTCGCGCGGCGAGCTGGCCGCGATGGTCCGCGACATCGCCGCGCACCGCTACTCGAAGATCGAGCTGGCGGCCTTCCTCGTGGCCACCGCCAAGATGGAGCTCGACCACGACGAGGTGCTCCACCTCACCGAGGCCATGGTTGGCGTCGGCCGCCGCCACGACTGGCGCGAGACCCCCGTCGTGGACAAGCACTGCATCGGCGGCATTCCCGGCAACCGGACCTCGATGCTGGTCGTGCCGATCGTCGCGGCGCACGGGATGCTCATCCCCAAGACGTCCAGTCGCGCCATCACCTCCCCTGCCGGCAGCGCCAACACCATGGCCTGCCTCGCCGACGTGGAGCTCCCCTTCGATCGCATGGAGCCGATCGTCCGGAGGCACCGCGGGTGCCTCGTCTGGGGCGGACGGGCGGCGCTGTCGCCCGCCGACGACGTGCTCATCGCGGTGTCGCGGCCGCTGTCGCTCGACTCGCCGGGGCAGATGGTGGCCTCCATCCTCTCGAAGAAGATTGCCGCGGGCTCCACGCACCTCGTGCTCGACATCCCGCTGGGGCCGACGGCCAAGGTGCGCCACATGTCGGAGGCCCAGCGGCTGAAGAAGCTGTTCGAATACGTGGCGCGCCACCTGGGCCTCACGCTCGACGCGGTCATCACCGACGGGCGGCAGCCCATCGGCCGGGGCATCGGCCCGGTCCTCGAGGCGCGCGACGTGCTGCAGGTGCTCAACAACGACCCGGCCGCGCCGGCCGACCTCCGGCTGAAGGGGCTCAGGCTGGCGGGCCGCGTGCTCGAGTTCGATCCAGACCTCCGGGGCGGCGACGGCTTCTCGGTGGCGCGCGACATCCTCGACTCGGGACGCGCCCTCGCCCGGATGAACGCCATCATCGACGCCCAGGGGCGGCGCGACTTCGACTGGCGGCGCCCGAACCTGGCGCCCCTCGTCCACGAGGTCGTGTCCGACGCCGACGGCGTGGTGACGGACATCGACAACGAACGGCTCGCGCGCATCGCAAGGCTTGCCGGGGCGCCGAACGCGGAGGGCGCCGGCGTCGATCTCTTCCACAAGCTTGGCGATGCGGTGTCGCGCGGGCAGCCGCTCTACCGGATTCACTCCGCCAGCACGTCAGAGCTGGAGTTCGCCCGCCGGCTGGCGAGCCACGGCGCGGGCTTCACGATTGGTCCGGCCGCGGACGCCTCGCCCGAGCTCCCGGTGGAGTTCTGATTGCTGCTCCACTTCGACGACGAGAGGGGCCTGTCGCGGCGGATCGCGAAGGCGGCCGGCGTGGCCGCTGGCGCCATTGCGCGCCACCGCTTCCCGGACGGCGAGGTCAAGCTGACGCTTCCCGGGCGCCTGCCCCGGCGCGTTGCCATCCTGCGGTCGCTCGATGGCCCCAACGAGAAGCTCGTGGAGCTGCTGCTGGCGGCACATGCGGCGCGCGAGCTGGGCGCGCGCGATCTCACGTTGGTCGCGCCGTACCTCGCCTACATGCGCCAGGACCGCGCCTTTGCGACAGGCGAGTCGGTGAGCCAGCGCCACGTGGGCAGCTTCCTCGCCGCGCTCTTCGACCGCGTGATCACGGTGGATCCACATCTGCACCGCGTGGATCGCCTGGACGACGTGCTCCCCGGCGCCGAAGCCGTTGCCCTGTCGGCCGCGCCCCTCATCGGCCGCTATCTCCACGCCCATGGCATCGAGGCGCTGCTGCTCGGGCCCGATCGGGAGTCGAGCCAGTGGGTGGAAGCCGTGGCGCGCGCGAGCGGTGGGGAATGCGCCGTGTGCCGGAAGGAGCGACGCGGCGACCGCGACGTGCGCATCCACCTGCCACAGGTCACCTTCGCCGGGCGGCGCGTGGTCATCGTGGACGACGTGGCGAGCACGGGCCGGACGCTGGCGGCGGCATCACAGGCGGCTCTCGAGGCCGGCGCCGCGCGCGTGGACGTCGCCGTCACGCACGCCCTGTTCGTGGACGACGCCACGGCGACTCTCGCCGCGGCTGGCGTGCAGTCCGTGTGGAGCAGCGACTCGATCGCGCACCAGACGAACGTCATCGGCCTTGCGCGGCTGCTGGCGCGGCCGCTGCGGTGAGAGGAACAGTGAGAAGTGAGAAGCCAGAAGTGAGAAGTGCGACGAAAGGACGCGCGCACGTGTGCAGGACGTCGAGCCGCGCACCGTAGTCCCGATTGCGGCGAGTGCGGCCGGCTCCCGGCCGGCCGCACTCGATCACGCGATCGATCGGGCCGGGCCCGGGTCACCCGCGCCGCGACGAGAGGCCCGGCAGGAACTTCGCGTGCGACACCCGCAGCGCCGTCAGGTCCTCGGGCAGGATCTTGAGATGAGCTGCGATGCGGTGGATCTCGGACTCCTCGGCAATCGAGATCGCCTCGTCCGCGGCGGCCACGCGAAACAGGCAACGGGCCAGCGCGAGCTTCTCCTCGTAGCTGGCCGCCTCGCTGAACTCGCGCGCCACCTCGAAGTCCGCGGTCCCGCCGAACATCACGTTGGCCGATTTGGCCAGGCCCACGACGACGACCGCCTGCTCGGCGGTGAGGCCGCCCTCCTTCACCACGAGCGCCTCCATGGCGCGGGTTTCCTCCGGGCTGACGTGCTGGTCGGCATGTGCCACGCGGCCGAGGAGGTACGCGAAGCGCGCGAGGTGACGCGCCTGATCGGGTTCGAGGTGTTCCAGCGTGTCGATGAGGTCCCGCAGCGCGGCCGGTTCCGCCGTCTCGCGGTGCGCGGCCCCAAGCCCGAGCCAGGTGCGGATCGCGTCAAGCGCCATACGGCATCTTAACGACTCGGGCCGTCGCGTCCAGCCCTCGTACGTGGAAAGGACCCGGCGCGAGCCTTCAAAGGCTCGGGCCGGGCCCTCCCCGTTCTGGCGTCCGTGCGGCTACTGCAGCCGGGCCGCGCGGCCCTTCAACGTCTCGGCGAGCGCCTGCAACCGCGCCTGGTCGCGTCCGGCGGCCGCGGCCGCGTCGGTCTCCAGCTGGCCTGCCAGCGTCTCGAGCTGCTGCACCACCGTCGCCGCGTTCCGATCGCGCGACGAGCGCATGCCTTCCGCGCGGTCCATCGCGGCGACCACCGCCTTGGCGCGCTCGGCCTGGATGCCGCGCGTGCGGTTCAGCTGGTCCACATAGGCCTTGGCCACCACGGCGGTTGCCGGCCAGGTGACCTTCGGCTGCTGCTGCGCGTTGAACTCCTCGTGCCGCACCAGCATCGCGGCGTCGATCTCGTTCTGCGACAGGAACTCGCTCGGCTTCAGGCGGAACACGTCGATGCCGCGCGCGATCTCCGACGCGTAGATGTGACCGTTGTACCAATAGGTGGACCAGTAGCCGCCCGTGATCAGCTGCTTCGCGTCCAGCGGGCCGCGATCGAAGAAGGCGATTTCCACCGGGTTGGCCGAGTCGGTGAAGTCGAACACGGAGAGCCCGCCCTGGTACCAGCCCTGCACCATGATGTCGCGCCCGGGCACGGGGATGAGCGACCCGTTGTGCGCCACGCAGTTCTCGGTCTCGGTCTGCGGCGCGGGCATCTTGTAGTAGCCCTTGAACTGCATCTTCCCGTCCACGATGTCGAAGATGGCGTTGGCGCCCCAGTTGGGGAGATCCGTCGCCCGGCAGCGCGGCCGCGTCCCGCCGCCCCACTCGTCGGTGAAGATGACCTTGGTGCCGTCGTTGTTGAACGTCGCCGAGTGCCAGTAGGCGAAGTTCTTGTCGAAGACGGCGTCCAGGCGCTTCGGGTGCACCGGATCCGAGATGTCCATCAGGATGCCGTTGCCCGAGCACGCGCCCGCCGCGAGGCCGACCTCCGGGAACACGGTGATGTCGTGGCACTGGTTGGTCACGCTCGTGCGCTGCGTGCCGGGGCCGTGGTCGCCACCCTTCCACAAGCCGGCGATGGCGCCGGTGGACTCGTCGGCGAAGATGCGCGGCCGGTTCACGATCCTGGCGTTCTGCGGCGCCGCGAGCGGCACCTCGATGACGTCGATGCTGAAGAGCGCGGTGTTCTCGTCCTTGTCCGGCTCCTCGCCCGAGCAGCCCTCGAGCTCCTCACCCGAGCGGACCGAACCGGTGCCCGAGCCGTACACGAAGATGCGCGACTTGTCCTTCACGTCGGGCACGAGCGTGTGCGTGTGCGAGCCGCGGCACGTCTGCACCGCGGCCACCTGGCGCGGCCTGCGCAGGTCGCTGATGTCGAAGATGCGCACGCCGCGGAAGCGCTCCTTGCTCACCGTCTCGGCCACGCCCTGCACGCCGCAGTCGACACGGCCGCGCGTCTGCTCCACCGACATGAAGAGCAGGTTGCCATAGACCGACACGTCACCCTGCCCGCCGGGGCAGACGATGGAGGCCAGCAGCTTCGGCTTGCGGGCGTCCTCGATGTCGTAGGTGTTGAAGCCGTGGAAGTTGCCGACCCACATGTGCGTGCCGGCAAACGCGAGGTCTGAATTGGCGAAGTCGAGGCCGCCGCGGGCGGGCGGCGTGCCGGGGCGGGGACCGGCGGGCTGGCCGGCCGCGGGCGCCGCCGGTGCGGCGGGTGCAGCAGGCGCCGCCGGTGCGGCCGCACCGCCTTCGGCCGCGGGCGCCGGCTCGGGACGCTCGGGCGGTGACGCCTCGCCAGCGGGCGCCTTCGGATCGAAGAACCCCTGGGGCCGCGCCAACGTCGCGGTCAGCTCCATGTTGCGCGCGGCGACGCCGGCGTCGAACAGGCCCGCCTTCAGCCCGATCCGCGGATCCTTCGGGTCCGCCGGGCGCTGCTGCGCGCCGCCGACCAGCACGACGCCGCCCACGATGGCGGCGACTGTTCCCACCCGTCTCATCAGACCATTCATTTCTGCAGCTCCCTGAGCAAGGCTCCCATCCGGTCGATCTCCATCTGCTGGTCGGCTTCTACGTCTGAGGCAAACGCGAAGATGTCGCCGTCCTGGCCCGCGGCCGGCGTGGCGAACAACTCGCGCACCATTGTCAGCGCGCCGCCGTGGTGCTTGATCATGCCTTCGAGGAACAGGCGATCGAACTCCACGCCCTTCGCGGCCTCGAGCCGCGCCATCTCCTCCTGGGTCAGCATCCCGGGCATCAGCGTCGCGCCGTGCTGGTGATGGGCGTGGGGATCCGGCAGCGTCTGCCCGCGCGCCCGCAGCCAGTCCTGCATCATCTGGATCTCATCGACCTGCGAGACTTCGATTCGCTTCGCCAGCAGCTTCATGTCCTCGCGGCTCGTCCGGTCGGGCAATAGCGCCGCCATCTCGATGGCCTGCTGGTGATGGCCAATCATGCCCTGCATGAACTTCACGTCGGCGGGCGTGAACTGCACCTTCGAGAGATCGGTGGAGTCGGCCACGCTGACCGTCCGCCCCTCCTGCCCGGGTGCACCGGGCTGGATGAGGCCGGGGCCTCCAGAGACGTTGGCGCTGCGGCACGCGGCGGCGGAGCACGCCACCAGCCCCAGCGCGATCAGGCGGGTCATCGTCGTGGACATCGGGACCTCAAGGATATCGCAGGGTGGGCCGCACGGGACGGCTGGTGGGACGGGACGCCGACAGGCAGTCGCCGGGTCCCGACCCATCGCTGGCCAGACCTGTCGGTCGGCCGGTCAAACACGCCTGCGCGCCCCTCAAGCACTTGGGCAACTCGCGCTGACTGCGCCGACGCTCAAACAGGCCACGTGGTACGCTCCGGCGTGTTCGTCGGCGCGGCGCGCGGCCAACCTCCAACGGTCTGACCAGCGACGGGTCGGGCCCCGCCGACCGCGCGTTCCCGCGCCCTTCCCGTCTGCGCAATCTGCGTTATCTGCGTCGCGTCATCTGCGTCGCGGTTGAGGCGGGTTCTTGAGCAACCGGTACTGCGACATTCCCGCGTTCACCTTGAACTCGATGCCCATCCGCCCGATCTCGGCGCTGGCCCGCGTCGGATCGCCCGTCACACCCGAGTCCTTCGGCCCGCCCCAGGGCGTGATGCGGTCCTTCCGGATCCCGGCCGGGTGCACGTGCAGCATCTGTGACGTGTCGCTGATACCGGCATGGCTCCCGACGATGGTGTCGTCGTAGCCGAAGGCGGCGAGCATCCACGCGCGGTAGTGATCCCGTCCGACCTCGTAGTAGTCGGTCAGCGCGTAGACCTTCGCACCCGCGTCCTTCCATTCCTCGTTGAGCGCCTTCGCCACCGCGGTCATACCGGCCTGGTTGCCGCCGCTGTCGCCGATGAAGAGGATGTCGGTGAAGCCGTGTGCCTTCAGGCTGCGCGCGGCGGCGTCGAGCAGCTGATCGTAGGCGGGCGAGGGCAGCGAGATGGCCCCGGGATTCTGGCGATCGGGATCGCCCTCGGGCACGTACTGGATGACGGGCGCGACCAGCGCGTTCCCCAGCCGGCGCGCCATCAGGTTCGCGGCATGGGCCACCACGTAGTTGTGCTTGCCGAGCACCATGTGGTACCCGTTCTTCTCGGTGCCGCCGATGGGGACGATGGCGGTCGTCTTGCCCGCCTTCAGCGCGTCGCGCGTCTCCTCCCAGGTGAGCTCGTCGACGAACACCGTGTCGGGCGCGCGCGTGGGCGTCCGGCTCGCCGGCGCCGTCTCCATGGTCGGGCGGGCTGCACCCGCGGGAGGCGCGGGTCGCGCGCCGCCGCGGCCGCCGCCCCCGGGCTGCGGCGCGGGCGGAACGGGCGGCTCGCCGCCGCTCGTCATGCGCTTCACCTGCGCGAGGGCATTGTCGATCTTGATCTGCAGGAGCTGACGGCCGATCTCGGGCGAGGCCTTCGACTGGTTGACGCCGCTGACGCCGTTGTTCTCGTAATCGTTGCCCACGAGGCGATCGGTGCGGACGTGCTGCGGCGCCACGAAGAGCAGCTCCGACGTGTCGAGGATGTTGGCGTGGTTGCCGACCTCGTTGCCTGGCACGCCGAGAATCTTCGCCGCCAGCGCCTCCTGCTCGCGATGCGCCTTCGTGTAGTAGTCGTCCACCCAGTACGCCTTCGCACCGCTGCCCTGCCACAGGGCGTTGAGCTTCTCGGCCGCGAGGCGCATGCCCGTGCGGTTCCCGCCCGACTCGCCGACGAAGAATACATTGGTGAACCCGCCCGCCTTGAGGCTGCGGCCCGCGTGCACGAGCAGCTCGACGAAACGATCCTCGGGCAGCGTGATGGTCCCAGGCTTGGTCATGTGTCCGGTCGGTGGATCCCAGCCGCCCTCGGGCACGTACGTGACGACCGGCGTAACCAGGGTGCGACCCATCGCGCGTGCAATCCTGTCGGCCGTGTAGGTCATGACGAACTTGTGCTCGCCGTCCGCCATGTGCGGGCCCTTCTGCTCGGTGCCTGCGGTACCGACGATCACATTGGTCCACCCCGCCTTGACGAGATCGCGCACCTCGGCCCAGGTGAGCTCTTCGATCATCACGGTGTCGGGAGGCGTGCCCGAGGGTGCGGTCGCCGGCGCGTCGGCGGGCCGCTGGGCGGAAACGGTCGTGGCGGCCAGCAGGCTGGCGCCAATCAGGGTCAGGACGCGTAAGGTCATCTCGAGGCTCTCCGGGACGAAACCCGCAAAGGGTACACGATCCGGCCGGTCGCCCGGGCCGGTGAGTAAAGTCTCCCCCGCGCCGAACTCAGGGCGCCGACGGGCGCGCCACCAGCACGAGTTCGTCCACCGTCACCGACCACAGCACGCCGTCCGACTCGATGAGCAGCTGGTAGAGCCGCGGGTCGTCCTCGAAGTTCAGGCTGCCCTGCCCGGCGCCGCGATGGTTCACCACTTCCTGGAGGGGCCGCCCGCTCACGCCGCTCTGGACCGTCAGGCGGAAGCGGCCGTCGCCATCGCCAGCCTCCGGCCGGGTTTCCCAGAGAATCCTGAAGCGGCCGGACTGGCTGTCGAAGCCGAGCGTACGATCCCCCACTCCCTGCCAGGTCCCGACCTGTCGCGGCACGGCGTCGCGGGGCTCGGGGGCCGCGGGGGTCGAGCGACATGCGGGGAGTGAGAGCGAGAGGGCGAACAGGAACGCGAACGCGCGCGGCATGAGGCTCCCCCGAACGATAGCCCATTCGCGCAACGCGCGCGGCGGTATATCCTTTGCAGCGAAGAACGCTCACACGCGAGGAGGCGTGAACCCCCCTTGAGCGCATCTCCGCCAGTGAAAGGTCCGTACACGGTGGCCGTGGTGCAGGCGGCCCCCGTCGGATTCGACGTGGAGCGCACGCTCCAGAAGCTGGGCGATCTCACCGCCGATGCCAGCCGGCGTGGCGCGAGCCTGACCTTGTTTCCCGAGGCGTTCGTCTCGGCGTACCCCCGTGGCCTCGACTTCGGCGCGGTCGTCGGTTCGCGCAGTCCCGAAGGGCGCGAGCAGTTCCGCCGGCACTGGGAAAGCGCCATCGACGTGCCGGGCCCGCATGTCGATCGCATGGCGGGGCTCGCCCGCGCGAACCGCACGCACCTGGTGGTCGGTGTCATCGAGCGCAGCGGCGGCACGCTCTACTGCACGGTGCTCTTCCTGGGCTCGGATGGCCGCTACCTGGGCAAGCACCGCAAGCTGATGCCCACGGCCAGCGAGCGCCTGGTGTGGGGTTTCGGCGATGGCTCGACGCTCACCGTCGTGGACACCGAGCTGGGCCGCGTGGGCGCGGTCATCTGCTGGGAGAACTACATGCCCCTCCTGCGCGCGGCGATGTACGCCAAGGGGATTGAAATCTACTGCGCGCCCACGGCCGACGCGCGCGCGACGTGGCTGCCGAGCATGCGGCACATCGCGCAGGAGGGACGGTGCTTCGTCCTGTCGGCCAACCAGTTCGCGCGCCGGAAAGACTACCCCGCCGACTATCCCACCGCGTTCGGCGACGACCCGCAGTCGGTCATCTCGCGCGGCGGCAGCTGCATCATCGGCCCCCTCGGCGAGGTGCTGGCCGGCCCCGACTTCAGCGGCGAGACCATTCTCACCGCGGCCATCGACCCCTACGACATCGCGCGCGCGCGGATGGACTTCGACGCCGTCGGCCACTGCGCGCGCCCGGACATCTTCCAGCTGCTGGTCGACGAATCGCCGCGCGCACCGGTGACATTCCACAGCGGCACCCGTCCTCCTGGCCCGCCCGTGGCGGCGCGCGACGTGGACCGACGCGCGGGAAGCTCGCGGGCTGGTGACCCGGTGCGGTAAGCGCAGTCCTCGGCCCATGACGGGCGTTGGGGCATGATGAAGAGCCATGCCCGCACCACGCGGCCCCGGCCGCCCGTCGTTCACCCCACCCTCGCCCGGACACATCGCCGGCGCCACGCTGCTCTCGGCGGCGGCGGCCGCCGTGATCCTCGTGATGGCGGTGCTGCCCGCCGAGTACGGCGTGGATCCCACCGGCGCGGGCCGCGCGCTGGGGCTCTACCGCCCTCCCGCATCGGAAACGGCGGCGGTGCTTCCAACCGGCACGGTGGCGTCGACGGGCTCGGGCTCGCTGATGCGGAGCGATATCGCCTTTCGCGCCGACGAGATGTCGCTCACGCTCGAGTCCGGAGAGGGGGCCGAAATCAAGGCCGTCATGAACGCGGGGGATCGCCTGGTCTTCTCGTGGATGGCCGACGGCGGCGGCGTGGACGTGGACATGCACGGCGAGGTGGCGGGCGCGCCCGACGGCGCGTCGCTGAGCTACTGGAAGGACGAGGGACGCAGCAGCGGGCACGGAACCTTCGAGGCCCCGGCCGCGGGCAACCACGGCTGGTTCTGGCAGAACCTCAACGACACCCCCGTCACCATCCGGGTGAAGACAGCCGGCTACTACGAGCGGCTGTTCCGGCCCTGACGGCCGGGCCGGCGCCTACCCCCGCTGCTTCCTGTAGGAGTTCTTGAGGGCGATCTTGCCGTCCTTCAGCGTGAAGATGTCGCAGCCGTTCACCTCCACCTTCGCGCCCGCCTTCGTGGTGCCCGTGAAGGTCCACTCCGACACGGCGCGATCGCCGGCGACGAAGTGGCGCGGGTTGTTCCAGCGCGCGTCGGGATAAGCCTCGAAGACGGCGGCGTACGCGCGGCGCACCGCGTCGCGCCCCACGTGCCGGGCACCGGCCACCTCGGGCCCGGCGGAGGCCTCGAACACGCAGTCCGCCGCCATGCAGGCCATCAGCCCGTCCACGTCGTGCCGGTTCCAGGCCGCCGCGAACTCGTCCAGCATCTTCAGCACCGTGGCGTCCGACGCCCGCGCCTCGCCCGGAGCCACCACCGAGGCCGCCATGCCCGCGATCGCCCCCTTGAGCAGGTCTCGTCTCATCATGCGCGCATGTTGCCACATCTGGCCGGCCCGGCGCATGACATCATGCGGGCGGCGAGGAGGATGAACATGCCCCACAGGGAACGGCATCGAACCGAACGCATCGGGTGGCTGCGCGCCGCCGTGCTGGGCGCCAACGACGGCATCGTCTCGACCGCAAGCCTCGTGGTGGGCGTGGCCGCCTCGCAGGCGGCGCAGAGCGACGTGCTCGTGGCCGGCGTGGCGGGGCTCGTGGCGGGAGCGCTCTCGATGGCGGCTGGCGAGTACGTGTCGGTGAGCTCGCAGGCCGACACCGAACGCGCCGACCTGGCGCGCGAGCGCGGGGAGCTGGCCACCGATCTCCCGAGCGAGGTGAACGAGCTGACCGGCATCTACGAGCGGCGCGGCCTCGACACCCAGCTCGCGCGCCAGGTGGCCGAGCAGCTGATGGCGCACGATGCCCTGGCAGCGCACGCGCGCGACGAGCTGGGCATGACCGAGGAGCTCGCGGCGCGCCCTCTTCAGGCGGCCGTGGCCTCGGCCGCCACGTTTGCGATCGGCGCGGCGCTGCCCATCGCGATGGTCGTGATCACCCCTCCCACGCGCATGGTGCTCGTGGTGTCGGCCACCTCGCTCCTCTTCCTCGCGGGGTTGGGCGCCCTCGCCGGCGGCGCGGGCGGAGCGTCGCCGTGGGTGGGCGCGGGCCGCGTCGCGTTCTGGGGCGCGCTGGCCATGGCGGCCACCGCGGCGGTCGGATCGCTGTTCGGAACCGCCGTGGCCTAGTGCACGGGCCGCAGGCGCGAGTGCAGCGGGTGCCGCGCCCATTCGCGCATCGCCTGGAGCTCGTGCCACAGGCGACCGGCAAGCGACGCAGTCGGGGCCGCCACCGGCACCGGCGCCCGCTCGGCCAGCAGCTCCGCCGCGGAGCGCACGACGCCTTCGCGCCGCAAGCCCGCGAGGGCGTGCTCGTAGGTGATCTGGCGCGCGAACTCGGCGTCCAGTGCGCCGGGTGCCGTCATCTCGGCCCAGCGTCGCCAGTGCCACGCGTAGCCGCCCGCGAAGTACGCGGGGCGCATCTCCACTTCCTTCCGGATGTTGGCGACCTTTCGCTCGAACCGATCCTGCGTCGTGAACGGCACGTGCGCAACGATGAGATCGGTGGCGACGGCGCGCCGGGCGCCGGTGGCGTGCACGTCGTGCCCGCCGGGCGCGAGCGCGGCGGCTACGGACGGCCGCGCCAGCACCTTCGGCCCGGGCCGCACGGTCACGAACGACGCGTGCGGTCGATCGTCCATGTATCGCCGGAAGTCGCCAACCTGCCGCGTGAAGAGGCTCAGGCGTCCGTAGTGGCGCGGCGTCAGGGTCGTCGGCATCAGAAGATGGTCCGGCGTGACCACGACGTTGAAGCGGTCGGCGACGATGACGTCGGCGTCCTGGAGGTGACGGCAGTCCTTCAGCGACCCGGTGGCGGGGATGAAGAACTCGTCGGCGTCCATGAAGAGGACCCAGTCCGCACCCGAGGCGCGCGCGAGCGCCATGGCGTGCGCCGATTCGGTGTCGTAGTCGACGACCGTGGTGGGGTCCACGTGTGTCACGACCACGTCACCGCCGCGCCGCTCGTCCTCGAGCACGTCGAGCGTGCCGTCGGTGGAGCCCGCGTCGGCGACGATGATGTGATCGACGCCGATTTGTCGCAGATGCTTGATGGACGCGCCGACGAGCTCGACCTCGTCCTTGACGCCGACAATCGCGGCGATGCGTGGGGCGTTGGGGGATGCACCCATGGGCGAAGCATACGCCCAATCTTAAATGGCTTTCAAGTCATATTTTGTCTCTTTATCGACTTTTGAGTCCCAGTCTTCGGGCACGGTGGTGCAGGTTGCTTCGGTGCAGTCCCAAGTCGCGCGCGGCTGCCGACCAATTCCCCCCATGGCGCTGAACGGCGCCCAGGATGACCTCCCGCTCGAAGCGGGCGAGGCGAGCGCCCAGGGGGGCCTCGCCGCCGGGCGGGACCTGATCCCCGGCCGCCTCGGATCCCGGCCCGACGGCAGGAGGCCCGTCGGCCAGGCGCGGCCGCAGGTCCAGGTGGGCGGCGTCGAGCTCGATGATGCGCGTGCGGTCGTGGCCGAACGACGCGCGGAGGACACCCCGGCCGATCACGTTCTCCAGCTCACGCACGTTGCCCGGCCAGTCGTTCATCAAGAGCTGGAGGCGGGCCTCGTCCGTGAACCGCACCCCCGCCAGGCCGAGGCGGCGCGCGGCGGCGTCGGCAAAATGCGCCGCCAGCACGGGCGTGTCCTCGCCCCGCGCGCGGAGCGGGGGTACCGGGAGGGGAAACGCGGCCAGGCGATGGTACAGGTCGGCGCGGACGCGGCCGGCTGCCACCTCGCGTTCGAGATCCCGGTTGGTGGCGGCGATGACCCGCACGTTGACGCGGTGCGCCCGGTCGCTCCCCACGCGCTGGATCTCGCCGTGCTGCAGCACCCGCAGCAGCTTGGGCTGGATCTCGAGCGAGAGCTCGCCGATCTCGTCGAGGAAGAGCGTACCGCCATCGGCGACCTCGAACTTGCCCGCGCGGTCGCGCGTGGCGCCCGTGAAGGCGCCGGCCACGTGGCCGAACAGCTCGCTTTCGGCAATCGACAGCGGCAGCGCGGCGCAGTTCACGTGGATCAGCGCCTCGTCGCGGCGCGCCGAGGCCGCGTGGACGTGGTGCGCGACCAGTTCCTTCCCCACGCCCGTCTCACCGGTGATCAGCACCGCGAGATCGGAGGCCGCCACCAGCGCGATCTCCCGACGCAGCTTCGCCACCGCGGCGCTCGAACCGAGCAGTGCCCCGCCACTCGACTGCGCCGCGCTCCGCAGCAGCTCCCTGGCCACGCGGCCCCGGTGATCGGCGCGCTGCTCGAGGGCCTCGATGAGCGCGGAGGTGCGCAGTGCCGCGCCCGCCAGCGCCCCGAGCGTGGCCACCATCCTCGGATCGATGGCATCGAACTGGTGGCCCTCAAGGCCATCGGCGGTGAGCGCGCCGACGACCTCGCCCCCCTCCGTGAGCGCCACGCCCATGCACGCGTGCACCTTGTGGAGCGGGCCCGGCGCGCCCTCGATGCCCCCATCGAACGGATCGGGCAACGCGCTGTCCGGAGGGAACCGCACGGGCTCGCACGAGTTCAGGATGACGTCGAGCCTCGGGTGCTCCCGTCGGGGATAGCGCCGCGACAGCGCCGCCGTCGTCAGGCCGTATCCGGCCATCGGGACCAGGTCCGCGCCGTCGAGCCGTAGAAGGCAGGCGGCGTCGCACGGAATGAGACGCCGGACCGCGGCAATCAGGCGGGCATACCGATCCGCGGCTGCGAGCGAGGCCGTCAGGTCGCGCGCAATCTCCAGGAGCACTTCGAGGGACATCGAAGCGTGTTGCGGATGCGTCAACATTGTTGCGATTCTGATAACATCAGGATGTTGAAGGAATCATAACACCTCCCGTAAGTCGTTGACACGCAACGCCGCCCACACCGGCACCGATGCTGCTCACCGATCTGCGGGACCATGACCATGAACGCTTCTACAACCCTTGCCGAACTGGCGGTCGCCCATCCCGGGGCCGCGCGCGTGTTCTTTCGCAATCGGCTGGACTTCTGCTGCGGGGGACGCCGCAACCTGGATGAGGTCTGCCGGGAGCGGCAGCTGGATCCGGACGCCATCCTGGCGGCCATCGAAGCCGAGGACCCGCTCGTGGCGGATCGCCCGCGCTGGGACGAGGCGCCCCTGCCCGTCCTCGTCGACCATATCGAGACGACCTATCACCGACGGCTTCGGGCGGCGCTGCCTGAGCTGCTGGCGATGGCCCGGAAGGTCGAGCAGCGCCACGGGGACAAGGCCTCGTGCCCCCGCGGCCTGGCCACCGCGCTCGAGGCCATGCACGAGTCGCTCCTCGATCACCTCCGCAAGGAAGAGGAGATTCTCTTCCCGCTGATCGTGTCGGGGCTTGGCGGCCAGGCCGCGGCGCCGGTGCACGTGATGGAGCTGGAGCACGAGCATCACCGCGAGCACCTGCTCGAGCTGCGCTCGCTCACCGCCGACCTCACGCCGCCGGCCGAGGCGTGCACCACCTGGCGCGCACTCTACCTGGGCCTGTTGCAGCTCGAACAGGAGTTGATGGAACACATTCATCTCGAGAACAACGTCCTCTTTCGCCGGGCGCTGGTCGCCTGACGCGGCCGCAGGTGTGGTGACTGACATGCTGACGACTCTCCGCTCTTTCACGATCTCCGGCTTCGTCGTGGGCGCCCTGCTGTGGCCGGGCGCGGGGCCAGCCGCTGCGCAACCGGGCACCTCCCTGGCGCCTGCGGGCTGGGACGACACCATCAAGCTGCGCGAGGCCGTGGACAAGAACCCGGACCCGTCCATCGTCGAGATCGACCTCGAGGCGCGCCTCGCCGAGGTCGAGGTTTCGCCGGGCAAGGTCGTGAAGGCCTGGACCTACGATGGCGGGCTGCCCGGCCCGCTCATCCGCACCAAGGTGGGCGACCGCCTCATCGTGCACTTCACGAACAACCTCGACCAGGACACCACCATCCACTGGCACGGGGTCCGCGTGCCCATCGAGATGGACGGCGTGCCCGGCATCTCCCAGCCGCCGGTGAAGAAGGGCGAGACCTTCACCTACGACTTCATCACGCCCGATGCCTCGCTCTACTGGTACCACCCGCACGTGATGTCGGCCGCGCAGGTGGGCTTTGGCCTGTACGGCGCGCTGCTCGTCGAGGACCCGGGCGACGGCGTGGGCATCGAGGACGAGCTCACGCTGGTCCTGAGCGACATCGGATTCGACAAGACCGGCACGCTGGAGCCGGCGGACAGCGGCGGGCCGGCCGGCATGGTGTTCGGGCGTGAGGGCGCGTACGTGCTCGTGAACGGCCGCGTGCGTCCCACCCTGAAGGCCCGCGCGGGCGCGCCCCAGCGCTGGCGCATCGTCAACGCGGCCAAGAGCCGCTTCTTCCTCCTCGACATGGACGGGCAGCCGTTCGTGACCATCGGCAACGACGGCGGGCTCCAGGAGGAGCCGGTGACGAGCGGGACCGTGCTCATCACCACGGGCGAGCGGCTGGACGTGCTGGTCACGCCGACGGGCGCGCCCGGGAGCACACTGGTCGTGCGCGCGATGCTCTACAACCGCGGGTATGGCAGCGTGCAGTACCGCGACGTGGAGGAGGTGTTCACCATCCAGTTCACCGACGAGCCGCCCATCAAGAACGCGAAGCTGCCGGTGGTGCGGCGCACCATCACGCCGACGGATCCGGCGGGGGCCACGCGCGTGCCGGTCGTCCTCACGCTGCCGCCGGCCGGCAAGGACGGCGAATCGGAGTTCCGCGTGAACGGCGTGCCCTACTGGGAGGCCAAGCCCTTCCTGGCCGCGCTCGGCGAGAAGCAGATCTGGGAGATCGACAACGACAGCGAATGGGATCACCCGTTCCATCTCCACGGGTTCTTCTTCATGCAGCTGGACGAGAAGGACCAGCCAGTCAGGCCTCTCGGCTGGAAGGACACGCTGAACGTGCCGATGAAGACGAAGCTGCGCTTCCTGGTGCACTTCAACGAGCGGCCGGGTGAGTGGATGTTCCACTGCCACATCCTGGACCACGCCGACGGCGGGCTGATGGGGACCGTGCTCGTGGGACCGGGACAGCCCTCCACCAGCCAGCACGAACATCACCCGAGGAAGCCATGAGCGCCCCGGGGCCCGACGTTCCGGGCTCCGGCCTCGCCCGAGCGGCGCTCGCCGCACTGGTGACCGGGACCCTCGGCGCCGGCCCCGCGGTGGCCGGGCAGGCGCCAGGGGCCGCGGGCGCGGCGCCGCCCGCGCCCACGTGGCAGGCGTCCATCAGCAACGTCGCCCGCCTGGAGTCGTGGCGCTTCTTCGAGCCGCCGCCCACCGGCGGTGATCCCGACTACGCCTTCCTTGGCAACCGGCTGCGGCTCGAGCTGCGCGGCCGCTGGCGCCGCGTCCAGACCACGCTGGCCGCGCAGCACGTCGGGTTCGTCGGCCTGCCGGAGCGTGCGTCGAATCCCGGGCCGTTCGGAACCGGCGCGCTGTATTTCGACCAGGGCGGTCGCCACGCCAACCAGCAACAGCTGTACCTGCGCTACGCCCACGTGCGATTCCCCGATCTCGCGCGCGGCTTCGACCTGCAGGTGGGCCGCATGCCGTACACCTCGGGCGCTGAAGCGCCGAGCGGCGTGCCGAAGGTCGAGGCCGTGAAGCGCCAGCGCCTCGACGCGAGACTGGTCGGCGAGTTCGAGTGGGCCATCGTCCAGCGCGGCTACGACGGCGTGCGCGCAGACATCACGCGGCCGTCCTGGCGCGCCACCGGCATCGCGTTCATGCCGACGCAGGGTGGCTTCGCGCGCGTCGCGGGTCCCACCATCACGGACGTCTTCGTGGGCGGGGTGACGGCGAGCTCCCAGGGCAGCGCGCAAGCCCCCCGGCGCACGCAGGTCCAGGGGTTCTCGCTGTACTACGCCGACCATCGGCCCGTCACGCAGCGTCCCGACAACACGGGCCGGGCCGCCGCGGAGGCCGACATCGGTATCACGACGATCGGCGGCACGCTCATCGGCGCGTACCCGGCCGCCGGCGGCGAAGTCGACGTGCTGGGGTGGACCGCGTGGCAGGCGGGTGACTGGTACGGCCAGGATCATCGCGCGCACGCCTTCGCGGCCGAAGCCGGCTACCAGTGGTCACGCGCAGGGTGGCGCCCCTGGATCCGCGCCGGCCTGTTCCGCGCATCTGGCGATGAGTCGGCGGCAGACGAGGCGCACGGAACGTTCTTTCCGCTGCTGCCCACGGTGCGGCGATACTCGCAGACCACGGCGTACAGCACGATGAACCTAAACGACGTGTTCGTGTCGGCGCAGGCGCGGCCGCGATCCACACTCGGCCTGCGGCTCGACGTCCACCGCCTGGACCTCGCATCGGCCGGGGACCTCTGGTACATCGGCAGCGGCGCCACCCTCGACTCAGGGGCCGTCTTCGGGTACGCGGGTCGCCGCTCGAACGGAAGCACGCGGCTGGGCACCTCCGTGGAGGGTTCGGCCGATTTCACCATCACACCGCGGCTTTCCGTCAACGGCTTCCTCGGGTGGATCAAAGGTGGTCGCGTGGTGACGGGCACGTTTCGCGGCGACCATCTGTGGTTCGGCTACGTCGAGAGCGTGTTTTCCTTCACCACGCGATAGTTCGTGCCGCCTGCCCGCCATGCCGGCGGCGTCGTGGTGCGCGAACCTGCACGCCTGCGCACACGACCACGCGCGTGTCTCGCTGCACCGTGGCGGCATGCGCCTTGCTCCCGTCGTCAGCGGAGGCGGTCATGCGTCGGCGTTGGGTGAGGACAGCGGGCATCGGGGGAGTGTTCCTCCACCTCGCCTTGAGCGGGTGTGGCGCAGACGGACCCACCAGCCCGCTGGCTCCGACGCCGGTGCCTGGCGCCACGGCAGTGCTCGTGGGCGCGGGCGACGCAACCGACTGCAGCAGCAGCGGCGCGAGCCCGGCCGCCGAGGCCACGGCCCGTCTCCTCGACGAGATTCCGGGCACGGTGTTCCTCGCCGGCGACGGCGTCCATCCCGATGGCTCGCTGGAGCAATACGAGCGCTGCTACGCGCCCAACTGGGGTCGCCACCGGGCACGCACCTTTCCCGTGCCCGGCAACCACGATTACGACACGCCCGGCGCCTTCGGGTACTTTTCGTACTTCGGCGAGGCGGCGGCGCCCGGGTCGGGTTATTACACATACAAGGCCGGTGACTGGCAGATCGTCGCGCTGAACAGCGTCATCCCCCTCGACGCCGGCTCGCCGCAGCTGGCCTGGCTGAGGAGCGTGCTCTCCTCGAGCCGCGCGGCCTGCACGATGGCCATCATGCACTATCCCCTCTTCAGCTCGGCGCTCGCGCCGCACCAGCCCACCGGCGAGGTAAAGCCGCTGTGGGACGTCCTGTACGCCGAGGGTGCCGACGTGGTCGTGGCGGCGCACAACCACTTCTACGAGCGCTTCGCCCCGCAGGACCCGAACGGCCGGCTCGACCCGACTCGCGGCCTGCGGCAGTTCGTCGTCGGCACCGGCGGCGCCTGGACACACGCATTCGGCGCGGGGATCCCGAACAGCGAGATTCGCGCGAGGGTGTGGGGCGTGATCAAGTTCACGTTGCGCCCGGGCGCGTACGACTGGGAGTTCGTGCCGGTAGCGGGCGAGACGTTCCGCGACTTCGGGACCGGTATCTGTCACTGATCGCGTACGCGCCGCGATGCCGGCTGACCGGCGGCCTCACGTCGCGTCAGCACCGACTCCCCCGGCTGCAGCGCCTGAAAAGGGGCTGGTGCCCGAGGCATGCGACTTGCTCCACACGCCCTCGGGGCCGAGCCATGCGCCTGTGCCGGCGATCGACATCCTGGATCGTGACGACCGCGACGGCCGGGCTGCTCTTCATCGGCGCGTGCGGCGACGACGGCCGGCCGGCGAACCCGGTGGCCCCGACGCCCGTGCCTTCCGGACCGTCCGTGCTCGTTGGCGCGGGCGACATCGCTGAATGCGGTGTGCCCGGCTCCGAGGCCACGGCCGTTCTCCTCGATGCGATTCCGGGGACCGTCTTCACGGCCGGCGACAACGTCTACTACCAGGGCACCATGGACGAGTTGCTGCGCTGCTACGCGCCGACGTGGGGACGGCACAAGGCCCGCACGCGGCCCATCCCCGGCAACCACGATTACGTCGTGCCCGGCGCGAGCGCCTACTACGGCTACTTCGGCGCAGCTGCCGCCCCCGGAGCTCCCGGCTACTACAGCTACGACGTGGGGTCGTGGCGCGTGATCGCGCTCAACAGCAACATCCCCATCGGCGCGGCCTCACCGCAGCTGGCGTGGCTCCGGGGCGAGCTCTCCGCTCGCCGCTCCACGTGCACCCTGGCCCTGGTGCACCACCCGCTCTTCACCTCGGGGCACAACGGCCCGGACGCGCGGCTGCGCCCGCTCTGGGACGTGCTCTATGCCGAAGGCGTCGAGCTCGTCGTCAGCGGGCACGATCACCACTACGAACGCTTCGCGCCACAGGATCCGTCCGGGCGCACGGATCTGGCCCGCGGCGTCCGACAGTTCGTGGCGGGCACGGGTGGCGTCCACCTGTATCCGGTGGGTGCTCCGCGCGCGAACAGCGAGGTCCGCGCATCGGTCTGGGGCGTGCTGAAGTTCACGCTGCACGGCGCCGCGTACGACTGGGAGTTCGTCCCGGTCGCTGGTCAGGGCTTCCGTGACGCCGGGACGACCCTCTGCCACTGACGTCGCTCAGGGCTTCGGCCCCCAGATCTTCGGATGGCGCTTGTGGCAGTCGGCGCAGCCGGCCAGCATCTGCCCGTAGAAGCCGGCCCGCGCGAACGGATCGGTAGCCTGCGCGGCCTCGGTCGCCATGCGGTGGATGCGTTCCTCGGTCGGCGCCAGTTCACGGCGCACGCTCGAGTCGACCGGAAGCTCGCGTGCGTGCAGCGGTGCCGCGGCCATGGCCCTCGCACCCTGCCGCCAGAGCGAGTCGGACGGCACGACGAGGCCCCGGAGCATCAGGTCCACCGCCACCTGGTGATCGACCATGTGCCCGACGACGCCACCCACGGGCGGGCGCGCCCGGCTCGCCAGGGCCGGCATCGTGCCGACGGCGCGGTGACAGTTGCCGCACGCGGTCAGCATGCGTGCCGTGGCTTGACCGGCCGCGAGGATATCCGGCGCCTCGACGGCCTGCCGGGCCGCCTCCTTCATGGCGTTCACGTGCGCGGCCGAACCGGCGGGCATCAATCCCGGATCCTGCTCGGCCAGCATGCGGGCCGCAGGCGCGACCGCGCCCAGGTCGCCCCGGATGATCGCCGCGTGAACCACCATGGCCTGGTTGAAGTGCGCCCGCATGTATTCCGCCTGAGCAGAAAGCGGCGGGGCCGGCTGCGGTGGGGGCGCCCCCGGCGACAGCACCTGCCCCTGCACGGCCGTCACCGCCGTGGCTGCCGCAAGGAGCCATGCCCGGATGGTCCGGGAGGTCATGCCTGCTCCCCCAGGTGGCGCTTGCACCAGTCGAGCGCCAGCCACGACACGCGCTCCAGCGTGCCGGGCTCCTCGAACAGGTGGGTCGCGCCAGGCACGATCTCCAGGTGCACCGGAGCCTGCATCGCGCGCATCGCGTTCTCGTTGATCACGATGACGGCGTCATCGTCGCCTCCCACGATGAGGAGCGTCGGCGCCAGCGCCACGGGCAGGGCGTCACCGGCCAGATCGGGGCGTCCGCCACGCGAGATGACGGCGCGCACCTGCTCCGGACGTTCGGCCGCGGCGATGATGGCGGCCGCCGCGCCGGTGCTGGCGCCAAAGGTGGCGATGGGAAGCCCCGCCACACGTGGATCGGTGGCCGCCCAGTCCACCGCGGCCACCACGCGCCGCCCGAGACGATCGATGTCGAATCGGAACTCGCGTGTCTGGACGTCGATGGCCTCCTCGGACGGCGTCAGCAGGTCCAGCAGGAGCGTCGCGAAGCCACCGTCCTGCAGCACTTCAGCCACGGATCGGTTGCGCTGGCTGAACCGGCTGCTGCCGCTGCCGTGAGCGAACACGACGAGCCCGGCGGCGCGCGGCGGCACGACCAGATCGCCGTCGAGCAGATCGCTGCCCGACCGAACCTGAATCGGCATGCGCCCGGCGGTCTGCTGTGGCGGAGCCATGGATCAACCTCCTTGCGGCGCCTGGGCACGGACACCGGTCGGTGTGGCGAGCAGCTCGCACACTTCTTCGTCGGTGGTCTGGCCGAAATCGACGTACCAGAGGCCCACCGCCGAGAACGGGTCCGGCGTGCGCAGGCACACCATCTCGTCGGCCACCGCGGCCAGCGCGTCCCGTGCTTCCACCGAGCCGACGGGCACCGCGACGACGATGCGCGAGGGCTTCAGCCGCCGCACGGCCAGAACCGCTGCGCGCATGGTCGATCCCGTGGCGAGACCGTCGTCCACCAGAATCGCCACGCGCCCTTCGATGCGGGCCGGAGGCCGACCGTTGCGGTACGCGTGCTCGCGCCGCTCGAGCTCCAGGCCCTCAGCCTGCGCGATGCGGTCGATGACCTCCTTCGATGGCATGTACGCGGCGTCGATCTCCTCGTTCAGGACCCGCACGCCGCCGCTGGCGATGGCGCCCATCGCGAACTCGGCGTGCCCCGGGAAGCCCAGCTTCCGGACCACGAACACGTCGAGGGCCGCGTGCAGGGCCGACGCCACCTCGAAGGCGACAGGCACGCCGCCACGCGGCAGCCCGAGGACGACGACGTCGTCCCGGTTCGCATAGGCCGCCAGCCGCCGGGCCAGCAACTGGCCGGCCTCGCGGCGATCGGCAAAGCGCTCCGGGCTCCCCCAGGTGTGCGCCATGGAAGCGACCTTCCCAGCCTCGTCAGGCCACGGAGACGTGCGGCGCCGGGTGATGGTGCCCGCAGATCTCCTGCAGCACATCGATCACCTCGGTCGGGGTCACCGGCTTCCTGGGCCCCGCGGCCAGCAGGATGTCATTCATCGAAATGACGCCCAGCACGGTTTCGCCGAAGCCGGCGACCGGCAGGCGCCGCACGTGGTGCTCCTTCATGAGCGCGAGGGCGCCGTGCACCTCGTCGTCAGGGGCGACGCTCCACGCGGGCGCCTGGACGACCTCGCCGACGGTCAACTCCGAAGCGAGCTTGTTGCGCGTGGCGAGGGCGATGTACAGATCCCGGTCGGTGACCACGCCGACGAGGTGCCCCCGGTCCACGACCGGCAGGAAACCACAATCCTCGTCGAGCATCAGGGCCGCCGCCTCGGCGAGGTTGGTGCCCGGGCCGCACGTTCGTGCCGTCGCCGTCATCACGTCCTTGACCTTCATGGTGACCTCCAGGGGGCCTCCGACATCCCGGCCACGTGCCGACTCGTGCATGCGGGTCCGACACGTGAGGGTATTCAATCACCAAGAGGCAACTCCTGTGCCGATCACGGGGTGAACGCAGTGCTCAGGCGGTGGGTCCGCAGAACCACCCGGGTGCCGGGAAGCCGCCACTCGGCCGGGCGGGACTGGGGAAATCCCGACGGCTCTGGCGTCTCCTGCGGGCCGGCGCGCGCCAGGAACCGGGATGCGCCCGGCACGTGGCTTGCGAGGCACTTGGTCAGGGATCAGGGATCAGGGATCGGGGGTCAGGGGTCGGGAGGCGGGGGTGCTTCTCCGCCGCAGCCCGTGGCGAGGGCGGAACCGAGGTGCGGTGGTGGCGTGGGATGCGATCCGGAAGCCGGATGAGACGCGACGGGCGTCGAACCTTCCCGATTACGACGCAGCGCGGCGGCGGTTCTCGTGGGCCGAGGCGCGCCGCATGCTCGACGGCCTGCCCGACGGGCGCGGGCTCAACATCGCGCACGAGGCGGTCGATCGCCATGCGGCCGGGCCCCGGGGCGGCAAAGTCGCCCTACGCTGGCTGGGGCGGGCGGGCACCCAAAGGGACTATACGTACGCGGATCTCAGCCGCCTGACGTCGCGCTTCGCTGGAGCGCTCGCGCGGCTGGGCGTGCAGCCGGGGGACGTGGTCGCCAGCCTGTGTGCCCGCATTCCCGAGCTCTACGTCGCCGCGCTGGGCACCATGAAGCGCGGCGCGGTCTTCTCGCCGCTCTTCTCGGCGTTCGGGCCCGAGCCCATTCACACGCGGCTCGAAAAGGCACAGGCGCGCGTCCTGGTAACCACGGCCCCCCTGTACCGGCGCAAGGTGTCCGAGATCAGGGCCCGGCTGCCCCAGCTCGAGCACGTGCTCGTGGTGCCGGGCGACGCCGCGGATGTGCCCGCGGGCACCCACAACCTGCACCACCTGCTGGACGCGGCCGACGATCGCTTCGTCATCCCGGCGACCGCAGCCGAGTCGCTTGCGCTGCTGCACTTCACCAGCGGCACGACGGGGCAACCCAAGGGCGCCATGCACGTACACGAGGCCGTGGTCGCGCACCACGTGACCACGAGGACCGCGCTCGACCTGCGGCCGGACGATCGGTTCTGGTGTACGGCGGATCCCGGGTGGGTGACCGGCACGTCGTACGGCATCATCGGCCCACTCACGGTGGGCGCCACCGGCATCGTGGACGAAGCCGACTTCGACGCCGAGCGCTGGTATCGCATCCTTCAGCAGGAACGCGTCACCGTGTGGTACACGGCACCGACGGCCATCCGGATGCTGATGAAGGCTGGCGTGGACCTCGCCCGCCGCTTCCCTGCCCCCGACCTGCGATTCCTCGCCAGCGTCGGCGAGCCGCTGAACCCGGAGGCGGTCGCCTGGGGAGTCGAGGCATTTGGCCTGCCCTTCCACGACAACTGGTGGCAGACCGAGACAGGCGGCATCATGATCGCCAACTTCGCCAGCATGGACGTCCGGCCCGGCTCGATGGGCCGCCCCCTGCCTGGCGTGGAGATCGCCGTCGTCCGGCGAACGGGTGACGATACGGTGGACGTGGTGACGGGACCGGACGAGGTGGGCGAACTGGCCATTGTCCCCGGGTGGCCGTCGATGTTCCGCGGCTACCTGCACGACGAGGCGCGGTATCGCCGCTCGTTCGCGGGCGGGTACTATCTCACCGGAGATCTCATCCGCGTGGACGGGGACGGGTACTGCTGGTTCGTCGGGCGAGACAACGACGTCATCAAGTCGTCTGGACACCTGATCGGCCCCTTCGAGGTGGAAAGCGCGCTGATGGAGCACCCCGCCGTCGCCGAGGCCGCCGTCATCGGCAAACCGGATCCGATGGCGTACGAGACCGTGAAGGCGTTCGTGGCGCTCAAACCCGGTCACGACGCGAGCGAGGCGCTGCGGCTCGAGCTGATTGGCTTCGCGCGCACGCGGCTGGGCGCGGCCGTGGCGCCGAAGGACATCGACTTCCTGCCCGGGCTGCCGAAGACCCGCTCGGGCAAGATCATGCGCCGGCTGTTGAAGGCGCGCGAACTGGGCCTGCCCGAGGGCGATCTGTCCACGCTCGAGCCCGAGCCCGCGGCCGTCGGCACGCCACTTCCTGGAGGTGCCTCATGAGCGGTCCCCCCGTCCTGGATCCGCAGCACGGCCGCCACCTGCTGGCCGAGATGCTGCGCATCAGGCGCTTCGAAGAGCGCTGCGCCGAGTTGTACAGCGCGGGGCACATCCGCGGTTTCCTGCACCTCTACATCGGCGAGGAAGCCGTGGCCGCAGGCGCGATGCAGGCGCTCGCGCCCGAGGACGCCATCGTGGCCACCTACCGTGAGCACGGCCACGCGCTGGCGCGCGGGATCCCGGCCACGGCGCTCATGGCCGAGATGTTCGGCAAGCAGGAAGGCTGCAGCCGGGGGCGTGGCGGCTCGATGCACGTCTTCGACGCGGCCACGCGCTTCTACGGCGGCAACGCCATCGTCGGCGGCGGCCTCCCGGTGGCGGTGGGCCTGGCGCTGTCGGATCGGATGCGCAACCGGCCACGCGTGACGGCCTGCTTCTTCGGCGACGGCGCCGTGGCCGAGGGCGAGTTCCACGAGTCGCTCAACCTGGCCGCCCTCTGGCGGCTGCCGGTGCTCTTCCTGTGCGAGAACAACCTCTACGCCATGGGCACGCGCATCGAGCGCGCGCTCGCGCAGACCGACATCGCGACGAAGGCGCGCAGCTACCGCATCCCGGCCGACGTGGTGGACGGCATGGACGTCCTTGCCGTCGAGGAGGCCGTCACGCGTGCGGCCGCCGCGGTGCGGGGCGGCGAGGGCCCAGCCTTCCTGGAACTGCAGACCTATCGCTTCCGCGCGCACTCGATGTTCGACGCCGAGCTCTATCGCGACAAGGCCGAAGTCGAGCAGTGGAAGGCGCGCGACCCGATTGAGGGCTTCGCCGCGCGGCTCGCGCGCGAGGCTGGCCTGACACCCGAGGAGCGCCGGCAGATTGACGACGCGGCCATCCGCGAGGTGCAGGAGGCCATCGCCTTCGCGGAGGCCGGCACCTGGGAACCCGTCGAGCAGTTGACGTCTGACGTCTACACGCCGCGCGTGCCGGAGGCGGATCATGCCTGACGTGCCATCCACCCCCACCACCGTTCGCATGACGTACCGGGACGCGGCGCGGGCGGGCATCCGCGAGGCGCTGCAGCGGGACGCGCGGGTGTTCCTGATGGGCGAGGACGTCGGCCGCTACGGCGGCGCCTACGCCGTCAGTAAGGGCCTGCTCGCCGAGTTCGGCCCCGATCGCATCCGCGACACGCCGCTCTCGGAGAGCACGTTCGTCGGTGCCGGCATCGGCGCCGCGCTCGGCGGCATGCGGCCCATCGTCGAGGTGATGACGGTGAACTTCAGCCTGCTCGCCCTCGACCAGATCGTCAACAACGCCGCCACCATCCGCCACATGTCCGGCGGGCAGTTCAGCGTGCCGCTCGTCATCCGCATGGTCACCGGCGCCGGCCGGCAGCTGGCGGCACAGCACGCGCACAGCCTCGAGGGCTGGTACGCTCACATTCCCGGCCTCCGGATCGTGGCGCCGGCCACGCTCGAGGACGTGCGCGGCATGCTGTGGACCGCCCTCGACGACCCCGACCCGGTGCTCATCTTCGAGCACCAGGCGCTCTACAACATGGAAGGTGACCTGGCGGCAGGCGCCGGTCCCGTGGACATCGACCGTGCGGCTGTGCGCCGTCGTGGCGACGACGTCACGCTGGTGACGTACGGGGGATCCTTGTTCAAGTCGCTGCAGGCGGCCGAGCTGGCGATGGCCGAGGGTGTCTCGGCAGAGGTGATCGACCTCAGGACGCTGCGGCCGCTCGACATGGAGACCGTCGTCGCCTCGGTCCGCCGCACGCATCGGTTGGTGGTGGTGGACGAAGGCTGGCGGAGCGGGAGCCTCTCGGCTGAGATCACCACGCGGATCGTCGAGCAGGCGTTCTACGATCTGGACGCGCCGGTCGTCCGGGTGTGCAGCGAGGAAGTGCCGATTCCCTATCCCAAGCACCTCGAGGACGCGGCAGTCCCCCAGCCTGGGTCCATCCTGGCAGCACTGAAGCAGGTCACGGCGGCCGAGGGCGGGCGGTAGACGCCTCGCGAGGATTCCCATGGCTGACTTCCGCATGCCTTCCCTGGGCGCCGACATGGAGGCCGGCACCCTCATCAAGTGGCTGAAGCAGGCCGGGGAAACGGTGAAGCGCAGCGACATCATCGCCGAGGTGGACACCGACAAGGGCGCTATCGAGATCGAGGTCTTCGAGGATGGCGTGATCGAGGAGATCGTCGCCCAGCCGGGCGAGAAGGTGCCCGTCGGCCGGACGCTGGCGCGCATTCGCACGGCGGGCATCGCACCCGCTCCGGCGCCGGCCCCGCCCCGCGAAGCGGCGCAGGTGACGGCGGCAACTGCCGCAGGGGCGCCGGCCGGGGAACCCGGTCCCCCGTCCCCGAGGCGGGCAGGGGCGCCGCCCCCCGCGCACGTGGCGGCTTCTCCGGCCGCGCGCCGGCGGGCAACCGAACTCGGCCTCGACCTGCGGAGCATCGCGGGCACCGGCCCCCACGGCGCCATCACACTGGCCGATGTCGAGGGCACCGCGGCGGCCGCCGCCGCGCCAGCTCCCGCGCCGGCTCGCCAGCAGGCCATGCGCCGCGCCATCGCATCGGCGATGGCGAAGTCGAAGCGCGAGATCCCGCACGCCTATGTGACCACCACCATCGACATGTTCCGGGCGATGGCGTGGCTTCGCGCCGAGAACGAGCGCCGCTCCGTCGGAGACCGGCTGCTGCCGGCGGTGCTGCTCCTGAAGGCGGTCGCGACCGCCGTGCCGGACGTGCCGGAAGTGAACGGCTATTGGCTCGAGGATCGCCTGCAGCCCACATCCACCGTTCACCTCGGCACTGCCATCGCGCTGCGTGGCGGCGGGCTCATCTCGCCCGCGATCCACGACGTGGGCCAGCGCGACCTCGGCGCGCTGATGCGCGGCCTCGCGGACCTGGTCGCGCGGGCTCGGTCGGGGGCCCTCCGTGGTTCGGAGCTCACCGACGCGACCATCACCGTCACCAACCTCGGCGATCAGGGCGTGGACGGCGTGCTCCCCATCATCTACCCGCCCCAGGTCGCCATCGTCGGCTTCGGCCGGATCGTCGAGCGCCCGTGGGTCGTGGACGGCCGCATCGAGCCCAGGCCCGTGCTGAACGCCTCCCTCTCGTTCGACCATCGCGCCGTGGATGGCCACCGCGCGGGACTGTTTCTCGCGTCGGTGGACCGGCGGCTCCAGGCACCGGGGGTTTTATGACCGAGCAGGACCTGCGGGCCATTGTCCGGCAGGCGCTGGCGAAGGTTGCGCCAGAGACCGCGGCTATGGAGATCGAGGCGGACGGCCCCCTGCGCGAGGAGTACGACCTCGACTCGATGGACTTCCTCAATTTCATCATCGGCCTGCACAAGGCGACCGGGGTGGAGATCCCCGAGACCGACTACCCGCGGCTCGGCACCCTCGCCGGCGCCCTCGCGTACCTCGAGGAGCGGCGCGGCCAGGCGTAGCGCGGAACAGGGCCTCCGCGTATGATGCCGTGCCATGCACGTGCTCGTGATCGGGACGGGAATGCAGGGGCGAGCCGCCCTGCATCACCTGGCCGGCAGCCCGGACGTCACTGCCATCACGGCGGCGGACCGCCACGTCGAAGCGGCACGCCAGTTCGCCGAGGAGCGCGGCTACGCCTCGCGCGTCACCTGGGCGAGCGTTGATGCACGCCATCGGGCTTCGCTGGAGGCCCTCTTCGCCTCACGGCCCGACGTCGCCATCGACCTGCTGCCCGTGCCGTTCATCGGGTCCGTCGCGCACGCCGCCGTCGAGGCCGGTGTGCCTCTCGTCAACACGTTCTACGTCACGCCGGAACTGCGGTCGCTGGATCCGGCGGCCCGTCAGCGCGGCGTCACGCTGCTGCCCGAGCTCGGCATGGACCCTGGCATCGATCTGCTGCTGCTGGGCGATGCCGCGCGCCGCTTCGACCAGATCACCGAGATCGCCTGCTACGGCGCCGGCATTCCCGAGCCCGCGGCCGCAGACAACCCGCTCAAGTACAAGATCAGTTGGACGTTCGAGGGCGTCCTCCGCTCCTACCTCCGTTCGGCGTGCCTCGTGGAGGAAGGCCGCGTCATCCATCTCCCGGACACCGCGCAGTTCGCGCCGGAGCACGGCCACATGGTGGCCGTGGACGAAGTCGGCCTTCTCGAGGCCTTTCCCAACGGCGACGTGCTGCCCTACCTGCAGCAGCTCGGGGTGGACCCGTCGGGCATCCGCCGGGCGGGCCGCTACGCCATGCGCTACCCGGGCCACTCGGCCTTCTGGAAAACGATGGTGGACCTGCACCTGCTGGACGACGACGCGGTGCTGGTGGACGGTGTGGCCGTGAATCGCCGGCGCTTCCTGGCCGCCGCCCTCGAGCCGCAGCTCCAGTACGCCCCGGGCGAGCGCGACCTCGGGATCCTGCGAGTGGAGGTTGCGGGAAGTCGCGGGGGAATCCGCTCACGGGTGATGCACCAGGTGGTGGATCGCCTCGACCTGCGGACCGGCCTCTCGGCGATGAGCCGCCTCGTGGGCTTCACCGCCAGCATTGGCGCGCAGATGATTGTCCGCGGTGACATCCGCGGCGGAGGGATCAGGTCGCCGCTCGTGGACGTACCCTTTGCCCCGTTCGCACGGGCTCTTGCCGACTGCGGCATCACCATCACCACCACCGAATCGGCCCAGGCCGCCTGACGGGAACCTCGCCATGCCTACCCTCGCGCCACTCGGCGCGCTCTCGCTCCTGCCGGTCGTGCTCGCGCTCGGCCTGGCCTTCTGGACCAGGAACGCCGCCCTTTCGCTGCTGGCTGGCTGCATCGTCGGCGGCCTGCTGGCGGGGCTCGACCCAGCCACCGGTCTCTCGACCATCCTCAAGGCCTCCCTCGGCACGAGCGATTTCATCTGGGTGATGATGATCGAGGTCGCGGTCGGCGTGATGATCGCGTTCTACCTGCGCGCCGGCGTCATCGGCGCGTTCGCCGAGTGGGCCTCGACGCGGCTGACGTCGCGCCGCGCGGCCGCCGGCTTCGCGTGGGGGCTCGGCCTGTTCGTCTTCTTCAGCGACTACTTCAGCCCGCTCTTCGCCGGCCCGATCGCGCGCCCGCTCACCGATCGGTACCGCGTCTCGCGCGAGCAGCTCGCCTACCTCCTCGACTCGACCAGCGCGCCGGTGGCGACGCTGCTGCCCCTGAGCGGGTGGGCCGTGTACATCGCGGGGCTGATGGTCGGCCATGGGCCCATTGCCTCGACGGCCGACGGCATGGCGCTCTTCATCCGCGCGATTCCGTTCAACCTCTATGGGTGGCTGGCCACGCTGATGGCGGGCGCGCTGGCCTTCGGGCTGCTGCCGCACTACGGCCCGATGCGCCGGGCCGAGGCGCGCGCGCGGGACGAGGGCAAGGTCCTGCGCGATGGCGCCGTTCCCCTGGCTGGTGGCGAGCTCGAGGCCGTCCGGCCGCGCCCGGGCCGGCGGCCAGGGCTCGTCGTGTACCTCTTGATCCCCGTGGCCATCGTGCTGGGGGTCGCGGTGGGGACCTTTGCCGCCATCGGCGAGGTGCGAATCCTCGAGGCGTTCCTCGCCGCCGTGATGTACCAGGCAGCCGCGCTCGCCTTGGGCCGCCACTTCGAGAGCGTCACCGACGCGATGGACGTGGCCATGGCCGGCATCAAGGGCGTGCTGCCCGCCATCGTCATCCTGGCGCTCGCCTACGCCATCAACTCGGTATCGAAGACGCTCGGCGCGCAGCAGTTCATCGTGTCGGCCACGGAGGGGTGGATGACGGCCGCGTTCCTGCCCGCGGCGACGTTCGCCACCGGTGCCCTGGTCTCGTTCTTCACCGGCACCTCATGGGGCACCTACGCCATGCTCGCGCCCATCGTCATGCCCGTCACCTTCAGCCTGTCGGGCGGCTCCGTGGACACCCAGGTGCTCTTCACCGTGGGCGCCCTCATCGGCGGCGGGCTGTTCGGCGATCACGCCTCACCCGTGTCGGACACGACCTGCCTGTCCTCGTTCGGGGCGGGCTCGGATCACATGGACCACGTGACGACGCAGTTGCCGTATGCGGTGACGGTGGCGGCCGTCTCGATGGGCGTGCTCATCGCGGCCGGGATGCTCGCCTCGTAGGGCCTGGTCACGGCGCAGTGGCGGCCAGAGCCGCGCGCACGCGTGGCGCTTCCTCCAGCGCGTGACCGAGAACCGCGACCATGGTCGTGGCGTCGTCGGGGGTCATCTGCAGCCCGGTCGGCAGCTGCATGAGGGTCTGGCTGAGGCGCTCGGTCACCGGCAGCGGGTGGCGCGGCGCCTCGGACGCATACGGCGGGCTGCGGTGGCAACCGGGCCGGAAGTACCGCCTCGGGGTCACGCGCTCGGCGACGAGCACCCGGCACAGCTCGTCCCGCCGGAGCGGTGACGCCTCGTCCACTTCGACCACGGCGTAGTGCCTGGATGGCACGTCACCGGCGGGATTTTCGGACAGGCGGAGGCCCGGCAAGCGCGCGAGCCCGTGGCGATACGCCTCGCGAATGGCGCTGTTGTGCGCGGACAGCCGGTCGAACGCCGCGAGATTGGTCAGTGCCATGGCCGCCGAGAACTCGTCCATCTTCGCGTTGATGCCACGGGAGACCACCCGGCCTTCGGCGCTGAAGCCGAAGTTGCGCAGCCGCCGCACCCGCTCGGCCAGTTCGTCGTCGTTGGTCGTCACCATGCCGCCCTCCAGGCCGTTGATGGACTTGGTGGCGTGCAGGCTGAAGACCTCCGCGCGGCCGAAGCGGCCCAGGCGGGTCCCTTGCCACGCGCTCCCGGTCGCGTGTGCCGCGTCGAACAGCACCGGCACGCCGTGCGCCCCGGCCACGCGCTGGATCCCGTCGATGTCGCAGGGCCGCCCCCAGAGATGGACGCCGACGATAGCCCCGGTCTCGCGCGTCACCGCCAACTCCACGCGTGCGGCGTCGAGGGTGTGCGTCTCCACCGAGATATCGCAGAACACCGGACGGAGTCCGATCCAGGACAGTGCGTGCACGGTGCCAATGAAGGTGAACGACGGGACGATGACCTCGCCCGAGACGTTGAGGGCGGCGGCCACCAGCTGGAGGCCCAGCGTGGCGTTGGCGACGGCCACTGCGTGCTGCACGCCGTGAAACGCGGCAAACTGCTCCTCGAGGCGCCGCACGAGCGGCCCTTCGTTGGTGAGCCTGCGACGGGCCATGGCGTCCCGAATGAGAGAAGCCGTCTCCGCCGGATCGAGGATGTTCGGGCATCCGGTGAGGAGGGGCGTTTCGAAAGCAGGCGCGGCGCCCAGCACGGCCAGTGGCGCGCGCGTGGGGCCGCGTGATCGTGGAAGCTCGGCCATGAGTGGCCCCAGAATACGCCTACCTCGGCGGCATGCAAACCCGAGCGGTCAGCCGCGGGCGCGCCGGCGGTCGAGCCACGCGCGAACGTCGGCCGGCGAGTTCCACATCAGCACGTCGAGCATGGAGAGGGACGGCTCGAAGCCGTAGCCCGCGCAGTCGTAGCGGAAATCGACCGGCTCCTGGATGGTCAGGCGGACACCGCCGGCCGCGAACTTCTCCGGCGCATACAGGTGGCGGCCGCCCGGCGGGTTCAGGCACTCGTCCAGGCCAAGGGCCTGGGCGACGCGCAGGCTCCAGTCGCCCGGTGCGTCTATCGGCCCCAGTGCCAGGCCCATCTCCGACAGCAGCCGCCCCTCGAAATGGACCCCGAGCCGCGTGCAGACTCCGGCGAGGCAGCGCACGTTCAGGCGGAGCAGCGATGTCTCGTCCGGACGCAGGCACTCGTGCACGAGCGACAGGACGTCGTCGAAGTACGGGGCGCGACGGCGATAGTGCTGGAGTTGTCCCTCGATGCGTGTGGCCCAGGCCGGGCCCCGGGCGATCTCGATGTCGCGAATGGGCGTGTCGAGCGCGTGCCGGGCCACGGGCACCGTGATGTACTGCCACCCCTGCGCGGGATGCAGGATGCGATTGCGGTTCACCCACCCGCGCGAGATGTACTGCGCCGTGTCGAAGACGACCCACACATCGGAGCGACGCATGAGGTCGACGTAGCCCAGGTACGGGAAGAAATACGGCTGCATCAGGCCGAGTACCATCGGCTCAGCCCTGGTAGATCATCATCGCCATGAAGCCGTTGTCCATGTGGAACTGCTGGTGGCAGTGGAAGAGCGCCAGCCCCGGCTGGTCGGCCACGACGTCGATCTCCGCCTGCTTCCAGGGCGGCACCACGACGACGTCCTTCCACACGCCGGACGTGGGCCGGCCCGCGATGCTCACCAGCTCGAACGTGTGCCGATGCAGGTGGACCGGGTGCGGGTCCGCGCTCTGGTTGTCCAGCACCCAGCGGTAACGCCTGCCGCGCTCGACGACGATCGGGTCCGTGTCGGGCCACGACTTCCCGTTGATCATCCAGTGGTGGCCATCGTCCTTCGCGCGAAAGGCCATGGTGAGCCGGCCGTCCGGCTCCGGGCGGGTCGCCGCGGGCGGTCCAAACACCGTGTAATCCCACGTGAACGGCGAGGGGGGCGCCCAGCGCGGATCCCCGGAGGCATCGGCGTACTCGACGACGATGCCCAGGCCCGCGTCGCGCTGCGGTGCCTTCAGCCCGCCCATCAGCCAGACACCGGGGTTGTCCATCTCCACGATGGCGTCCACGCGCTCGCCGGGGGCGACATCCACCACGGGAACCCACATGGGAGCCGGCACCGGGTTCCCGTCGAGCGCGATCACGCGGAACCGGTGACCGGGCAGGGCGAGCTGGTGCTCCAGCGTGGCGCTCGCGTTGACGATGCGGAACAGCACGCGCTGCCCCTGCCGTACGCGGATGGGCTCGGCCGCCCCGAGCATCTTCCCGTTGATCGAGAAGTATTTGAACTCCACGTCGAGCGGCCCGTTGCGGCGAAGGTACGGGTCCCACTCGTGCAGCAGGATGGGGACGTCCTGGTCGTAGTCGCCCGGATCGTTGCCATCCTCGACGACCATCATCCCGAACTGCCCGGAGTACGTGCTCTTCTTCAGGTCGCGCCCGGCGGGATTGTGGCTGTGATACCAGCGCGTGCCGGCGGGCTCCGGCGTGAAGACGTAGCGACGCCGCCCGCCCCTGGGCGGGACACCGGGCGTGCCCTCCTCGTACACGCCGTCCACCTCCGGCGGGATGTGGAGGCCGTGCCAGTGGACGATGTCTTCTTCCCTGGAGTCGTTCCAGACATCCACCGTCAGGGGACGCCCTCGGCGGGCCCGCACCAGCGGCCCCGGCACCTGTCCGTTGTAGGCGAGGGTGCGGACGGTGCGCCGCGGCGCCAGCTCGAGATCCATCTCGCCGATGCGCAGCGTGACGTCGGCGGGGCCGGCCAGTTCGTCCGGGGGTTGCGGCGGATGATGCTGGCGGGCGACGCCGTGCTGTCCGCGGAGGAGCACGACCGCCGAGGTCCAGGCCCCGGCGGCGGCCAGCAGATCGCGGCGCGTCATGCACCCGACCGTAGCATGGGCGCGCGAGGCGATCAAACGTCGACACCCCGCGCGCGGCATGCCAGCGGCGCTACGGCTTCTGAATCGACTTCAGGTAGTCGGCCAGGGCCTGGATGCGGATCTGCGCCGTGTCGCGGTTGAGGCTGCGGAACAGGTCGCCCCACATCGGCATGTCGCGCGTGCCGTGGGCCGCCACCTCGTCCAGCCCCTCGATGTACCGTTTCACCTTGACCTCGGGAAACTGGCCGCCGTTGCGGGCGCTGATGCGGGTCAGGTCGGCTGGTGCCTTCGTCAGGGCCGACGCGGCCGGGCCGTCACCAACGCCCGTGCCGCCGTGGCAGACCGCGCAGTAGTTGAAGAACATGCCCTGCGCATCCGAAGCGGGGGTCGGCTTGATGGGCGCCTTCTCGACCTTCGGCTGCGCCACGGCCAGTCCCGCCGAGAATGCCAGGGCGACGAGCGCGACGAAAACGTGTCGGATCATCTGAAGCCCTCCTCTTCCGTGAGGCCGAGTCTTTCACCAGCGCCGGGAACGGGTTATGACCGGTGTCATACCCGCCGGAATCCCGCAGGCGCGCGCGTATGATGGCGCGATGCGCACCGCCCTGCCTTTCATCCGGCACCTCTGCCCCCTTGCCTTGATCCTCGGCCTCTCGCCCGGCCTGGCTCCGGGCGCCCTCGAGGCCCAGGCCCCGCCTTCGGCCTCGGGCATCCCGCGGGACTTCTGGATCTACGCCTGGCGCGCGCCGAAGATCGACGGGACAGAGGCCCGACTGAAAGCCATGGCGGACGCCGGCTTCACGGTCGTGGACGCCGCGCCCGGAGAGCTCGACGTGGTCGGTCGCCACGGCCTGAAGGCGATGGTCAGGACCACCGATCCGGCCGACGCCGCCCGCCTTTCCGCCAACGGCACCGTCTGGGGCTATCACCTCGGTGACGAGCCCTTTCCCGAAGCCGTGTTCCGGGGCATCGGGGAGCGGTTCCGGGCCTTCGAGCAGGCCGCGCCCCGGCAGGTGCCCTTCGTCAACATGCTCTCGACGACGGGTGAGTTCCTGCGTGCCTACATGGCCGACGCGCGCCCGCCGCTGCTGAGCTTCGACTATTACCAGTGGTGGTGGGGCAGCGACCGCTACTTCGAGAAGCTCGAGCAGTTCCGTGAAGCCGCGGTGCGCGCGGGCGTCCCGCTGGCGGCGTGCTTCGAGGTGTCGGCCAACCCGGGCATCGAGTGGGGGGATCAGGCGCGGCTCCCCGACAACGACCGCCGCCTGCGGCACAGCATCTACACGGCGCTGGCCTACGGCGTGACGGGTGTGGAGTGGTTCCACGCCGACATGGTGTTCTCACCCGGCGGGGGGGCGCTCACGCCCGCGGGCCGGGACGTGGCGGCCATCAACGAGGAGATCCGGCCGCTGGGCCAGGCCCTGGCCGGCCTCTCGTCGATCGACGTCTTCCACACGGCGCCGCTCCCCGCCGGCACGCGGAGCTTCCCGAAGGAACATTGGGTCCAGGTGATCGGCGAAGAAGGCCGGGCGGGCGCGGTGCTGGGGATGTTCCGCGACAGCCAGGGGCGCGACTACGCGATGGTGGCCAACCGCGACTATCGCGACGCCCAGACGGTGGTCGTGAAGCTGCAGTCGAAGTGGCTGGGGATCGCGCCGTGGTACACGCCGAAACAGTACAAGTACGCGGTGGACCGCCTGGACCGGGCGACTGGCCAGTGGACGGCGGTGGCGAGTTCCTCGTCCGTGGGGTTTTCGTATGTGTTGCCGCCGGCCGAAGGCGAGCTCTTCCGGATCACGACGACGGTGACACAGGACGGCAAGGCCGAAGGCTGGCCGGTGCTGCCGAAGCCGTAAACGAAACCACGAAGGCACGAAGCACACGAAGACCGGCACGAAGGCCGGAGGTCAGAACCCCAGTTCCGGCACGTGGCACTGCCGGCACCGGATGCGCTCCGGGTGCGTCGTGCGAATCTCCGCGCGCGCGGCGGGGCCCGCGTGGCAGGCGAGGCAGTTCTCCCGCAGCTGCAGGGTGTGCGGAATCGTGGGCGGCGCGCCTGGCGTGGCCCGCGAGCCCTTCCACGGCCCCTGCGGCAGGCCTGTGAAACGCGAGGCCACGAACAGCTCGCGCGACTCGGTGGGGACATGGCACTGGCGGCAGCGCTGCATCGCGCCCGTGGCGGCGACGGCACCGTGAGGCGAGGCCGGCGCCACGCCCACGCCCGCGATTGCCGCGCCATCGTCGTCGTGGCAGGTGACGCACGAGCCAATCGAGTCGTCGTGCGGAATGGGCGGCGGCGCGCCGTCGTAGGCGCGCGTGGTCGCGCGCTCCCCCGTCGAGCGGGCTACGGCGGCGGGCGGCGGGCCGCTGCACGCCGCCGCCAGCAGCGTCACCGCTGCCACGCACGCGGCCCTGGAAAAGAAACCACGAAGACACGAAGAAGCACGAAGGGCACGGAAGCCAGGGACGTCCAGGAGAGCACGGGGAGGCCACGACCGCCCCCTTGCTGCTTCGTGCTCTTCGTGATTCCTTCGTGCCGTCGTGGTTTCGTGTTGCACTACACCCGCTCCAGGCGCACGGCGCACTTCTTGTAGTCGGGCTGCTTGCTGATGTTGTCCATCGCGTCGAGCGTGACGAGGTTGATGATGGCCGACTCATCGAAGAACGGGACGAACACCATGCCGCGTGGCGGGCGGCCGCGGCCGTCGATCTCCACGGTGAGCTCGAGGCTGCCGCGGCGGCTCACCACCTTCACGCGGTCGCCCTTCTTGATGCCCAGCGTGTCGGCATCGGCGCGGTTGACCTCCACGTAGGCGGCCGGCACGGCCTGGTGCAGTTGCTTGATGCGGCGCGTCATCGAGCCGCTGTGCCAGTGCTCGAGCACGCGGCCGGTGTTCAGCCAGAAGGGGTACTCCGTGTCCGGCGACTCGGCGGCCGGGTGGTACGGGCGCAGCCAGAAGGCGGCCTTCTCGCCGTAGTCCTTCGCCTTGTAGAAGTGGGCGCCGGACGCCTTCTTGACGTAGGGGTCGTAGCCGGCGGTGTAGCGATACGGCGTCTCCTTGCCGTTCACCACCGGCCAGATCATCCCCCGCGTCTGCTTCAGCTGCGTGTAGGCCGCCAGGTCCTTGCCGTGGCCGAGGCCGAACTCGCGGTACTCCTCGAACATCGGCTCGTGCCAGTTGTCGTCGGGCCACGGGAACAGGTGTCCCATCCCCATGCGCCTGGCCACCTGGATGACGGCCCAGGCGTCTTCGCGCGCCTCACCCGGCGGGTCCACCATCTTGTTCCACTGCTGCGTGCGCCGCTCGGTGTTGCCGAAGACGCCCTCGCGCTCCACCCACGCCGCCGCCGGGAGGACCAGGTCCGCCATGGCCGTGGTCGGCGTCGGGTAGATGTCGCTGACGACGATGAAGCGGCCGTCGTTGGACGTGCGATCGAAGCGCGAGCGGTTCGGCAGCGTGACCCAGGGATTGGTCGTCTGGATCCACAACGCCTTCACGTCGCCGCGCTTCAGGGCGCGGAACAGGTCCACGGCGTGGTAGCCGGGCACCGCGGGGATGGTCCCGGCCGGCAGCTTCCAGATGCGCTCGGCCTCGGCGCGGTGCTCCGGGTTGGTCACCACCATGTCGGCCGGCAGCCGGTTGTTCGAGGTGCCCACCTCGCGCGCGGTGCCGCAGGCGCTCGGCTGTCCGGTCAGGCTGAGCGGGTTCGCGCCCGGCCGGCAGATCTTGCCGGTGATGAGGTGCAGATCGGTGATGAGGTTGTTCATCCACGTGCCGCGCACGTGCTGGTTCACGCCCATGCACCAGAGACTCACCGTGCCGCGGGCCTGGTTGCCGTAGAGGTCGGCGAGGGCGCGAATCTGCTCCACCGGCACGCCGGTGACGTCGCTGACGTGGTCGGGCGTGTAGTGCGCGAGGAACTCGCGGAGCTCGTCGAGCGAGCTGGGCCGCCCCTGGTCCTCGAAGGTGTAGCGCTCGGCCTGGTCGCCGAAGCAGCCGTAGCCGATCTGCTTCACGTCCTCGATGCCGCGGCGGAACACGACGTTCTCGTTGATGAACGGCGTGTGGATGCGCCCGTCGGCGACGAGCAGGTGGAGGATGCCGTTGGCCAGCGCCAGGTCGGTGTTCGGCTTGAACAGGACGTGCAGGTCGGCGTAGTCGCTGGTCGGCGTGCGCCGGGTGGCGATGTCCACGATGCGCGTGCCCGGCTTCGCGCGGCGCGTTTCCAGGATGCGGCTGAAGAGCACCGGGTGCATCTCCGCCATGTTGTTGCCCCAGAGGACGAAGTCGTCGCCGGCGTCGAGGTCCTGGTAGCAGCCCATGGGCTCGTCGCTCTGGAACTGCGTGATGAAGCCCGACACGGCGCTCGCCATGCAGAGCCGCGCGTTGGGCTCGATGTTGTTGCTCTTCAGGCCGCCCTTCACCCACTTGAGCGCGGCGTAGCCGTCGAACACGGTCCACTGCCCGGACCCGTACATCCCGACGGCGCCGGGACCGTGCTGGTCCAGTGTCTCCTTGAACTTCGCTGCGATGAGGTCCAGCGCCTCGTCCCACGAGATACGCGAGAACGTTCCGTCGGCGTTCCGCTTCTGCGGGTACAGCAGCCGGTCCTCGCCGTACAGCAGGCCCGGCAGGTGGTAGCCCTTCACGCAGAGCAGTCCCTTGTTGACGGGGCTGGCCTCGTCGCCGCGCACGGCCACGACGCGGCCCTGCTCCACGCCGACCATCACGCCGCAGCCGGTGCCGCAGAAGCGGCAGGGCGCCTTGTCCCACTTCACCGAGGTGCGATCGACGGGCGACGCCAGGCGCGCGGCCTCTTCCTGGTCCGCACACGAGAACGCGGCCACGGCCGGCGCCGCCACCGCGGCCATCTTCAGAAACGTGCGCCGCTCGAACTTCCCGCTCATCTGCTCATCCTCAACTGCTGTTTCGCCGTGCCCGGAAGCGCGCCCCGTCCGGCGGCCAGGCCGGTCGGTCGGCCGGTCAAACACGCCTGCGCATCCCTCAATCACTTGGGCAACTCGCGCCCTCTTCGCCCACGCTCAAACAGGCCGAGTGGCATGCTCCGGCGTGTTTGTCGGCAACCTTCGCGGCCGACCTCCAACGGCCCAGCCGCCGGACGGGGCGCGCTTCAGGCCCCCGATGGCGTTCATCTGCGCCATCTGCGTTCATCTACGGCTGCGTCTCATCTGCGGCGCATCTGCGTTCGCCCCAATCGGTGTCAGCGCCGCGTCGGCGTCCCGTATCGGCGCTGCATCTCCTGCGCGATCGCGTCCGCCTGCTCCTCGGCGCCCTTCGTCAGCCACTGGTGCTCGGGGCGCGCCAGGATCTCGTCGATCACCGCGTTCACGCGTCGCGCGGCCTCGCCGCGCCCGCCGCGCGCGGCCTCCGCCGTGATCTCACGCGCCTGCGGGATGAGCTCCATGTAGAAGCGCTCCGCCACCTCGAACATCCCGTGCCACTGCGTGTAGTCGGGCGCCATCATCGACGCCCCCATGCGCGCGCGCCGGCCCTCGTGGTGCCACAGGTAGTACCATGTCCACTCGATGTGATCGTCGTACTGGGTCTTGGAGATGAGGTTGGCTTCGGCCAGGGCGGTCATGATGGCCTGCCCGGGCTTGGCGAACTTCTCGTTGTAATGGATCACCAGGTCGTCGTACTGCCGATAGAACTGGTTGATGTAGTCAGGGGTGTGGCAGTGCGAGCACACCTGTTTCATCCGGTTGCGCTTGGCCTCGGCGGTGTCGGAGATGGCGGCGCGACGCTTCTCCGGGTCGGTCTCGGTCACGACGGCATGGTTCGCATCGGTGTCCATGACCAGGCTCACCGGCGGGCGGTTGGTCCACGAGATGCGCTCGCCGGGGTCGTGGGTGATCTTCATGCCGTTCCTGGTGTTCGCGCTCATGTGGCACGTGGCGCAGGTGGGCGCCGCGCTGTAGTCGCGTCCCAGGACCCAGTTCGGCTGGGCGTCCAGGTTCATGTCGGCGATCAGATCCCGGAACGCCACGCCGTGCTTCGACTCGTCGTAGATCTCCTTCTGCGGGTGGTCCGGGCCGAGGTGGCACTTGCCGCAGTTCTCGGGCTGGCGCGCGCGGCGCGCGGAGAAGTCGTGGCGGCTGTGGCAGGCAGCGCACGACCCGAGCGAGCCGTCCAGGTTGATCCGCCCGATGCCGGTGTTGGGCCAGCTCGTGCTCGACAGCAGCGGCTTGCCGCTCTCGTTCTTCACGATGCGGCCGACGGCCTCCATGTTGGTGGGCTGCCCGTTCTGGTCGGGCTTCAGGTCCCGCATCGTCACCAGGCCGCCATCGTTGGCCTGGAAGGCAACGAGCGACCCGTGGCACTGCTGGCAGCCCGAGTTGGCGGGCGCCAGGCCGTTGACCGCCTGCACGGCCCTGCCCGGCGTGGGCGAGTGGGGGTTGAACGCCACCCGCGAGCCCTCGACGGTCTCGGCCAGGAAGTTGTCGAGCGACGCCAGGATGTTGCCGGCCTTCGAGTGATGACTGGCGGCGAACTCCGCCGACTCCGTCGGGTGACAGCGCGCGCAGTCGCGCGGGGTGACGATGGTGGCGATCTGCGCCCCGTAGTGCGTGAAGGCGTCGGCATCCTTTGCCTCGGCCTTGTGGCAGTCCACGCAGGCCACGCCCTTCTCGGCGTGCGTGGATCCGGCCCAGTGGTCCACGATGCCCCGTGACACCTGGGTGTGGCAGTCCACGCACTGGCGCGACGCGGCCGGCGTGGCCTGCACCGACACCGCCGTGCGCCGCCCCCCGGCCTCGTGCGCCCGTCGCGACACCTCGAGCCACTGCACCGCGACGAGCGACAGCAGGAACAGCAGCCCCAGGCCGCCAATCACCCAACGTTTCTGATCGAGCGTCATGCGTGCGAACCCTCGTGCCTTGAACCGTCGTACGTTGAACGTCCGTGGTTTGAACGTCCGTCCCTTGAACTCACGTGCCTTGAACCTGCGCGCGAACTAATGGGCGACGAGCGCCTCCCACATCGTGAACCCCATGATCAGGAGCGCCCCGACCACGCCAATCCACACGCTGATGTCCGCGTACTTGAAGCGGCGCACCAGCCAGGCGTCGATGAACGGCCAGAAGAACATCACGAAGACGATGAAGCCCTGCGTCAGCATCGCCGTCGTGCCGGAAAAGAGCTTCAGCCACCGGAAGGCCGTGTAGAAGAACCACTCCGGCTTGATCACCTCGGGCGTCACCAGCGGATCCGCCGGCGGCCCCATGTGCACCGGCAGCAGCGTGGCCAGCGCACTCAGCAGGATCATCAGCGTGAGCCCGATGATTAGCTCCGTGTAGAAGTGCTCGGGGAAGAAGTTGAAGTACTTCGCCGGCTTCTTCTCCTCGCCCTCGAAGGTGAGCTCGGTGACGCCGTGCAGGCGAACCAGCCCGATGTGCATCATCAGCACGAGAATCAGCACCACCGGCAGCACCGCGCCGTGGAGGATGAAGAAGCGTGACAGCGTCCGGTCGTTGTACACCTCGCCGCCCAGCAGCGCCTGCTTCATGATCGGCCCGACCACCGGCACGGTGTCGCTGATGTTGGCGCCCACCGTGGCTCCCCAGTAGCTCAACTGCTCGAACACCAGGCTGTAGCCGGTGAACCCGAGCAGCAGCGTGCAGACCAGGATCGTCATCCCGATCATCCAGTTCAGCTCGCGCGGGCGCCGATAGGCACCGGTGAAGAACACGCGCATCTGGTGCAGCACGACGGCCGCGATCATGAGCGTCGCACCCCACTTGTGCAGGCCGCGCAGGTACCACCCGTACGAGGCGTCCTCGGTGATGTAGCGGACCGACTCGTAGGCCGTGGCCGGCGCGGGCTGGTAGTAGAACGCCAGCAGCACGCCCGTGATGATCTGGACGACGAAGAGGTAGGCGGGCGTGCCCCCGAGCGCGAACCACCACCGCTTCAGGTGGTAGGGCACCGGCTCGTTGGACATCGCCGCGACGCCCTCGAGGGAGATGGGCACCCGCTCGGCAATCCAGTCCCCGGTGCGGTTCATGCAGCGTCTCCCCCGTCGCCCGGCGTCAGCCGCCGCAGGCAGGTCAGGCACGGGTCGTGGCCCGGCCCCTCGGGCGAAACCACCTCGACGAGGCCCGCCTGGCGCGGCACCGACAGCTGCTCCACCGGCACGTCGATGTAGAGCAGCCCCTGGTCCACGCGGAGCGCGTACTGCGGGAGGGACTGCCCCGCGTCCCCCGGCGGCCCGCCCGTCGCCTTGCCGCTCGGGTCGAACGTCCCGTTGTGGCACGGGCAGAAGTACCGGTTGTTCTGCGGCTCCCAGTGCACCTGGCAGCCCAGGTGCGGGCACGTGCTCGAGAGCGCGATGAAGTCGGCCGCGGCGGCGCCGGCCGTCCGGCGCGTGATGTTCACCGTCCGCCCGTCCGGCGTCTGATAGAGCAGCGTGCTGCCGACCGGCACGTCGTTCACGCGCGTGACGAACAGCTGCTGCACCTCGCCGATGCGCGCGGGCAGCATGAACCGCGCGCTCAGCCACGCGAAGAGGCCGTAGCCGCCGGCCAGACCAGCGACCATCAGCGCCGTCGAGGAGACGCCGAGCACGCCGCGGGCGGCGGGTTCGGGCTCGGCTGGCAGGGCAGCGTGCGTGGGGGGATCGTGGGCCATCGATCTGGACTCGTCAGAACGGCGAGAAGCCCCGCGAGGGGAATCGCGCCATGGTGTGCAGGTGATAGAGCGGCTGCGCGTAGGCGATGATGATGAGCACGATCGCCACGGCCGTCCACAGGCCCAGGCGATCCCAGAGGGACGCGCCGTCGGGGGGTGCCACCATGGGCTCCGCATACTCGATTGGACGGGTCGCCCCGCGCGGCATCACGAACATCGTGCCGGCCAGCACGCCCACCCAGCACATCGCCGACACGAACAGGATCACCCCGCCGACGGCCGAGATGTTCACGAGGGGAATCCAGGCCTGCGCGGCCTCGATGCCGTGGAACTCGCCGGTGTACACGCGCCGGGGCATGCCCATGAGGCCCGCGATGTGGCTGGGGATGCTGAAGAACTGCATCCCGATGAACCACAGGTAGGGCTGCACGGACGCCACACGCGGCCACACCAGCGCCCGTCCCGTCACCCGCGGCAGCATCCAGTAGCTGAAGCCCATGAAGCTGAGCGTCACGGCCGTGCCCACCGTCAGGTGGAAGTGCCCCTGCACCCACGCCGTGTTGTGGATCATCGCGTTCATCGCGTACGCGGCGTTGATGGCGCCGCCGAAGCCGCCCAGCGCGAAGGTGACCATCGAGAGCGCGACGCTGGAGAAGAACGGGTCGCTCCAGGGGAGCTTCCCGATCCAGCCGAAGGTGCCCGCGCCGCCGCGTGCGCGGCCCGCATACTCGAGCGACGCGGTCACCGTGAAGGCGGTGACCAGGCTCGGGAACATGATGGCGTAGGTGGTGAAGGTGTGCAGCAGCTTCCAGCCGCCCGCAATTCCCGGATCCGTGAACTGGTGGTGGAAGCCGACCGGCGTCGAGAACAGGATGAACTGGATGAACACGACGCGCGTCAGCGCGTCGCTGAAGAGCTTTCCGCCCGCCACGCGCGGGATCATCGTGTACCAGAGCACGTAGGCCGGCACCAGCCAGAAGTACGTGAGCGGGTGGCCGAACCACCAGAAGTAGGTCCGCGCCACGATCGGATCGATGCGGTCCACCAGCCCCACCGACCACGGCAGGATCAGGATGACCACCTCGACCGCGAGGCCCGCCGTCGCCAGGATCCAGATGATCACGGCCGTCAGCATGCCGTGCGCCGCCAGCGGCGGGCGCGTCCCCCGGTTGGCGCGCCGCCAGGAGACGAAGCTGGCAATCATCACCCCGCACCAGACCCACGAGCCCACCACCAGCAGCGTGGCGCCGATGTAGAACGCGGGATGGGCCAGCAGCGGCGGGTAGAACGTGTAGAGGACCGTGCTCGTCCCCGACAGGATGGCCACGGTCGTGATGACGGTGCCGATCGAGGCCAGCCAGAATCCCGCCCACGCCCACGACGGACCGGCAATGCGGCCCAGCGTTGTCTCGACCACGAGGTAGCCGAGGGCCATGATGAAGAATGTCGTGAAGACCAGCGCCAGCAGCACGCCGTGCGCCGTCACCGACAGGTAGTAGAGATTCGCGGTGCCGAAGGGCAGCTCGACACCGGCGCGGGCCAGCGCCTGCATCACGGCCATCATCGCGCCCACGCCGAAGGCGGCCACCGCTACCCAGAAGTGCGAGAGGACGAGCCTGACGGCGGGCGTCATGGCGCCGCCTCCACGACGATCCGGCTGTACATGTTGTGGTGCCCGAGCCCGCAGTACTCGTTGCACACGACCAGGTACTCGCCCGGCTCGGTGAAGGTCGTCGTGCCCTCGCTCACATAGCCCGGCGCGACGGTCAGGTTCACGTTCGTGCCGACAATCTGGAAGCCGTGCAGCACGTCGGGGGTGGTGATGCGGAAGCGCACCGGCCGCCCGACCGGCAGGCGCACCACGTCGGGCTTGAAGACGTAGAGCTCGGCGCGCATCACGACCGTCAGGCTGCCATCGGGGGCGGTCACGACGCCAGGGGTGGCGAACTCGGTACCGATGTCCAGGGTTTCGGGGTTGATCGTCTCGACGTGGCTGGGCGGATGCGCTCCACCGGACACAGCCGTGACCACGATGGCCACCAGGAACAACGCGAGCATCCCGCTGGCCGCCCACATCCAGTAGCGCTCGTAGCGGTCAACCTGCATGGGTCCCCACTAGTGAGTGCCCCTGGGCACGAACAGGCCGAAGAAGAGCGCCAGCCAGCCGAGGACGACGAGCGCGCCGAACACGGACACGATAATCAGCGTGCCCTGCGGCTCGTGTAAGGGTTCCTGATCGCTCGGCTCGGCCATGGCTCACCCACTGACGCGCGGCGTGGAACGAGTGCCGGCGATGCGCAGACCAGCGGACGTGGCGCGCATGAGGAGTATACAGGAGGTGCTGGGGCCTCAAGCTCGACGCTGCACGAAGCCGCCGCTTCATTGCCGCGTCGTGCGCGGGGTCCCGCCCAGGACGGGCGAGCGGCTATGCGGCGCGCTCGAGCCAGCTCCGCATCTCGGTGCGGCGCACGACGCCTGCCTGCTGGAAGACGACCTTTCCCCCCTTCAGGACGACGAAGTTCGGAATGCCCTGCACACCGTAGCGGGCGGCGAGATCGGGATGCCGGTCCGTGTCCACCTTGAGCACGAGGGCACGCCCGGCCATCTCGGCCGCCACGGCCGCCACTTCGGGCGCCGCCATCCGGCACGGCGCACACCAGGCGGCCCAGAAGTCCACGAGCACGGGCACCGTCGCGCCCTGGACGATGTCCTCGAAGAGCGCCGGGTCGGCCTCGATCGGCTCGGCCAGGGATGGAAACATCGTCTTGCACGCCCCGCACCGGACGTTGTCGGTGAGGCGGCTGGCGGGAATGCGGTTCTTACGCCCGCAGGCCGGGCACGGTCGGATCATCGGTCTCTCCTGATCGGGGCAGCTCCAGAGATGCAGCAACCGTCCGCCAGGTGACAACGCTCACGCGGTATCGCGCCCCGGCACCCTGTCGAGCCCCGGTGACCCGGCCGGCGCGGGGATCTCGAAGGCGTTCAACGTGAACGCGACCATCGTGTAGTAGCCAACCAGCGCCGCCAGTTCCACCACGGCCTTCTGCCCGACCGCGAGCACGGCAGCCCGGTACACGTCCTCGGGCACCCGCCCGGACGCGACCAGCTCCGACGCGAACCTGTGGACCGCGCGGTCGGCCTCGTCCGCGAGCGCCGGCTCCCGCCGCGCTTCGATGGCCTCGACGACTTCAGCCGGCACCCCGGCCCGGGCCGCTTCCGTCAGGTGCACGGCCCACTCGTAGTGACACGTCCAGTGGCGCGCCACGACCAGGATGGCCAGCTCCGACCATCGCGGCCCGAGCGCGGTCTCGTATCGCACCAGCTCGCCGAGCTTCTGGGCCCGCGCCGCCAGTTCGGGGCTGTGCAGCCAGACGAGGACATTGGCTGGCACCGAGCCGCGGCGGCCGGCGACCGTCTTGGCGTAGACGGCGCGCTGGTCCGGTTTCATGGTCTCGAGGGTCGGCAGGACGAGTCTGGGCATCGTGGTCGCGCGTCAACGAAGGCGAATCCGGCGCACGACGATCTCGGCCGGCTCGCGAGCCGGCGTCGCGCCGGCGGGCGTGGGGGAAGTCGATTGTACGCCCATCGTGACGAACGACAGATCATCGCCCGACAGCGCGAGGAAAACAGGGCCGGCTGTGCCCTCGATGCGGGTATCGAATCTCGTGACCGCTCGCACGGAGCGGCCACGCCCGGCCAGCTCGAGCCGGACGAGACGGCGCGTGCCGTCGGCCTCCGCCTGGACGCCGACGAGCCCGTCGCGGTAGGCGCGGATCCGCTCGAAGGCTGCAAGGCTGATCCCCGTCGGCGCGGCGAGAGCGCTCACGCGCCGCGAGGACAGCTCCACGCGCGACAGTCCCGCCTCGTGGGCCACGAGCCACGCACCGTCCTCCGCCGGCGCCAGGCTCGTGGCGCCCGCCACCTTCGCCTGCACGACGGTCTCGATGGTCGATGCCCCGGGCCGCAGGCGGTGCATACCGCCGGTGCCGTCGAGCACGATGACGCTCCCGTCCGCGGTGATGGCCAGGTCAACCGGGACAACGGCGGTCTCGTCTGCTTCGAACCGGATGGAATGAAGCGGGCGCCCGGAGACGAGCTGCAGCTTGTGCAGCGTGGCCCCGGCGCCGTCCGCATCGCCGCTGGCCACCCACAAGTCGCCACGCCTGGTGTCAATGGCGAGCGCGCGCACGTCCTGGAATCCCGCCGACTCGGCCCGCACCAGATCCACCGCGTGGTCCAGGCCCTCACCGACCACCCGCAGCTTGCGGCCGTCGCGATCCCCGAAAAGGTAGCGGCGCGACACCGCGTCGTAGGCCAGTCCCGCGGGGACGAAGCCGTCGGTCGTGAAACGCGCGGCCTCGTCGACGGGAGCCGCCAGCTCGACCGGCGCAACGGACGCCGGCGCCACGCCGGCGCTGACGCCCCGGCGCTTCGTACGTCCGAGCACGTCGATGCCGGGCGCGTCGGTATCGGATACATCGGCGCGGGGCGCGTCTGCGCTGGGCGCGTCGGTACGGCGCGCGTCGGTGCGGGGCGCGTCGGTGCGGGCCGCCTCGGTGCGGGGCGCGTCGGCAGGTGGAGGCTCTTCGGAGCGCCGGGGCTTCAGCCCCGGCGTCGGCGTCTCGGGCCTCGCCACCTCCGGCATTGTTTTCTCGGCCGGCGCCGCGGCCGCGATCGTCTCGCTCGGGCCCGCGCGGGCCACGAGGGTTTCCACCTCGGGCCAGCCAGGCAGGGCGCGCATGCGCGCCAGGTCCGGGTGCGCCAGGGCCTCCGTCGCGATGCCACGCTCCGCGAGGCGGCGCACCATGACGAGCGCGTCCTGCGGCCGTCCCGCCAGGCTTTGCGCGCGCGCCAGGAGGAACATCAGCGCGGGATCGTCCTTCGGACCGCGCTGCACGGCGCGCCAGGCGAGATCGTGCGCGCGCTCGAAGGAGCCGGCGGCGATGGCCTGTTCAACCTGGTCCCGGCAGTCCTGCCACAAGTGGCAGTCGGGCGAAGCGGTGGATCGAGCCTGGGCGTGGCCGGTGAGAACCAGCCACGCTCCCAGCAGGAGAGACAGTGCGCCGCGCGGCATGCCATCCCATCGTCGGCGAAATGGGAGCGATCTGCAAACCAGCGCGAGCGTGCGCGGCCGGGCGTCCCATCGCCGAGCGGCTCGAGCTCGATGGGGTTGTCGAGATTGGCCCCCTCTTCGAGACGGGATCGTCCAGGTGCAGCTAACCCTGCTCGCGGAGCTGCATGATGGCCGTCGCCGTGAACAGCTTGCTGTGCGACGCCATGCGGGACTTCGTCTGCGGCGTCATCGGCGTCTTGGCCGCGAGGTTGGCCAGGCCGAAGCCGGAGGCGCAGACGAGGCGCTCGTCCGAGACGACGCCGACGGCCATGCCGGGATAGCCGCGCGCGCGCAGCTGGCCCTCGGCCCACGCGCTGAACAGCCGCTGGGCGCCCCGCACGTCGGGGTCCGCGGTCGGGTCCTTTGCCGGCGTGCCTTCCGCGAGTGGCCGCGTCGGCGGTGACGCCAGGGCGGTGCGTGTGAGCATGACTTCCTCCCCCATCGGCGCATCACTGCGCCCACGGCGGAATGTAGCGGACCGCCCCGGCGCGAGATGCGGCGGCTTCGACGTTCGGTAGAATCGCACGATGACAGGCAGGCTCGTGACGGCGGTGGCGGTGGTGGCCGTGCTGGCGCCTCGACCCGCAGCCGCGCAGCGGACGCTGGGCCAGGCGCTGGCGGATCCGGCGGTGACCTCAGCGCTGGCCGCCGTCGAGGCGCGGCGCAACCCGACCGCCGCCTGGCTCGCCGAGATCGGCGCCATCGTCTCGCCGTCCGGCCAGGAGCACGACCGCGCCCACGCCGTCGCCGACGAGATGCGGCGCATCGGCCTCGCCGACGTAGCCGTCGACGTCGCCCCCAACGTCGTCGGCCGCATCCGCGGGCGTTCCGGCAAGGCGCTGGTCTTCGTCTCGACGCTCGACGACCTGGCCACGGTGGCCGAGCACCAGAGGGCTGCGGCGCGGAAGCCGGCCATCGTGGGCGATCGGGTGGTGGGGCCCGGCACCAACACCTCGACCACCACCGCCGCCCTGGTGGCGGCCGCCGACGCCATCATCCGCAGCGGGCTGAGGCCCGAGCACGACCTCGTGTTCGCCGCCGTCGCCCAGGAAGAAACGGGCCTCAAGGGCATGCAGGCGCTCTTTGCCGAGTGGAAGGATCGCGCGCTCGCCTTCGTGGACGTGCTGGGCGACGGGCACAGCATCACCTACGGGGCCATCACGATTCACTGGTGGAAGATCGTCGCGTCCGGACCGCCCGGTCATTCGCTGAATGGCGGCGTCCCCAACGTCAACCAGGGGATCGGGCGCGCCGTCGACCGTATCCTGCAGCTGCCCCATCCCGATCGCTTCAAGGACGACCGGGTCGTCGTCAACGTGGCCATGCTTCAGAGCGGGGCGGTGTTCAATCACAAGCCCGCGACGGGGTGGTTCTCCCTCGACGTCCGCTCGCTGGTCGGAGAGCGGGTCGATGAAGTGGAGGCCGAGGTCCGCCGCATCCTGACGGAGGTCACGCGCGAGACGACCATCGCCTTTGCCATGGAACCGTTCCAGCTGACGCCGGGCGGCCAGATTCCGGGCTTCCGCGACTCGGCGCTCGTGACCACGGCCGCGGCCGTCTCGATGCACCTCGGCTACGAGCCGCGGCTCGGTAACGCGGGCTCCGCCAACCTCAACGTGCCACTCGGTCAGGGCGTGCCCGCCATCGGCATCGGCGGCGAGCGCGGCGGCCAGCGCGGGTTTGCCGACGAGTGGGCCGACATCCCGCAGATGATGCGCACCGCGACGTTCGTCGTGCTGCTCGCGGCGACGATGGGCATGTGACGGACCGTGGCGACCGAGGTGGATCGGGCGGCCCCAGAACTTCGTCAGCAGCGCACTCTGGATCGGGAGCACGACGAGGACGGCAATCGGAAAGGCGGGTCGTCATGGGGGTATCCTCGCCGGCTGCCCGCACGCGGTCAACCCGATGACCCGGCGGCCCGCGCCGCCGATCATCTCGTGGCAACGAAGTACCCGGGCCGCGCGCGGACGTCGCCCCGGACACCCTTCAGCCGCACGTTGACCTCGTGCCAGCCCGGCGCGGTCGTCCCCTGCCGCGCGTAGACAATGAGGTAACGGGCGCGAAGCTCGTCGAGCACTCCGGTGAACAGGCGGCGAAGTGCCGCCGCCGACTCGGCGGACCACACATGCCCACCCCCTGCCTCGACGGCCTGCAGCAGCGACGGCGCGGGGCCCGGATCCGGGCGCCCGCGCCAGCGGCTGCCACTGACGGCCTTCCGTGGGGTGGCAAGACCCACGGCATGCAGCACCACGCCCGAGCGCCGGACGACTTCGCCGATGGCCGTGGGAGTAACCCAACTGGCGGTATCGTCGCCGTCGGTGAACAGGAGCACCACCGGGCGTGCGTCGGCCGCATCGCCGACGAGTTGCAGGCCGGCGAACAGCGCGTCGCGCCAGGCCGTCGGGCCGGAGGCCTCCAGCCGATCGAGTGCCCCGATCACCTCGGCGTGCGCGCGGGTCGGGGCCATCGCGAGACGAATGGCCTGGTCGAACGTCAGCAGGCCCACCTGGTCGTCGGGGCGAAGGGCCCGCACGAGCGCCTGGGCCGCGTCGGCCAGCGCGCGGAGGCGCCCACCGGCCACGCTGCCGCTCGTGTCGAGCGCGAGCAGCAGGCGCAGCGGCACCTCTTCCCGCGACACGCGCTCGATGGTCTGGGCGACGCCGTTGTCGAGCACCTGGAAGTGGCTCGGCAGCAGCCCGTCTACCGGCGCACCGCCGCGCGTGACCGAGACGTCGACGCGGACCACCTCCACCGACGTGCGGAACACGGGCGCCTGCGCAGCGCTCGCGCCGGGCAGCGCCGCGCGCCAGAGGACCACGCCGAGCGCGGCTACCGATACACGCGCGACTGCAGCCATGCCAGGTCCTCCACCTGGAACACGCCGTTCCGATAGCCCCACCACTCGTCGCGAGCGGCTGCCCCCTCCGCCACGAGATTGACCTCGACAATGTGGCGGGCCTCGTCGACACGACCGGCGCGCAGCTCGAGGTCGGCCAGCGCCAGCCAGGCTGTCTGTCGCCCCGGCGCAAACGCGGGCACACCGGCCAGCCGCGCGCGGGCGCCGTCAAGGTCGCCCGCCCGCTCGAGCACGGCGGCGAGAAACAGCGTGGCCAGGTACCGCGCCGGAGCGACCAGCGCGGGGGCGTCGACGAGGGGCTCGAGCAGTCGCCGCGATTCGTCGTTCCTGTCCAGGAGGAAGAGGACGCGCGCCAGATGAATCCTGGCCGGAGCGTGTGCCGGGTCGAGCCTGAGCGCCGCCTGGTAGGCGCGCTCGGCCAGGGCCAGGCGCGTTCGTCGTTCGAGGTTCAGCCTCACGCGCTCATCGTCGCTCGCGCCACGGTCCTCGTCGAAGCGCAGCGCCTCGATGTCATCGATGCGACCGGCCATGAAGTGCAGGTGCGCCTGGTCCGGCACGCGATCGAGCCCGTGATCGACGACGGTCCGCGCCCTGACCGTGTCGGACTGTGCGAGGAACACGGACGCCCCCGCCGCGTACCAGCGGGAGGCGAACGCAGCTGCCAGTGGCTCCGGGCTGGCCACCCGCTCGGCCAGCAGGCGCTCGCCGAGCCCGATGTGGTACCACGCGTCATCGGGAGACCCCGGCGCGCCCGCCGCCGCGAGTTCGAGGTGGAAGAGGGCGGCCGCTTCGAGGAGATCCGGATCGGACCGCCGCGACACCGAGGCCACGGCCGCCGACAGCTCGTCGCGATCCCAGGCGCCGATCAGGCCGTACGCCTCGGCGAAGCCACGCGAGGCGCGGACGCTCCTCACCGCCGCCTCGTACGCGGGGCGATACGCCTCCGCCGCTGCAAGACGATCGGAAGGTGACGCCGCAACACGATCCGTGGCACCGGCGGGCGGTCGCCCATCGGACGCCGGCGTCGACACCGGGGCGGGAGGCAGCGTCGCCGTCGGTGGCGTGACAGTCACCGCCGGGTTTCGCGGCATCGCAAGGTAGCCACCGCGATGGCGGACGTGGAGCCCGGGCCGGGTGACGGCGACCTTCATCCGACGATACCGTCCGTCCATCGGGCGAGTCGGCGTGTAGCCCAGCGTGTACTGGTACCTCAGGTCGGCCACGACGTTGCGCGCCGCCTGGACGGCTTCGGCCCCCGAGCTGATGCGCGTCAGCGTGCCGCCTGAGTCTCCGACGAGCCGGTTCAGGGTATCCGACTGCGCGGCCGGTCCAGGTGCCGACGGCTGGGCAATCCAGGGCGTCTCCAGCTTCGGGTCGAGCAGCCTCGTCGTCGACCGCCCGGACTCGTCGGTGCTCTGCGCGCTCATGCCGAAGGCGTACACCACGGCTTCGCTCTGCTGCCTGGTGGTCGCGAGGTTCCCGAGCGATATCCGGCTGCTGTTCTCGATCCCGTCGGTGACCACCACGATGGCGCGGCGCGGGTTGGACGCCTGCTCGAGTAGCGCCAGGCCGGCGCGCACGCCGTCGAAGAGCGAGGTGCCCCCTGTCGAGGCGTCGTGCCAGTCGATCGATCGCGCGTCGGCGGCGCGCGTCCACGGGAGGCGCACGTCCACCGCGTCGCGAAACACGACCGCCGCGACCTGGTCGCCGGGCTCGAGGCCCTCGACGAGCGCGTCCATCGCCGCCCGGGCCAGCTGTCGCCTGAACTCGAACGCCATGCTGCCTGAGCCGTCGAGCACCAGGCACAGGCTGACCGGCCGTCGCTCGCGCGTCAGCAGGGCGACCGCCTGGGGCTGGCCGTCCTCCCAGACCTGGAAGTCGGCTGCCGTCAGATCCTCGGCATAGCGGTCCAGTGTCCGGTTGGTGACGGTCACGCCGACCGTCACCAGATCCACCCCCGTCGAGAAGGTGGGTTGCCGGGCTCGGGCGCCAGGGTGCCCGGCCGTGGCCAGCAGCAGGACCACGCATCCGGCGGCCGTCGTCGTGCGCCTCATGACAGGCGCAGTATGCACCAGATGCCTGCGTGCGTGACGCCCACAGGAGCCAGGCCGGCGCGTGCGGGATGACCCGCCGGCGGCGGCCTCTCCGCCGCCGCCCGGCATCTACTGCGCGACGCGGCTGCGGAGTTCCTCGTTGATCGCGCCGAGGAACTCATCGGTCGTCAGGTACGGGTGATCCGGCCGGATGAGGATGGCCAGGTCCTTCGTCATGCGCCCCGACTCCACCACGTCCACGCAGACCTTCTCCAGCGTCTCCGCGAAGCGGACCACGTCCGGCGTGTCGTCGAACCTGCCGCGGTACTGCAGGCCGCGCGTCCACGCGTAGATGGACGCAATCGGGTTCGTGGACGTCGGCTTGCCCTGCTGGTGCATCCGGTAGTGGCGGGTCACCGTGCCGTGCGCGGCCTCGGCCTCCACGGTCTTCCCGTCCGGCGACGTCAACACGGAGGTCATCAGGCCGAGCGAGCCGTAGCCCTGGGCCACCGTGTCCGACTGCACGTCGCCGTCGTAGTTCTTGCACGCCCACAGGTAGCCGCCGCTCCACTTCAGGTTCGAGGCGACCATGTCGTCGATGAGCCGATGCTCGTAGGTGAGCCCGGCGGCGTCGAACTTCGCCTTGAACTCTTCGTCGAACACACGCTGGAAGGTGTTCTTGAAGGTGCCGTCGTACACCTTGAGGATGGTGTTCTTCGACGAGAGGTACACCGGGTAGTTGCGGCCGAGCGCGTAGGTGAAGCACGCGCGCGCGAAGCCCTCGATGGAGGCGTCGAGGTTGAACATCCCCATCGCGATGCCGCTCCCCTTCGTCTTGATGACCTCGCGGCTGATGGGCTCGCCGCCGCCCTCCGGCGTCCAGCTGATGCTGATGGTGCCGGCGCCCGGGAAGTGGAAGTCCTGCGCGCGGTACTGATCGCCGAAACCGTGGCGGGCGACCACCACCGGCTTGTCCCAGTGGGGCACCAGGCGCGGCACGTTCCGGCAGACGATGGGCTCGCGGAAGATGGTGCCGTCCAGGATGTTGCGGATCGTCCCGTTCGGCGACTTCCACATCTGCTTGAGGCCGAACTCCTTGACGCGCGCCTCGTCCGGCGTGATGGTGGCGCACTTGACGGCCACGCCGTGCTGCTTCGTGGCATTGGCCGAGTCGATCGTGATCTGGTCGCCCGTGGCGTCGCGTGACTCGATGCCGAGGTCGAAGTACTTCAGGTCGATGTCGAGGTACGGGAGGATGAGTTCTTCGCGGATCTTCTGCCAGATGATGCGCGTCATCTCGTCGCCGTCCATCTCGACGACGGGGTTCTTGACCTTGATCTTCGCCACTCGCATGCTCCTTCAGTGAGCCGGCGCCCCCGGCGCCGCCCCTCACGAGCGGGCTGCACGGTCCGCGATGCCTCCGGCTGGAATAAACAGCGAATTATAGCGCGGGGGTACAAACGAAAGGGCGGAACCCCGAATGCCGGGGCGCCGCCCTTCCTGCACGTGCCCGCCGGGGGAGCCGGCGGGCCGGGCAACCGTCAGGGCCGCTGGCGGTGCGGCTGATCGTAGTGAGCCTGCACGTTGCCGCCCGTGATGTTCTGGAGCGGCATGTTCAGGACCTCGTTGCCGCCGCGGCCCACCACGCGGAAGCCAATCTGGTCCGCAGTGCCGGGCTCGCCGGCATCGACGAGGGTGAAGTACACCGTGTAGCCCGGCTGGCCGTTGTAGCGGCCGGTGCCCACGCCGTCGATGCGGTCCACCGGGGCTCGGGGCGGCCGCTGGTCGATGGCCGGATCGTCCGTGCACTGCGCCTCCGTGTGCTGCAGCATGTGGAACTGGTTCTGCCGACCCGTGCCAGGCCAGTTGATCTCGAGGTTGTTCGAGAGGAGCAGGTCGCAGTGGATGGTGAAGCCGCGGGTCATCTTGAGACCCGAGGCGGTGTCGATGGTATTGCCACCGCCCGTGAAACGGCCCACGCCGGGAACCTCGGGCGGGCCGCAGTTGCCGGGCAGCGTCGCCGTCGTGGCCGCGCTCTTCCCGCCCCGGCCCACGACGTTGCCGCTGGCGTCCACCCATTCCTGGGGCACCGTCGCGGTCACGCTCACGGTGTCGCCCGCCGAACCGACCACTGCGAACGTGTCGGTCACCGAGCCGCCACCTGCCAGCGTATACGGGCCGCCCACCTGGATGGAGTTGAAGAGAATCACGAGGCTGTGGTTGAAAAAGCCCACCGGGGCGTCGGAGGTGACCGTCACCTGAACGCCGAGACCGTTCGGAAGGCACACCCCCTGCGCGGTGACGCCGAGGGTGACGGCAGCCGCGCTGGTCGCTGTGAACGCATTCAACGCAAACGCGAGTGCGAGAGTGAGAAAGGGGGACAGTCGAATACGCATGAAGGCAGTCTCCTGCGGAGTGAACCTGATCGCCACGGTGCCCACCATTAGCAAGAACGCTTCCAACCGTGACACGAACCGGTTTCCGAGCGGTCTGCCTCGGAAGAGCACAGGCACGAGCGTGCGAAGTCGAGGGCCGCACGAACATAGGTCACCCGGCAGGCAGCCTTCCGGTGGGGTTGCGGAGGTCCGCCACTACCCACGGCGGGCGGCGGGTGCGGCCGCGGGCATCGCCGGAGCGGCCGCGGAGGGTCTGGCCGGCGCGGCGCAGGTGACCGGCTTCAGCTCGCCGTTCTCCTTCGCGTCGTCCCACACGTAGAGGTACGTCGTGCGGCCCGGCAGCCGGGCGCCCGGCAGGCATTGCGCGGCGGCTCCGGGGTCCAGGCCGTAGAGCACGCTCGCGTTGTAGTCGATGCCGTTGCGAGTCAGGTCCCGGGCGGCCATCGACCGGTCGCTGCCGACGCGGCCGCCGACCAGCACCAGCGCGTTGCTGAGCCGTGCGGCCCTCGCATCGGCATAGATGTCCGAGCGCTCGCGGATCACCTCGCGCTCGAGCGCGGCGTGCACCGCGAATGAGACGGGCATGATTGCCACGCTGGCCGCGACGGCGCCAAAGGCCAGGCGGTCGAGACGCGGTGCGCCGCCGAGCGACACGCGCCGAAATACGTTGGCGGCGACGAAGGGCACCAGGAACAGGAACGCCTCGTAATGGAACCGCGGCCCGTACTGATTGCCCCCGCGCTCCACATAGAAGTACATCGTCGCCACCATGAGGATGAGCGCCCATTCCACGGCGCCTCGTCGCAGCTCGCGTGGCGCGGCGCGCAGATACACCAGGTACGCAACGAGCAGCGCCGGCGGGGTCCAGAGCAGGTGACGGGCGATGTGGCTCGCGAGGATGTCGGCGCCCCGGAGCAGGAAGCCGTCCCTGAACCAGAGCGACACCGTGATCGGCGTCAGCGTCAGCCGCCACGGGCTGCCTGTGAGGGCCTGGTTGTAGGCCAGCAGTGCGGCGAGCCACGGCAGCCCGCCCAGCGCGAAGAGCAGCAGGGTCCGGGGACGAGAGACGCCGGAGCGCAGGAGCAGCACGACGACGGGCACCGCGCAGACCGCGCCGGTGAAATAGCGCGTGACGACGGCCCACCCCACCAGCAGGCCCACCGCCAGCGGCACCCAGGCCGGCGAGCGATCGGGCCTGGCCGCCACGCAGGCGGCGGCCAGGAGCAACGCCCCACACGCGGTATGAGAGAAATACGAAGCCGCGTTGAACAGGAAAAATGGCGTCAAGCCGACCACTACGGCCGCCAGCACGCCCACTCGCGGGCTGTAGAGGCGTGCCCCGAGGCACCAGATGAGGCCCAGCGTGAGGGTGCCGAGCAGCGGATTTACCAGCCAGGCCGGCAGCCCCAGCGATAGACCGAGTGCGAGCATCAGGGGCCACCCGAACGGGAAGCTCCCGTAGGCCCGTCCGGGCTCCTGGACGATGTAGTTGAACTGGAAGAGTTCCGCAGGCGCCGGGGCCGGGTTCCAAAGGCGCCCCGCCGCCATCGTCTCGGCCTGATAGAGGTAGACGTACTCGTCGCCGGAGTTGGGAAAGCCGAGCAGGACGAACTGGTTGATGGCGACGATGGCGAGCAGGACCGCCGGCGCGCCAGAGGCCAGCACCGCCCACCGGTGAGCGTTCAGCCAATCCGCCAGCGCCAGGGCACCTGCGTACAGCCGATCGAGGCGTGCCGAGGACGCCGCGCCGGATGTTGGGTCGGCCATGTGTCGGTCCGCAGGCGGGACCGTTGGCCGATTCTACCTCAACCGCCGGGCGTCAGGGCTTGCGGGCCTCCATGGCGATGGCGCCCATGGCCTCCGCGGTCCCCTCGAGCTCGCTCTCGCCGGGCTTGTACTCGTTCAACTGCAGGAAGAACGCGATGACATCCGCGTAGTCCTGGGGTGGGAGGCTGCCCGGGTTGTCTTCGGGCATCGTCTGCACGGCGTCGAACAAGCCCTTCAAGGGCAACCCGGTCCACGCGGAGGTGAACTCTGCGCCGGTGAACCGCGCGGTGTCGTGGCAGGCGGTGCACGTCTTCTCGAAGATCTTCCCGCCCCGCTCGGCCTGTGCGGCCGTGTACACGCCGTCGTTCACCGAGCGCGCAGGCTGTACCGCGCCGGCCGAGGCGCCAACGACCGCGCCCACCAGCAACGCTCCCACGCCCAGCAACCCCGCCTGCCGCCCGAATGGCTTCTTCATCACCGCGTCACCTCGCACGGAACCAGGCATGATACGTTTCAGGCTGGTTCCTTCCTCCCATCGTATGCCGATCCCGACCCGACATGGTGCGTTCCACCTGGTGGCCGCCCTTCCACTGCTTCTCGCACTCGACGCGTGCGCCACCGCTCCCCGGACTTCGCCGCCGCCAACGACGGCTCCCGCGCCGGGCCTCGCCGCCGACCGCGAGCCCGCCACCGAGCGGGAACGGTGGCTGCAGATGTTCGCCCGTGGCTACTACCCCGGCCGAAGCGGCCAGATCTTCGTCGTGCCTCGCGAGGGTGACGTCATCACCGACCGCGATCCCTTGTACGGCTTCATGCACGGCTCGCCGTGGGACGCCGACGCGCACATCCCGCTGCTGCTGCACGGCGCCCCGTTCGTCAGGCCGGGCGAGTACCGCGAGCCCACGCGCCAGCAGGACGTCGCGCCCACGCTCGGGGCGGCGATCGGAGCGCCTCCCATGGCCTCCATGACCGGCCGCGTGCTGAGCCAGGCCATCGACACCTCGCGGCGCCCGCGTGTCGTCGCGCTGCTCGTTGTCGACGGCATGCGCGCCGACTACTTCGATACCTACGCCGAGGTGATGCCCACGCTGACGCGCCTGCGCCGCGAGGGCGCGTGGTTCTCGAACACGCGCATCGACTACCTGCCCACCCTCACGAGCGTCGGCCACGCGACGATCGGCACCGGCACCGACCCGCGCATCCACGGGCTGGCGGCCAACACGATCTTCAACCGGGTGACCCGGCGCCCGCAGCCCGCGTACGCGGCGCTGGACCCACGGGAGCTGATGGCACTGACCCTTGCCGACGTGTGGAACCTGACGACCGACGGCAAGGCCATCATCGTCGGCCAGGGGGGCGCCATCCGCGCCACGGCGGGCCTGGTGGGCCGCGGCGCCTGCCTGGTGAACGGTCGCAAGATCATCGCGGCCAGCTACAGCACGCGGGACGCGGGGTGGGAAACCAACCCGGAGTGCTACGCGATGCCCGACTACCTGAAGGCCATCAACGGCAAGGCCTTCTGGACCGAGGCGGGCGGCACGTGGATGGGCCACGACATCTCGGATCCGTCGAAGTTCCGCGCGTCGAGCCTCTTCCAGCGCTTCGAGGGCCAAGCCCTGGTGGAAGTCGCCACGCGAGAGGCGTTCGGGGCGGACGACATCACCGATCTCCTGTTCGTGAACATGAAGGGTCCCGACTACGTGGGACACGCCTACGGCCCGGATGCCCCCGAGATGCGCGAGGAGATGGCGGAGCTCGATCGCCAGGTCGCGCGTCTGCTCGAAGTCCTCGACCGCAAGGCCGGCCCGAACGGCCGGTTGCTCGCTATCACGGCGGATCACGGCATGCCGGCCGAGCCGGAGGCGGGCCGGCGGCACTACACCGAGGACATCGTCGCCCGTATCCACGACCGCTTCGACCCGACCGAGAGGAAGCTGGTCACGTACTACGGCGACGCGGCCAACAGCCAGATCTTCATGGACGCCGAACGCCTCCGCGCCCTGGGCCTCACCTGGAAGGACATCACGACGATGCTCGAGGCCGAGCCGTACTTCCTGGCGGCGTTCAGCGAGGACGAACTCCGGACGTGGATGGGCCGCAGGTAACGGCAGTCGAACAAAGACAACGCAGAAGGGCCGCAGAAGGGCCGCAGATGACGCAGATGACGCAGATTGGAAGATAGAGCAGATCGACCGACTCTGTTGGAGCCGTCCGCCGATTCAAGAAGGCGATTATCGAGCGCGCGCTCGGCGGCGAGCTGACCCACCATCTGGGGTATCCCCCCGGGGGCGTCAAGCCGGGCGAGACGACCAACCCTCGCAACGGCACGACCGGCAAGACGGTCCTGACCAGTCGCCGCGTGCTGTACACCACCCACGCGTTGGCGAGCGCCCATGCGCGACTGCGCACAATCATCAAGACGCGCGGCCACTTTCCCACGGATGAAGCCGCCACCAAGCTGCTCTGGCTCGCGCTGCGCAACATCACGGCCACCTGGAAGCGCGGCGACCGCTCCTGGAAAATGGCGATGCGGCAGTTTGCGATCCTCTACGAGGACCGGGTCACGCTCTCGCAGGCGTAGAATGCACGGGCGCATGGACGCTGCCGTCCCCGTGGACGCACAGAACGCGCCCACAGCGCCCACACGCATCACTGGCTGGGCGCCTCACACACAGCATTCCTGACACCGCCGACTCTGTTAGTGCGCGTCCCTGCGTCGTTCTTCCCGTCTGCCCATCTGCGTTCATCTGCGGCCCATCTGCGTTCATCTGCGTTCATCTGCGGCCCATCTGCGTTCATCTGCGTTCATCTGCGGCCCTTCTGCGTCCATCTGCGTTCATCTGCGGCCCTTCTGCGTCCATCTGCGTCCATCTGCGGCCCTTCTGCGTCCATCTGCGGCCCCTCCGCGTCTGCGACAACGTGTCGCATCGACAGGCCTGAACGAGCGTTCTACATTCGGAGTTGTCCCCAGGAGGCAGTCCCATGTCCCGCGCTCTGGGCCGCCACGCGGCCATGGCCGTCGTGTGCGTGCTCGTCCCCGCTCTTGCGCTTGCCCAGCCCAGCACCGCGTCCATCGCGGGCACCATCACATCGCACGACGGCGCCCGCCTGCCGATGGCGAGCATCGCGCTCACGCACCTGGAGTCGGGGCGCGTGGTGCGCGGCGCCAGCAACGAACTGGGTACCTTCCTGTTCGACAATCTCCTGGCCGGCGCGTACGACATCCACATCGACGCCCCGGGGTTCGAGCACCGCATCGTCTCCGCCGTCGTGGTGCCGGCCGGCGCCACTCATCGCGTGACGATCACGCTGGCGCCCGCCGCCGTGAGCGAGCACGTCACGGTGGCCGCCGCCATGCCGCGCGACAGCCTCGAAGCGACCGAGGTCCGCGAGAGCCCAGCGCGCGACGTGGGCGAGGCGCTGGCGGAGACGGCGGGCGTCTGGCGGCTCCGGAAGGGCGCCATCGCCAGCGACGTGGTGCTGCGCGGGCTGCAGAGCCGCGACCTGAACGTGCTCATCGACGGCCAGCGCGTGTACGGCGCCTGCCCGAATCGCATGGATCCTCCCGCGTTTCACGTGGACTTCTCCGAGGTCGAGCGGGTCGAGGTCGGCAAGGGCCCCTTCGACGTCCGCTACCAGGGCAGCCTGGGCGGCCTCGTGAACATCGTCACGCGCAGGCCGGCGGACGGGTGGCACGCATCGCCGTCGCTGTCGCTGGGATCGTTCGGGTTCGTGAACCCGTCGGGTACGGCGTCCTACGCGGGACCGCGCCTTGCCGTCCTGGGCGGCTACTCGTTCCGCCGCTCGGATCCGTATACCGATGGCCGCGGGAACCTGTTCACGGCGGTGGCGAACTACAAGCCCGGCGAAGTGGACTCGGAGGCATTCAGGGCCTCCACGGCGTGGGGGCGCACCGCCTGGCGGCTGTCGGGCGGCGGGCAACTCGAGGCCAGCTACACGCGCCAGATGGCGGACCACATGCTCTACCCGTACCTCCAGATGGACGCGGTGTACGACAACGCTGACCGGGCCGCGCTCCGCCTCGAACAGCCGCGGTCGGGTGCCCGCGTGTCGGCCATCCGGGCCGACGTGTACTGGAGCCGAGTGGACCACTGGATGACCGACGAGCTCCGCGTGTCCTCTGCGGCGACCGCGCGCGGCTACTCGATGGGCACCGATGCGGCGACGAACACCTTTGGCGCCCGCGCCGAGGCCCAGGTTGCCGGCGGCACCACGGTGGGCGCGGAGGCCTTCCGCAGGAACTGGCAGACGACCACCCAGATGGCAGGCATGGCGTACGCCTCGCAGTACTCGATCCCCGACGTCAACATCGACACGATTGGCCTCTTCGCCGAGCACCAGCGAGCGCTGGGGACACGGGCCGCCCTCGACGTCGGGGGCCGGCTGGACCACATCCGGTCCGCTGCGGACTCGCAGAAGGCCAACCTGGCGCTCTTCACCGCCTATCACGCCACCACGGCCACGTCGCGAACCGACGTGCTGCCGGCAGGCCGCGTGAAGGTGACCTACCGCGCAACGCCGGCGGTGCAGCTGGCCGGGGGCGTGGGGCACAACGCGCGCGTGGCCGAGGGGAACGAGCGCTTCTTCGGCCTGCGGCGCATGGGCACCGACTGGGTGGGCAACCCCGGCCTCGAGCCCACGCGCAACACCGGCGTCGACGGCTCGGTCACGTTCGACGGCCGCGGGCACTCGCTGTCGGTGAACGCCTTCGTCAACCGCGTGGACAACTACGTGGCGGTCTACATGGCGCGGCGCTTGGCCATGGTGCCAGGCGTGATGAACACGACCGCGCGGTCGTTCGCCAACGTGGACGCCCTGCTTCGCGGGTTCGAGGTCACCGGCTCCACGCGGCTGCACGCCAACGTCTCCTTCTCCGGCGATGTCTCCTACACGCGAGGCACGTTCACGCAGGCGGCCCTCCCGGACGCCACGGGGAACAACCTCGCGGAGATGCCGCCGCTTCGCGCCCAGGCCCGCGTCCGCTTCGACAACGGCCGCGCCTTTGGCGAGCTGGGTGGCATCGGCAGCGCCGCGCAGCGGAAGGTGGACACCTCGCTTGGCGAGGCCGAGACGCCGTCCTATTTCGTGCTGAACGTGCACGCCGGCGTGCGCGCCGGGGCCTTCGCGGTGAGCGTGGGTGTCGCCAATCTCCTGGATCGGTACTACGTCGAGCACCTGTCCTATCAGCGGGATCCGTTCCGCTCAGGGATGAGGGTGGCCGAGCCCGGGCGAAACGTGTTCATGAACGCGACGTGGAAATTCTGACGCAGATGGGCCGCAGATGACGCGGTGGCCGCAGATGGGCCGCAGATTGCACAGAGGCCGCAGATGGCGCGGAGGCCGCAGATGCGCAGAGGGAGACGGCGCGCGATCCTGGTGAGGAGTGCGCCTGCTAGGCGACGGCGAGCAGCGTGAGCGACGGGTTCTCCCGCTGCGTGTACTGCATCTCCCACTCCGACTGGAAGAGCAGGACGCGCCGCTCGTCGCGATCCACCGTCTCCAGCACGCCCTGCGGCAGCTTCAGCCGTGCGCCCGTGTCGTTCTCGATCCACCGCGCGGCGATGTGCGGCAGCTTGTCCACCTGGCACGCCACACCATACTCGTTCTTCATGCGCGCCTCGACGATGTCGAACTGCAGGGCGCCGACGACGCCGAGAATGGGCTCGCGCTTGCCGTAGATGGGGAACACGACCTGCATCAGCCCCTCCTCCTCGAGCTGGCGGACGCCTTCGTCGAACTGCTTGAACTTGACGTCGCGCAGGCGCATGGCCCCGAAGAACTCCGCCGGGAAGTGCGGGATGCGCGGATAGCTCACGCGCGTGCCGGTGTAGAGGGTGTCGCCGATGGCGAAGCGCCCCGGGTTCACCAGCCCGACGACATCGCCCGGGTAGGCGCTCTCCACGGTCTCCCGATCGCGGCCGAAGAAGCGGCTGGGCCGCGACAGGCGGACCGGCGCGTCGAGCCGCGCGTTGGTCACGAGCATGTCCTTCGTGAGCACGCCCGAGCAGACCCGCACGAAGGCCACGCGGTCGCGGTGCCGCGGGTTCATGTTCGCCTGGATCTTGAAGATGAAGCCGCTGAAGTCGGTGGAGGCCGGGTCGATGAGGCCGATGTCGCTCTCGCGTGGCTGCGGCGGCGGCGCCAGGTCCACGAGCGCGGCGAGGAAGGTCTCGAGACCGAAGTTCGAGAGCGCGGACCCGAAGAACACGGCGGTCTGGCGGCCCGCCAGGTACGCCTCGCGGTCGAAGCGCGTGCCCGCGGCCGAGAGGAGGTGCACGGCCTCGAGCAGCTCACCGCGGCGCTCCTCGCCGATGAGATCGGTCAGGCGCGGATCGTCCGCGCTGGCCACGGCCACGGGCGCACGGCGCGCGCCGCCCGTGCGCTCGTAGAAGAGCACCTCGTCGCGCTGCAGGTCGTACACGCCGCGGAACCGATCGCCGGTGCCGATGGGCCAGTTCATCGGCACGGCGGCCACGCCCAGCACGCGCTCGATCTCGTCCAGCAGCTCCAGGGGGTCGCGCGCGGGCAGGTCCAGCTTGTTCACGAACGTCAGCATCGGCAGGCGGCGCTGCCGCGCCACCTCGAACAGCTTGCGCGTCTGGCTCTCGATGCCCTTGGCCGCGTCGATCACCATGACCACGCTGTCCACCGCGAGGAGGGTGCGGTACGTGTCCTCGCTGAAATCGCGGTGGCCGGGCGTGTCGAGCAGCGTCACGCGGTGGTCGAACAGGTCGAACTCGAGCGCCGCGGACGTGATGGAGATGCCCCGCTCGCGCTCGATGTCCATCCAGTCGGACACGGCGTGCCGCTGCGCCTTCTTGCCGCGGACGGCGCCCGCCAGCTCGATGGCGCCCGCGTACAGCAGCGTCTTCTCGGTGAGCGTGGTCTTGCCCGCGTCGGGGTGCGAGATGATGGCGAAGGTGCGCCGGCGGGCGACCTCGCGTGCGATGGCCTCGGACGTCTGTGTGGCGGCAGTCACGAACTTACCAAGATAGCAGGTCCGGGTCCCCGATCGCAGGCCCGGGACGGCTCGCGCCACGGTGCTATAATCTGGCGTCCCCGGTACAATCCACGAAGCCTCTGGTCCAGGCCGCTGTCGGCTGCATGGCCGGGGTGTCGTTTCAAGTGAGGGAGTCCTTCATGCGCTCGATGTGTCGCCGACAGTTCGTGGCCACGCTCGCGGCCGCCGTGCCCGTCCTCGCGCGCCCGCAGGCGCTTCTTGCCGCCGCCGACGGCACCCGTGCCCTGAAGTTCGTGCACACCCATACCGGCGAGAAGCTCACCGTGGAGTACGCCCAGGGCAGCCGCTACCTCCCCGACGCACTGGCCACCGTCAACCAGGTCCTCCGCGACTTCCGCACCGGCGACGTCCACCCGATCGACCAGGGCCTGCTCGATCTGCTGCACGGGCTCACGCGCCTCACCGAGACCAGCCGCCCCTTCCAGGTGATTTCCGGATACCGCTCGCCGAAGACCAATGCCATGCTGCGCAGCCGCAGCGAGGGCGTGGCCGGCCGCAGCCTGCACATGATGGGCCAGGCCATCGACATCCGCCTGGCCGACGTGCCGCTCCCGAAGCTGCGCCAGGCGGCGCTCGCCGCGGGCCGCGGCGGGGTGGGCTACTACCCCAGCTCCAACTTCGTTCACGTGGATACGGGACGAGTCAGGCGGTGGTAGGGCGAGGGGTCTGAGGTTCTCGGGTTCGCGGGTTCTCGGGTTCTCAGCGGTCGGCGAGGGCACGCGCGAGGCGTCGGTCGTGACCGTAGATGTCGTCTGCGAAGCGCACGTCGCCGGTGCCCGGCATGGCGACCGCCGTCAGGTAGAACAGCACCACCTGCACCGGGCGCGTCAGCTTCACCTGCACCGATCGGTCGCCGTTCATCGCCTCCAGGATTCGCTCGCGGGTCCACTCGGGCTGATCGCGCAGCATCCACTCGGCCAGCTTCACCGGGTCCTCCACGCGGATGCAGCCGTGGCTGAAGTCCCGCCGCGGGCGACCGAAGAGGGACACGGCAGGCGTGCCATGCATGTACACGTTCTCGTCGTTGGGAAAGACGAACTTCACGAGCCCGAGTGAGTTCTTCGGGCCGGGACGCTGCCGCACGCGGTAACGGCCGTCGCGAAGGCCGGCCACGCCCTCCTCGTCCGCCGCTACGCGCCGCGCCTCGTCGCTCTCGCCCGCCACGATCTCCATGTCGTTGCGCGCCAGGTACTTCGGGTCGCGTGCCATGGCCGGCAGCACCTCGCCCCGCAGGATCGAGCGCGGCACGTTCCAGTAGGGCCGGAAGATGATGTGGCGCATCTCCTCCACGAACACCGGCGTCTGCGTGTTCAGCGCCTTCCCGACGATGACGGCCATGTCGAAGGCGGGCATGCCGTCCGGCGGGACCGCGCCCCAGCCCCACAGCCTGAACATCGGGATGTTGACGGCCAGGAAGCCGTCCGCGCGCAGGTGCGGAAGCCAGCGGAGACGCTCGAGGGCCAGCTCGAGCTGCGCGACGCGCTGGTCGAGCGGCACGTTCAGCGCGGCGACGGTCGATCGGCCCAGCACCCCGTCAGGCTCGAGGCCGTGCCGCGCCTGGAATCGCTTGACGCCCTCCACGACCGCGCCATCGTAAACGGCCGTGTCCACGGGTGCGGGAGCCTCGGCGGGCAGGTCGCCCAACAGGCGCAGCCGCTCGACGAGCGGACCGACGGCATCGAATGGCGCCCCCGGCTTCACCGATACCCTGGGGACCGCAAGCGTCAATGGGTGGGCATCGGCCGCGGCCAGCCGCCGGTACATGGCCAGCGCGGCCACGAGCCCCCGATAGAGCGCCAGCGGCGGCCTGAGCTCCTCGGTGGCGCCGCCCAGCCGGTTCGCGACCAGCGCCTCCCGGAGCATCGCCGCAAAGTCATGATCGTCGGTGGGCGCGTTCATGCGGAAGCCAACCGCGCGCGGATCGACCCGCCCGAGGTGCAGGTCGCGCCAGTAGCGCAGCAGGCCCAGGCTCAGGCGCGCGTCGAAGCGCGCGAGCATCGTCACCTCGGGCACACCCTCGCCCTCGTGCCCCCTGGCGACCCGCTCGATTTCAGGCGCGGCGTAATCATCCGGATCGAGCCCTTCCGACGCCGCATCCGCGAGCCACGCCAGCGCCTCGCGCGCGGCCTGGCTGGGCTGCCCTGTCTCGTCCACCCAGAGGAACGCGGGCTCCGCCACGCCGTACAACGACTCGAGCTGCCTTCGCTCAACCACGGTCCGGATTCCCAGCGCAGCATCGCCCTCACCGAGCACGGCGCGAAACGCCGCGCCTCGTCCCTCCGCCGAGATCTGGAGCGGCGGCCGATCGGCCTGCGGCACAGGGGCGGCAGGGGAAGAGGATGTCGAGGCATCCGCGCAGGCCAGGAGCCCGCACGTCGACAAGACGCTGATGAGCCGACGTATACGCACCATCCGATTGTAGACACAGATGCGGGGGAGCCGCAGATGGGTCCAGATGGCGCCGGGTTGCCGCGACGCAGATGGCGCAGATAACGCCGATGGCGCAGGGCCGCAGATGGACGCAGATGGCGCAGACAAGGCAGGGTCACCGGCACGCAGGTCGCTCGGCAGAAAGCCTCGCCCACGTCAGCTCAGGGCCTCAGGGGCCGGTGTGCCGCGGATGCCGTCCGCTCACAGGGGACGCGTCAGCCGCTCCGATCTCGTGAGCCTTATCTGCGCCATCTGCGTAATCTGCGCAATCTGCGTTCAGTAGTTCCACTGCACCTGAACGCCGAGCCTGTTGATGCCCTTGGAGTCGGTGTACGGGAACGCGCTCGTCCGTGTGCGCGTGAACGTGCGTGTGTAGATCATCGCCAGCTCGACCTCGGACCACTTTGCCATCTCGAGGCCGAAGTCCACCTCGTTCACCTTCAGGTGCGGCGCGTTGCGGGCGAACTTGCGGCCGCCGTCGTAGTAGTTCCACCGCACGAACGGAAACACGGTGCCGAGGGCCGTGCCGGTCCGACGGTAGCTCGCCTGCACGTACCCGCCCTGGAGCGAGCGCACGTCGATCGTCCGGAGATCGTCGCTCAATTCCGGGCCGCGGCCGAAGTTCCACTCCGCCTCGACGCCGAAGGGCTGCGGATACCACACGGCCGACACGCCGACGCGCTCGTCGGTGACGCCTCCGGCATCCCGTCCAGGGGTGAGCGTGGCGCCGTCGACCGCAATCGTCGTGGTGGCCGGCACGAACCGGCCTTTGTAGGCCTGCACACCCAGTTCGAAGTACTGGCCGCTCGCCAGCTTGAACGGATAGCTCGCCCTCGCCACCCAGTGCGGATCGCCATTGGCGTCGGAGCGATTCAACCCGTGGCCGTTGTAGGCGCCGACGGCCACGACACCGTAGTCACCGGAGCCCTTGAGCCCCTGACCGACCAGGTCCCGGAAGCGGCGCCGGGCCTCGGGCGACGCCCACATCAGGTACGCGCCGTAGTCGCGCTCGCCCTCCACGGCGCTGTTGATCGCCTCGGGCCGCTCGAGCGCCGCGCGGTTCTGGCTCGACTGCAGGTTCACCCACCCGAAGGGCACCTTCGACTGTCCGAGCCGCACGCGGAAGGCCTTGGCCTTGTCGAGCGCGATGTCCGCATAGAGGTCGCGCATCTGCAGCGAGTAGTCGGCCGCGCCCGTGGATCCGTTGAAGTCCATCTGCGCGTAGATGGCCAGGCGCTCGGTCGCGTCGCCGCTGAAGACGAACCGCCCACGCCGGATGACGAACGACTCGTTGTCGTTCACGGACCGATCCGCCGGTACCTCGACGGCCGGCCCGCTCTCCGAGTCGGCGGCCTTGCTCAAGCGGAACTGCGTGTACCCGCGCAGGCCGATCCGCTCGTACCACTTGTTGGCCAGCGCCTTGCGCACGATCTCCGTGTCCTGCTTTGCCACCTGCGCCTCGAGGGCCTGCACGCGCGTGGCCAAGGCCTCGGTCGTCGCGGGCAGGACGGGCGCGGCCGCCGGCGCCTGCGCCGCGCGCGGCGTTTCGATGGCCGCCGCGACAGGCGCCGACGACGTCTCCGGCTGACCGGCCGCGAGGCGGAGCTCCTCGTACTCCTCGGCCGTGATGGAGCCGCGATCGCGGAGGATGCGCAGCAGCTTGAGCATGGCCTCGTTGCCCGCATACGCACGGGCCGTCGGGGCCACGAGCATTGCCGCGGCCAGGGCGGCGGTCAGGATCACCCGGGAGCTGAGATATCGAGTCACCCAAGCAGTGTCCCAGCTCGAGATTACGCGACCGTTACACTCGTGTTTCAACGACGTTACGTTGTCGTCGCATCCCCATCATCGGCCTCGTCTGCGCGCGGCAGGGGCAGGCGCGCGAGTCGAGAGACACCGGGGCCATGGCTGGCGACGATCACGTCGAAGGCGTCGCGATCGCCCGTCGCCAACCGCCGAGGAGCACGACGTCGGTCAGGCTCCCGGCGTCCGCATCGGGCAAGTCGAAATCCCCAGGAGGCTGTAGAGCGGGCAATTGCCCACGATGCCCGTCAGGATCGGCACCACTCCTATGTAACCCCACACCCCGATCGTGCCGAACGCCGCCAGGCCGACCAGCGCCACCCCCAGGCCCACGCGCAGGACCCGTTCCACCGGATGCTCGTTCACGCTCAGAAAGCGGCTCATAATGTCCTCCCTTGCCGTTGCCTTCCATAGAGTCCGCCGGCATCAAAAGGATTCTAACCGGCGTGGCCCTGCTGGCCACGATGGCGGCCTGCCGCACCCGGGCGCCCGAGCCCGGCCTCGTCGAGGACGTGCGCATGGCGATGGGCTCGACCCTGCGCATCTCGGTCTGGACGACGGATCGCGAAGGCGCGTCAACGGCGATTGCGGCGGCCTTCACCGAGTTCGATCGGCTGGAATCGGCGCTGAGCGTGTGGCGCCCCGGCAGCGACGTCGCGCGCCTGAACGCGGCGGCGGGCGGGCCGGCCGTGCCGGTCGGACCGGATACGCGGGCCGTCCTGCGCGCGGCTCGCGAGGCCGGCCTGCTCACCGGCGGTAAGTTCGACATCACCTTCGGCGCGCTCTCCGACATCTGGAAGTTCGATCACGATCAGGACAACCGCGTGCCGGCGCCCGAGGCGATTGCCGCCCGCCTGCCGTTCGTGGATTACGAAGCCGTCGAGGTGGACGAAGGGCGCGGCACGGCACGGATCACGCGTGCGGGCGTCCGCGTGCACCTGGGCGGCATCGGAAAGGGTTACGCGATGGACCGCGCCGCCGACCTTCTCCGCGGGCGGGGATTCGAGCATTTCCTCGTCCAGGCCGGAGGTGACCTGTACGCCGCGGGACGCCGGGGCGACCGGGCCTGGCGCGTCGGGCTGGCCGACCCGCGCGGTACCGACGGCGAGAGTTTCGCCACCATCGAGCTGTCGGACGAGACGTTCTCGACCTCGGGCGATTACGAGCGGTTCTTCGAGAAGGACGGCGTGCGCTTCCACCACCTGCTGGATCCGGACACCGGGCAGCCGGCACGCCTCTGCCGCAGCGTGACAATCCTCGCGAAGTCCGCGCTGCAGGCCGACTGGCTGTCCACCGGCGTCTTCATCCTCGGCCCGGACGAGGGCCTGGCACTCGTCGAGCGGCTGCCGGACGTTGAGGCGGTCATCGTGACCGCCGCCAACGAGGTAAAGGTGTCGAGCGGCCTTGGCCAGCGCCTCAGACTGGAGCGGGCGCCGACTCCGTGACGGGTGCGGCAGGTGCGATCGGGTGCGGCAGGTGCGATCGGGTGCGGCAGGTGCGATCGGGTGCGGCGGGTGCGAACGGGTGCGGCGGGTGCGAACCGGTGCGGCGGGTGCGACCCGGTGCGGCGGGTGCGAACGGGTGCGGCGGGTGTGAACGGGTGCGGCGGGTGCGAACGGGTGCGGCGGGTGCGAACGGGTGC
>JADZCN010000097.1 GCA_020851565.1 Acidobacteriota bacterium | reverse complement strand
TCGAGAGCATGCTGTTCGGCGTGCTCGGCGGCCTGGGAGGCGTGGCACTGGCCTACGGCGGCCTGCGGCTGGTCACCGCGATGGCTCCCGCCGATCTCCCGCGGCTCGACGCGGTGGCGATCGACGGCTGGGTGCTCGGCTTCACGCTCGCGCTGGCCCTTCTCTCCGGCGTCCTCTTCGGCGTGTTTCCCGCCATCCGCGTCGGCCGCCTCGACATCGTCGGGGCGCTCAAAGAAGGGGCGCGCGGCGGGGACGGTGCCCCATCTCGCCAGCGCACCAGGCACGCGCTCGTCGTCGGTCAGATTGCCCTGGCGCTGGTGCTGCTGGTCGCGGCCGGCCTCATGATCCGCACCGTGTAGGGCATCCGCTCGGCACGGCTCGGCTTCCGCGATCCGTCTCACGTGCTGCTGGTCACGGTGACCGTCCCGGCTCGGGATGCGGAGGACCCCGGCGAGGTCGCGCGGCGGCACGAGCGCATCGCACGGCGGCTCGAGGAGCTCCCGGGCGTCGCGTCGGTCGGGCCGTCCACGTCGGCTCCCATGGATGGACGAGGCGGTTTCGATCCCATCCACGTCGAGGACTTCCCGACGCGCGACGGGCGGATGCCGCCCATTCGTCGATTCAAATGGATCGGCGGTGGATACTTCGAGACCATCGGCAACCCGATCGTGGCCGGCCGTGCGCTGAGCTGGGACGACATCCACGCCCGCCGCCGGGTTCTGATGGTCACCGAAGACTTCGCCCGCGAGTACTGGGACACGCCGGCGGAGGCCGTGGGGAAACGGATCGGCACCGGCACGGCACCCGGCAACTGGCGCGAGATCGTCGGCGTGGTCGGTGCGGTGCGCGACGATGGCGTGACGCAGGGACGTGTGCCGGTCGTCTACTGGCCCATGCTGATCGAGGACTACTGGCCCGACATGATGGGTCGGGAACCCTTCATTCAGCGCAGCATGCGCTACGCGATACGGTCCGACCGCGTGGGCACGCCCGAGTTCCTCGATGCGGTGAAGCAGGTCGTCTGGTCGTTTCAACCGACGCAGGCGTTGACGACCGCCGAGACACTGCAGGACATCGTGCGCCGCTCGATGGCCCGCACGGCCTTCACGCTGGTGATGCTGAGCCTGGCGGCGGTCCTGGCGCTCATGCTCGCCACGGTCGGCGTCTACGGCGCGATCGCACACACCGTCAGCCAGCGCACTCGCGAGATCGGCCTCCGCATCGCCCTCGGAGCGGACCCGGGCACGGTGATTGGGATGATCCTCCGACAAGGCCTCGCGCTGGCGGTCCTGGGAGTCACGGCGGGCCTGGTCGCCGCGTTCTGGCTGACCGAGCTCATGACGGGCCTCCTGGTGGACGTCGCCCCGACGGATGCCCCCACGTACGCCATCGTGGCGGCCGGCTTGACGGCGGTGGCCGTCGTCGCCACCTACCTGCCGGCGCGACGTGCGGCGCACGTCGACCCGATCGAAGCGCTGAAAGCGGAGTGACGGCCCGGACCGGCCGTGAGCCCGGGGACAACGCCTCCATCTCCGGCTCACCTGCGGCTCCTCAGCGGCACGTCCGCATCCGCGTCTTTCCACAGCTCACCACGCGGCCGCCCAGCCGCTCGGACCATGCGCGCGACCTTCGACGCCACGCACGGCGTGCTCGGCTTTCCCGCGCGCGTTCCGGGCGTGGCCCCCGGCTCCCCGATGGCGCGCGCTCACCGTGGCCCGCCCCCCGCTCCACGCTGCCAGGGACGAATAGCTCGACGCTGCCTGCTGCCAGTCGCGGACGTCCCTCAGGCTAGGCGAGCGGATTCACGAACTTCAGCCCCTTGAACTTCGAGAAGTCGGTGTCGGTGGAGCACAGCGTCGCGCCGTACTCGAGGGCGAGAGCGGCCAGGTGCGCATCGGTCGTGAGATTGCCGGCGGTTCCCGCCGACTCGAGCAGCCCTCGGAGCACCGACCAGTGGCCCGCGCCGGGATGCAGCAGCACGATCTGCGAATGGTCCACCCACTCCTGCACGACGTCGACGGCCTGGCGCGTCGTGAGGGGCCGCGGCATGATGCCGGCGCGGGTCGAGAGCCGAAGGAACCCGAGTACCACGGGCCACGCCAGGCCGACCTGCTCATCGCCGGCAAGCGCCGCCTCCCACCAGGCCCGCGCCCGCTCGTGGTGTGGCGCGTCGGCGTTGACCGCGTAGAGGAGGAGGTTGAGGTCGACGACCTTCACCGTGCCTATCTCACGAGCGCGAGCTTGCGGGCGAACTCCTCGTCCTCGAGTCGTGCGGCAAGCTGCAGGGCCTTGTCGAGCTGCGTGCCAGGCGGGTACCCCATCCGGAAGGTCCGCTGGCGGAACGGCCGTCGCCGGGCCGGCGGGTTGAGCCGGTCCACGCCGAGCCTGAGGGCCTCGTCGACCACGGCCCTCAAGGGCCGCCGCGACCGGCGCGCCTCACGCTTCAGCCGCTCGAGCAGATCGTCGGCAATCGTCACGGTGGTCCGCATGGAAGCATCATAGCATCACGCATGGTGATGCCCTGGCATCAACCGTCGGTGGCAGCGGGGCGCCCCGGCCCCGGGCGCGTCACTTCGCGCGCCTCACCGTCGCGCGCGGGACACCTGCCCCGCCGCGACGTGAACCTCGCCGGGGTCGAAGGCGTCGATGGGTCCCTCGCGGTATCATGCGGTAAGGAATCTCATACTAAGTAAGGAACATGCCCAGCTCCACCATTACCGCAAAAGGTCAGACGACGATTCCCAAGGTCATCCGCGAGCATCTGGGCGTGGACATCGGCGACCGCGTCGATTTCGTCATCCAGCCGGATGGCACCATCGTCATCGAGCCGGCGGTGGGCCAGGTCGGGGCGCTGAAAGGCCTGCTCGCGAAGAAGGGCCAGCGGCCCGTCAGCGTGGACGCCATGCACGAGGCAATCCGCAAGCGGGCGGGCGGGCCATGATCGGTCTCGATACGAACGTGCTCGTCCGCTATCTCGTTCAGGACGACGCGGCCCAGGCCCGCGCGGCCGCATCAGCTATTGAAGGCGCGGCGAGCCGGGGCGAGGGCCTGTTCCTGCCGGCCGTCACGCTCTGCGAACTGGTCTGGGTACTGGAATCCGCCTACCAGCGTCCGCGCGCCGTCATCGCCGCGGCGCTGGAGCAGATCGCTCGAACCGGAGACTTCACGCTCGAGCACGCCGACCACGTGCGCGCCGCGGTCCCGCCTACAAGACGACCTCCGCGGACTTCGCCGACGCGCTCGTGGGGCGCATCAACGAAGCCGCGGGCTGTGAACACACCGTGACGTTCGACCGTGGGCTGAGGCGCCTCCCGCAGTTTCGGGTGCTGTAGCGCTTTCTCCTCGTGTGGCGCACCGTCTCGGGACGCGGCTGCCCGGGCCGGTGTAGGCTTCGAGGAGTCCGGAGGACGCCATGCCCCTGCTGCCCCGCCGCCCGCTCACCTTCTTCCTCCTCCTCGCGGTGCTCGCCGTGCCGGCCGCCGCCCTCGTCGCGCAGGGCCGCGCTGCGACACGCGCCCAGCCAGCCTCTTCCGCGCGCGTCCCCGAGCCGAAGGACGTCTTCGGCTTCGCGCCCGGCGACGACTACAAGCTCGCCAGCCACGAGCAGATCCTGGACTACTTCCGCAAGCTCGACGCCGCCTCCGACCGGATCGTCGTGGAGGAAATCGGCAAGAGCACGCTGGGGCGGCCGATGATCCTGGCCGCCATTTCGAGCGAGGCGAACATCAAGAACCGTGCGCGGTACCAGGAGATCGCGCGGCAGCTGGCCATCGCCCGCGGGGTGGACGAGCCGAAGGCCCGCGCGCTGGCGAAGGAGGGCAAGGCCATCGTCTGGATCGACGGCGGCCTGCACGCCACGAGGTGGCCGGTGCGCAGCACACGCCGGAGCTGGGGTGGTGGCTGGTCGCGTCCGAGGAAGACGAGGCGCGCCGCATCCGCGAAAACGCCATCCTGATCCTGATGCCCTCGATGAACCCGGACGGCCTGGACATCGTGCGGGACTGGTACACGAAGAACCTCGGCACGCCGTTCGAGACCACGACGCCGCCGGAGCTGTATCACCACTACATCGGGCACGACAACAACCGCGACTGGGCGATGTTCACGCAGGTGGAGACGCAGGCCGTGGCGCGGCAGCTCTACAAGGTGTGGTACCCGCAGGTGGTCTACAACCACCACCAGTCGGGTCCGTTCCCGAGCCGCATCTGGGGCCCGCCGATGAAGGACCCGGTGAACCCGAACCTGGATCCGCTGGTCGTGAGCACCATCAACCAGATTGGCGAGGCGATGCGCAAGCGCTTCGACGAGGAGGACAAGCCCGGCTACAGCAGCCACATGCTGTACGACATCTGGTGGAACGGCAGCATGCGCGGCGGCCCGGACTTCCACAACATGGCGGGCTTCCTCACCGAGACGAGCCTCTACCGCTACGCCACACCGCGCTGCTACGCGCCGGAGGAGATCCCCGAGACCTTCGGCGAACGGCACAAGAACCTGCCGGCGAAGATCCCGAGCGTCAACTACACGAACCCGTGGCTGGGCGGATGCTGGCCGCTGCGCAAGCCCGTGGAGTACATGCTGACCGCGTCACGCGCGACGCTGGATCTGACCGCGCGGCTGAAGGAGGACTTCCTCTACAACATCTGGCGGATGGGCACGCGGCAGATCGCGCGCGGCGAGAAGGCGCAGGGCGGGCCCTTCGCGTACGTCATCGACCTGGGCGCGCAGCACGACCCCACGCGATCCGTGGAGTTCCTCCGCACGTTCCGCATCGCGAACATCGAGATCCGCCAGGCGGATGCGCCGTTCACCGCCGGCGGCAAGTCCTACCCGGCCGGCACGTACGTCATCGGCCCGCAGTCGTTCCGGCCCTACGTGGTGGATCTCATCGAGGCGAAGAAGTTCCCGGAACGTCGGCTCTACCCCGGCGGGCCGCCCGACCCGCCGTACGACATGACCGGTTACGAGCTGAGCTACCAGATGGGCGTAAAGATCGACCGCGTGACCGAGCCGTTCGCGCTGCCTGCGCGCGTGGTGGACGAGATCCCGCCGGCGCCGGGCGGCGTACAGGGCACCGGCACGGCGTTCTCGCTGGCGCCCAACCAGAACATGGGCGTGAAGGCGCTCAACCGCCTGCTGAAGGCCGGCGCCACCGCATCGTGGGCGCCCGACAACACCATCGTCGTGCAGGGCGTGGCGCGGGACGCCGTGGACCAGCAGGGCAAGGCGCTCGGCGTCGTGTTCAAGGCGCTCGACACGGCACCAACGGGCGCGCGTGCGATCCGCGCGCCCCGCATCGCCCTCTACAAGAGCCACCGCGCCAACATGGACGAAGGGTGGACGCGCTGGATCCTGGATCAGTACGAGTTCCCGCACACCACGGTCACGAACGCCGACGTCCGGACGGGCGACCTCTCGAAGTTCGACGTGCTCCTCTTCGCGGATGAGTCCGAGGACACCATCCTCAACGGGCACCTGGCGGGAACGATGCCGCCGGAGTTCGTGGGCGGCATCGGGATGGAGGGCGCGGCGAACGTGAGACGGTTCGTGGAGCGGGGCGGCTGGCTGGTGGCGTGGGACACGGCCGTGGACTTCGCCATCCGCGCGCTGGAGCTGCCGCTGCGCAACGCGGTGAGCGGCACGCGCCCGAACGAGTTCTTCATCCCCGGGTCGCTCCTGCGCATCACCACGAAGCCGGAGAACCCGCTCGCGGCGGGCATGGAGGCGAGCGCGGTGGCCATGTTCTCGGACTCGCAGGCGCTGCAGGTGGTGCCGCCGGCGGCGGAGGGCGGCAAGCGCGCCGAGCGCACCGTGGACGTCTACGCGGAGTTCCCGCGGCAGGACCTGCTCGTGAGCGGCTGGGAGCTGGGCGCGTCGCGCTTCATCGCCGGCCGCGCGGCTGCGGTGCGCGTGCCGGTCGGCCGGGGCCAAGCGGTGGTGATGGGCATCCGCCCGCACTGGCGCGGCCAGCCGCACAACACGTTCAAGCTGCTGTTCAACCCGCTGTACCTGAGCACGCAGGAACCGGCGGGAGGGACGGCGCGGTAGTCCACGGGGAGGCGAAGCTCGCCAAGGACGCGGAGCACGCAGGAAGGGCATGAAGAGATCGACCGGCTGAACGTGACGACTTTCGTGCCCTTCGTGCTCTTCGTGTGCCCGTGACACGTCAGGGCGTGACGTCGAGCGTCACCGCGGCGATCAGGTCATCACGCTCGCGCTCGACACGGGCCTGCCGCTCGGCCAGCGCGGCCCGCTCTCGTTTCAACGTATCGAGCCGGGTTTCCTGATCGTCCAGCTGGCGCGTGTAGCGCTCCACGAGCCGCCGCTCGGAGGACGAGCCCTTCAGCGCGGACAGGTTCTCGCGGATCCGCGCCTGGTCGTTCGAGATGCTCCCGATCTCGCCTTCCACCTTCGCGATCTCACCGTAGATCTGCTCGAGCTCGGCGGCCTTCTCGAAGACGGGCGCCAACGCGCGCTCGACCTCCGCGCGGGCCGCGCCGCTGATGGCGATACGGAGGAGGCCCTCCCGATCGAGCTGATGCACGGCGAACGTGGTCGCACCGGGCTTGATCTCGTCCACGTCCAGCGTGGTCGTCTGCCCTGGCGGAACCGTGACTCGGAAGCGATGCACCGTTGCCGTGGATTCCTCGGGCTTCAGGCTGGCCGCGAGTTTCCAGTCCGGCCGCGCGGGGTGCTCGATCACGACGAGCCGGGCATCGCGATCGCTGTTGCGGATGGTGTAGGTCCGGCGCTGGCGCTCCTCCGAGTCCTGGGTAACAACGCCCTTGGCGATGCGGAGGCGGAGCACACGGCCCGGGCTGTCGCCGGCGCGCGCGTTCACCTGCACGCCCGCGTCCGCCGCATACGACACGAGCCGGCGATCGCCGGGGCCGACGGTGTCCACGAGCCCTTCTCCCGCGAACGCGCCGCCATCCACCACCGACAGGCTGCCCGCGTCGAGGGTCAGCTTGCTGGTGTTGCTCAGCCACACGGCGCGGCGGGGCCGCGCCCCCATCGCGTCGTTCCACAGGCTGATGCGCTCGGCGGTGACGGCCGCCTGCAGGATGGGCACCAGCGCCGATTGGTTGCGGCGTATGGTTACGCGATCGGTGAGCTTGTACTCGAACAGGTCGCCAAGCTCCGCGCCGCTGGCGGCGATCGACTGATCGAGCATGCGCTGCTCGACGAGCGCCGCCGAAGGTGGCGGCGGAGGTGGTGCTGCAGCGAAGTTCGAGCTGATGCCACCGGCCACACCACCGCGCGACGGCGACGCGCCGGACACCGCGATCGACTCCTGAAGAGCTCCCACGGACAGCGTCAAGTCGCGCTGCACGGTCCCACCCGCGGGCAGCGTGATCGAGGAGACCTGCGCGGTCGAGAACCCAGGCATCTGTGCCCTGAGCGACACGACGCCGGGCGTCAGCCCGCCGAGGTCGTATCGGCCGCTGCCGTCGGTCACCACGCGGCCGATGTCGCGACCGCTCTGGTCCACGACGGTCACCGTGACGCCTGGGAGCGCCGCGCGGTTGTTGTCGCGCACCGTGCCCGCAATCCGCGCGAGCCCGCCCACCAGCGCGGCCGCATGCGTCTGCGGCGCCAGTCCCGCGCCCGCCGCGAGCGGCACGACGGGACGGGTCGCGAAGAGCGGCGCCGACAGCGGCTGCCGGAACGCCTGCGGTGCGCCAGCGACCAGCGACAGCTCCACGTTGTTCCAGTCCGCCGCGCTCATGTTGTCCACCACCGCCCAGCCCTGCAGCGTCGGCTGGCGGTCGGCGGCGGTCGGGAAGATGAGGCGATACGTCGTCTTCCACACCGCGGCCTCCCCCACGTAGCTCACCAGGATCTGCCGCGCGCCGGTTCCCACCGTCGAGAGCACCACGCGCCGCGGGCTGCGATCCCCGTCCGTGGCCGCGATATCGAGGTACCGGCCGACGTCCTGCCGCAGGTCGGCATCGGCCATGCGGACGCGCGTGGCGCCGCCAATCTCGACAGTGGCGATCTCGCCGCCGTCGGTGATGACCGTGAGCTCGTCGCGTTCTTCCGTCCGCTCCCCCGCCGCCCGCGTGCGACGCTCGACGTGCAGCACGCGTCCGGTCACCACGGCGCCGGCGCCCGTCCGGACCTCGACCCGCGATCCGCGGAGCGCATCCAGCACCTGCAGCGTGGTGGCGTTCTCGCTGAGGGGCATACGCAGCGCCTGGAGCCGCCGTTCGGCCGGGGTTGGCGAGTCGTAGCTGATCCCGACCACCCGCCCGTTCCCCAGGTCCACCGCCGTCAACGACTTCAGCACATCATCCAGCTGGTCGCCCGTGAACTGCACGGCTAGCGACTCGTTGCCGGTCACCGAGCCCAGGTGCTCGAAGTAGCCGATGCCCGTCTTGTAGAGAACGACGCGGGTGACGGGCAGGACCGTGGCGGCGTCGCGCGGGGCCTGCGCCGAGAGCCCGGCAGCCACAAGCACGGTGAAGAGCAGGGCAATTCTGCGAACCATGGGGTGAGCCCTCCGAGGATCGGACGCCCCGAGTTATCGGCCGGCCGTGGAAGCGGCGTCAGTGGGAGGCGCACCCGTGCACCCTTGCACCCTTGCACCCCTGCACCCGATTTCCGGGTGATATACTGCGCACCCTCGCGCACCGCCCCACCCACCGGGACCGCGCGCAAATCCCGCGAAGGAGACTGCCATGAACGTCGCCGTTTCCCTGACCGTCAACGGTCAGCGGCACGACCGCGAAGTGGACGCCCGCCAACTGCTCGTCCACTTCCTGCGAGACACCCTCGGCCTCACCGGTACCAAGGTGGGCTGCGACACCAGCCAGTGCGGATCGTGCACGGTGCTCGTGGACGGCGTCGCCGTCAAGGCGTGCACCTGCCTCACCGCCCAGGTGGACGGCGCCCAGGTGACGACCATCGAGGGACTGGCCGCGCCCGGCACGCTGCACCCCATCCAGGAAGCCTTCTGGAACAAGCACGGCCTGCAGTGCGGCTTCTGCACGCCGGGCATGGTGTTCGCGACGCACGAGCTGCTCCGTCAGAACCCGAGGCCCACGCCTGAACAGATCCGCCACGGCCTCGAGGGGAACCTCTGCCGCTGCACCGGCTACCAGAACATCGTCCGCGCCGTGCAGGCGGCGGCTGAAGCGATGGGAGGTGCGAAGTGAGCGCCCGCGTCTTCGGCTCGGCCATCCGCCGGCGCGAGGACCCGCGCCTGCTCACCGGCACCGGCACCTACACCGACGACATCATCCTGCCGGGCATGGTGCACGCCGCCATGCTGCGCAGCCCGCACGCGCATGCGCGCATCAAGAGCCTGGATACGTCGAAGGCCGCCAAGGCGCCTGGCGTACTGGCCGTCTATACCGCGAAGGACACCGAAAGCGCGCTGAAGCCCATGCCGTGCGCGTGGCTCATCCCCAACTCCGAACTGAAGATCGCCGAGTACCCGGTGATGGCAAAGGACACCGTCCGCTACGTCGGCGACATCGTCGCGGTGGTGGTCGCCGAGTCGCCGTACCTGGCCTACGATGCGCTGGAATTGATCGACGTCGCCTACGAGCCGGTGCCCGCGGTCGTGGACCCGCAGAAGGCGGCCGCGAAGGACGCGCCGCAGGTCCACGCCAGCGCGCCGGGCAACCAGGCGTTCCACTGGACGGTCGCCGGCGGTGACGTGAACGCCGCGTTCTCCGCGCCCGACGCCGTGGTCGTCAAGGACCGCATCGTCCAGCAGCGGCTCATCCCCACGGCGATGGAGCCACGCTCGGCGGTCGCGCAGTGGACCGCGGCCTCGCAGGAGCTGACGCTCTGGAACACCACGCAGAACCCGCACATCGTCCGGTTCATCGCCTCCATCGTCACGGGCGTGCCCGAGGACAAGCTGCGCGTGGTGGCGCCGGAGGTGGGCGGCGGCTTCGGCAGCAAGATCCCGCAGTACCCCGGCGAGTTCATCGCCTGCTTCTGCGCGATGCGCCTGAACCGGCCCGTGAAGTGGACCGAGACGCGCAGCGAGAACTACATGGCCACCACGCACGGGCGCGACCACGTGCAGGAAGTAGAGATGGTGGGCACGAAGGACGGGAAGATCACGGGCGTCCGCGCAAGCGTGTGGGCCGGCATGGGTGCGTATCTCTCCACCGCGGCCCCGGGCATCCCGACGATTCTCCACGGTCTGATGCTCTGCGGGCCGTACCTCATCCCCGCCGTGCACGAGGACGTTTACGGCATCTACACGAACACGACGCCGGTGGAGGCATATCGAGGCGCCGGGCGCCCCGAAGCCACCTACATGCTGGAGCGGCTCGTCGACCGCTTCGCCGCCGCCATCGGCAAGGATCCGGTGGAGGTGCGCCGCATCAACCTGATCCCGAAGTTCGACAACGGCCACCCCGTGGCCACGGGCCTCAGCTACGACAGCGGCGACTACCACGCGAACCTCGACAAGGCGCTCGCGCACGTCGGCTACGACCAGCTGCGCAAGGAGCAGGCCGAGGCGCGCGCGAAGGGCCGCCTCATGGGCATCGGCGTGTGCACCTACGTGGAGATCTGCGGCCTCGGTCCCTCGCAGGTGGCAGGCGCCGTCGGCTTCCAGGGCGGCCTGTGGGAGAGCGCCATCGTGCGGTTCCACCCCTCGGGCAAGGTGAACGTCTTCATCGGCTCGAAGCCGCACGGCCAGGGCGAGGAGACCACCTTCGCGCAGATCGTCGCATCGGAAGTCGGCGTGGACGTGAACGACGTGAAGGTGATGCACGGCGACACCGACAAGACGCCGATGGGCTGGGGCACCTACGGCAGCCGCACGACGGCGGTGAGCGGCGCGGCGCTGGCGATCGCGGTGCGGAAGATCAAGGACAAGGCGAAGGCACTGGCCGCACACCTGCTCGAGGCGTCCGTCGAGGACATGGACTACGCCGACGGCAAGTTCTTCGTGAAGGGCGCACCGGCCAAGGCGAAGACCATCCAGGACATCGCGCTCATGGCCAACGCGGCCTGGAACATGCCGCCCGGCATGGAGGCAGGCCTCGAGGCGTCGAGCTTCTACGATCCACCGAACTTCGTCTACCCGTTCGGCACGCACGTGGCCGTCGTCGAGGTCCATCCATCGACGGGCGCCGTTGCGCTGAAGCGCTACGCCTGCGTAGACGACTGCGGCCCGCAGATCAACCCGATGATCGTGGAGGGCCAGGTCCACGGCGGTGTCGTCCAGGGCATCGGCCAGGCGCTGTGGGAGGAGGCTGTCTACGCGGACAACGGACAGCTGCTCACCGGCTCGCTGATGGACTACGCCATCCCGCGTGCCGACGTGCTGCCGGACATCGAGGTGCTGAACACCGTGACGCCGTCGCCGCACCATCCGCTCGGTGTGAAGGGGATTGGCGAGGCCGGGACCATCGCCTCCACGTGCACGGTCTACAACGCGGTAATCGACGCGCTGAGGCCGCTCGGCGTGGACGCGCTGCCCATGCCCATGACGCCGGAACGGGTCTGGCGCGCCGTGCAGACGGCGAAGAAGGGAGCCTGAGATGTACGCCTCGTCTTTCGCGTATCACCGCGCCTCCTCGGTG
>JADZCN010000096.1 GCA_020851565.1 Acidobacteriota bacterium | reverse complement strand
CGCGTCTACAAGTCGTACGACCCGCGCGCCAAGATCATCAAGCGCACGGCCTACGAGGTGTTCGAGGTCACGGGGAAGAACCCGCTGCTCGACATCGCCCTCGAACTCGAGCGCATCGCCCTCGAGGACGAGTACTTCATCAGCCGCAAGCTCTATCCCAACGTGGACTTCTACTCGGGGCTCATCTACCAGGCGATGGGCTTCCCGGTCGACATGTTCGCGGTGCTCTTCGCCATCGCGCGCACGGTCGGCTGGGTGGCGCAGTGGGAGGAGATGCTGCTCGACAGCGAGCAGAAGATCTTCCGGCCGCGGCAGATCTACACGGGCGCGTCGCCGCGCGACTACGTGGCCATGGACGCCCGGAAGTAAGCCACGGGACGGGGGAGGACGGATGGGTTTCGGGCGGACACGTCACCGATCATCGCTGCCCTTCCTCGCCCTGCTCGCCGCGGGCGCCTGCCTCGCCGCGCAGGCACCCGCGCCCTTCGACAGCACCCGCGCCTACACCCACGTCCGCGACCAGGTGGCGCTCGGCCCCCGGCCTGCCGGCTCGCCGGCCAACGCCAGGCTCCGCGAGTACATCGTCCGGACGCTCGCCCAGTCGGGCTACAAGGCCGTCGAGCAGCCGTTCGAGGCCTCCACGCCCATCGGGCGCGTGAAGATGGCCAACATCATCGCCACCTTGCCCGGCGAGCGGGCCGATCGCATCGTCATCGCCAGCCACTTCGACACCAAGCCCATCGACGAGTTCCGCTTCGTCGGCGCCAACGACGGCGGCTCGAGCACGGGCGCGCTCCTCGAGCTGGCCCGGGTGCTGAAGGCCAGGCCGAAGCCTCGCTTCACCCTCGAGTTCCTGTTCTTCGATGGCGAGGAGGCCTGGGGCGAGTGGCGGGATCCGAACCACACCTACGGCAGCCGCCATTACGTCGCGGCGGCGCGGTCCGCGGGCACGCTGGCCTCCCTCAGGGCGCTCATCCTGCTGGACATGATCGGCGACCGCGGCCTCAACTTGCGCCGCGACACCAACTCCACGCCCTGGCTCACCGACATCATCTGGGCGACGGCGAAGCGCCTCGGCCACGGCGCGCACTTCCTGGACGAGCCCTTCCCGGTGGAAGACGACCACATCCCCTTCCTGCGGGCCGGTGTTCCCGCGGTGGACCTGATCGATCTGGACTACGCCGACTGGCACCAGGCGGGCGACACGCTGGACAAGGTGAGCGCCCGCAGCCTCCAGATCGTCGGCGACGTGGTCCTCGCCGCCCTGCCGGAGATCGAAGCACGTTTGAACAAGTAGAAAGAAACCACGAAGACACGAAGGGAACCACGAAGATCGCGAAGCTCTCCTTGGGGGTGTCAGCGTGTATCCCCCAACAAACCTTCGTGCCGTCCTTCGTGCCTTCGTGGTTTCGTGGTTTCGTGTTCTGACGGCGCCTAGCGGTACACTTCGGCGAGAATTTCCGCCTCGGTGAGGACGCGGGGCGAGGACTTGGCGCGCTGGAAGACCCGGTCCACCACCTGCTCGGAGGCGGGGATGCCGCGCTTCTCGAGCCAGTAGGTGACGTTCGACTTCCCCGACATCGGGCCCACCTCGATCTCCTGCTCCCGCCCGACGAGACTGGCCGGGATGCCCGAATACACCGAGTCCATGAGCTCGCGGTCACCCTTCTTCCAGGCCTTCACCACGGCGGCGGCGTGCACGCCGGTAGCCGTGCGGAAGGCGTCGCGGCCAATCACCGGATAGTTGTCGGGGATTGGCACGCCACAGGCCTCCGACACGGCCTGGCAGTACTCCTCCAGGTGATGGAGGTCGCGCTCGATGTAGCCCATCAGCACGAGGTTCACGAGCAGCAGGTCCATCGGCGTGTTGCCCACGCGCTCGCCGATGCCCAGCGCGGCGCCGTGCACGCGGCTGGCGCCGGCCTCGAGCGCCGCGATGCTGTTGATGACCGCGAGGTCGCGATCGCGGTGCCCGTGCCAGTCGATCCCGACGTCCGCGCCGGCGTCCTTGATGACCTGTGCGACGAAGCGGACGACGGCCGAGGCGCCGACGGGCGTGGCATGCCCGACGGTGTCGGCCACGCAGATGCGTTTCGCGCCGGCGCGAATCGCGCAGCTGTAGATGGCCCGCAACGTCTCCGGGTTCGCCCGCGTGGTGTCCTCGGTGACGTACATCACCTCGAGGCCCTCCTTCACCGCGAAGGTGACGGCTTCCTCCGTGCTGCGGAGCAGCCACTCGAGCGTCCACCCCTCGGTGAACTGGCGGATGGGCGACGACCCGATGAAGGCGCAGCACTCCAGGGGCACGCCGGTGCGCTGCGCAATCTCCACGATGGGGCGGATGTCGTTCACGTGCGTCCGGGCGGCGCAGTTCGGCTTCACCGCGAGCCGGGCATCCGCGATCTCGCGGACCAGGCGCTCCACGTCTGCCACCACCTGCGGGCCCGCGCCGGGCAGCCCGACGTCAGCCGCGCCAATCCCGAGCGCATCGATGAGGTGGAGGATTCGGATCTTCTGCTCGATGCCCGGCGAACGCACCGAGGGCGACTGGAGCCCGTCACGCAGGGTCTCGTCGTTGAGGATGACCACGGGCGGCCGCTGCGGGGCGCCGATGCGGTTCCAGTCGAAGATGAGCGAATCGATCATGAGTGCGCCAGGACCAGCCTACTACCGATGCGCGGGCGGCACACGACGCCGGGCGGCGTACAGACTCGCGGCCAGCGCGGCCGCCGCGATGCCCGTGGACAGGGCCGCGGCCCGCCGCACCTGCGGCCTGAAGGCACCACGGATGAGCTCCACGGGCGCGCCCTGCCGCCAGCGTTGCAGCTGCTCGGCCACGAACGCGTCACCGGCCCGCCGGAGCTGGTAGTCGAACGAGAGATTCCAGATGACCAGCGCGGCCACCCACGGCGCCCATCGCCTCATGCGCCGCCCGCGGGTGCCGCCCCCTTGTACCGGACGACCAGCGCCGTGACGTCGTCGAACTGCTCCGCGCCGCGCGCGAAGGTCTGCACCGCCTCGACGATGTGCGCCAGCACCTCGGCGGCGGGCTTGCCGTGATGCGCCTTCAGCACCTCGACGAGGCGCCCCTCGCCGAACTCGCTGCCGTCCACGCTCTGCGCCTCGGTCACCCCGTCGCTGTACATCACGAGCGTGTCCCCCGGCTTCAACCTCAGCCGGCTCGACGTGTAGGTCGCGAAGTCGAACAGGCCCACGGGCATCCCGTCGGCCGCCAGCCGGCGGAGCCCGTCCTCGCCCAGTACGAGCGCCGGGTTGTGGCCCGCGCTGCAGAACATCAGCTCGCCCGTGGGAGAGAGCTGGCTGTAGATCGCGGTGGCGTACCGCGCGTCGATGGCCCGGCGCGTCAGCACGCGGTTCATCTGGGACATCGTCTCGGCCGGGTCGGTGCCGGCCGCCGCGAACGCCGAGAAGATGCCCATGATCTTGGAGGTCAGCAGGGCCGCCGCCGGCCCCTTGCCCGCCACGTCCCCGACGAGGAAGGCGAACTGGCCGTCGCTCATCTCGAGCAGATCGTAGAAGTCGCCCCCGATGGTGCGGGCCTGCACCGAGGTGCCGCTGGCCTCGTAGAAGTGCCCGTTGTGCGACCCTTCGGGCAGCAGCGCGCGCTGGATCTCGGCGGCGATCCGGAGCTCGTGCTCGATCCGCGCCTTCTCGAGCGTCTCGCGGTAGAGCCGGGCGTTCTCGATGGCCACGCCCGCCTCGGTGGCCAGCGTGTCGAGCGCCGTTCGCGTGTGCGGCGCCAGCAGGCTCCCCTTCTCGCGCGAGTCCAGGTAGAGCACGCCGATCGAGCGGGTTTCGCTGGGCAGGTCGGCCTTGTCGAGGTAGCGCACCAGGCGCAGCGGCGCGCACGCCACGTGGCGGATGCCGAGCGCCACCGTGCCCATGTGCACGTTGGCGAGGTCGCCGTCGAGCAGGTCGGCCACGATCTTGATCTGCCCGGTCTCGTAGACCTCCTCGGGGATCTTCCGGCTCGTGTCGAACCGCGTGCCGGGGAGCGTGATGCGGCCGCGCGCCCGCGCCAGCTTCATGTCCAGGCCGCTGTCGCCGGCCAGCATGATGAACCCCCGCTCGGCGCCGGTGACCTCGATGGCGGCGTCCAGCACCAGCGCCAGCACCTCGTCCAGCACGCGGCCCGAGCCGAGCGCCCGCAGGCCCTCGAGCAACGCCGCCAGCTGGCGCAGGTCGCTGACCGCCGTGACCGGCGTGCGCTCGCTGGAACTCACTGGATCGCCGACGAGGAAAACCACGTCGGTGCCGGCCGCGCGGCCGAACTGGATGCGATCGCCGCTGGCCAGCCTGTGCTCGGTGACCTGCGTGTCGTTGACGAAGGTGCCGTAGCGGGATCCGCGATCGCGGAGCACGAAGTCGCCGTCCACCTTGACGATCTCCGCGTGGTCGCGCGACACGTCGCTGCCGGTCAGCCGCACGTCGTTCTCCGTCCGGCGGCCGATGGTCAGCTGCGGCTTGTCGAGTGGGATGACCCGGCGGCCAAGCCCGTCGTTCAGTTCGAGACGCGCCCCTGTCATATGCGGTGGGTCTTCATTCTAGCCGACTAGAAGAGCGCCCATGCGGCCGCCGCCAGGGCTGCGGCCGCCGCCGCCAGGGCAGGAACGAGCCATCGGGAGCCAGACGGCCGCCGTGACGCGGGAGGCGGAATCCGCGGCTCGGCCGTCGCCGTACCGCACCGGTAGCAGATGAGGGCATTGGCGGCAATCTCGGTGCCGCAGGACCGACATTTCATGTCACGATCTTAGCGTCAACCGCCATGATCCCCATCAAGGACGTCATCCCGTCGCGGACCACGCCGGTCGTCACCGTGCTGCTCATCGCGGCGAACGCCCTGGTGTTCCTGTACCAGCTGGGACTCTCGCCGGAGGAGTTCGAGGCGTTCGTCTTCGCTTTTGGCCTCGTCCCCGCGCACTTCACGGTTCTCACGCTCTTCACGTCCATGTTCGTCCACGCGGGGCTCGGCCACGCGGGCGGCAACCTGCTCTACCTCTGGATTTTCGGCGACAACATCGAGGATCGGCTCGGGCACGGCCGGTTCCTCGCCTTCTACCTCGCCACCGGCGTCGTCGCCGCGCTGTCGCAGACGGCCATGGATCCGGCCTCGCGGATTCCCATGGTGGGCGCCAGCGGCGCCATCGCCGGGGTCATGGGCGGCTACTTCGTGCTGTATCCCCATTCCCGCGTGCTCACGCTCTTCCCCTTTCCGTTGATGCTGTTCGAGGTGCCCGCCATCTTCTTCCTGGGCCTGTGGTTCGTCATCCAGTTCGTCAGCGGCCTGGGCTCGCTGGCGGCTGCCGCCAACGGCGGCCTGCCGGGCGGCGTGGCCTTCTGGGCCCACATCATGGGCTTCGTCGCAGGGGTCGTGCTGGTCCGCCTCATGCGCCGCCCCGAACGGGAGCGCGTCGAGTGGTGGGCTCCTTGAGGCATTGGCGATTGCCGATGGATGATTGACGATTCAATGGCGATTGAAGGATTGCAGGATTGGGAAATTGGATTGAGTGATTTCCCATGCACATCTGCGGCCTCTGCGCCATCTGCGGCCTCTGCGGCCTCTGCGGCCCAGGTCCGCGTGTCAACTGCGTTTGCGGATTTCCTGCGAGACTCGTGCGAGCTCCAGCATCAGCTGCTCGTACTCCGCCTGCCACTCGGCGGGCGGCATGTCCCCCTTCTTGCGCTTCAGCTCCTCCGCCTGTGCCTCGAGGCCGCGCTGTCGCTTGACGAGCGCGGCGAGCTCGGGGTTGCTGGCCACCGCCGCCGGCTCGGCGTCGAGTTGCCATAGCCGCGCCATACCGCCGTCCGGGCCCTCACCGCCTTCCTCCCGGCCAACGCCGTCGCCATTGTCGTCCAGCAGCGCGCGCTCCGTGGTCAGCTGTCCGCGCTGCTCGTAGTGCTGCTTGACGGCCAGGCTCGTCGCCTCGAACACCTCGAAGATCGACGTGCGCCCGTTCTTGTCCAGGTCGGTTGAGGCCTCGCTCATCGCCTTGACGAGGTACTCCGGGAAGACGGTGGCGTACTTCTGCGCCGCCGAGTTGGTGGCGGTGATCACCACGCGGCCCTTCCCCTTCAGCGCCTCGAGGAACGGAAAGCTCGCCGCCGTGGTGTTGATCACGATGAGGCGACCAGGAAGGCCGGACAGCAGCGTGTTCCACTCCTGGGCGACCATGTCGGGGCCGACCAGGTTGAACTTCGCCACGTCGCCGTCGTACGTCCCGTGCCCGAGCAGGATCAGCAGCACCAGGTCGTCGTCGGACGCGCCCTTGCGGATCTCACCGAGCACGGCCTTGACGTTCGCGGCCGACCCGGTCGTCCCGCCCGACACCGATTCGTCCACCAGCACGCGCACGCGCGCGGCCTCGAACCCGTAGCGTTCCACGAGCGAGGACTGCAGGGTCGAACGCCACTGCTTCATCTGCTCCGCGTACTTCTCCCCACCCGACGCCCCCGACACGATGACGGCCCAACGCGTCTCGGCCCAGGCCGTCGCAGGCGCGGACAACAGCATCACCGCAACCAACGAGCCCAGCAGCCGCATCGCCAACCCCTGCAATCTGCGCATCTGCGTCATCTGCGTCATCTGCGTTATCTGCGTTCTGCGTTCTGCGTTCTGCGTTCAGGCGAAGCCCACTCGGCGTCGCAGCAGCCACTCCGCCGCCAACAGGCCCATGATACCGAGCAGCGTCCACGCGTTGTGCCACAGGTCGCGCACCTCGGTCGGCTGCCGGCCCTCACCCGCATCCCCGAGCAGGCCGGGCAATTCACCGACCTGATCCGGCTCGAGATACTGTCCTCCCGTCGCGGCCGCCAGGCGCTGGAGCACGGGCTCGTTCAGCCGCGGGTCGCTCGTCTCCGGATCCACGCCCCCTACCAGCACGTGCCGGGATGCCGTGCCAAGGGGGGTCGAGCCGCGCCGCGCCGCGACGTCGAGGCGGTAGACCCCCGGCTCGTCGAACCGCGCCGCCACGGCATACCGGCCCTCGCGCGGCTCGGCCAGCACGGGCGTCGACGTCCGGACCTGTCCGTCGGGCGCGGTCACGGTCAACGTCACGTCGGCGTCAGCCGCCGCGGTGAACCGTGCGTCCCGGACGAACACGTTGACCGTCTCGACCGCGCCGGGAAGGTTGACTGACATGGGCGCCAGCGCCACCGGGCCGGGCGCCGGCGCCGCCAGCCATCGCACCACCTGACGCCAGATCGTGTCGTAGGTGGTGTCGGCCGCAGGCCGCATCATGCGCCAGCGCCACGATGCTTCGCCCGAGAACACCGCTGACCGGCCCTGGCCATACCGCTGCACCGCCATCAGGGTATGGCCCTCGCCGCCGGGGCTGGCCGTCACGGCGAGCACCTGCGCGCCCGGGCGCGCGCCGCCCACCAGTGCCACGGAGGCCAGCGAGGGCAGCGACTCCCACAGCCGCCGGTTCTCGTCGGGGGCGGCCGCGAGCCTGGTGGCGGGATGCCGAAGCCCATCGCGGGTGAGCGAGGGCGCGTTCAGCACGCGGCCCTCGCCATCGTCCGGCAGGGTCGCCGCCGGCGCGCGGCGGTCCGTGAGATCCACCGGCAGCACAGGCTCGAGCGGCGTGCCGGTCAGCCCCTGGCGCTCGAACGACCGGGCCCCCAGCACCAGCAGCCCGCCGCCGCGCTCGGCCACGAAGCGCGCCGTCATCTCCAGCTGCTCGCGCGAGAAGAAGTCGGCCTCGACATTGCCGAAGACGATGGCGTCGTACGCGAACAGCGCCTCGCGCGTTTGCGGATAGCCTGAGGAAAGCGCAGCCGCACGGCTCTCGCCGGCCTGCACGAAGAAGGTGTCCAGCCCATCGTCGTTCTGTCCCTTGCGGACGACGGAATCGACGTCGAGCCCCCGGTCGGCGGCCAGCGCGCGCTTCAGGAACGTGTGTTCGAATCCTGGCGCCCCTTCCACGATGAGGATGCGACGCCGTGCGGCCTGTGGCGGCACGAGCACGCTGCGCGTGTTGTTCCCGGTGGCGGCTTCGCCCGGCGCCCCCGGGATCTCGACGCTGTAGACGGTGGGCTGGTCGGGCGCGGGAGCGACGGTGAACAGTTCGTGGACGGGCGCGCCGTCCGACGAGGGCTTGGCGCGACGGACTTCGACGGGCCGACCGTTGGCGCTGACCCGCAGCTCGATGGGCTCGACGCCGTAGCCATGGCTCACGGCCGAGACGCTGAGATCGATCGAGGCCTCGGGCAGCACCGGCTCACCCGCCGTCACGTTGAGCACCTCCCGGTCGCGTGGAGGCGAAGGCGAGCCGACGCCGACCGGAAAGACTCGCGCGGCGGGGATCCGGCCGGGCTCGGGCGGCCGACCGGAGGTATCGCCGCCGTCGGACACGACGACGATGCCGGCCAGGCGCTCGGTGCGGTACCGCTCCGCTACTCCCTCGATGGCGCCCGCCAGGTCACTGCGTCTCGCCGTAGCGGCAAGCTCTTCCCCGGCAGCCTCTGAAAGCGCTTCCCCGAAGGTGAGCACGTCCAGGCGGTACGCCGGCCCGAGGCTGCTCCTGATTGCCTGGACGATCTCGCGTGCCCGCTCGATTCGCGTCGGACCCGCGTCGTCGGCCACGGCCATGCTCCGCGACACGTCCACGAGCAGCGGGACGACGCGGCTCGCGACCTCGGGCGATGGCACCACGGCCACGGGGCGGAGCAGCGCCGCGACGACGAGGAGAAGCGCCGCGGCACGCAGCCCGGTGAGCAGCGCCCGCTGCGACGCGGTGAGCGCCACTGCCGCACGCGCATAGGCCATCCAGGCCAGGACGCCGGCCAGGCCGAAAACGAGTGCGTAGCCCCACCACGGGAGCGCGACGGCGAATCGCATTCGAGACGACCCTGTCTAGCGCGGAGGCTTGCGCGGCGCGGCGAGCGACTCGTAGTACCGATCGACCATCTCCCGGTACTCGTTGGCGACCCCCTGGTGCCCGCCCGCATTCAGGCGCTCGCGCGCCTCTCGTTCACGCAGCTGGCCTGACAGCCGCGACTCGGTGCGTTCGAGCGCGAGCAGCAGGTTCTTCTTGAGTGTCTCCCACCTGGCGAAGTCCTGCTTGAACGACTCGGTTCCCGGCGCCGACAAGCTCGGATACCAGTCTTCGGGGGTGGCCGGCGCGTTGCGCATGTCCGGGTTCTGCTCGCGCAGTTCGCCGGTCAGGCGCTGGGCCTCGCGCATCCGGTCGGCGGCCTCGCGCTGCAGCCGCTCGAGTCGCCCTGCCCGGCCGCCGTCGGCGCCGCCTTGCTCGCCGCTGGCGCCTTCCTTCCCTTGCGCGCCCTGCTCGGACGAGGGTGATCCCTGCGATGCCTGCTGCCCCTGCCCGGGCCCCGGCTTCGGCTGGCCAGGCTGGCCCTCGGCATCGGAAGACGGGCGCCCAGCCGGCTGCCCCTGCCTGGCCTCGCGCTCCAGCGCTTCGATGGTCTGCTGCAGCTCCCCAATCTGGTCGCGCAGCTCGTTGGCCCGCGCAAGCTGCTCGGAAAGCCGCTCGGTCTCGCGGTCGGCGGTGCCGGCCGCCTCGCCCAGCTGGCCGGCGATGCGGTCGAGCGCGCGGGCCAGCTCGCGGCTCTGCTCGCCCTGACTTGCTGCCGACTTCTGGCGCAGCGCCTCGGCAGAGGCGCGCATGCGCTCGGCCAGCCGCTCGCGTGCGAGCTCGTCGGCCGCCTGGCGCGCGGCCTGACGCGAGTCCCTGTCGCTCTCGTCTCCGGGCGTGCCGACACCGGGCTCGCTCAGCTGGCGCGCGGCCTCGCCCAGCCGCTCCGTCCGGTCGGCGAGGCGTTCCTGCTCGGCCGCCAGGCGGCGCCGCGCCTCGTCGCCACCCGCGGTGGGGCGATCGGCCTCTGCGGCCAGGCGGCGTTCGGCATCGGCGAGCTGGCGCGCCTCGAACTGGAGATCCCCCATCGCACGGCGGCGCTCGTCGGGCCGCGCGCGCTCCATCTGGCGCGAGAGGTCGCGCAGTTGCTCCGCCGCCTGCCCGCTGCGCGTGCTCGCCTGATTCGGGTCCTGCCGCTGCAGGTCGCTCGCGGCGTTTCGCATCTGCTCCGCAATCTCGCGCATCTGCCGGCTGCCCGACTGGCTCTCCGAGCCGCCCTGCTGCGACTGGCGGCCGCCGGACGCCGATGGTTGCCCCTGCGCCTGCTGCGATTGTCGCTGCTGCTCGTCCCCGGCCTCGCGCTGCCCTGACGACTGCTGCATCTGCTTCGACAGCTCGTCCGCGCGACGGGTCAGCTCCTGCTGCTCGCGCGTGAGCCGCTCGAGCTGCCGCTTGACCTCCTCCTCCGACAGGCGGTCGCGGCCGCGCGCCAGATCCTGCTGGGCGCGCTGCAGCGCCTCCTGCCGGCGCGCCAGCTCGCGCACGCGCGCGAGCGGGTCGTCTTCGGGCGCCTGCTCCTCGCGGGTCTCGCTGCTGTCCGGCGTCTCGTAGTTGGTCTGCTGCTGCTTGCGCAGCTGCTGATCGAACAACGTGGACAGGTCGGGCGTCGGGCGATTGCTGCCGCCGCCGCCCGCCTGCTGCTGGCGGGAGACCTGCCGCCGCTGTACATCGGCATTCGCCTTCAGCAGCTGCTCGAGCGCGGCCATCTCGTGGGGCAGCGCGTCGGCCGTCTTCAGCCGTTCCAGCTCGCCGGCCGCACGCCCCATGGCCTCGACGGCACGGGCCATCGGATCGTCGCCGCCCGGCGCGGACGACTGGCCCGGACGCGGTCGCCGGCGCCGCGGGTCCGCCATGGCCGCGGCTACCTCGCCGGCTGCCTCCGCCGCACGGGCCCGCAAGTCGGACTGCGCCTTCGCCACTGCGCGAATGTCGGCTTCCGAGCCCGCGTTTCTCGCACGCCGCGCGCGCGCGTCCAGCTTCCACGTCGCGGCGATGATCTCCTTCTGGGCCTCGGCCAGGTCCTGCAGCGGCGAGCCGACGCCCTGCATGCTCATCGCCTGGCTCTGAGCCGCCACGAACTCCTCCTCGAAGGGCTTCACCTCCAGGAAGAAGATGTCGCTGCGGGCCTCGGCGCCGCGCCGCCCCTGCCCGACGTCCCGGGCGCGTGCGTAATACGTCACGAAGTCGCCGGGCGCGACGCCCAGGTCCTCGAGCTGGACCATGTGGCTGCCGCTGGCCGACAACTGACGCCGCGCCTCGAGGGGCACGACCGTGTCCTTCTTCCCGGGCGCCTGGAACACGATCTCCAGGGCCGACAGCCCGAAGTCGTCTTCTGCCCGCGCCTCGATGACGACCTCCTCGAGCGGCGTCACCTGCTTGTCGCCACCGGGACGCACCACGCGCACGTCGGGCGGCCGATCGTTCAGCATGCGGATGAAGTACTCGGTGTCGCCAGGGTTCTCGAGCCCATCCACGTCGGTGAGCGCGACGCGGTACGCGCCGTCGGCGCGAATGGCCAGGGCGCCGTCCAGCACCGTCTCCCGGCCCGACAGCGCCACGCTCGTCCCGTCGGCCAGCCTCAGCGCGCCCTGCGCGATGGGCTTGTCGGTGGTGACCGTCAACTCGACCGTCGTACCCGCCGGCGCGTAGATGTCGCCGCCGTCCTCCTCCACGCGCGGCTCGAGCCCGAGGCCCGCCGGGTAGCGGTACCGCACGTCGATGCGGGCGACGCGCGCAGGCCGGATGGCTTCGATGGTGAAGGTCTCCGATCGCGCCGGGCCGGCCACGACGGCATAGGGAAACGAGGCGGTCACTTCCTCGAAGGTCGTCGAGAAGGTCCCATCGGCGTTGAACGTCATTCGCACCGTGCGCTGGTCGTCGCCGCCGCCGTATGTCACCGCTGGCACCAGGCCCGCCTCCAGCCCGTGAAGGCGTGCGGTGATGGTGACGGGCTGGCCTTCACGAACCTTCGCACTACCGGGCGTCACGTCGATGAGAATCCGCGACGGCAGCAGATACGCGGCTGCGATGGACGCGCCGCGGCCCAGGGAGGGCGCGAACGCCGTGAGGCCGCCGGCCAGGGCCAGTGTGGCCAGGCCGGCCCCCATCGCGACCCGACGCACGGCATCGGCGCTGATGATGTGGTCCAGGCCGACACGGCCGATGCTGGCCGCGGCCTCCGCGGCCAGCTGCCGGGCGATCGGCGTGCCCGTTGCCCCGTGCTGCACGGCCGTGACCACCACATCGTCGAGGCCGCCGGCTCGTTCCTCGATGTAGCGTGCGAGCTGCAGATCGGAGGGCGGGCGCCGGAGAGGTCGGGCCGCCGCGGCGAGCGTGACGAGAGCCAGGGCCGTGACGAAGAGGGACACCACCGCCAGCGCCAGCCCTTCGGAGGCCAGCAGCCACACGGTGAGGAGACCGACGCCGAAAATCGTGGCGGCGGCAGCGGCGCCCGCCGTCCAGGCCGCAAGGCGGACGCGCCGTGTCCACCGGCGCCGCACTTCGGCGAGGACCGCCCCGAGCTCGTCGTTACGCTCGTCCACCTTGTGCCTATCCTATGCGATTAGTTCGCGCGTCGCCCGACCAACCCCTCACCCGCCAGCGCGAGGAACATGGCCAGCAGCCCCAGCTGCCAGAGCCGCTGCTCGTCCTCGGCTTTCCGCGCGTCCCCTTCGGGATCCGCTGCGACACTGCGGGGAACCCGCGGCACCTGCTCGAGGAAGGCCTCCCGCGAGATCGGCGCGGGGTTGGACTCCTTCGTATCGACGTTCACGGCCACACGGCGGCCTTGGCCCTCCACCCCGGCCGCGGGGGTGTCGATCGTGAAGACACCGGGAGTGGGTTGCAGCCCCGGCGGCGTGGCTGGCAGCACCCATGACACACGGGCGCGCGAGCCGGCCGTGAGGTAGCGCGCCGTCTCCACCATGAAGGGCACGAACGCCGGGGTCAGCGGGAAGCGATTCCACTGGTTGTCGAGGTCCGAGGTGAAGAACAGCAGGCGCCCTTCGGAGCGCGGCTGTTCGAGCAGGGCCGCGGCGCCTCCGGCGTAGCGCGCCAGTACGGCGCGCCCGTTCTCATCGATGGGACGGAACCGCTGGAACGACACATCGCCCAGCGCGGCGGTGGGCTCGGTGAACGGCCGGAACACCGGGTGGCGCGCGTCACCCACCACGAGCGTGGCGGCACCGCCCTCGAGCGGCTGCGCATCGGGCCCGGCTCCCGGTGACATCCCCAGCACATCCTGGAGCGTGCCGGGATCGACATCGGGGCCGAGAGCCAGGAGCATCGAGCCCCCCCCGGCCAGGTAGCCCGAGATGAGTTGGCGTCCCCTGCGCTCGAGCGTGCGCGTACCGAGTACCACCAGCGCCTGGTGCTTCGCCATCTCACTGGCATCCCACGCAGAGAGCGCGCGGCCATCGACGACCGTGACCGCGAACTCGCGGCCTTCGTCCGCGGCGCCAAGCGCGCGCTCCACGTAGAGCCCGCCACGCAGGGTCGACGGGTCGGCCACGACGACCGCGATTCGTGCCGCAGCCGTCGGATCCAGCACGAGGTGACGCACGTCGTCCGCGGCGTAACCGCCGACGTCCTCGACTGCCACCGACGCCGCCCCGGAAGCGGGGACGGGGGCGTCGAACGCCACGTGAGCCGCTGACTGCGGAGGGATGTCGATGCTCGTCCTCTCAATCACGCGGCCATCCACCGACAAGGAGACCGGCACGGCGCGCGGCTCGAGGCCGAAGTTGTGCAGGCTCGCGACGACCCGGCCTTCGCGCCGCTCGGTGGACACGACCGCCAGGTTCTGGAGAGGGCCATCCACGGGCACGACCTCGAGCTCGATGTCGTCGGCCAGGCCGGCGTGTGCCGCCGCATCCCACCCGCCCTGCTGGAGGTCGGTGATGAAGACCACGCGGCCCGGCCGTGCGCCAATCAGCTCGGCGGCCTTCGCCAGCGCGGCGGCGTAGCGCGTGCCCGAAGCGCCTGCCTGCAGTCCGCCCACCGCGGCCACGACGGCGCCCCGATCGGTGGTCGGCTCCACGATCGTGGACGCCGACTCGTCGAACGCCACCAGTGCCACGGCGTGCGCGCGCGGCGCGTTCTGCACCGCCTCCTCGGCCCGCTGCCGCGCCCGCGCGAAGGCCTGCGCGTTCGACAGGCTGAAGGACGTGTCCACGGCGACGACGGTGACGGGCGTGTCCGCGGCGAGCGTGCTGCCGGCGAGGTAGGGCCGAGCGAAGGCTCCGGCCAGCAGGACGAGGGCCGACACCCGCAGGGCCAGCAAGACCAGCTCCCGCAGCCGCCGGCGGCGCCGCTGCTCGACCGGCGATTGCACCAGCAGGCGGACCGCCGGGAAGTCCACGACCGTCTCGGTCCGGCGGCGGAAGAGATGGAGCGCGATGGGCACGGCGATGGTCAGCGCGCCCAGCAGGTACAGCGGAGAGAGGAAGGACAGGCCGAACAACGCGCTCCCTCAGAAGGCTTTCTTCCGCGTCTGGAGGTAGGAGAGCAGCCCCACCTCGAGCGGTTGCGAGGTCTCGAGCAGGCAGTAGTCGATCCCGTTCTGCCCGAGGACGGTGCGGTAGTTGGCGATGAGCGCGTTGATGCGCGCCTTGTATGCCTCGCGCACGGCGCCGGGCACGGCCACGACCTCGTCGTCGGTCTCGAGGTCGCGGAAGCGCGCGGCCCGATCGAACGGGAACTCCAGCTCGTCGGGGTCGAGCACCTGGAACACGATGACGTCCGTCCCACGGTAGCGGAAGTGCTTCAGCCCGTCGATCACCCGATCCGGCTCGTCGAGCAGATCCGAGATGAGGACAACGAGGCCCCGCTTGCTGATCGCCTGGACCAGGTCGCCGAGCGGCCTGGCGACGTCGGTCTTCGTCCCGAGGGTCACGCGCTCCAGCGCGAGGAGCACCGCCTTCAGGTGCCCCGGCCGGGCGCTGCACGGCAGCAGGTCGCGAATCCGTTCATCGAACGTGAGCAGGCCCACGGCGTCGCGCTGCCGGTTCATCAGGTAGGCGAGCGCACCCGCGAGGTAGGACGCGTACTGCAGCTTCGTGATGCCGTGCGAGCCATAGCCCATCGAGCGGCTCACGTCGAGCAGGATGTGGCACTCGAGGTTGGTTTCCTCCTCGAACTTCTTGACCACATGGCGATCCGAGCGCGCGTAGATCTTCCAGTCCAGCGTGGCCAGGTCGTCGCCGGGCAGGTACTGGCGATATTCCGCGAACTCGACGCTGAACCCCTTGAACGGGCTGCGGTGCAGTCCCGTGAGGAAGCCTTCGACGATGGTCCGGGCCTTCAGGTCGATGGTGCCCAGTCGGGCGACGATCGCCGGGTCGAGATAGCGTGCCTGCCCGGCCATGGCGTCAGAGCCCGCTGGCGGGCAGCGGCACCGTCTCGATCAGCTGATCGATGATGCGCTCGGTGGTGACGCCCTCGGCCTCGGCGTAGAAGTTCGGGATGATGCGGTGCCGGAGGATGGGCCTGGCCAGGGCCTGGATGTCCTTCACCGACACGTGGTGCCGCCCGTGCATCAGCGCGCGCGCCTTGGCGCCGAGCACCAGCGCGTGCGACGCGCGGAGGCCGGCCCCCCACTTCACCCATTTCTGGATGAAGTCCAGCTTCACGCCGCGGCCCGGTCGCGAGTTGTCCGCCAGCCGCACGGCGTAGCGCGCCACTTCCTCGGCTATGAGCACCTGGCGGACGTAGTCCTGGATGCGAAGGATGTCGGCGCCGTCGAGCACGCGCTGGGGCGCGGGACGCGACGCGCCCGTCGTGTCGGTGACCACCGTCACCTCATCGTCCTCGGAGAGATAGGTCATCACGACGTTGAACAGGAAGCGATCGAGCTGTGCCTCCGGGAGCGGGTACGTCCCCTCGAGCTCGATGGGGTTCTGCGTGGCCAGGACGAAGAACGGCCGCTCCAGCTCGTAGGTGCGGCCGGCGGCCGTGACGTGGTATTCCTGCATCGCCTCGAGCAGGGCGGCCTGCGTCTTGGGCGGCGTGCGGTTGATCTCGTCGGCCAGGATGATCTGCGCGAAGATGGGCCCGTGGACGAACCGGAGCGTGCGGTGCCCCGCTTCCTCGTCCAGCACCTCGGTGCCGGTGATGTCCGCGGGCATGAGGTCCGGCGTGAACTGGATGCGCTTGAAGCTCAGGTGGAGGATCTGCGCCAGGGTCTTCACGAGCAGCGTCTTCGCCAGGCCCGGCACCCCCGTGATGAGGCAGTGACCGCCACAGAAGAGCGCCATCAGGACCTCGTCCACCACCTCGTCCTGGCCGACGATCACCTTCCGCAGCTCCTTCAGGATCTGCGTGCGGCTCCTCGCCACTTCCTCGGCCAGGCTCGCCGTTCTCGTCTCGATCGTCTGCTCCATGTCGTTATCTCGCACCCGTCCGCACCTGCCGCACCTGTTCGCACCCGCCCGCACCCGCTAATGCGTCAGCGAGTAGACCACCTCGTTGATCCACATCTGGTAGGCCATGGCCGTGAACCGGATGTACCCGGGATACTCCTCGGCGTTGGACCACTCCACGCCGTCGCCCATGTCGGTGTTCCAGTTGATCAACACCATCGGCCGCCCCGCGTCGTCCAGGATGGCGCGCAGGTGCGGCTGGAACCCGCCCTTCTCCCACGTGCGCCCGCTGAAGAACGATCCCAGCCCCGGGATCTGCGGATACTTCTCGATCCGGTAGAAGCACGAGAAGATCGGATGCGGAGGCTCGAGCTCCACGATCTCCCGGTCCGGGAACACGCGGCTCAACTGGCGCACGGTCAGGTCCCACTCGTAGGGCCCGTGGAAGTCGTCCATGGTGAGCGTGCCGCCGCGCAGCAGGAACTCGCGCAGGATCGGCACCTCGGCGTCGGTCAGCTGCAGGTTGCTCGGCTCGACGATATAGATCCACGGGTACTGCCAGAGCTTCTCGTCGTCGAGGGTGAGGACGACCGGCTCGCCCACTTCGATGGCGGTGACCGCCTTCAGGCGCCGCGAGAGGTTCTGCTCCGCCGCGGGGGCGTCGATGGCCCACGGGTCCTCCCAGTAGCTCATGCGCGGGCGGCCACGGCCCTCGTCGGCCCAGGAGCTGTAGCGGATGCGGGCGAAGGTCCACTGGAGCCCGGCCAGCCGGTCGTCGGGCAGCGCCGGCATCTGGGCGTCGGCCACGGGCACGAGCGCCATCACCGCGAGCACGAGGCCCACACCGCCCTGCAGGACGCGCGGGACACGCGTGGCGCGGCCTGCCATACTATCGCCCTCCGACGAGTTTCAGCAGCAGGTCCTGCGCGCGGGAGTAGGTCGGGGCGATCTCGAGGGCAGCCAGCGCCTGTTTGCGGGCCTCGTCGAGATTGCCGGCCTCCAACAGGCCCTCGGCCAGGTCCGCGTGCGCGCCGGCCTTGTCCACCGGGCCGGCGGCGAGGGCCACGCGGAACATGCGCACGGCCTCGGCGGCATTGCCGGCCGAGAGCGCGATGCGGCCAAGCGTGGCGTGCGACGGGGCATCGAACGGATCCACCGCCACCGCGCGGCGGAGGGCCGTGGCGAGCTGCACCTGGTCCGCCTTCGGGTCGAGCAGCGACGCCAGCTTCCGTGCGGACGCGAGGTCGGAGTGATCGAACCCCGTCAGCGTGTCCAGCGCCTTGATCGCCCGCGCCCTGTCTCCCCTGGCGAGCGCGATCTCGGCAATCTGCGCCTGCGGGCTGTCGGGCCCGGTGGCGTGGGGCACCAGCGCCGCCGCCCGCTCGAAGGCCGCGATGGCCTCCTCCGGCGCCGTCGCCTTGAGTGCCATACCGAGCGCGAGCTGCGCCGTGAAGTTGTCCGCGTGGGCGTCGGCCAGCTGGCGAAGCGCGTCCAGCGGCATGTCGGGTTTCAGTCCCTCGGGCGTCGAGAGCGCCTTGCGAAGCGTCCCGTACCGCTGCTCGAGGAACTGGTCGAAGGTGGCCTGCAGCGCGTCCATCTCCACGCCCAGCACCTGCTTGATCGCGGTCTCGGTGTCGATGCCGGTGGCGTAGGACTGGACCAGGGCCTTCAGCTTCGGCTGCCCGTATACCTCGACGATGTGATCGACCACGAGCGACGACTGGAAATATGCCAGCGAGATCGTCTCGGGGTTCGTGAAGCCGCTGTTCAGGTCCTTGAGCTTGATGACCTGGCCGCGCTCGATGGCTCGGGCGAACGGGATGTCCATCTCGCGTCCCCATTCGGGCCGCGCGCGCTTCTCCTCGAAGACCGAGATGCCTTCGGTGAGCCACCGGGGGATGCGCTGGTTCGACAGCTGCAGCGTGATGACGTGCGCCATCTCGTGCCACAGCGTCACGCCCCAGTTGAACTCGCCCGGCGGGCGCGCCCGCGGCGAGTCCATCGTCACCACGCGCCCGAAGCAGGCGCCCAGGGCGCCGATCATGCCCATCAGCCCCACCGTGCGGACGGCGAAGTCGTCGTGTCGCGGGAACACCTCGACGAGAATGGGACCCTTCGGGGTGAACTCCCAGCGCTTCGCGAGCGAGTCGAGCGCCTCGCGCGCCAGCGGCGTCACGTAGTGCTCCATGACGCCCACCTCGTCCTGGTGCAGGCGGATGATGGTGTCGCCGTCCTTGACGGTGGCGAACTGGTCCAGCGTGTCGAGCAGGCTCAGCAGGTTGAAGGTGATGACGTCGTACGGATCCTGCCGGAAGGCGGTCTCGAGCATGCGCCGCGCGCCGCGCTCGTCGCCGGTACGCATCATGTGGCCGCCCAGCTCCGCGTAGGCCCGCCAGTTCTCGCGGTCCAGCTGGATGGCGCGCCGCACCTGCTCGACGGCCTCGTCGAAGCGGTAGTAGCCGGCAGTCACCGACCCCACCACCCGGTAGAACTCGCCGTAGGTGGGGTGGATTTTCAGCGCCTCGGCGGCCAGGGCCTGGTAGCCCGTGGTGTCGCCGTCCACGTACGCCAGTGCCCCCTCGAGCGCGATGGCCTCGAGGCTCTTCGGGTTCACGGCCCGCGCCTTCTTCAGCCAGTCGCGCGCCTCGGCCTTCCGGTCCCGGCCGATCGAGGTCTCGGCCATGAACAGCTGCGCGGCCACGTCGTTCGGATTGAGCTTCAACGCGCGGGTCGCGAAGGTGACGGCCTGCGGCGGGTTGTCGTCCACGACAGCGCGGGCCATGCCGACGAGCGCCGGGCCGTACTCCTCGTCCACCTTCAATGCGTCCTGGAACGAGCGGACCGCGTCCTTGCGGTTGAACTTCTCGAGGAACAGCTCGCCCCACGCGGTGTTGATCTCCACGTCGGTGGGTGCGCCGGCCACCGCCTCCCGGAAGTAGCCGTTGGCGTCCTCGAAGCGGCCCAGCGCGCGGGCCGCACGTCCCGCGCGGAGGTACTCGCGGGGCGTGTCCGCGTCCTGGGCCGCGAGCAGCACGAGCTGCAGGGAGCGCCGCGCCTCGGCGCGCCTGCCCAGGTGGTGCTGCAGCAGGCCCAGCTCGAGGGCCGCGTCGCCGCCGGGAGACTGTGCCGCGAGGGGCTGCAGCATCGACTCGGCGCGGGCGAAGTCGCCGCGCGCCGCCGCGCTCTTCGCCCCCAGGATGACCAGCGCCTCGTCGCCCGGGTGCGCGGAGGCGGCCCGCTCCACCTGCTCGTACTCGCCGGCACGCCAGGCCCGCTCGGCAGCAGCACGCGCGGCAGCCGGGCCGCTGGCCGCCTGCTCGCGCGTAAACGCCAGCCCGAGGCCCGCGGAGAGGGCAACCGACGCGAGCGTAATGCCCCAGAAACGGCGTGTCATGGACCCTGTGCCGAGTATAGCTGACCGCGACATGCGGAGGTGGCTGACGGGTTAGACGCCACCGCGCGGCCCGGAGCCTTCTGAAATCAGCAGGACACGCAGCGGTGATTGTTCTTGGCGCCCAGGCTTTCGAGCAGCTTGATGGTCTCGGGATATGGCTGGGTCCGCTGCACGGGCCCGTTGGCCATGTCCACCGTGGTGAGCCCCCGGCGGTTGACACGGGTCACATCCGCGCCCTTCGACACCAGGTAGGTGATCATCTCGTTGTCGCCGCGCGACGCGGCGTGGTGCACGGCGGTATTGCCATCGTCGTCCACGGCGTTCACGTCGAGCCCGACGTCCTCGACGAGGAACTTGACAGCCGCCAGCATGCCGGTGGGGGCGAACCGGTGGGCGTTGCCCGCGAAGCCCTCACCGTAGCCGACACCGGCCGCGGCGTGCAGCGCGCCGATGCCGGGCGATCCTGTCGGCAGCGGCAGGAGCCGGGAGGGGTCCCCGGCCTGAACGCCGCCCTGCTGGCGCTCCTGCGTCACTCCCTTCATGGTGGTGACGAACGGATCGGCGCCGCGCGCCAGCAGGAGCTTCATCGCCTCGATGTCGGCGGCATAGGCCGCGCGCCAGAACGGCGTGGCGCCGCCCTCGTCGGTGCGCAGCAGGTCGAAGTTGTACTGGGTGTACCAGAGCTTCTTCTTCAATCGGGCATTCGGATCCGCGCCCTTGTCGAGCAGGGCCGCCATCAGCTCGAGGTACGTGGTCTGCTGCTGCAGCTGCGCGCGCGGCTGCGGGTAGAAGGACTTGGGGGCCCACTCGATGTTGACCGTGGCGTACAGCGGCGCGGCGCCCGCCTCGCTCGCGAGGTTCGGGTCGGCGCCCTGCTCCAGGAGATACATCGCGAGATCGTAGTGGCCGTTGATGATCGCCATGAGGAGCGGCGTCGTGCCGTCGCCGGCGGCACGCTGGTTGACGTCGGCGCGCCCGTCGATGAGCGCCTTGACGGACGCCACGCTGCCCTGCCGGACCGCATAGTGCAGGGCGCCGAACCCGCCCTGCTTGTCGATGAGCTCGTTGTACCGGTAACCGCGCGTGACGCCGGGAATCTCGTCCGATGGCTTCGCGGGGGCCGGGGCGGGACGGCCCGTGCCCTGGGCGCTCGCACGCTGGGTGGCCAGGCGGATCTCTTCCTGCAGTGCTTCCTCGGGCGAGGTGAGCGAGGCGATGTCCACCACCTTCGAGGTGAGCGAGACGTCGGCCCCGACCTCCACCAGCAGCTTCACCACGTCCGGACGATCGAACGCCGCCGCGAACATCAGCGCCGTCTGGTCGTTGGCCTGCTCCCGTGCGTCGATCGCGGCCTTGTGTGCGAGCAGCTGCTTGACGGCCGGCACGTGCCCGGACGCGGCCGCCAGCATCAGTGGCGTGGCACCGGTCGCCGTGGGGTGGTTGGGATTCGCCCCGGCCTCGACGAGAAGCGCGATCACGCGGTCGTGCCCGCGCTGGCTGGCCAGGTGGAGCGCCGTGTAGCCGCCGAGCCGCGTGGTCGCCCGGACATTGGCGCCCGCCGAGAGCAGCACGCCCGCCATCTCGGCGTCCCCCCGCATGGCGGCATGGTGCAGGGCATTGGTGCCATCCCCCATGGCGGCGTTCACGTCGCCGCCGTCCTTCAGCAGGCGCCGCACCTCGGCGAGGTCGCCGGCCATCGCCGCGGTGGCGACGGCGACGCTGGCGCGTCCGGCGCCGCCCTGCTCCCGCCCGCTGGCCGCAGGCGAGGCGGCCAGCGCGGCCACCGTCACGGCCGCAAGTCCCCACCGCAGGAAGCCACGCGGTCTCATCACGGCTACGCTCCCGCCACCGTGGACGGCGCGGGCGTATTCAAGTCGAAGGCGCCCGTGCTGTCACCGAAGCTCTTCACGTCCACGCCCAGCGTGTGCAGCACCGACAGCATCGGATTGGCCATGGGCGTCCCGTCGGCCGCGCGGAGGTGCACGTTCCCCTTGATGGCGCCGCCGCCGTGCCCGAGCAAAACGAGCGGGCACCGCTTGTGGTTGTGCACGTTGGAGTTCCCCATCGGCGAGCCGTAGAGCACGACCGTGTTGTCGAGGATCGTCCGGTCCGCCTCCTGGGCCTTCTGGAGCTTGTCCAGGAAGTACGGCAGCAGGCTGACGTGGTAGCGGTTGATCTTCTCGAACTCGAGGATGCGCTCGTCGCGGTCGCCGTGGTGGGAGGCGATGTGGAAGCCCGTGGTCACGCCCGTCTCGGGGTAGACGCGGTTCGACACGTCGCGGCTCAGCTTGAAGGCGAAGACACGCGTGATGTCGGCGGTCAGCGCCAGCGCCTGCAGGTCGAACATCAGCTTCACGTGGTCGGTATACGAGTCGGGCACGCCCGCGGGCGCGCCGGGCAACTCGCGCTGCTCGCCGCTCGCGTTGAACTCCTCCACCTTCTGGATACGCCGCTCGATCTCGCGCACGTCCTCCAGGTAGTCGGAGAGGCGCGCGCGGTCGGCGGCCCCGAGCGACCCCTTCAGGTCGTTCACCGACGCCGTCACCCAGTCCAGGATGCTCTTGTCCTTGCGCCGGCGGCGCGCGCGTGCCTCGGGCGTGGCGCCGACTCCGAACAGCTGGTCGAATACCGCGCGCGGATCCCGGATCATCGGCAGCGGCTCGGTCGGCGATCCCCAGCTGATCGAGTCGGTGTAGGCGCACGAGTAGCCGTAGAAGCAGCCGCCCGCCTGGTCCACGCTCTCGATGCAGAGCTGCATGGATGGGATGGGCGTCTCGGCCCCCACCTGCTGCGCGTAGATCTGGTCGATCGACACACCGGCCCGGACATCCGACCCCTGCGTCTGGTGCGGGTGCGACTGCGTGAGGAACACCGCCGCGGAACGGAAGTGATCCCCGCCAATCTCGGGCGGCGTGAACGCCTCGGCGTTCCTGACGTCCGTGCGGCTGACGATGGTGAGGTGATCGCGATAGGCCTCCAGCGGCGCCAGGCTCGTCTTGCTCAGGTCGAAGCCGCTTCCCCCCTCGGCCGGCGCCCAGAGGTTGTTCTTCTCGCCGTAGGCCGTGCTCCCCGCCGCGCCGTGCACCATCTCGATGGCCACGAACCGCAGCTTGCGGCCCAGCTGGCGCGCCTCGGCCGCCCGCGCGGGCAGCATCGCCTCGAGCAGGGGCAGTGCCACGCTCACGCCGATTCCCTTGAGCGCCGTCCGCCGATCGAGGTGCCGCCTGGTCAGAAACGCCATTGCTGCCTCTCCCCTTGCCTGCTTCCCACTTCTGACTTCCCGCTTCTCACTTCTTCAGGGCCGCGCCGCCGCGGTCTCCGTGGCCACCGGCGCCTCCGCGCTCATCCTGAACGCGGGGCTTCGGACGATGGCCTGCGCGAAGGCGCTGATCTTCAGCCCGTTGGCGGCCGCCTCGCGGACGATGCGCCGCACCATGGGCATGTCCTCGGGCTCCACCCTCCGGCCGAGCGCATAGGTGAGCAGGCTCTCGGTGAAACTCAACACGAACACGTCCTGGTGCTTCAGGATCGCGCGGCGCAGGCCGGCCGGGCCGTCCATGGGCGTGCCGTCGTACAACTCGCCCGTCGGATCCACCGGCGCGCCGTGGTCCTTGATGCGCCACCGGCCGGTGACGTCGAAGTTCTCGAGGGCGAGGCCGAGCGGGTCGATGACGCGGTGGCACGACCGGCAGGCCGGGTTCTTCCGGTGCTCTTCCATGCGCTCGCGCACGGTGAGCAGGCGCGTGGGGCCGGTGGCCTTGGTGTCCTCCAGGGCCGGCACGTTGGGCGGGGGCGCCGGCGGCGGCGAGCCGAGCAGCACCTCCATCACCCACTTGCCGCGCATCACCGGCGAGGTCCGGTCGGCCACCGACGTCAGGAGCAGGATGCTGCCCTTACCGAGCAGGCCGCGCCGCTCCTCCGGCACGCTGACGCGCTGGAACTCTCCGCCCGTGATGTTCGGGATGCCGTAGTGCCGGGCCAGCCGGCCGTTGACGAACGTGTGGTCGGCGGTCAGCAGGTCCAGCAGGCTCCGATCCTCGCGCACCAGGCTGTCGAAGAAGAGCTCGGTCTCGCGCACCATCGCGCGGCCCAGCGACCGATCGAAATAGGGATAGAGGATCGCGTCCGGGAGGATCTGCTCGACGTCGGCGAGCCGCAGCCACTGCGCCGCAAAGCGCGTGGCCAGGGCGTCGGACCGCGGGTCCGCCAGCATCCGCCTGACCTGCCGGTCGAGCACCGCCGGCGTCGAGAGCGTGCCCGACGTGGCGGCCTCGAGCAGCGCCTCGTCGGGGCCGCTGCCCCAGAGGAAGAAGGAGAGGCGCGAGGCCAGGGACAAGTCGTCCAACCGGTACGGCTGCCCCGCCACGGCGCGGGCCGGCACGGGCTCGAGCCTGAACAGGAACTGCGGGCTCGCGAGCATCGCCTCGATGGCCGACGCGATGCCGGTCTCGAAATCGCCCTCGGCGCGCCCATCGGCGTAGAACGCCATCAACCGATCGAGATCGCGCCTCGCGACGGGACGCCGGAACGCCTCGGTCGCCAGGCCGCGGACGATGCGCGACGCGCAGGCCTGCTCCTCGGCTGGCGACGTGGGGCGGCAGGCGAAGATCTTCCGGCGGCTGGCCGTGTCGGACACCCCCGTCACCCGCTGCGGCCCGACGATGGCCATGTCCTTCAGGTGCGGGAGCGCCGTCACGCCGTGCGCGACGCCGATCTGCGTGTCGGCCAGCGTGTGGTCGATGGGCGCGATCAGGTCGTTCACCGGCCCTTCGAACCGCTGCAGGAACGCCGCCGTGACGCGATGCGCGCCGGCGGTGATGTGAATGGGCGGCGTGCGCAGCGACAGCCCGCCCGACATGTCGGCCATGCGCGGGTTCACGTCGAGCAGCGCGACGCGTTCGCCGTCGATGGACACCTCGAGCTGCTCGCCCGTCGTCGGTCCGCCGAAGAGGAAGCCGCACGCGTTGCTGTGCAGCTCGAGCCGGAGCGTGTAGTCGCCGTCCGCCGGGAAGGTGTGCACGACCGACGTGCCGCCGCGCGTCCCGAGCGGCGCGCCTTCGGCGCGTTCCATCTGCGATGCGGTCTTGGGCACGCGGTAGAGCGCCTCGGCCGATTCGGCCTCGGGATCGCCCACTGCCAGCGCGGTCACCTTGCTGGCCGCGCGCAGGTAGGCCTCCATCAGCGTGGGCGAGAACATCTGCGAGTCCGACACGTTGTCGAAGCCTGCGCTGATGGTGTCGGCCGGCAGGAGCGCCGACACATCCACGTCCACGGCCAGCAGGTCGCGGACCGCGCGCGCGTACTCCGCGCGGTTGAGGCGCTGGAACACCCGCGAGCCGGGTCGCGTGACGTCCGCTGCGCGATCCACGGTCGTCTCGAGCGCGGTTGTGAGCGCCGCCAGCGTCGCCGCGTCCGGCCGCTTCGCTCCGGCGGGCGGCATCATGCCAGCGCGCAGCTTGCGAATGATCTTCTCGGTGACGTCCGCATGCGCGGCTGCCGACGCCGCGTCGAACGACGCCAGCGAGAGCCCGCCCGCCTTCGCGCGATCGCTATGGCAGGTGACGCAGTACTGCTTGACGACCGCCGTGTGGGCGGCCGCGGAGGCGGGACCGGTGGCTGGCGCCTGCGAGGATGTGGACCGGGACGAAACGGGAGTGACGGGTGGAGCCGGACGCGGCGGCGCCATGGCCGGCTCGCCGGACGGAGACTGGGCCGGCGTGCCCTGCTCCGACGCCGCCACCAGCGCAAACGCCAGCACCGACGCCAGAATTACCGCGGGGGCCATCCTCGTCATGGGCGAAGTGCCGGAAAGTATACCGTGGACAGGGGTTAGCGCGGTGTCACGCGATGTCACCCACCGCCCCGGCCGTAGCCGATCCGCTTCTAACTTCTGACTTCCCACTTCTCACTTCTCACTTCTCCCGTTGTCTCCCCTTCCCAGTGCCCGCTCCTCGACCGCAATCCGGCGGCGCATGAGCGCCCCGAACCCGGCCAGGGCCACCACACCCGTCACGAGCGCCCACACCGTGAGCGCGAACCCGAGGATCTCGCCCGCCACGGCCAGGTAGTTGGGGTGGCGCATCCAGCGGTAGGGCCCGCTCTCGACCAGCGGCACACCGGGAAGAACGAGGACGCGGAACGACCAGCGGTCGCCGAGGGACGTGATGGCCCAGAGCTTCAGTGCCTTTGCGGCCCCGAACACGGCGAGGCCCGCCATCAACACCTCCCACCGCGACGGCCCCCGCAGCACGCCCTCCAGTGCCATCGCCACGAACAACGCTGGATAGGCCCACTGCATCGTTCGATAGACATCGCCTGGGGGCTCGACCGCGCCGCGGCGCCGAAGCGCCTGCTCGTTGACGCGCGAGAGCAGCGCCTCGCCGGCCATGATGAGCAGGACAGCCGCCAGCGTCACGAGCGCGACTGCGGGTCCGGGTGCCAGGGTCATCGGCACACCGCCGCGTCCGCGCGGCCGGGCGCGGCCCGCCCGACGTCCCGGCAGTCGCCCGCGTGCCGGATGACGAGGCCGAACGCAGCCGGCGCGACGCGGGCGAGGCGCGCGGCCGCCGCCACGGCGCGTGGCGATGCCACCAACCGCCGGAGCACGCGGTTGAAACGACGTTTCGGGCCCAGGCGATGATCCAGCGCCCGTGCATACACGATGTGCGCCTCCAAGGCGTCGAGCGTGCCCTCCATCAAGGCGGCGGCAGTGGCCGCAACGACCTCCGCCCCCTTCAGGGCCTGGTGGATCCCGTCGCCCGTCATCGGATCGATGAACCCCGCAGCGTCGCCGACGAGCCAGAGCCCCGGGCAAGCCGGTCGGGGTGCTTCGACGGCCAGGGGCCCGAGCACCTGGGCCCGTGTGACGATGCGAGCGCGCCGGAATCGCGGCGCGAGGACCCCGTCCGCACCAATGGCCTCGCGCAGCAGCCGCTCCGGTGTCGACCAGGCTCCATCGCCTGGCAGGAACTCGCGCACGAGGCACGCGTTCGCGCGGCCGTCAGGGGTGGGTGATACGCCGAGGTAGTAGCCCCGGCGAACGTGCATCTCACCCATGCTCGTCAGCCCCTCCACTCCCTCGAAGTACGCCCCAATCGCCCACCGTCGTGGACGGCGCGGCGCGCGTGCGAGCGCCATCGCCTGTGCGAGCCGCGACCGCCCCCCATCGGCCGCGATGGCCAGCCTGGCCGGCGCCGTCGCAGTTCGCCCGTACCGGCGCCGCGTCACCACGCCGCCCACGCTGCCCGGCAGCGTGCCCGGTAGCGGGCCGACGACGGCGGTCTCCTCGACCAGGTTGGCGCCGGCGCGCACGGCTTGTCCGACGAGCCAGGCGTCGAGCACGTCGCGGCTGATGGCCAGGCCGGGCCCTTCATGCCCGTACGCCCCCGTCACGCACACCCCACCCGGCCCGGTGAGGACCATCCCGTCGAGCCGGCGCCCATGCCGGCGAAGCGGCTCGATGTCGAAGTGCCGCGCGAGCAGCGTCGTCGCGCCGGGGTTGAGCGTGTCGCCACACAACTTCGCGCGCGGGAGGCGGGCGCGCTCGAAGAGCGTGACCCGCGCGCCGCGGCGGGCCAGCAGGCAGGCGGCCAGCGCCCCCGCTGGCCCGCCCCCCGCAATCACCACATCGTCCATGGTGCGCTCGGGGCGGCTCACGCTCGCGCGTCGGCGGCGCCGAGCACCAGCGCCGAGTTCTTGGAGCCGAAGCCGAGGCAGTTGCAGAGTGCCGCCCCGGCCCGGGTGGCCCGGCCCTCGTTCGGGATGAAGTCCATGTCGCAGGCAGGATCCGGATCCTGCAGGTTGATGGTGGGCGGAAGGAAACCGCGAGAGAGCGCCAGCGCGGCGGTCACCACGCCGGCGGCACCGCTGGCGCCCTGCGGGTGGCCGATCATCGACTTGGTGGAGGAGCCGGGCACTCGTGCGGCGGCCACTCCGAGCGCCTCGCGCGTGCACCGCGACTCGACGGCGTCGTTCAACTGCGTGGACGTGCCGTGATAGTTGACGTAGCCGATCTCCTCGGGGGCACGGCCGGCCTGGTCCAGGGCGCCGCGGATGCAGCGCACGATCTCGGTGCCGTCGGGGTCCATCTGGACGCGGTGGTAGGCGTCGCAGGTGGACGCGTAGCCCTCACGCACGCGTAGATGCGCGCGCCGCGCGCGCGGGCCCGGTCCTCGCGCTCGAGCGTCATCATCCATGCCCCCTCGCCCAGCACGAAGCCATCGCGGCCGCGGTCGAAGGGCCGCGAGGCCTCGGCGGGCCGGTCGTTGTAGTGGGTAGAGACCGCGCGCATGCGCGAGAAGCCGAAGATCATGCCCGGCAGCACGCACCCGTCCGTGCCACCCGAGAGCAGGACGTCGTACTCGTCGAGCATCAGCAGCAGGCGTGCGTAGCCGATCGCATCGGTGGAGCTGGTGCAGCCGGTGGACAGCACGTGGCTGATGCCGCGGAGCCCGAGGGCGATGGAAATCTCGCTCGACACCATGCCGCAGATGCCCACGGCAATGGCGTAGGGCGTGACCTGCCGGCCACCATGGGTGAAGAACTCCTCGTACTGGCGCTCGCCGACGTCGATGCCGCCGCCCCCGGACCCGATGATGACGCCGGCGCGCGGCTCGCCGAACCGCAGGCCGGCGTCGTTCCAGGCCTCGCGCGCCGCCCGGACGCCGAAAAGGGCCGCGCGCGAGTAGCGCTTCGGATCCGCGCGCGACACACTCGCGATGCCCTCGCCCTCGAGCGGCTCGGGCTCGCCTGCCAGCGGCGGCACGGACGCGGCGACCCGGCAGGGGTAGCTGGAGGCGTCGAACTCGGTGATGCCGCGCGTGCCGCTCGCGCCGCGGCTGACCGACCTCCAGAACGTCTCGCGGCCGGCGCCGAACGCCGATACGACGCCGATGCCCGTGATCGCGATGCGTGGCCGCATGGCCCCTATACTAAGCGCATGCGCGCGGCGACGTGGGCGGGAGCCGGGTTGTTCCTGGCCTCGCTCGTGTACTTCGCCTGGTTCTACCTCGTGCTCCTCGGCCGGCCGGTCTCGGTCCCCGAGGACCGGGTACCTGCGGCGCTCGTCATCAACATCTCCCTGTTCACGGTGTTCGCGCTCCACCACTCCCTCTTCGCCCGGACCGGCGTGAAGGCCCTGGTGAAGCGCCTCCTGCCGCCCGAGGCCGAGCGCGTCGCCTACGTCTGGATAGCCAGCCTGCTCCTGATCGCCGTCTGCCTGCTGTGGCAGCCCCTCCCCGGTGTCGCGTGGGAAGCGACGGGCGCGGCGCGCTGGCTCCTCCATGCCCTCCAGGTCGCCGGCATCGCGCTCACGCTGAAGAGCGCCGGCCGCATCGACATCTGGGAACTCGCCGGCGTCACGCCCATCGCGACGGCCGAGGCGTCCCCTGCCGCCGCGCCGGCCGAACCGCTATCTGCGTCATCTGCGGCTTCTGCGTCATCTGCGGCTTCTGCGGCTTCTGCGGCCCCTGCGGCCCCTGCGGCACCATCGGCGTTGGAGGTGGGCGGCCCCTATCGATGGCTCCGCCATCCCATCTACTTCGGGTGGGTCCTGTTCGTGTTCGGCGCGCCGGCCATGACGAGCGGTCGCCTGCTGTTTGCCGGTATCAGCACGCTGTACCTGGTGCTGGCTATCCCGCTCGAGGAACGGGGCCTGCGTGCGGAGTTCGGGCAGGCGTACGTGGACTACCAGCGGAGGGTGCGGTGGAGGCTGGTACCGGGCCTCTGGTGAGCACGCCCATTGATGATTGCTGATTGGCGATCGGGCGATTCATTGGGCGATTGGCGATTGGCGCAGTGGGCATTGGAATGACGATTCCCAATTGCGCAATGACCCAATCGCCAATCACCCGATGAATCGCTCAATCACCAATCGCCCATCGTCAATGGGCACCACCCTCAGCCCTTCCACCCCCTCGACGGGCGGGTAAAGCGCGCGGGCAGCTTCGAGCGGTCGGGCGCCTGGGCGGGCTGGCTCTCGGCGGCGGCAATTTCGGCGTCCAGCTCCTCGTCCTTCGGCAGCCCCTCCAGCTGATCCACGAAGAGGAGCGAGTGGTGCGACGGAATCTCGAACTTCTTGCCGCACGTCTTGCACACCACCTCGTCGTCGAGCCTCAGCAGGTGGTCGCGCAGCTTGGCGAAGCGAGCGCGGTCGGCGTCTCCGGCGCCGCCGGGCACGCTGGCCTTCTTGGTGCGGCGAACCCAGCGCACCTGATAGTCGTTGGTGCGGCGGCAGCGTGGACAGGTGAAGCGGCCCGGCCGTTGCTCGGGCTTTTCGGTGAAGAAGGCGCGTTCGTCGAGAGCCACGCCTCGATGTTAGCAGGGTCTTGGGGGCAAGGCTTCGGGTTCTGGGGTTCTGCCGTTCTGGGGTTCTGGGTCCGAGGTTCGAGGTTCTCGGGCTCTGAGGGTTCTGGACGCGAACCCCAGAACCTCAGAACCCCAGAACCTCAGAACCTCAGAACCTCAGAACCTGCCTCTTCCTAGTGTCCTGACCGCGAAGAGTGTGAAATAACTGGCGCGGTCCAGTCGTACTCGTCTACAAGGAGGCGAGTATGGCTCGGCCCAAAGTGGCATTGATTCTCACGGACGACGAACGCGTACAACTCG
>JADZCN010000095.1 GCA_020851565.1 Acidobacteriota bacterium | reverse complement strand
CGCGCCTTCGGCGCGGGGGGATCCCCACCGCAGGCCCACGGCGCGACGCGCCGCCCACCGAGCCGCGGCGAGCGGCGAGGCCCATCGGGGCGCGCCGTCGGCGCCTGGGCCGCTCGGCGGCAGGCACGGCTCCGCCGCGTGGGCGCGCCTGCGGCGCGTAGAGAGTTCCCACCGCCGGCCCACGGCGCAAAGCGCCGCCCACCGAGCCGCGACAGCGGCGAGGCCCAGCGGGGCGCGCCGTCGGCGCCTGGGCCGCTCGGCGGCAGGCGCGGCTGCGCCGCGTCAGCGCGCCTTCGGCGCGGGGGGGATCCCCACCGCAGGCCCCACGGCGCGACGCGCCGCCCACCGAGCCGCGCTAGCGGCGAGGCCCATCGGGGCGCGCCGTCGGCGCGTGGGCCGCTCGGCGGCAGGCGCGGCGACCGCGTAAGCGCGCCTTCGGCGCGTGGGAGATCCCCACCGCAGGCCCACGGCGCGACGCGCCGCCCACCGAGCCGCGCTAGCGGCGAGGCCCATCGGGGCGCGCCGTCGGCGCCTGGGCCGCTGCGCGGTTGGCACGGCTGCGCCGCGTGGGCGCGCCTTCGGCGCGTAGAGGATCACCACCGCAGGCCCACGGCCCAAAGGGCCGCCTACCGAGCCGCGAAGCGGCGAGGCCCTTCCCTCACTTCTTCCGCTGCGCCCTCCACGACCGCTTCGCCCCACTCGCCGTGACGGCCGTCCCCTCCATCCTGTCGCCCTGCACGCGGCCGGTGTAGCGCGTGCCGTCCGCCACGAACTCGATGGCCTCGCCACGCAGCCGGCCCTCGGTGATCGTCGCCGCGCCATCCCGCGTCTTCAGCGATCCGGTCAGCTTCTGGAATGCCTGCGCGAAGACGATCTCGTCGCCCGCCATCTGCCACGGGCCATCCACCCGGGCCGGCACGATCAACAGCAGCGACGTGCACCAGCTCTCGCAGTCGCCCCCCACTGTCTCGGTGGCGTCGGGCTCCCACCCCTCGACGCCGAAGGTGTTGAGCACGATGCGCGTGCCGGGCCGCAGCGCCAGGAACTTGTCCTTGAGCTTGTCCAGGTTGCTCGGCAGCAGGAAGAGCGCCAGCACCGTCGCCTCCGAGATGTCGGCGGCGAACATGTCGCCCTCGATGAACGTGGCGCGGCCGGCCACCCCGGCCTTCTCGGCGTTGCGGCGCGAGAGGGCCACCATTTCCGGGTTGTACTCGACACCGACCGCACGGGCGCCGCGCCTGGCCGCGGCAATCACGTTGCGGCCGTCACCCGAGCCAAGGTCCATGACGACATCCCGCGCGGTGACCTTCGCCATGTCGAGCATCTTCTCGACCAGGCTCTCGGGCGTGGGCACCCACACCACGTCCTTGCCCGCCTGGCCGGGCACGGGCTCGAAGGGTCGAGCCTCCTGCGCGGCGGAAGGGGCCGGCGCCAGGATCAGCAGCGCCAGCCCCAGGAACGCAACCGCAATCGTCGGATGGAAGCGCGTCATGGCGCCGATGATGGCACAATGACGCCATGAAAAGGCTCGCGAACCTCGCAGCGGCCCTCGTGCTGGCCCTTCCCCTGGCGCTCGGGGCCAGCGGCTCGTCTGCCACGCAGGGCACGGGCGGCGCGCCCCGTTTCGCCGTGGACCCTGCGTGGCCGCAGGAGCTGCCGAACCACTGGATCCTCGGCGCGGTCACGGGCGTGTTCGTGGACGCGAAGGACCACGTCTGGATCACGCACCTCCCTGAGACCCTCACCGAGGAGGAGACCTCCGAGGTGCAGAACCCGCCCATCGCCACCTGCTGCCGTCCAGCGCCGCCGGTGCTCGAGCTGGACGCCAACGGCAAGATCGTCCAGGGCTGGGGCCAGGGCTCGGTGGACGACACGTCCAACTGGCCCCGCAATCCCCACGGCATCTTCGTCGATCACAACGACTTCGTCTGGATCGGCACCTACATGCACCACCGCGTGCAGAAGTTCACGCGCGACGGCAAGCTGGTGCTCAACATCGGCCAGTACGACAAGAACGCGGGCAGCAACGACACCACGCTGCTGGGCGGCCCCTCGGGCATCTGGGTGGACCCGAAGACCAACGAGGTGTTCATCTCCGACGGGTACCGCAACCGCCGCGTGATCGTGTTCGACGGCGCCACCGGCAAGTACCTGCGGCACTGGGGCGCCTACGGAAACCGGCCGGACGACACCGAGAAGTTCGATCCCAGGACGATGGCGAGCGGCGCGCTGCCGAAGCAGTTCTCGACGCCGCACGGCATCACCGGGTCGAGAGACGGGAAGATCTACGTGGCCGACCGGCGCGGCAACCGCATCCAGGTGTTCGATCAGCAGGGCAAGTTCCTGGCCGAGAAGATCATCGCACCCGCCACGCTCGCCTCGGGCTCGGCCTTCGTCATCGTCCTCTCGCCCGACGCAGCGCAGCAGTGGCTGTACCTCGCGGACGGGACGAACCACAAGGTGTGGATCCTGCGGCGCTCCGACATGGAAGTGGTCGGCGAGTTCGGCCGCGGCGGCCGCCAGCTCGGGCAGTTCCTCCGACCGCACGGCATGAGCGTGGACTCGAAGGGCAACCTCTACGTGGGTGAGGCATCCACGGGGCGCAGGGTGCAGCGGTTCACGCTGGCGAAGTGAGCGGTCAGAAGGGAGAAGGGAGAAGCGAGGTCACCGGCACGGCCCCCGGGTTCCCGCCACTTCTCACTTCGCACTCCTCACTTCTCGCTTCTCACTTGCTCAGGCAATCCTGACCTCGGCGGCGCCTGCGGGACGCGCGAAGTAGTAGCCCTGGCCGTAGCCGCACCCGAGCGCGGCGAGGTATTCGACCTGCGCCCTGGTCTCGGTGCCTTCGGCCACCACTTCCAGGCCAAGCGTGTGGGCCAGGCTCACGATGAGCCGGATGATCTCGCCCTCGCCCTCGTCCACCCCCCCAATCCTGGCCACGAAGGAACGATCGATCTTGAGCGTGTCCACGGGAAAGTGCTGCAGGTAGCTGAGGGAGCAGTACCCCGTGCCGAAATCGTCGAGGCTGACGCGGGCGCCCAGCGCGCGGAGGTCCTGGAGGACCACGCGCACGCGATCGGCGTCGGAGATGGCCGCGCTCTCCGTCACCTCGAGCCGCAGCGCCTCGGCGGGAAACCCCGTCGCGTCGAGCACGTCGGCCACGCGCGTCACGAGCCCGTTGGATCCCAGCGCCTTCGCTGAGAGGTTCACGCTCATGGTCGGCGCCATGGCGCTGGGGTGCGCGCGGCGCCAGGCCTGCCCCTGCCGGCAGGCTTCGTGGAGGGCCCACTCGTCGATATGGTGGATCACACCCAGCTCCTCGGCCACGTGCAGGAAGGTGGCCGGCAGCAGCAGCCCGCGCTCGGGATGCTCCCAGCGGATCAGGGCCTCGAAGCCCGCGATGCGCCGATCCGACAGTGAGACGATGGGCTGGTACCAGAGGCGGAACTCGCGCCGCTCGACCGCGCGGCGCAGCTCGGTCTCGAGGCGCAGGCGCTCCACGGCCGCCTCGTGCATCGCCGCGTCGAACACCGCGTAACAGCTCCCGCCGGCGGCCTTCGCCCGGTGCATCGCGAGATCCGCGTCGCGAATCAGCTCGTCCCCGGTCCGGTGCCCGGGCGAGCTGACCGCCACGCCGATGCTGGGGCTCGCGAACACCTCGTGGTCGGCCACGCTCAGCGGCTGGGCGGCGACGGTCTGCACGCGCTCGGCCACGCGCACGGCGTCGATGGGCTCCCGGATGTCGTCGAGCAGCACGACGAACTCGTCGCCGCCGAACCGCGCGAGCGTGTTCGCCTCGGGATTGCCCGACTGGTCCGCCTTCAGGCGCGTGACGATGTCCTCGCGCCGCACGGTGGTGGCCAGCCGATCGGCGAAGGCTACGAGGAGCTGGTCACCCGCCGTGTGGCCGAGGCTGTCGTTCACGTGCTTGAAGCGATCGAGGTCGATGAAGAGGACGGCGAAACGGTAGTCGGGGTGCCGCACGCGCCTCGCCATCGCGCGATCCAGCCGCTCCTTGAACAGCACGCGGTTGGGCAGGCGTGTCAGCGGATCGTGGATGGCGTCGTGGATGAGCCGATCCTGTGCCGCGCGCAGGCTGGCGCTCATCTCGTTGAAGGCCGTGGCCACGGTCACCTCTTCCGCGCTGCCGTGCACGGGCAGCTGCAGGGCGAGGTTGCCGCCCGCGATGTCGGACGCCGCGGTGGCGATGTCGCGCAGCGGCCGGCTGACCCGGCGGCTGAAGATGAGCCCGCCGGCGAGCGCGAGCCCGAAGACGACGAGCCCGCCGGTGAGGAAGCGATCGCGGAGACGCTCGACGAACAGCCGGGTCGGCTGCCAGTCCGCCAGCAGGAGCAGGCGGCCCGACCCCGGGCTGGGCGCGGCGGCGCGGAGCGAGAAGGTGCCCCCGAAATACTGCTCGCCGCCAACGCGGCGAAGCTCGGGCAGGATGCCCACCGGCACCGCCAGCGCCTCGGTCACCAGCGGCGCCACGTCCGGGTGGTCGCGCTCCACGAGGCTGGTGGCCGCGATGCGGCTGCCCGCCAGGAGAATCACCTCGCACTTGGCGAGTCGGGCGAGTTGCCGCGCCAGATCGTCCGTGAGCTGGTAGCCGACGCTGAGCGTGCCGAGCACCTCGCTGGCGAACCGTGCCGGCGCAGTCGCGATGAGGAACAGCTCGCCGGACTGGCTCGCGATGACGCTCCGCGGCGTGCCGGCTCTGGCCGAGCCGATGGCCTGCTCCAGCTCCGGCGCTGCCGGGCCCTCGTGCCCGCCCCAGCCCGGACTGGCCAGCCAGGTTCCCTCGGCGTTGGTGACCACGAGGAACTGGGCCCCGAGCTGCTGCCGATAGGTATCGGCCATGGCCTCGATCGTCGGGCGATCCGCGGCCAGGCGCCGGTCCGTGAGGTGCGCGCGGAACACCGGGAGCTCGGTGACCAGCTCCGCCACCGCGATGCCGGAGGCGGCACGATTCTCGAGCAGGCTGTAGAAGGCGGCCCGCGCCGACTCGAGCTCCACTTCGGCCCGCTGGCGCGACTCGGTGGAGACCATCTGGATGGTGATGAGCAGCAGCGCGCCCAGCGCGCCCGCCACCAGCAGGGCGACCGCCACGGCCACGCGCGCTTCCAGGCGCCGATGCCAGGGCAGCGACGAGAGGGCCTGGCGAGAGGCGCTCATGGGCGGGCCCCGTAGTCCTGGCGGAACGATCCGGTCAGGCCGATGTCGAACGCCGTGCGGCGACTCTGCGTGACCTGGCCCGCCTGGTGCACCACGCCGGCGGAGACGGCCACGGTCTTCCAGAGGCGCACGCGGGCGCCGGCGCTGTAGCGATGCGAGTAGAGCGCGCGCGGGGGCGCCGCGTCGTAGGCCAACCGCTCGGCCCGGACGAGCGCCGTGACCGGCCCCATGAAGGGGCGGTGCACGATGAGGTCGGCATAGCCGCCGGTCGTGCGGGTGCCGTCGAAGGGCCGGCCCGCCAGCCACTCGCCGCGAACGAGGACGCCGCCCTGCATCCAGCGCGCATCCACGCCGGCGAAGCGCGCGCGGCCCCTGGCAAAACGTTCAGGCATGTACGGCGTGGTGTCGATCATGCTCGCGCCCACGATCAGCGCGCCGGCCGTGCCTTCGGCACGCGCGACCGTGTCCACGCCGGATCGGCGGATCGCCTCCCCGACGTCAGCCGGCACGCCCACGCTCGCCTCCACCGAGAAGCGCGGCACGCCCACGACGACATCGACCCCGTGCTCGAGATATCCGCTCGAGAGCGCGAAGTACTCGCCGTAGCGGATGAGGGGCGGGCGGTGGAAGCCGAGATAGGCGTGATCGCTGGACGAGGAGATCCCGAACGGCGTCCGGTAGCGACCCACCTTGACCGCGCGGATGCCGCGAGCCCTCGCGAACAGGTACTCCCCGTAGGCTTCGATGATCTCCGCTCTTCCCTCGTACGGGTACGCCGTGCCGAAGACGTCCGACGCGTCGCGCGATCGCGTGGCCCAGGCGCCTTCCACATTCCACCGCAGCCCGGGAAGCGCCTCGCCGAGCAGGCGAACCTGCGTGCCGACGGCGGAGATGGATTCAGAGGAGGTCCCCGCGCTCTGCGTGACCTCGACGGCGAGGGCCTGCCCGTTGGCTGCCCCGGCGTGAAGGACGCAGGCCGCCGACAGCGCCGCCAGGCCGCGCGTCATGGCCAGGTGATCTCCATCGGCCGGCCCGGTTCGACGGCGATCGTTCCCGTGGCGGTGTGGTTGCCGGGCCGCCACGCGCGCCAGGTGTAGGTGCCCGCTGGCACGCCCGCGATGGTGAAGCGGCCGTCACGATCGGACACCGCGACGTAGGCCGAGTCGACCGCCAGCACATAGGCCGCCATGTTCGGGTGGATGTTGCAGAAGATGCGGCTCAGGCCGGGCTGATCGAACGTGACCACCTTGGTGGTGCCCACCGGATAGAGCCCCAGGTCGAAGCGCTTGCCGTCGTGGAACGAGAACACGTTGTGGAAGACACGGTCGCTGTTCGGCATCTCGACGCGCGTGCCGGCGGGCACGGCGAGCACGTGCGGGATGAACTGCAGGTTCCGTTGATCGAGGACGGCCCTGGGACGCGCCGCCGGTGCCGGGCCGGGCGCGCCTTCGAGCCACACCACGGCGTCCTTCTGGGGCCGCCCTCCGACGCGCACCACACCCGTCACGGGCTCGCTGGACGCGCCGCGCACGCCCGCGACCACGCCCGCCACCAGTGCCACACCGGTCGCGAGGGCTATGAAGATGCGTGCAGTACCGTGAGAGGACAAGGCCGATGCACCCACGTGCGGTATCGGCCGCTGGCTCAGCCTGGAATAGAGAAAGTGGGAAGCGCCCTACCGCGGGAGGGCGTCGGGCGGCGCGGCCCGCAGGTACTGCGGGGGCCAGTCCACGGCCTGCCCCAGCGCCCGGGCCGCGTGCAGCGGCCAGTAGGGATCCCGCAGGAGCTCGCGTGCCAGCAGCACGCAGTCGGCGCGCTCCTCCTCGATGATGGCGTTGGCCTGGGCGGCGGTCGTGATGAGGCCGACGGCGCCGGTGGCGATGCCCGCCTCGCGCCGCACGCGCTCGGCGAAGGGCACCTGGTAGCCGGGGCCGAGCGGAATCGACGCACGTGCCACGTTGCCGCCGGACGAGCAATCCACGAGGTCCACCCCCCGTGCGCGCAGACGCCGCGCCAGATCGACAGTCTCCTCGATGTCCCAGCCGCCCGGGGTCCAGTCCGTGGCCGACACGCGAACGAAGAGCGGAAGATCGCCCGGCCAGATCGCGCGCACGGCGTCCACGACCTCCATGCACAACCGCGCGCGGTTCTCGAACGAGCCGCCGTACTCGTCCGTGCGCGTGTTGCTCAGCGGCGAGAGGAACTCGTGGAGCAGGTACCCGTGCGCCGCATGGATCTCGATGACTTCCACGCCGATCTCGCGGGCGCGCAGGGCCGCTTCCTGGAACGCGGACACGACCGCGCGGACACCCTCCGCGTCCAGCGCGCGCGGCACCGGGTAGTTGGGGGCGAACGGCTCGATGCCCGGCCCCACCGGCTGCCACCCGCCGTTGGACGTGTCCACGGCCCCTTGCCCTTCCCAGGGCCGCCGCGTGCTGCCCTTGCGTCCGGCGTGTGCCAGCTGGATGCCGGCGGCGCGGCGTTGCTGGCGGATGAACCACACGATGGGCGCCAGCGCCTCGGCGTGCGCGTCGCTCCAGAGGCCGAGATCCTGGGGGCTGATGCGCCCCTCGGGCGTCACGGCGGTCGCCTCCGCGATGACGAGCCCCGCGCCCCCGACGGCGCGCGAGCCGAGGTGAACGGTGTGCCACGCGTTGGCGATCCCGTTCTCGCAGGAGTACTGGCACATCGGCGACACGACAATGCGGTTGGGGAGAGTGAGGCCGCGAAGGGTGAGCGGATCGAACAGGCCGGGCATGCGTCCATTCTTCCACCGATGCGCGCCCGCAACCGCGGCCGGTGACATTCGAAGACACCGCCGCCTCGATTCGATGGCGCAGGCCGGAGGTTTAGGGCTATCCTTCCACCGACAGCTGTGCGCGCCGGTTCGCCGCGCCGCGCGCTCCCAGGGACACCCCACGCAAGGAATGCCCGTCGTGAAGCTCGTCGTCGGTACCCGTGCGTGCCCCGCCCGGTCGCGCGCCCGTCGCTCGATCCTTGCCGCCGTGGCCGTGATGCTCGGGGCACTGGTGCCGGCAGTCGCAGCGGCCGGCGGCCGGCAGGCGGCGCCCGCGCGCGCCTCCCAGCGTCCGGCGCCTCGCCAGTTCAACCTGCCTGGCGCGGCCGATCCGCCGGCGCCCGTGGCGCCCGAGGTGATCGTCCGCGGCGACAACGGCCGGGTGGTGGTCCGCGCGACGAAGCTGGCGGCGCCGCTCGTCATCGACGGCGTGCTGGACGAGCCGGTGTACGCCGAGGTGAAGTCCATCAGCGACTTCATCCAGACGGTGCCGAACGAGGGTGAGCCCGCCACGGAGAGGACCGAGGCCTGGATCACCTACGACGAGAACAACTTCTACCTGTCGTGCCGGTGCTGGGACTCGGCCTCCGCCGAGGAGTGGACGGCCAACGAGCTCAGGCGCGACACGAGCCAGCTGCGGCAGAACGACATGTTCGGCGCGCTGCTCGACACCTTCCACGACCGCCGGAACGGGTTCAACTTCTACACGAACCCGCTCGGCGCCCGCGCCGACCAGGTGGTGACCAACGAGGGCAACCCGAACGCCGACTGGAACCCGGTGTGGTTCGTCCGCACGGGCCGCTTCGAGGGTGGATGGACCGTGGAGATGGCCATTCCCTTCAAGTCCATCCGCTACGTCTCGGGCAACGACCAGGAATGGGGCATCCAGATCCGCCGCTCCATCCGCCGCAAGAACGAGTGGACGCACCTCACCTTCGTGCCGGCGGCGACGGGCGGCGTCACCAGCATCTTCCGCGCGTCGGCGGCGGCCACGCTGGTGGGGCTGGACCTGCCGCCCGCGAGCAAGAACGTGGAGCTGAAGCCCTACGCGATCTCGAAGCTCACCACCGACAAGGTGCGCGCGCCGCAGCTGCTGAACGATCTCACCGCCACGGGCGGCATCGACGCGAAGTACGGCATCAACGCCAACATGACGGCCGACCTCACGATCAACACCGATTTCGCGCAGGTCGAGGTGGACGAGCAGCAGGTGAACCTCACGCGCTTCCCGGTGGTGTTTCCGGAGAAGCGCGACTTCTTCCTCGAGGGGCGCGGCACGTTCGAGTTCGCACGCGGCTCCGGCCAGGGGGGCTTCAGCGGGCAGACCAACATCAACAACAACGCGCCGCAGCTCTTCTTCACGCGCCGCATCGGCCTCAACAACGGGCGCGAGGTGCCCATCATCGCGGGCGGCCGGGTCACCGGGACCATGGGCAAGACGGCCATCGGCGTGATGAACATGGAGACCGGCTACGAGTCGCGCACGGACGTGGACCGGGACGCCTGCGCGCCGCCGTACGGGGATTGCACGCCGCGCACCAACTTCACGGTGATGCGCGTGCGGCGCGACATCCTCCGCCGGAGCAACATCGGCGCGATCTTCACCAACCGGTCCCACTCCCCCATCGCGGCCGGCGCCAACCAGGCCTACGGCGTGGACGCGGCGTTCTCGTTCTTCCAGAACCTGACGGCCAACGCCTACTACGCGCGCAGCGAGTCGCCGAACCGCGAGGGCGACGAGGACAGCTACCAGGGACGCATGGAGTACGCGGGCGACCGCTACGGCGCGCGCATCGACTACCTCGACGTCGGCGCGAACTACTACCCGGAAATCGGCTTCGTGCAGCGGCGCGGCTTCGGGCGCACGTTCGGGTCGGCGCGGTTCAGCCCGCGCCTGCGTGGCAGCAAGGTGGTGCGCCGCTATCTGTTCGAGGGCGCAGCCGAGTACGTCGTCAACCGCGCCGGCGACGTCGAGTCGAGCAGCCGCACCGCCCACTTCCTCACCGAGTTCCAGAACAGCGACCAGTTCGTCTTCGACGTGAACGTGGACTACGAGCGGCTGCTCCGGCCCTTCACGGTCTCGCCCGGGGTGGCCATCGCGCCCGGCGAGTACCCGTTCACGAGCGTCCGGACCAGCTACGCCTTCGGCCAGCAGCGCCGCGCGTCGGGCACGATCGCCCTGACGATGGGCAACTTCTACGATGGCGACCTGACCCAGCTGACGCTGAGCGGGGCCCGCGTGGCCGTCACCAGGCAGTTCTCGGTGGAGCCGTCCGTGACGGTGAGCCGCGGTCGCCTGCCGGCCGGGGATTTCACCGACACGCTGTTCCGCACGCGCGTGGACTACGCCTTCACCCCGCTGCGTTTCTTCAGCGCGCTCGTGCAGTACAACTCGAGCGACCACACCTTCAGCAGCAATGTCCGCTTCCGCTGGGAATACCGGCCCGGCAGCGAGATCTTCGTCGTCTACACGGACGAGCGCGACACGACCACCAGCGGCTACCCGGGACTCCGGAACCGGGCCTTCGTCATGAAGGTGAACCGGCTGTTCCGGTTCTGACGCCGGCGCGGACGTTGACACCCCGCGCGCTCAGCCCGTACGATGCAGGAATCGGCCCACGGGCCGGCTTGATGCCTTCCTTTCTCCGTTCGATTCGTGGGCGCGCCGCCGCGCTCGTGAACGTCTTCCATCGCCGGGAACCCGTCCGCCGCGTGGCCACCTCGCGGCTGCCCACCGAGTACGGCGACTTCGACATCCACGTCTACGAGAGTCCGCGGGCCGCCGAGACCCATGTGGCGCTGGTGCGTGGATCGCTGGGCGACGGCCAGAACGTCCTCGCCCGCGCGCATTCCTCGTGCGTCACCGGCGACATCTTCCACTCGGCCCGGTGCGACTGCGGGCCGCAACTGCACGCCGCGCTCAGGCGCATCGCCGACGAGGGCCGCGGCGTGCTCATCTACCTCAACCAGGAGGGGCGCGGCATCGGCCTGGCGAACAAGATCCGGGCCTACGCCCTGCAGGACCAGGGCGCCGACACCGTGGAGGCGAACGAGCGGCTCGGCTTCCCCGCCGACATGCGCGACTACCGCGCCGCGCTCGAGATGCTGCGCGACCTGGGGGTGGTATCGGTGCGGCTGATGAGCAACAACCCGAAGAAGTTCGAGGGGCTCACCAGCGAGGGCTTCGCCGTCAACGAGCGCCTGCCCCTCGAGATCATGGCCACGGCCGCCACGCAGCACTACCTGAAGACGAAGAAGGACAAGCTGGGCCACCTGCTCTCGTCGGTGTAGGCCCGAGGCGTTCCGACCGTGCGACCCTGGATCACGTGGCCGGCCGCGGCTGCATCGCTCCTTCTGCTGAACGCGTCGCTCACGTTCGCCAACGTGTGGCCGACGGCAAAGATCCGCTGGGAGAACGCGCTCTCGGTGGAGCTGGCCGCGTGCGTGCTGCTCCTCGCCATCGGGCACCGCCAGGCCACCGGGCTGGCGCGGCGGCTCCTGCCGACGCTGTGGGTCGTGCTCGTCCTGGGCCACTACCTGGACGTGACCGCGCCCGGGCTCTACGGTCGCGAGTTCAACCTGTATTGGGATTCGCAGCACCTCGGCAACGTCTGGGCCATGCTCGTACGAGACGTGCCGCTCTGGATCACGGCCTCTGCCGTCACGGGCTTCGTGCTGGTGGTGTCGGCGGTGGGAATCGCGGCGCGCGTCGCCTGGTCCTGGCTTGCGGCGGCCGTGGCGCATCGCGGCACCCGCGCGGTGCTGGGAGGCGCAGCGGCGCTGGTGCTCGCCCTCTTCGCCGCGACCATGGTGTGGGAGCGGGTGGGCGCGAGCATGGCGTTCGCGGATCCGGTGTCGCGCGCCTACCTGCGGCAGGCCCGTTACGTCGTGGCCATGGCCGGACCGAATCGGGCGGCGCCAACGCTGGGCGAGAGCCCGAATCTCGACACGCCCCTGGAAGGCTTGCGCGGCGCGGACGTGCTGCTGGCGTTCGTCGAGTCGTACGGCGCGGTCACCTACGACAACCCCGCGATGGCGGAGCAGCTGGCGCCGAGCCGCAGCGGCCTGGCCGCCGCCATCCGCGACGCGGGGCGCGAGGTCGTCTCGGCCTACCTGGACTCGCCCACCTTCGGGGGGTCGTCGTGGCTGGCGCACCTGAGCCTGCTGACCGGCGTGGACGTGCGCGATCAGTACGCCTACGTCGCGGTGATGGCATCGTCCCGCGACACGCTGCCGAAGGCATTCGCGCGGCAGGGTTATCGCAGCATCGCCCTGATGCCAGGCATGCGCCAGGCCTGGCCCGAGGGCGCGTTCTACGGGTTCGACTTCATCTACGGCCGCAACGACCTGGAGTACCAGGGACCGAAGTTCGGCTGGTGGAGCATCCCGGATCAGTACACGCTGGCGAAGTTCGACGCCGCGGAGCTCGCGCGCGAGCCGCGTCGGCCGGTGTTCGCGGTCTTCCCCACGAGCACCACGCATGCGCCGTTCGGCCCCGTCGCGCCGTACCAGCCCGACTGGTCGAAGGTGCTGGGCCTCGACGCCTTCGCCCCACCCGACGTGGACCGCGCGATGGCGGATACGCCGGACCTCACGAACCTGGCGCCCAGCTACGCGAAGGCGATGGGCTACGAGCTGGCCACCTTTGCCGGCTACGTCCGCGAGCACGCCGGCGACAACCTGGTGATGATCCTCGTGGGCGATCACCAGCCCGTGGCCGCGGTGAGCGGCAAGGGCGCCCCCCACGACGTGCCCATCCACGTCGTCGCGAGCCCGGGCGTCGTGCTGGAGCGCCTGCGCGCCGCGGGGTTCACCGATGGCCTCGAGCCGCGCCGCCCGGCACTCGGATCCATGCACGCCCTGGTGCCGACACTGATGGGGGCCTTCGGACGGTAGTGGTCCTGGGGTCTTGGGGTCTTGGGGTCTTGGGGTCTTGGGGTCTTGGGGTCTTGGGGCGACAAGTCCTCAGGACCTCAAGACTTCAAGACCTCAAGACTTCAAGACTTCAAGACCTCAAGACTTCAAGACCTCAGCCGCCCGCCAGCCGCCGCACATCCACCGCGAACGACCACGCCAGCGCGGCCAGGGTCACCGCTGCCACCGCGTCGCTCAGTGGCGAGGGGACGGCGGGCGCCAGCGCAGTGGCAAGCCCCACGACCTGCAGCACCGCCACGAACTTGCCCCGGAAGGTCGGTGTCAACGGCCCTGCCATCCACGGCAGCACCCATCCCGCCGCAACGAACGCGTAGCGCATCAGCCCGCACGCGAGCACCCAGGCACCGGCCTTGTCGAAGCGCCACACCAGGACGGAGAGGAGGAGGATGAAGAACGCGTCCACCTCCATGTCGAACCGCGCGCCGAAGGCACTGGCCATCCGCGTGCGGCGCGCCAGCCAGCCGTCCACGCCGTCCAGGGCCGCCAGCACCGTCGTCGTCGCGACGACGACCCAGGCGATGTGCACTGTCGGCGACTCCGCGACCAGGCCCGCGACGAGGGCCACGAGCGACGCCCGCAGCATCGTCACGTAGTTCGCCGCGCCGAAGCGCGGGAAGGGGTGACCCGATCCGATGCCGCCGATCACCAGCGCGCCCATCGCCGCGAAGACCAGGGTAGCGACCAATGGATAGCGCCCGCCGGTGTGCAGGAATGGGCCGAGGCCGAGCGCAACGAGCGCCACGGCCACGAGGCCAGGACCGATGGCCGCCCACACGCTGGCGCGAAGAGGCGCGTCGGGCAGTCGCCACCGGCGTGTCGTCATGGGCGCGAAGGGAGCGCGGCCATTGTAACTGGGGCGCGACGGAACCAGAATGGAAGCGCATGCCCGACACCGCGCGCGCGTTCTGGGTGGCCGCCCCCGGACGCGGCGAGATTCGAGACGAGCCGTTGCCCGAGCCGGGACCTGGCGACATGGTGGTGCAGGCGGCCTTCAGCGGTGTCAGCCGCGGCACCGAGGCGCTGGTCTTCGGCGGGCACGTGCCGCCGAGCGAGTGGGACCGCATGCGCGCGCCCTTCCAGTCCGGCGACTTCCCCGCGCCGGTGAAGTACGGCTACTGCAGCGTCGGGCGGGTGGAGCAGGGGCCTCAGGACCTCCAGGGCCGGTATGTGTTCGTCCTCTATCCCCACCAGACGCGTTACATCGTGCCCGCGTCCGTCGCGCATCCGCTGCCGGACGGCGTGCCGCCCGCGCGGGCCGTCCTCGCGGCGAACCTCGAGACGGCCATCAACGGTGTCTGGGACGCACGCCCGCATGTCGGCGATCGCGTGACGGTCATCGGCGCCGGCACGGTCGGCTGCCTCGTGGCCTGGCTCGTGTCCCGTATCCCCGGCTGCGAGGTGGAGCTCGTGGACATCAACCCGCATCGCGCCGCCGTCGCTCGCGCGCTGGGCGTGCCGTTCGCCGAGCCAGGCTCCGCCACGCGCGACGCGGACATCGTCATCCATGCCAGCGGTGCTCCTGCCGGCCTGTCGCTCGCACTGGAGCTGGCGGGCGTCGAGGCGACGATTGTCGAGATGAGCTGGTTCGGCGACCGCACGGCCAGCCTCCCGCTCGGCGGCGCTTTCCACGCGCGGCGCCTCACCATCACCTCGTCCCAGGTGGGTCGCGTCGCCCCGATGCAGCGCGCGCGCTGGGACACGCGCCGTCGTATGCAGCTGGCGCTGTCGATGCTCCGCGATCCCGTGCTGGACACCCTCATCACGGGCGAAAGCGCCTTCGATGCCCTGCCAGCCGTGATGGCCGACCTCGCCACCGCGTCCGGCGACACGCTATGCCACCGCATCCGCTACGCCTGATCCCTGATCCCTGATCCCTGACGAGGCTCTGATGTATACCGTCTGCGTCCGCGACCACATGATGATTGCCCACTCCTTCAAGGGCGAAGTCTTCGGCCCCGCCCAGCGCCTGCACGGCGCCACCTACGTCGTCGACGTGGAGTTCCGCCGCCCCGACATCGATGCCGACGGCATCGTCGTGGACATCGGCCGCGCGGGCGAGGTGCTGCACCGCATCGTTGGGGAGATCGGCTACCGCAACCTGGACGAGGTGCCGGCATTCGTGGGACGGAACACCACCACCGAGTTCCTCGCGAAGTGGGTGTTCGACAACATGGTGTCGGCCATCCTGCGCGACGAGCTCGGGCCCGGGGCGCAGGCCGTGGAGAGCCTGCGCGTGACGCTGCACGAGTCGCACGTGGCGTGGGCGTCGTTCGAGGGGCCCGTCCGCCACGCATCCTGATGGCGGGTTCGCTCGTCCTCGTGGTGCCGGGCCGGCTCGACGCGCGCACCGGCGGGTCGCTCTACAACCGGCACATGGCGGAGGGGCTCCGCCGCCTGGGGTGGCAGGTTGATGTCCGCGAGCTCGAGGGCGATTTCCCGCGGCCGGACGCTGCCGCGCTCGAGCAGGCCGCTCGTGTGTTCGCGGCGCTGCCGCAGGGGGCCACGGTGGTCGTCGATGGCATGGCGCTCAGCGCGATGCCGGATATCGCTGCGCGCGAGTCGGCACGCCTTCGTCTCGTGGCGCTGGTGCACCTGCCGATCGCCGCGGATGTCGGACTCGATACGGACACGGCCGCGCGCTTCGAGGCCTCGGAGCGGCGCGCCCTCCAGTCCGCCCGGCTGATCGCCGTGACCGGCCGGGCCGGATTGTCGCTGCTCGACCGCTACGCGATCGAGGTGGAACGGGTCCAGGTTGTCGAGCCCGGGACGCATCCCGCGCCGCTCGCGCGCGGTTCGAGCGATGCGGCGGTGCACCTCCTGTGCGTGGCGACGCTCAACCCCGGGAAGGGCCACGACGTGTTGCTGCGCGCGCTGGCCTCGATGGATGTGCCAACATGGCGTCTCACCTGCGCCGGCAGCCTCACGCGCCATCCCGAAACCGCCGCGCGCGTGCAGACGCTGGCCCGTGAGCTCGGCCTGGACCATCGCGTCTCGTTCGTGGGTGACCTCGAGACCGAATCGCTCGAGCGCTGCTACGACGCCGCGGACCTGTTCGTGCTGGCCACGCTCCGGGAAACGTACGGCATGGCCGTCGCCGAAGCGCTGGCGCATGGCCTGCCGGTGATCGGCACCAGCACCGGTGCCATCCCGTCGCTGGTCGGAACCGATGCGGGGCTCATCGTGCCACCCGGGGACGTCGAGAGCCTCACTGGCGCCCTGGCGCGTGCCATCGGCGACGCGCAACTGCGCGCGTGGCTCGCCGCCGGCGCACGTCGCGTGCGCGAACAGCTCCCCACCTGGGATGACGCCGCCCGGCGCATGGCCGCGGCGCTGGAAGGATGGACGAGGCATGGATGAGTCCCTTGCACACTGGCTCCGTCTCCGGGAGGAGGCCGACTGGGCGGCGCGATCGGCCGCCCTCACGTACGCCATCGCGGCCGCAGTGCCCAACACCGGCACGCTGCACGTCCTCGATCTCGCCACCGGCACGGGATCGAACCTCCGCTTCCTCTGCGAGCGGCTCCCCTCGCCACAGCGCTGGCTGCTGGTGGACCGCAGCCCGGACCTGCTCGGGCTCGTCCGGGCTCGGACCGAAGAGTGGGCGACCGCGCGCGACTACGAGGTCCGCCCATCCGCCACCGGGTTCAGCATTCGCGCCGAGCGGCTCTCGTGCGTGGTCGAAACCCGGCAGATGGATCTCAACGCGCTCGATGATGCGACGCTGTTCGAGGGACGGCACCTCGTGACGGCGTCGGCGCTGCTGGACCTGGTGTCGGACGGCTGGATCAAGACGCTCGCGGCCCATTGCAGGGCCGTGGAGGCGGCGGCGCTCTTCACCATCACCTACGACGGCCGCTCGTCGTGCGATCCCGCAGAGCCGGAAGACGACCTGGTGCGCGAGTTGATGAACGAGCACCAGCATCGCGACAAGGGGCTGGGCGGGCCGGCCGCGGGGCCGGACGCGATGGCCGCGGCCGAGCGGGCGTTCGAGGACATCGGCTACGTGGTGCGGGCCGACGCCAGCGACTGGGTCATGGGCCCTGACGCGCGGGAATTCCAGCGGGAGCTGATCGATGGCTGGGCGCAGGCCGCGCGCGAGCAGCAGCCCGACGCAGCGGCGGCGATCGCCGACTGGCGAACCCGTCGTCTTGCGCACGTGGACGCGGGACGCTCGCGCATCACCGTCGGCCACCACGACCTCGCCGCGTGGCCGCGCCGCGATTGAGGGCAGCCGCAGCTTCAGCCCTATGCCTCGCTTCGACGCCTCCGACATCCGCCGCTACTACGATCGCCAGACCGCGGGCTTCGTGGCGCTCGGGCAAGGTGGCGGCGAGGGCGCCATCCACCGGGCCGTGTGGGGACCAGGCGTCACGACGCGCGACCAGGCGTTCCACTACGTGGAGGATCGGATCGCGGAAATGCTGGCGGGTGGGCCTGCGGTGGGCAACGGGCCGGCCTCCGGTGGGCCTTCGGTTGGCCTTCGGTGGGATGTGCCCTCGTTGGAGCGCCGGGGCTTCAGCCCCGGCGTCCCCTTCCCGGTTCTCCACGTCGTGGACCTCGGCTGCGGCGTCGGCGGAAGCCTCTGCTACCTCGCCTCGCGGCTCCCCATCCGCGGGACCGGCATCACGCTGAGTCCGGTGCAGGCGCGTCTCGCGAGGGATCGCGTGTCAGCACTCGGCCTCGCCGATCGCGTGACGTGCATCGAGGGCGACTACACGCGCCTGCCCGAGGGCCTGGCGCCCGCCGACCTCGCCTTTGCCATCGAGTCGTTCGTGCACGGCCCCTCACCGGAGCGCTTCTTCGCGGAGTGCGCGCGCCTGGTGAAGCCGGGCGGCCTGCTCGTCATCTGCGACGACATCAGGCGACCCACCGACGATCCCCGCGCCACGCCCGCGCTCGAGCAGTTCATGCGCGGCTGGCACGTCAACACGCTGCTCACTGCCGACGAGCTGCGCGACCTGGCTGGAACGGCCGGCTTTGCGCACGAGCGGACCACGGAGCTCACGCCCTGGCTGGAACTCGGTCGCCCGCGTGACCGGGTCATCGCCGCCTTCGTCGCGCTCTTCGGGTGGCTCCCGCTCTCCCGCACGCGTGTCTCGCACGTCGTGGGCGGCAGCGCCCTGCAGACCTGCCTGAGGCGCGGGTGGATTGGCTACGACCTGGCGGTCTTCCGCCGGCCGTGAGGCGCCGGGAGGCGGCTATGGTGTTCGTTTCGCGCCAGCCCGGCTGCTGACGCATCGGGAGGGCCTACGCGGATTCCGCGAGCACCTCGGCGACCTCCACCGAGAGGCCCGGCAGCACGGGAGTGGTCAGCACGCCGCCGGTCTCGCGCGACAGGTCCAGCACCAGCGGGAATGACCCCTCCGCCCCGCGTCGGTAGACGCGAATACGGTTCTTCAACGGGTCCACCAGCCAGTACTCGCGCACTCCGCCGCGGTGGAAGAGGCGCCGCTTGATGGTCTCGTCTCGCCGCCGTGTCCGAACCTCCGTGCTTTGAACCCCCGTGCTTTGAACGTCCGTGCTTTGAACCTCCGTGCTTTGAACCCCCGTGCTTCGAACCCCCGTGCTTCGAACCCCCGTGCTTCGAACCTCCGTGCCTACTTCGGCTCGGGTATCGGCTTCCCTGTCAAGTCCACGAACGCGATGTTCGTGAACCCCGCGAGCTGCTCCTTCACCTTCGTGTAGTCCCCCACCACGACCACCACCGAGTCCTCCGAGCCGAGCAGCATCTCGGCGCCGGTCTTCACGCCTTCGGCGGACGGCTGGGAGATGAGGCCCTGGTATTTCTCCGGGTAATCCTTCGGCAGCCCGAACGTATTCACGGTGTTGATGGTGTTGGCGAAGCCGCCCTGGGTGGCGTTCTGCAGCAGGAAGACCCCGCGCGAGTACTGCTTGGCGTCGGACAGTTCCTCGGCCTCCGGACCGCCGGCGCGAAGCTTGTCGATCTCCGCGTAGATCTCCTTGATCGTCGCGCCAGTGACGTCGTTGCGCACGTCCGCCACGGCGCGGTAGAGTCCGCCTTCCGCCATGGCCTGGAAGATCGACCCGGGCGAGTAGGTGTAGCCCTTCTCCTCGCGGATGTTCCGGACCAGGCGCGAATCGAACGCGGCGCCGTAGATCTGGTTCGCCAGCTGCAGCGTGTACCACCGCTCGTCGTCGCGCTTGATGGCGAAGTTCCCTACCGAGACGGACGACTGCACGCTGTTGGGCCGCTGGACGAAGACCAGCCGCCGCCCGTTCAGGGTGGGCAGCGCCGGCGTCTTCGGCGCGGGCACGGGGCCGCGCGCCCAGCCGCCGAACGCCTTCTCCGCGGCCGCGAACACCGCGTCGGGCGCCGCGTCCCCCACCACCACGAGGAACGCGTGGTTCGGGCGGTACCACGTCTTGTGGTACTCGACCAGCGAGTCGCGGTCGATGGACGGGAGCGTCTCAGGCGTCACCCCGATGCGTGCATACGGATGCTCCCCGAAGAGCGTCTGCCGGAACAGCTTGTTCGCCACGTACTGCGGCGAGGCGAGCTGGGCCTGCAGCTGCTGCGCGGTGTTGGTCTTGATGAGGTCCACCTCGGCCTGAGGGAACGTCGGGTTGCGGACGACGTCGGCCAGCAGGTCAAGCATCTGGGGCAGCGTCTCGGTCAGCCCGCGCATCTGGAAGGACGTGGAATCCTGCCCCGCGGAACCCGAGAGCGACGCGCCCAGCGCGAAGACCTCGCGCTTCAGCTGCTCGCTCGTGCGGGAGGTGGTGCCTTCCTGCGCGGCTTCGGCCACGAACTGAGCCAGGCCGGCCTTCGCCGGCGGGTCCACGGCGAGGCCCGCCTTCACGGTGAGGATAGCGGAGAGCTTGGGGATCGTGCCGTAGCGCACCGCCACCACGCGCAGGCCGTTTGCGAGCGTGCGCTCCACGCGCGGCGGGGGCGTGAAAGGCTTCTCGGGGCCGACCTCCGGCTTCGGCAGCGACTGGGCGGCCGCGACGCCACTGCCGGCGAGCAGGGCGGCAGCCGCGAGCGAAAGGGCGTATCCATGCATCCGGCGGATCACTGGGCACCTCCCTGCGACGGCTTCGCGACGGGGCGGCTGTCGATGGAGGTCCGGTTCGTGGGCACGAACCACCGCGCTGCCGCGGCCTTCACGTCCTCCACCGTCACCTTCTCGATCTCGTCGAGGATCGAGTTGATGCGCCCGGGGTCGTCGTCGAACAGCGCGAAGACGCCGAGCAGGTTCGCCCGCCCGAAGCGCGGCATCATGCCCCCGTCCATCTCGTCGAGGAACGACGAGCGGATGGTCGTCTTCGCCTGCTGGAGCTCGGCCGGCGAGATGCCCTTGTCGCGCACCTCGGCGAGGACGCCTTCGATGGCGGCGAGGACCTGGTCGGCCGTCTTGTCGTTCAGGTAGTCCACGCGCATCGTGTAGAGCATCGGGCCCTTCATGTCCCAGTTGCTGCCCAGGAAGTTGAACGCGCCGAACGCCGACACGGCGAGGCGCTCCTCCCGCACGAGCTTGCGGTGCATCCGCGCGCTGTCGTCGCTGTTGAGCAGCGGATCGAGCACGCTCAGCGCGTAGAAGTCCTTCGACATCCGGGGCGGCAGGTGCCACGCCACCGCCAGCGCCGGCGTGCGGGCCAGCTTGTCCTCGCGCGTGGAGTGCTTCGTCGCGGTCTGCGGCGGCTCCGAGACGTCCGCCGGCGCGGGCAGCGGCTGACGCGGGATGGCGCCGAAGTGCTTCTCGGCCAGGCGACGCACCTCGGCCGCCGTCGTGTCGCCGACGACCACCAGCACGGCGTTGTTGGGCGCGTAGTAGGTCTTGAAGAAGGTGCGCACGTCGTCCAGCGTAGCCGCCTCGAGCTCCGAGAGGTCGCCGTAGAAGTTGTGCGCGTTGTGCCAGTTCGTGTTGGCCCGCTCCCAGATGTCGAGCCACTCGAACGCGGCGTGCGGCTGGTTGAGGACGTTCACGCGGACCTCCTCGCTCACCACGTTCTGCTGGTTCTTCAGGTTCTCGGCGCTCACGTCGAGGGACCGCATCCTGTCCGCCTCGAGCCAGATGGCGCGCTCCAGCGCGTTCACGGGCAGGGCCTGGAAGTAGTTGGTGTAGTCGAAACGCGTGGAGCCGTTTACCACGCCGCCCGCCTCCTGCATCAGCGAGACGTGCTCCATCTTCTTCACCTGCCCCGAGCCCTGGAACATCATGTGCTCGAAGAGGTGGGCGAAGCCGGTGCGCCCCTTCGGCTCCACGCGGAAGCCGATGTTGTAGATGACCTCCACCAGCGCCACGGGCGCGGTGTGGTCCTCGCTGACCACCACCTTCAGCCCGTTGGGCAGCGTGAAGTACTCCACCGGCACCTTGAAGCCCTGCGTGGAGACTGGCGCGACGCCAATCCCCAGCAGCAGCACCAGTACCAGCCCGAAGCCACGTTTGCGCATCTGGATCACCTTTTCGTGTATCGGCTCGTGTGTGGACCCGGCACGTCCGGGGCCCGATCCCGAACTGTAGACGATGAGAGCGGCTCCGCGGTTTCGCGGGGCCGGCGCGATGGCCTCAAATCACGCGCGAGACTAGGGACGATGGCTGGGGCGGCTGGCATTCCGCGCGGAGGTCGCAGTCGAACAGCACGTCTCCGCCCATCCGGAACACCCGGTACCCCGGCCGCAGGCACTCGCTCAGCCGGGCGGGCGCCGACAGGCGGATGGCCGGCCGGCCATCGCCGATGATCACCGGCGCGATCGCGATGTGCAGGCGGTCCAGCAGGTTCGCCTCGAGGAACGCCGACACCGTCACGCCGCCGCCCTCGACGAACACGCGCGCGCAGCCGCGTGCGCGCAGCAGCCGCAGCACGGCGGCCATCGCCCCGCCGGGCCCGTCGGCATCCACGCCCACGATGGGCGCCCCGCCCACGTGCGTCTCACCTGGCGCAACACGCGTGCGTTCGCAGATGTACAGCGTGGGCGCCGTGTCGTCGGTGAACAGCCGGAAGGTCGGCGCGAGCCGGCGCGACGGATCGAAGATCACCCGGAGCGGGTGCGGCCCCGGCACGTGGCGCGTGGTGAGCTGCGGGTCGTCCGCCGCCACGGTGCCCGCGCCCACGACGACCGCATCGCACAGCGCGCGGAGCCAGTGCATGTGGACGAGGTTCTCGGGACCGGTGACGAATTGCGAGTCGCCCGAGTGCGTCGCGATGAAGCCGTCGAGGCTCTGCCCGAGGTGGCCCACCGTGACGGGTCGCGCGGCGGTCGCGCTGCAGATGGGCAGGTAGAGGCTGAGGAGGTCGAAGCGCGGGTCGTCGGCCGCCAGCCTCAGCTCCCACCCGCGCCCACGGCGCCAGGCAAGGATGGTGTCGGCGGTATCCGACGCCAGCGCCTTCAGCCCGCCGCGTTCGTCCAGCCCGAAGGCCCGGTCGCGGTTGCCGGCGTCGAGCGACTCGGCCATGCCGCTCGCCGCGAGCGCCAGGCTCCACGCCGACTCGGCGGGTGGGGCCGGATCAGATGAGGCGGTTCCCAGGGACACGCACAGGCATAATCGCACAGGCGGACCGCGCATGACGAACCCACCGATGAGCGGCCCGGGCCGGATTCCCGCGGGGGTCTGGGTGCTCGGATTCGTCAGCCTGCTGATGGACGTCTCGTCCGAGATGATCCACGCGATCCTCCCGCTGTTCATGGTCACCACGCTCGGCGCCAGCGCCCTCGCGGTGGGCCTGGTGGAAGGGCTCGCCGAATCCACCGCGCTCATCGTGAAGGTGTTCTCGGGGGTGCTCAGCGACTACGCCGGGAAGCGAAAAGGGCTGGCCGTGCTCGGCTACGCGCTCGGCGCGCTCACGAAGCCGCTGTTCGCCGTGGCCGCCTCGACCGGCATGGTGCTCAGTGCCCGGCTCCTGGACCGCGTCGGCAAGGGCATCCGCGGCGCGCCGCGCGACGCGCTGATCACCGACATCACGCCCCCGGGCGTCAGAGGCGCGGCCTTCGGGCTCCGGCAGTCGCTCGACACGGTGGGCGCGTTCGTCGGCCCGCTCGTCGCCGTCGGGCTGATGCTGCTCTGGGCCAACGACTTCCGACGGGTGTTCTGGGTGGCGGTGGCGCCGGGCGCCGCCGCGGTGCTGCTGCTGGCGCTCGGCGTGCGCGAGCCCGCACCCTCGGAGGGTCGCCGGTCCTCGAATCCCCTGACGCGACGGAATCTCGGGCGGCTTGGCGCCGGCTACTGGCGGGTCGTCCTGCTCGGCGCGGTCTTCGCCCTGGCGCGGTTCAGCGAGGCGTTCCTCGTCCTGCGAGCCCAGGGCAGCGTCCCCCTCGCGCTCATCCCCCTCGTGATGGTGGCCATGAACATCGTCTATGCCGCGAGCGCGTATCCCTTCGGGCGGCTCTCGGACCGCGTGGACCACGGCCGGCTCCTGGGCGCAGGCCTGTTGGTGCTGACGGCCGCGGACCTCGTGCTGGCCGCGTCGCCTCACTGGAGCGTGATCCTGATCGGCGTGTCGCTGTGGGGCGTCCACATGGGCATGACGCAGGGGCTGCTGGCCACGATGGTGGCGGGCACGGCGCCCGCGGACCTGCGCGGAACGGCGTTCGGCATGTTCAACGTGGTGAGCGGCGCGGCGATGCTCGGCGCGAGCCTGCTCGCGGGGCTGCTGTGGGAACGGCTCGGCCCGTCATACACGTTCCTGGCGGGCGCGGCGCTGTCGCTCGCGGCGCTCGCGCTGCTCATGGCGCGACGCGCTCGCGCGGTAGACTTGAGCGCATGAGCGCTCCCGCCCCAGGCGCCGTCGCGCAGAAGTGGCATGCGCGCGGCCTGCTCTTCGAGAACTGCAGCTGCCAGCTCGTGTGCCCCGGCCACATGCACTTCAGCCAGGCGTGCACGCACGAGCGATGCCTGGGCTACTGGGCCATCCGCGTGGACGAGGGCGCGTACGGCGACGTGCCGCTCGCGGGTCTGAAGGCCTTCATCGCGTTCGACGCGCCGCAGCACATGATCGAGGGCAACTGGACCGAGGTCGTCATCATCGACGAGGCCGCCACGCCTCCGCAGCGCGAGGCGATGGAGGCCATCCTCACGGGCAGGGCCGGCGGCTCGTGGGCGCTGCTCGCGAAGTTCGTGTCGCGCTGGCTGGACACGCGGTACCTCCCCATCGAGTTCACCGAGGAGCCCCACGCCAAGCACGCGCGTATCCCCGGGCTGGCCGAGGCGTCCATCACCGAGATCAAGGGCCGCGACCGTTCGCAGCCGGTGACGTTCGAGAACATCTTCAACCAGATTCACGCGTCCACCCAGGTCCTCGCGCTGGGCAGCACCGCGTACGACGATGGGGTGATCCGGATCGCGACGAAGCAGACGCACGGGCTGCACTCGAAGTTCGAGTGGGTGGTGGGGTGAGACGGAGTTCGTGGCCGCTGAGCCGCAAGCCGTCGACGGTCAGGCCGTTGGAGGGAGGCCGTACCCCGATCCGACAAACGCGCCGTCGGCCTCCACTCGGCCTGTTTGAGCCGCACGATCAGGGCGAGTTGGCTCGAGTGCTTGATCAGGCCAGAGGCGCGTTTGACCGGCCGACCGACCGGCCTGGCCGTCGATGGCTTGCGGCTCAGCGGCCGCCGGCACTGCGACTCGTCTTGTACGCCTCCGCCCTCGTCGCCTGCACCGCCGCGTGGCTCTGGCTCGCGGGCGAGTCGGCCGCCACGCCGCACGTGCACGCGCCCGACTGGCGGTCGTATGCCTCTGCCGTGGCCATGTGGCAGGCGATGGTCGTGGCGATGATGACGCCAACGGTGCTGCCGTGGGTCTCCACGTTCGCGCGGCTCACGGCGCGGTCCGGGGACGGCGAGCCGACGACACTCGCGGCCGCCGCGTTTCCCGCGGGCTACTTCACCATCTGGCTGGCCTACAGCGCTGCCGCGGCGGCAGGGCAGATGGCGCTGCACCAGCTCGGGCTGCTCGCGGATGATCGCGTGCTCACGCCACTCGCAGGCGTCGTGCTGATCCTCGCGGGCGTCTCCCAGTTCCTGCCACTCAAGCGCGCGTGCCTCGCGCACTGCCGCAATCCGCTCACCTATTTCCTGGCGCGGTGGAGGAACGGCCCGATCGGCGGCTTCCGCCTGGGCGTCACCCACGGCGCCTACTGCCTCGGGTGCTGCTGGCTCGTGATGCTGAGCGGCCTCGGGGTGGGCCTCATGAACCTGGCGTGGATGGCGGCGCTGACTGTCGTCCTCTGCCTCGAGCAGGCGGCCCCGGGAGGCGAGCGCATCGGCCAGGTCGCGGGCATCGCCATGGCGGCGTGGGGCGTGGCCCTGATCCTCACTTGAAGCCGGCTCCACGGTCGTATACAGTCCGACCACCCAGCCCGACCGTACCACTGGTCCTGGAACGCCGGGGCATCCGCGGAGGCACTTGCATGACACGCACCATCCCGTTCTCGATCGCGGCCCTCGCGCTGGCGGGCGCCCTCGCCGCGACGCTCCTGCCGGTCTCGGCACAGACGCGGGCCAAAGCGACCAACGTACCGGTCATCCCGCACGAGGCGGTGCCGGACTTCTTCAAGAACGCGCCGGGTATCTACACCGGCGAGAACATGGGGATTGCCACCAACTCGAAGGGGAACGTCTACATCTATCACCGCGCGTACGAGACGCGGCTCTTCGAGTACACGCCCGATGGCCGGTTCGTCCGCGAGATCGGCCGGAACAACTACGGCTTCGCCTTCGCCCACTCGGTGCGCGTGGACGCCCAGGACAACATCTGGGCGGTCGACGAAGGGACCGACATGCTGATCAAGTTCAGCCCCGAGGGCCGGGTGCTGATGGTGATGGGCCGCCGCGAGGATCCGGCGTACCAGATCCTCAACATGCCGGGCTCGGGTTCGTTCCACGGGCGCAACGAGAAGTACCGGTTCGGCCGGCAGACCGACGTCGCCTTCGATCAGCAGGGCAACATCTTCGTGTCCGACGGCTACTTCGACGCGCGGGTCGTCAAGTACGACAAGAACGGCCGCTTCATCAAGGCCGTGGGCAGGCGCGGCAACGGCAACCTCGAGTTCAACACGCCGCACTCCATCGCGACCGATTTCCAGGGCAACGTCTACGTGGGCGACCGCGGCAACGCGCGCGTCCAGGTGCTGGACAACGACCTGAACTGGAAGGCCAACTACGACCAGGTGGGGAATCCGTGGGCCGTATGCGTTTCCGGTGGGCCCGGCCCGAAGAACCCCGGCAGGCAGTACCTGTTCTCGTCCAACTCGTGGCAGGACAGCGCGCCGGCCGCCGGCGCCGAGTTCACCGGCGAGGTCTACAAGATGGAGCTCGACGGCACCATCATCGGCAGGTTCGGGCGCGCGGGGAAGGCCGCCGGCGAGTTCGCGACCATCCACCAGATGGACTGCCGCGACCCGAACGTCATCTACACCGCCGAGATCAACAACTGGCGCTCGCAGAAGATCCTGCTGAAGCCCACCACCACGACCAGCGCGCAGTAGGGGGCGTCATGACAAGCCAGAAGGCGGAAGGCACAAGGACGGCACGAAGGAACGGGCGGCGGGGACAGGGTGGAATGCCCGCCCTGGCGGTGGGGCTTGCGTTCGCGGCCGCGTCGCTGGCGGCACAGGGAACCGTGCCCGAGATCGCGTTCGACACCAACGCGGATCTCCTCCGCACGCCGCCCGACATCTACGTCGGCGAGATCGGCGGCGTCGGCACGAATTCGAAGGGCCAGATCTTCGTCTACACGCGCACGGGTCACCCGTACGCCACGCTCGGCGACAATCGCACGTTCTATCGCGGCGGCTCGCGCCTGTTCCAGTTCGACGCCAACGGCAAGTTCGTGCGTGAGCTGGGCCAGGACGTCTACGGCTTCAACGCGGCCATCGGCCTGCGCGTGGATCCGCAGGACAACGTGTGGACCATCGACGCAGGCGCGAACCAGGTGGTGAAGTTCGACACCGCAGGCCGTGTCGCGCTGGTGCTCGGCCGCAAGCCCGAGACGATGCCCGTGCGCCCCGCGGCGCCGCGTGCCGGCGGCGGCCCTGGCGCGGGCGGGCCCGGCGCGGGACCAGGTGCCGGTGCGGGACCAGGGCCCGGCGCGGGTCCCGGCCCCGGCGGGCCGGGCGGCGCGGCCGCCAACCGGCGGCCGGGCGAGGGCATCCCCGGGTCGAGCTTCAACCGCCCAACCGACGTCACGTGGGACGCCGCCGGCAACATCTACGTGGCCGATGGCATCGGCACGAACAACCGCGTGGCGAAATTCGACAAGGACGGCCGCTTCATCCGCCATTGGGGCTCGACCGGCACCGAGCCCGGCCAGTTCCAGGGGGTGAAGGCCATCGCCATCGACGCGCAGGGCAACGTGTACGTCGCCGACAGCGGCAACAAGCGCATCCAGGTGTTCGACGCCGATGGCACCTTCAAGAGCCAGTTCGGCGGCATCGGCACGCCGCTGGCGATGTGCATGACGCGCGGGGCTACGCAGTATCTCTATGTCTCCCACTCCGGCGATCCGGACGGGATGGAGGACGCGGCCATCTACAAGGTGCGGCTGGACGGCACGGTGGTCGGAAAGTTCGGGTCCGCCGGCAAGCTGCCCAGGGAGTTCGGCCTGGCCAACTCCATCGACTGCCGGAACGAGAACGAACTGCTGATTGGCGAGATGACGAACTGGCGGGTCCAGCGAATCGTGTTGAAAGGGGCCGCTGCTGCGCGCTGACCGGGATCGACAGGCTGCCGAAGCACGGGCCGTCGCCTGGCAGACCGTTGGAGGTCGGCCGCGCGAAGCACCGACAAACACGCCGGCGCGTACCGCTGGGCCTGTGTGAGCGTGGGCGAAGACAGCGCGAGTTGCCCAGATGCTTGTGGGGCGCGAAGGCGTGTTTGACCGGCCGACCGACCGGTCTGCCGGGCGACGGCCCGTGCTTCGGCAGCTCCGCTATCCGAGGAAGTAGCCGGTAAGTTGGTACCCGAGCAGCACGAAGCCGCACGTCATGATCAGGACGTTGCCGGCAAACGCCTGGCGCTCGAACGCGGCGGTCCGGCGCCAGTAGGCCATCGCCACGAGGATGGCCCCGAGCGCGAGCAACTGCCCCACCTCCACGCCCACGTTGAACGCGACGATCTTCGCCACCAGCCCCGCGCGCGGGAGGGCGAAATCCTGCAGCTTGGTCGCCAGGCCGAACCCGTGCACGAAGCCGAAAACGAGCACCGCGGCCTTCGTGTCCGGCTGCACGCCGAACCAGCGCTGGAAGGCTCCCAGGTTGTCCAGCGCCTTGTAGACGACCGAGAGGCCGATGACGGCGTCCACCAGATAAGGGTTGACGCGAATGTCGCCCAGCACGCCCCCAAGCAGCGTCACCGAGTGCCCGACCGCGAAGAGCGTGACGTAAAGACCGACGTCGCGCAGGCGATAGAGGAAGAAGATGACGCCCAGCAGGAACAGCAGGTGGTCGTAGCCGGTGACCATGTGCTTGGCGCCGAGGTAGAGAAAGGCGATGAGGCCGCCCTGCTCCATGAAGGCGCGGTCCGCGGCCGAGACGCCGTGAGCGGAGGCATCGCCCGCCAGCGCGCACAGGGCGAACACGGCGAAGAACGTCCGGGTGGCTGAGGTCGGCATCGGGTCGGAATCCGGGAGTGGCGTCGCCACTGGCATTGTAGCCACCCCCGGCCCGTCCCCGGATCGTTACTTCTGCGCCGCGGCCTGGATCGACAGGCTCACCTTCACCTCGTCGCCCACCAGGAAGCCGCCGGTCTCGATGGCCGCGTTCCAGTTGAGGCCGAAGTCCTTGCGGTTGAGCGTCACCTCGCCCTCGAAGGCCACCTTCTCGTTGCCCCAGGGGTCCACGGCCTTGCCCAGGTAGCTCACCGGAATGACGATGGCCTTCGTCACGCCCCTCATGGTCAGGTTGCCCGCCACGTCGAACGCGCCGCCTCCCTTCGGGGTGATCGACGTGCTCACGAAGGTGAGCGTCGGGTACTGATCCACGGCGAAGAAGTCGTCCGAGCGCAGGTGCTTGTCGCGGTCGGGCGTGTTGGTGTCGATGCTCGCCGCCTGGATAGTGACGCTCACCGTCGACTGCTCGGGCTTCTCCTCGTCGAAGTCGATGGTGCCGTCGAAGTCTGCGAACCGGCCGCGGACCTTGCTGATGAGGTGCCGGACCTGGAAAGCGGCCTCGGAGTGGGTCTTGTCGATCTGGAACGTGCGGGTCATGACTGCGCTCATCTCATCCTCCGGAAAAGTGTTCTCACGTTAAGTGTTACAACATCTATTGACGCCCGAAACGCCCCTTGCGTTTCGCGGGCCTGCTCTCAGCGTCCCGCCTGGCGCACTTCGGCCAGCGCGGTGACCAGCGACCTGAGCCTGGCCTGGCCCACGTGGGCCAGGCGGGCGCGGTGGATCTCGCGAATCGGGGCGTCCAGCTCCGCGAGCAGGGCCAGCCCCTTGGGGGTGATGTGCGTCCGGACCATCCGGCGGTCCTCGTCCACCCGCTGCCGGCCGACGAGCTTCATCTCCGCCATGCGGTCCAGCAGCCGCGTCACGTCCGGAACGGGCCGGATGAGCCGCTCGCCGACTTCGTTGCGGCACAGCCCGCCGGGGCCCGCCCCGCGCAGGATGCGCAGGACGTTGTACTGCGTCGGCGTCAGGCCGTAAGGTTTCAAGGCCTGGGCGAATTCGTGGTCCAGCACGGCCGCCGTGCGGAGGACGCTCAAGTGCACTTCCTCCTCGAGCAGGTCGAAGGGCCGCGCCTGCTTCAGCTCTTCGCTCAGGGGCCTGACCACCATGCAACGATGATACGTGTTATAACACATTTTGTCAAGTCCCCCCCGGGCTGGGCCACGCCTCCAGGCGCTCGCCCCCCCCGGCGACTCCGCCGCTTCTCCTCCGACATCCAACCGGCTGTGGGTATGATCACCGCCGTGCCAGGCACTGACTCGCGCGACGAGGCGCCCATCGCCACCCTGCTCGAGAACCACCGCGCCTTCCTGAGATACCTCGAAGGCCGCGTCGGCGACCGGGCGCTCGCGGAGGACATCCTCCAGGACGCCTTCGCCAAGGTCGTGGCTCGACCCGACCAGGCGCCCGACGGCGAAGCCGTCATCCCGTGGTTCTACCGCTCGCTCAGGAACGCCGCCATCGACCAGTTCCGCCGTCGCGGCGCCGCGGATCGCGCCTTCGAGGCGTTCGCGCGCGAGCTGGAAACCCACGAGGCGCCCGAGCCCGGGCTGGAGGGCGAGATCTGCGCCTGCGTCACGCGGCTGGCCACGACGCTCAAGCCGGAGTACGCCGAGGCGCTCCAGGCCATCGAGGTGGGCGGCACGCCCGTCAAGACGTTTGCCGAGCAGAAGGGCCTCACAGCCGGCAACGCCGCCGTCCGTGCCTTCCGGGCGCGCGAAGCCCTGAAGAAACGGGTCGTCGAATCGTGCGGCACCTGTGCCGAGCACGGCTGCATGGACTGCCATTGCCGGGCAAAGTGAGAGGCGAGAAGTGAGAAGCTTCAGACGTGAGTGACGCGCATCCCCTCTCGCTCGCCGAGCGCCGCCGTGCGTTCTCGGCGATCTTCACCGGCGTCGCCGTCTCGACCACCGGGTTCCTCGCTTCGAACACCGTCAACGGCCTCATCGCCGAGGACCTTACCGGCAGCACCACGTGGAGCGGGCTGCCCGCCGCGGCGAGCGTGCTCGGCACGGCCGCGGGCGCCACGGCGCTTGCCTCAATCGTTCGGCGCACGGGCCCCCGCGCGGGCCTCACGCTCGGCTACGCCATCGCCGTCGCCGCCACGGCCCTCGCCGTGTGGGCCATCTTCGCGCGACAGTTCGCGCTCTTCGTCGCGACGATGTTCCTCTTTGGCGGGGGCTATGGCGCCAACCGGCTCGCGCGATACGTGGCCGCGGATCTCTACCCCGCTGGCCAGCGCGCCACGATGATCGGGTGGATCGTCTGGGCCTCCACCATTGGCGCAGTGGCCGGGCCGGCGCTGCTCGCGCCGTCCAGGGCTCTCGCCGAGGGCGTCTCCATCAACGGCCTCATCGGGCCGTACCTGGTCTGCGCCCTGGCCTGCGCGCTGTCAGCGGCCGCGATGCTCTCCGCGCCGCGGCGGATGGACGCGCGCCTGGCGAAGGCCTCGCTCGCGGGCGCTGCCGGCCAGCCGTCTCTCCGGCACCTGCTCGGCGACGCGGGCGTGGCGCTCGCTCTCATCACCATGGTCTCCGGACAGTTCGTCATGGTGCTGCTGATGACGATGACGCCGCTGCACATCCGGCACGAAGGGCACGACCTCGGCGCCATCGGCCTGGTCATCTCGGCGCACACGCTCGGGATGTTCGCGCTGTCGCCCATCACCGGGCGCCTCGGCGATCGCTATGGGCGCGTGCCGCTGCTGGTGAGCGGCGTCGCGGTGCTGTTCGTGTCGTGCCTGCTCGGCGTGACCGCCGCGGCCGGCTCCTATCCCCTGACGCTCATCGCCCTGTTCCTGCTTGGCGTGGGCTGGAACCTGGGCTTCGTCGGAGGCAGCGCACTGCTCACCGACAGCGTCGCGCCGGCCGATCGCGTGCGCGTGCAGGGACTGGGCGACGCGCTCATCTGGGGCGGAGGCGCGTTGGCGAGCATCGGGTCGGGATGGATGCTGGAGCACGCGGGCTTCGCGGCACTCAGCGTCGTGGGCGCCGTGCTCTCGCTGGCGCCCGTCGTGCCGCTCCTCCGCTTTCGTTCGGGCAGCGCCGCCGTGGAGGCCTGACACCAGCCTGGCCTGCCGCCTGCCCCTTTCGCTCCGCCGTCCGCGCCGGAATGGTGGCGACGGACCTCGACTGATCGTCGTCCATGCTGAGGAGGAGCACGGTGCGATCGTCCTCCCAGTCGGCCACGCCGTCCGGACCGGGGCCTCCGAGGGCCTCGGCCATGACCGCGTCGCACACGGCGTCCGCCGACCGATCCTGCGCAAGGGCACGCTGGGCCAGTCGAGCGATCGCCTCGGGCGCCGGATCGCCGATCGCCTCCGTGACGCCATCGCTCACCAGCAGGCAGACATCCCCGGGCCGGATGACGACCGTCCGCTCCTCGTAGGCGACCCCGGCCAGCAGCGCGGCTGGAGGCCCCATCGCGCCGAGCATGCGAGTGCCACCGGGCCCCGTCACGATACCCGCCGGGTGTCCCGCGTTGCTGTAGGTCAGCCTGCCGGCATCGCGGTCCAGGCGAGCGACGATAGCGGTCATGTAGGGGGCGCCGCCCCACTGGTCGTGCAGCATCGAGGACACGCGACTCAGGACCTGCGCCGGGCCATTCGGGTCGCGGGCGAACGCCCGGAATCCCGCGCGCACGGTCGAGAGCGCCATCGCGGCGGGAATGCCCTTGCCCGACCTCGCTCGGCTGGAAGGTCCGGATGAAGCCCAGTTCCGATGTGCCGGCCGCCACGTAGGCGACCACTGCCGCCCCGATGCTCTGGAGCGCAATGATCCACTGCCGCCCCCGGCCTGTGATGCTGGCGCGATTGACCACGTGCTGCACCCGTCACTTCACGAGGATGCGGGCGTATCCGCCCGCGATGAGCGCGGCGAGGTCGGCCAGGATACGCGGGAGGCGCAAGCCACCCCGGTACGCGAGGTAGCGCGGCTCCCAGGCAGGGTCGAACTTCTCCTTGTAGGCGCGCAGGCCCTTGAAGCCGTAGACGGCCTCGCCGTGCTGGTAGAGGAACGCCCCGAGGCGGTGCCACAGAGGAGCCACGGTCGACTGCTCGAATCCTGACAAGGGCGCCATGCCCAGCACGAAGCGCTGGTAGCCGTGCTGCTGGCCCCAGAGCATCACGTGCAGCAGCAGCGCCTCCATCATGCTCCTGGGTGCCTCCGGCGCGTACCGCATCAGGTCTGCCGAGCACTCGACGCGGTCGGCCCCGAGCCAGAGGTTGCTGAAAGCCAGGACTCGACCGTCGCGCTCGATGACCGCCACCGGGAATCGCGTGAGGTACGCCTCGTCGAAGAAGCCGAGCGAGAACCTCTTCTCCGCGCCGGCTTTTCGCCGCAGCCAGGCCTCGGACACGACGCGAAGCCGCGCCATGATCCCCGGAACGTCGCTCGCGGGCACGACACGGAACGTCGCGCCGTCCATGTCGAGCCGGCGCAGCGCCTGGCGATGGCGGGCCGCGTGCGGTCCGGCGAGCAAAAAGGACCGGAGGTCCACCCGCGCCTCTTCGCCCACCTTGATGAACGCCAGCCCGTAGTCGGCGTAGCGATGCAGGTGCTGCGGGCCGACCTCGTAGAAGACCGGGACGCCGCCGAAGTCGTCGCAACGCTCGAGGAAGCGCCGGAGCAGTTCGGGCACCTCGCCCGTGGGGCCGACCGGATCGCCCAGCACGACCCACGAGCGTCCCTGGACCGCGTACATCAGGAAGGCCGTGCGCGCGCCGTTGAAGAAAAGCGCCTTGTCCCGCAGGTGCGCGAGGTTCGGCATCGTCGCCGACTGCGAGGCGATTACGCGGGCGGCGTCGGCCAGATCCCGGTCCGTGGGCGCCGCCGCCTCGTAAGGTGCGTGGCCGATGAGGCGGGACACGCCGAGGGCCGCGACCGCGACCGCGGCCCCCACCGATGCGCGAAGGAACCGGGAGGCCTCGCCGTGCAGTTCGAACTGCCACCACAGCTGGTTCGCGTACTCCACGTGGGCAAACGCGAAGAGCCCCAGCCACACCGAGGCGGCCACGGTCCCGCCCAGGGTGGCCGTCCACGCGGGCGAGAACCGGGTCTCGAAGAACGCGGCCCGGCGATCGAACAGGGCCCGGGCGCGGTACAGCGCCACGAACACGAAGGCCAGCAGCAGTGCCTCCTCGTAATCGAGCCCCTTGAACAGAGAAGCGACGATGCCGACCAGGACGAGGCCGAACGCGACGTAGTAGGCGGCATCCAGCCTGCGCGCCAGCCCGTGCGACAGGATCAACAGGCCCACGCCTGTGAGGCTGGCCGCGAAGTGGGACGCTTCGACCACGCCAACCGGGAGAATGCGCGCGATGAGGTCGAGCCGGCCCGGCGACGCGGGGGTCGCGCCCGAGAACAGCAGCACGGCGCCGGAGACGAACGCGAGGGTGGCCAGCAACTGCGGGGTGAACGATCCGACCATCGTGTCGATCACCGCGCCGGCCCGCACCAGCTGGGCGCGCCGCTGGCGCGCTTCGTCCACCGCGAGCCCTGCCATCGCCACGGCGAACGGCAGCAGGTAATAGACGACCCGATACATCACGAGCGCGGGCACGATGTCGCCCGGCGGCAGCAACGGCGCGAGCAGCGCGACCAGCGCCCCGTCGAACACGCCCAGTCCTCCCGGCACGTGGCTGACCATGCCGAAGAAGGCCGCGAGCAGGAAGGCGCCCAGGAACGTCAGGAGGTCCGGCACACCGGCAGGCAGCAGGACGTACAGCACGCCACCAGCCAGCGTCCAGTCCGCCATCGACAGCATCAGCTGGCGCGTCACGACCGCCGGCCCCGGCAGGGCGAGCGCGACACGGCCCACGCGCAGCGGGCGGCGGCGCACCGCCGTCGCCACCAGGTACGCCGCGATGCTCGAGACCAGAGCCCCTCCAATCACCATCGCGGTCCGCGGCCCGGCGGAGCCGGATGCGGCCGGCGTCGGGTTGGTCAACAGGCTGAGGCCGGTGAGCACGCCCCACCCCAGCCACGGCGTGCTGGAGCAGAGGAACACGATCCGAGGGAACTCAGCCCGGGTGACACCCCAGCGGGAGTAGAACCGGTATCGCACCGAGGCACTCGACAGCACCGACAGGCCGACGGTGTGCGAGATGGCGTACGCCAGGAAGGACACCCCAGCGACGTGTCGCCACGCGAGCCGCCGGCCGACGGTGCCGAGCGCGAGTCCGTCGGAGCAGGTGAGCACGGCGTAACTGAGCACGGTCAGGGCGAGCGCCAGAACGAGGCGCTCCGGCGCGGTCGCGGCGATGCCCGCAGCCAGGCCCTGCCAGCTCGCGGCCCGCAGCTCGATGCGCAAGGTGTGCAGGGCCGCCACGAACATCGCCAGGCCCGCGAGCGCCGTCAGGCCTCGCACCAGGCGCCGGCGCGTGGCCTCTTGCACTGGGCTCGGGCCGCGGCTGCGCAAGGCGGGGACGGTGGGCAGCAGGCCGTGGCACGACATCGTCCGCTTACCGTTGCTGGAGGAGTGGGGGGTCGGGCGCACCCGCGGCACGCCCGACGATGGGTGGGCTACGACCGCTCGTGGGGCAGGGCGACGAACACGGGCTCGCCCTGTCGCTCGACCAGCACGAGTGCCGGCTTGCCGGTGTGCGCGGCCAGCGCGGTCCGCAGCGCTGCCACGGTCTGCACCGGCCGGCCGTTGACACTCTTGATGAGATCGCCGGACTGGATGCCCACCGATGCGGCCGTCCCGTCCGGATCCACGTCGGTCACGAGCAGCCCGGAGGTCCTGGCCGGCAGATCCATCTCTTCGGCGACGCGCGGTGTCACGGGCGTCACGGCGAGGCCGAGCCGCAGGTCGTCCTGCGCATCCGCGCCCGCCGGCTCGCTCAGGCCGTTCTTCGCGTGCTCACGCTCGACCAGGCGCGCCTCGAGCGACTCGGTACGCCCGTCGCGCAGCACGCTCAGCGTCACGGAGGTGCCGGGCCGCGCGCTCGCCACCTGGTTACGCAGCACGTTGGCGTCGCTGACCTGCCGGCCGTCGATCGCGGTGATCACGTCGCCCTGCTTCAGGCCGGCCTGGTCACCTGGGCTGCCGGGCTCGACGGCGCTCACCAGCGCCCCACGCGCCTGCCCCGCCCCGAGGCTCTCGGCCAGGTCCGACGTGAGCGACTGCACCGTGACCCCGAGCATGGAGCGGTGCACGACGCCGTCGCGCAGCAGTTGATCGGCCACGGCTTGCGCCATGGCCGACGGGATGGCAAATCCCAGGCCGATGTTGCCGCCCGAGGGCGAGACGATCTGCGTGTTGATGCCCACCAGCGCACCCTGCGTGTTCACCAGGGCGCCGCCCGAGTTGCCGCGGTTGATCGGTGCATCGGTCTGGAGGAAGTCCTCGTAGTTGCCGTCACCGACGCCGGTGGCGCGTCCCTTGGCGCTGACAATGCCCATCGTCACGGTCTGTCCGACGCCGAGGGGATTACCGAACGCCAGGACGACGTCGCCCACCTTGACGCTGTCAGAGTCGCCGAACGCCACGGTCGGCAGGTTGTGACCCTGCACCCGAATCACGGCCAGGTCGCTCGCCGGATCGCTGCCGACGACCTTCGCCGGAAACGATCGGCCATCCGGCAGGTCCACGTGGATCCGCTCGGCATTGGCGATCACGTGATGGTTGGTGAGGATGTCACCCTCCGCACGGATGATGACACCGGAGCCCAGGCCACGCTCGAGCCCGCCCCGGGGCTCGACTCGGAACCCGGGCCCGAAGAAGTCGCGGAAGGGCTCCGGCACGGCGGCCGGCGTGGCATCGGCGTGTGCCTCGACACGCACGGTGACGACGGCGGGAGCAACCTTCTCCACGACAGAGCTATACGAGTCCGTGGAGTCCGGCAGCCGTGCCATGGCGGACGCGGTGCGGGCGGCCGGCGCCGTGGCGTCGGCCGGCGCGGCCAGCGTGGCCCGGCCGCCGGCGAATCCGGCCGCCAGGGCGAGCACGGTCAGGCCCAGCACCGCGAGCCGGGCCATGCGCCGGTTGTAACGCAGGTGCGAAACGGGTATCTCAGTCATGGGTTCCTCGCCTGTCGCGCGATCGTGAGGATTGCGCTCACCCTGTAAGACGCACGGGCGGTTTGCCGGAACCTGTCCGGAGGATGACACCTCTGTAAGGCGGTCACGCCGGCGGGTGGCCGAGGGGCAACACGACGGAAAACGTGCTGCCGGCTCCCCGCGCCGACTGCACCCTCACCCGCCCGCCGTGCGCCTCCACGATGGCCTTGACAAGGGAGAGGCCGAGGCCGAGGCCCCGGGCGGAACGGCTCGTGTCGGCTCGATACAGGCGATCCCAGACGAATGGCAGGTGCGCGGGCTCGATGCCAATCCCCGAGTCCTGCACCGCAATCGTCACCTGGTCCCCGTCGACCTGCGCGTCGAGCTCCACGCGTCCGCCCGGGTCCGTGTACTTCACGCCGTTCTCGATCAGGTTCGCCAGCACCTGCCGGAGGCGCGTCCGGTCGGCCCACAACTCGATGGACGCCGGCACGTCCGCCTCGAGCGCGACGCCCTTGTCTTCCGCTTCATCGGCGAACAGCGCCACGGCCTCGCCGACGACGTCGGCCAGCCGGACGCGCTCGCGGGCCAGCTTCATCGTCCCCGTCTCGGCTTCCGAGATGTCCATGAGGGCGGTGAGCGTCGCGTTGACGCGATCGGCTTCTTCCAGCGCGCGCGCAAGGCCTTCGCGCATGGCCGCGGGATCGCCGGCGACCACCGCGGATTCGGCCACGTTGCGCAGGCGCGTCAGCGGCGTCCGCAGGTCGTGGGCCACGTTGTCGAGCGCGCCCTTCATGCCTGCGACCAGCGCTTCGATCCGCGCCAGCATCTCGTTCACCAGGGCGCCCAGCTCGTCGAGCGGATCGCGCGTGCCCCGGGTCTCGACCCGGGCATCGAGCCGGCCGGTCCGGAGGATGCCGCGCAGCGTGGCGTCCAGGGCCCGGAGCGGTGCCAGCCCGGCGGCGGTGAGCAGCATCCCGCCCGCAACCGCGATGAGCACGATGAGCGCCCCCACCTCCAGGGAGCGCGCGCGGTAGTTTCGCAGCAGCGCGTCGCGCACGTGCGAGGTGCGGCCCACCTGCACGGCGACCCCGTCCTTCAGGTGTGCCGTCCCGATCTCGAGGACCGCGTGGTCGGCCGGGTAGTCAATCGTCGCCCAGCCCTCGCGTCCAGCGCCTCCCTGGTCGATGCTGGACAGGTCGAAGGCGCTCCACCCGGGCGGGGTCGTGAAGTACACCACCTCGGCGCGATCGTTCATGACCCTGACGAGCAGCCGCTCGTGCCGCCCCTCCCTGGCGTCGGTCTCGATGAGCTGCCGGAGGCCGGCGAGGCCCGACTGCTCGTACACCGCCGCATAGCGGGAGAGCATGGACTGGAGCACGTCGTGATCCTGGGCCGCCAGCGCCCGGGCCAGGAGGAGGTACGTGGCCGCCGACAGCGCCACGGCGCTCGCGACGAACAGGCCTGCGTACCAGAGTCCGAGCCGCCACCCCATCGCGTGGCGGACCCGGTCACTCCACCTTGAGGACATAGCCGACGCCGCGCACCGTGTGCAGGAGCCTGGGCTCGAAGCCCTTGTCGATTTTCTCGCGAAGCCGGTGAACCAGGACGTCCACCGCGTTGGTGCCGGTGTCGAACCCGTAGTTCCACACGTGCGAGATGATCATGGTCTTCGACAGCACCTTGCCGGGATGGCGCATGAGGTACTCGAGCAGCGTGAACTCTCGTGGCCGCAACTCGATGGGCACCCCTGCGCGCGCCACGCGGCGGGAGAGGCGGTCGAGTCGCAGGTCGGCGACAGCCAGCTCGGTGGGCTCGGGCGACAGCTGGCCGCGCCGCGCGAGCGCCTGCACGCGCGCCAGCAGCTCGGGAAACGCGAAGGGCTTGGTCAGGTAGTCGTCGCCACCCGTCTGCAGGCCCTGCACCCGGTCGTCCACCGTGTGTCGCGCGCTCAGGAACAGGACCGGTGTCTGCACGCCCGCGCGCCGGAGGGCCGCCACCAGGCTGAGCCCGTCCAGTCTGGGCAGCATCACGTCCACAATCGCGGCGTCGTAGGGCCGCGCCCGGGCGAGCTCGAGCCCCTGGACGCCGTCGCCGGCCACATCCACGGCATAGCCTTCCTGCCGGAGCCCGCCGGCCACGAATTCCGCGATGCTGTGATCGTCCTCGACGACGAGCACCTTCACCACTGCATCGTCCATCCGGGGCGCGGCCCGGGTCAAGGTGGACACGCGGCCGCCGAGGCGTCAGAGTATCAGCATGATCGTCCGCCCCGCCGATGGCGCCCTCCACCTGATCACCCAGCCAGATCACGCGGCCCTCGCGCGGCACGTCATGGAGCGATGGGTGCCGCTGCACGGCGCCGGGCGCCGTGCCTCCATCCTCCACGCCGTCGAGCAGCACGACAACGGCTGGCGCGAGCCCGATGCCGAGCCCGTGCGGAACCCCGACACGGGCCGCACCTTCGACTTCATCACCATCCCGGTCCCGCTGCGGCAGGCGGTCTGGCCGCGCGCCATCACGCGGCTGGCGCAGTCCGACACCTGGGCGGCGGCGCTCGTCGCGCATCATGCCGCCACCGTGTACGACCGGTACCGCGGCGATGCGGCGTGGGCGAGCTTCTTCCCCGAGATGGAGGCCGCGCGCGACCGGCTGGTGGAGGCAAGCGGGCATTCGCCGGACGAGCTCCGCCACGACTACCGCTTCCTGCGGCTCGGCGACCTCGCGTCGCTCGCGTTCTGCACCCGCACGGCCGACACGCTCACATTTGACGAGTGGTCGTTTCGTCTCGAGGGAGATCGACTGGTCATCGCGCCCGACCCCTTCGATGGCCGCGACCTCCCCATCGCCGTGCACGCACGCGAGCTGCCCGATGCATCGTTCGAGTCCGACGCGGCGTTCCGGGCCGCGTGGCTGGCCGCGCCGGCGGTGACCGTGCGCGCGGTGGCCTCCGGCACCCGCTCATAGCCGCCCGATGCGTCACGCGACCGAGCACGTCCGGTTCGGGATCGCCCTCGCCGCGGTCGCGGTGGGCGCGGCGGCGTTTGCCATCGCCTTTCGGGAGTCGCTCGCGTTCGTGTACGCCCAGCTGTTCCGGGCAGCCAACGTGCTCGAGGCGGTCGCGGCCCTGCCTCCGGGCCTCCGGCTCGTCATCCCCGTCGCGGCGGCGTGCGGCGCCGGGTTGCTGGCGAGCCGCGCCGTGCGGGGGCAGGGGGTGAGCAACGTCATGGAGGCCGTGGCCCTCGGGCGCGTGCAGCTCTCGGTACGCGTCACCGCCTGGCGCAGCATGGGCGCCTGGCTGGCGATGATCGGCGGGCTCTCGATCGGTCGGGAGGGCCCGCTGATCGAATTCGGCGGCTCGCTGGGCGCGGCGGTGTCCACGCGCCTCACGCTGTCGCTCGATCGCCTGCGCGTGCTCGTGGCAGCGGGCACCGCGGCAGGGTTTGCCGCCGCCTACAACACGCCGTTCGCCGCCGTCCTCTTCGTCCTCGAAACCATCGTCGGCATTGCCGCCCTGGACGCGCTGCTTCCCATGATCGGCGCCACGGTGATCGCCACGACGTTGACGCGTGCCGCCGCAGGCGGCGGGCCGATCTACGGCGACCGGGTGTTCGCGCTGGAGGCCCCTCTCGACCTTGCGTACTACGTGGTGCTCGGAGCGCTGGCCGCAGGCTCAGGCGCGCTGTTCAAGACCTCCCTGGCCTTCGGGGAGTCCGTCGCAGACCGCATCCGCGTCGCCAGGCCGTGGAAGGCGGGACTGGGCGGCCTCATCGTGGGCGCCATCGCCATCGCCATGCCCCAGGTGGCCGGCAACGGATACGAGGCGCTCAACGGCATCCTGGACCAGCCCGTGGGCCCCTGGTTCCTGGGCTCGTTACTGTTGCTGAAAGTGGTGGCGACGTCGGCCTCGGTGGCCTCGGGCGTCCCGGGAGGCATCTTCACCCCCGTCCTCCTCGTGGGCGGCGCGACCGGGGCCATCTGGGGACACATCCTGGCTGCGCTCGGAGCATCCTCCTCCACGCAGATCGGCGGCTACGCCCTGGTGGGCATGGCGGCGACATCGGCGGCGACGACGCACGCGCCGCTCACCGCGGCCGTCATGGTATTCGAGCTGTCGGGCGACTATCCCATCGCCGTGCCCCTGCTCGTCGCCACCGTGGTCAGCACGGCCATCTCGCGGTGGTCGGGCGGCGAGTCCGTCTACACGACCGAGCTGCAGCGCCGCGGCGTGCGCTGGGCCCTCACGATCGACGGGCGGCACACGCAATAATCATCGCGACATGTTCCTCGTCGATCAGCTCATCCTTCTCGCCGGCATCCTCATCCTCATCGGAATTGTCTCGAGCAAGCTCTCCGCGCGCATGGGCCTGCCGGTCCTCGTGCTCTTCCTCGCCATCGGCATGCTGGCCGGCGAGGACGGCCCGGGGGGCATCGAGTTCGACAACTTCGCCGCCGCCCACGGCATCGGCACACTGGCCCTCGGCATCATCCTCTTCGACGGTGCGCTCCAGACGCGCCTGCCCTCCCTGAGAGCGGCGTGGAAGCCCTCGGCGCTGCTGGCCACCATCGGCGTGCTCGTGACCGCCGTGGTGACCGGACTGGCCGCGTGGCAGATGCTGGGCGTGTCGCCCCTGGTCGGCATGCTGCTCGGCAGCATCGTCGCCTCGACGGACGCCGCGGCCGTCTTCTCGGTGCTTCGATCGCAGGGCCTGCACCTGAGGCCGCGCGTGGCCGCCACGCTCGAGATCGAAAGCGGCTCGAACGATCCGATGGCCATCTTCCTGACGGTGGGGCTGCTCCAGGTGCTCACGGCTGGCGTGCCACTGGGCATCGGGATGCTGCAGCTGTTCGCCCTGCAGATGGGCGTGGGGGCGGTGGTCGGGCTGGTCACGGGATGGCTCGCGGTCCGCCTCATCAACCGCATCCAACTGGCCGCGCCCGGGCTCTATCCGGTCCTCGCGGGTGCCTGCGGCCTCCTGGCGTTCGGCATCGCCGCCGCGCTCCAGGGCAGCGGCTTCCTCGCCATCTACCTGGCCGGCATCGTCCTTGGCAACAGCCGGACCGTCTTCGAGCGTGGCACGTTCCTGTTCATGGACGGGCTCGCCTGGGTCGGGCAGATCACCATGTTCGTGGTCCTGGGCCTGCTGAGCACGCCGAGCGAGCTGATCCCAGTGGCCGGGCGCGCGCTCGCCATCGCGGCCGTGCTCATGCTCGTGGCACGCCCGCTGGCGGTCGTGCCGTTGCTGCTCCCGTTTCGCTACTCCTGGCAGGAGCACCTCCTCATCTCGTGGGTCGGCCTCAAGGGCTCGGTGCCCATCATCCTGGCGACCTTCCCCTTGATGTTCGGCCTCGCCGAGGGGCGCCTGCTCTTCGACGTCGTGTTCTTCGTGGTCCTGCTCTCCGCCACGCTCCAGGGCTGGACGCTGCCGACGCTCGCCACCTGGCTCGGGCTGCAGGAACGCCAGCCCGCACAGGCGCAGGTGTCGCTCGAGCTGCTCTCGCTGCACGACGTCAACGCGGAGATCGTGGATTACGCCATCAGCGAGGGATCGCCGCTCGCCTCGAGCCCGATTCGGGACCTGGGCCTTCCTGAAGGGGCGCTGGTCGCGCTCATCTCCCGCGGCCGGCAACTCGTGGCGCCGCGCGGGTCCACGCGGCTCGAGGCGGGCGATCACCTGTTCGTCATCGCGCCCGCCGCCACGCGCGCCGAGGTGGACCGCGCCTTCAGCCGCTGACGGCGGCCCGACGGCCGGCTGTCTCGACGGCGATCGCGATCGCACGTGCGAAACGACGCCATTCAGCGTGAACCTGTCGCCGGTGTGGCGCCGCTGCCCGGCCGCATTCCGATTCCGTAGGCCGCCTGCACGTCCTCGAGCGTGACGACGCCGTCGAGGCGCGCCGGATCGAGCCGCGACACGATGGGCACGAGCTCCTGGCCGGCGAGGCGACGCAGGGCCACATCCAGCGGCTCGTCGAGGTGCGCCGTGTCGAGGAGCCGCAGGGCGGGGTGGGCAGCGATCGGCTCGCCGCCGGCGTCGACGGCCCGTGCGTCGTCCAGGCCCGCGTCGAGCGCGTCGGCGCGCATCCCCCACCACGTCCCGTCGGCTGCAACCAGCACCACTCGTGCGCCGCCGGCGGCCACGGCCGCGCGCACGGACGCGCGCGACGCCCCGATCGGCACGACGACGAACCGCGACCGGCCCAGCGCCTGCTCGATCCGCAGCGGTTCCTCCTCCCGCAGCTGTCGTGCAGAGGGCAGCAGCGCGCCCTCGTCCTCCGCCACCAGATCGAGCAGCGAGCGGTGATGCAGGCCGCGGGCCACCAGGAAGCCGAGCGTGCCCGTGATCATCGCGGGAACGATGACGGCTGACGATCCGCTCAGCTCGAACACCATGAAGACGGCGGTCATCGGCGCCCGAAACACGCCCGCGAAGAGGCCCGAGATCCCCGCCAGCACGAAGGTCACGGCCGGAGCATCGAACGCGGGCAGGACCTCGGGACCAAGGCCCCCCACCGTGCCACCGAGCATGACCCCGACGAAGAGCGTCGGCGCGAACAGGCCACCCGGCGCTCCCGACCCGAAGGCCAGCGCAGCCACCACCAGCTTGGTGGCGCCCAACAGCGCCATGACCGTCCATGGGTACTGGCTGTGCAGTGCGGCGTCCATGGCGCGGTAGCCGGGACCCAGCACCTCCGGCAACCAGAGGCCCACCGTGCCCGCGGCGGCGCCAGCGACGAACGGGGCCAGACCTGGCGGCACCAGGCGTGCGTGAAGGCTGACGCGCCTGCGAACCGCCGCGATGCCCTTCACGTACACGGCCGCAAAGACACCGGACGCCACACCGATGAGCGCGAAGGCCAGGGCCTGCTCCACGTCCACCGATGCCGCCAGCTCCGGCACCCGAAAGAGCGGCGCATCCCCGAGGAACAGGCGCGTCACCACCACGGCGGACACCGCCGCCAGGACGATGGAGCCGAGCACGGCGGCGTCCCAGGCGGCGACCACTTCCTCCATGACGAACAGCACGGCGGTGATGGGCGTGTTGAACGCGGCCGCGATACCCGCCGCGGCCCCGGTCGGCGCCACGAGGCGCATCGACCTGCGCGAGAGTTCGAAGGTGCGGCCGAGCGACGACGCGACGCCTGCACCCATCATGAGCGAGGGATCTTCGGGACCGAGCGGCGTGCCGGTCCCAATCGACAGGACGCACGCGACGAACTTGCCGGGCACCGCCGATGCCGGGATGTGTCCGTTGGACACGTAGATGGCCGACTTCGTCTGAACGATGCCGCTGCCGGCCGCGGCGGGAACGAGGTAGCGCACCATGAGCGCGGCCGCCGCGGCGCCGAAGGCCGGCACGAGGATCCGGAGGGCCGTGGAGGCGGCCCAGTCCTCGGTGAACCACGCCAGCAGCTCGATGGCGGTGTGGAAGCAGACGACCAGCAGCCCGGTGGCCACTCCGATGAGCACCGCCAGCAGCAGGAACCGCTGCGGCTCGCTCAGCCGAAACTCGATCCTCGAGGCGGGGCCGCTCATCGCCGCCCCGCTTCCGCAACGATCCGCAGGACGACGTCGAGCGGCTCTTCGTCCGTGCGTGGCGGGCACCCGGCCGCGACGGCTCGGGCAGCGGTCTCGAGCAGCTCGTACTCGTCATCGAGCACCTGGGGGGTGACGGGCGATGGGCGTGGTGCCCGGAGCCGCGCGGCGAGCGCGTCCTCCCCGGGGGTCAGGGTGCGATTGCCCCAGCAGTTCTCGAGGTGCGCCCGCGCGAGATCCAGGAGGCGGCGCGTGCGGGCGCCCCGCGCTCGCGCCGAGAGGCGCGGCTTGTTCGGATCGAGTCCATCGACCGCGCCGGCCAGGGCCAGCCTCGCTGCCGACGCGCGGTCGGATGGGTCGGCCGCCAGGGCCCGCCTGGCGGACAGGGCCGCTCCCGCGTAATCGCCCAACGCCAGCGCGGCCTCCGCCAGTCCCGCGTGCGCCGCCCCACCATCGGTGAAGCGCTCCGCCATGCCGCGGTACACGCGCGCGGCCTCGTCAGGGAAGCCCGCGTTGAGCAGCCGACGGCCAACCACGAGCTGGAGATTCCGATCTCCGGGGAACGCCGAGGCCAGCTGCGTCAGCTCCGCGCGGACGCGTTCGCGGTCGGCGGTCTGCCCGAGCAGCTCGATCAGGTCGAGGCGTGCCCGCTGGCGCGCAGCCTCCGCCTCGGGCATCCAGCGCCCATAGATGGCCCGGTAGTAGCTGGCCTCCGCTTCGGCATACCGGCCACGCGCCCGCTGGATCCGTGCGAGCGCGAGGTTGGCCTCGCCGTTGGTGGCGTCGGCGCGCAGCACGTCCTGCAGGTAGCGCTCGGCCTCGTCGAATCGCTCCAACGAGACGAGTGCCGTGGCGAGGGCCAGGCGATACGCGGTGCGCTCGGGCTGCAGCGCGACGGCGTTCCGGAACTGGGCTGCGGCGTCTTCGAGGCGTCCCGAAGCGGTGAGCACCTGCCCCGATTGAGCGGCCGATGCCGCGCGAGAGGCCTGCTGTGAATGGTAGGCACCGGCCAGGGCCGTCGCCACCCACCACAGGCCCCCCATGGCAGCCGCGACCAGCACCCCCCTCGCCCATCGCTGGCCCGACGGCGTGAAGTGAACGGAGGTGGCACTCACACCCCCATCATCACACGCGAACGTTCTCGTCACGACACGATCATGACCTGTCTCATGAGTTATCGAGAACGATCACATACATACATTGCGCTTTGATTATGGACTGATGTGCCCTCTAATGCCCACGGAAGAGGCGCACGTGGAGCATCCATCAACCGGAGAGCCCGCAGACCAGGGACTGTATCGCGCCAGCGACGAGCACGACGCCTGCGGCGTCGGCTTCGTGGCCGACGTCCAGGGTCGCCGATCGCACGCGATTGTCCGGCACGCCCTCGACCTGCTGATCCACCTCGAGCACAGGGGCGCCTGCGGCGCGGACCCCGATACCGGGGATGGCGCGGGCATCCTGGTGCAGATGCCGCACCGCTTCCTCCGGCGCGTGGCTGGCTGCCCGCTGGGCGAGCCCGGCACGTACGGCGCCGGGCTCGTCTTCCTGCCTCACGACGTCGGCGCCCGCGGCGCGCTGCGCGCGCTCGTGGGGCGCATCGTCGCCGAGGAGGGCCACGTCCTCCTCGGCTGGCGCGAGGTTCCCACCAATCTCGCCGCCATCGGCGCCAGCGCGGCGGCGGCCGCGCCAGTCTTCGAGCAGGTGTTCGTCGGCCGCGGCCCCGGTCTCCACGGGCCCGATGCGGCCGCGCGGTTCGAGCGCGCGCTCTTCGTCGTCCGCAAGCGCATCGAGCACGAGGCCGATCGCCTCGGGGTTCCGCCAGAAGCGCGCGCCGTGTTCCACATCGTCAGCCTGTCGGCGAACACGCTCATCTACAAGGGCATGCTGACCGCGTCCCAGATCGAGCGCATGTTCCCCGACCTGTCGGATCCCGACCTCGAGTCGGCGCTGGCGCTCGTGCACCAGCGGTTTTCGACCAATACGTTTCCATCATGGCCGCTGGCGCACCCATACCGGATGGTGGCCCACAACGGCGAGATCAACACGCTGCGCGGGAACATCAACTGGATGCGCGCGCGCGAGGGGCTCCTGCGTTCGAGCGTGCTCGGCAAGGACCTGCGCAAGGTGCTGCCGGTCATCCGGCCCGGGGGCAGCGACACCGCCACCTTCGACAACGTCCTGGAGCTCCTGGTCATGGCGGGCCGGTCGCTCCCGCACGCGGTGCTCATGATGGTCCCCGAGCCATGGAGCGGGAACGCGGAGATGGACCCGGCGGTCCGCGACTTCTACGAGTACCACTCGTCGCTGATGGAGCCCTGGGATGGCCCGGCCTCCATCGCGTTCACGGATGGCACCGTCATCGGCGCGGTACTCGACCGGAACGGCCTCCGCCCCTCCCGCTACCTCCTCACGGACGAAGGGCTCGTCGTGATGGCGTCGGAGGTCGGGGTGCTGGACATCCCCGCGGATCGCATCGTCGAGAAGGGCCGCCTGCGTCCCGGGCGCATGTTCCTCATCGACACGGCACAGGGCCGCATCGTCGGCGACGACGAGATCAAGCGCGGCCTCGCCTCGGCCGCGCCATACGGCCAGTGGCTCCGGCAGCACCTCGTGGACATCGAGCACCTGCCCGCGGCCCATGCCGAGCGGCCGGATCACCAGACCGTGCTTCGCCGCCAGCTGGCGTTCGGCTACACGCAGGAGGATCTCCGCATCCTGCTCGCCCCCATGGCTGCGCACGGCGACGAGCCCCTCGGCTCGATGGGCAGCGACACGGCACTGGCCGTGCTCTCGGACCGGCCCCGACTGCTCTACGATTACTTCGCGCAGCTGTTCGCCCAGGTGACCAATCCGCCGCTCGATGCCATCCGGGAGGCGCTGGTCACCTCCATGGCCTCCACTATTGGTCCCGAGCGCAACCTGCTCGAGGCCGAGCCGGAGTCGTGCCGCCAGATCCGGATCGAGTATCCGATCCTTCACAACGACCAGGCGGCAAAGCTCCGCCACTTGCCGGCCGGATCGCCGTTCCGCTCGACGACGCTGGCGATGCACTACGACCCGGCCGGGGGCAGCGCCGGCCTCGAGCGCGTGATGGACGACCTGTGCCGCAGGGCCAGCGAGGCGGTCCGCGCGGGCTGCGGCATCCTGATCCTCTCGGACCGGGGCGTGGACGCCGCACACGCGCCCATCCCGAGCCTCCTCGCGACGGCCGGCGTGCACCATCACCTGGTCCGCGAGGGGACGCGCACGCGGTGCGGGCTGCTGGTCGAGTCGGGCGACGCGCGCGAGGTCCACCACGTCGCGCTGCTCATGGGCTATGGCGCCGGCGCGGTGAACCCGTACCTCGCCTTCGAGACGCTGCACGACATGATTCGCCAGGGCCTCCTGCCCGGCGTCACCTCGGAGCAGGCCGTCGAGCGCTACGTGAAGGCGCTCAACAAGGGCGTGCTGAAGGTGATGTCCAAGATGGGCATCTCCACGCTCCAGAGCTACTGCGGCGCGCAGATCTTCGAAGCCGTCGGCCTCGACCGCGCCGTCGTGGACACGTACTTCACCTCCACCGCGTCGCGCATCGGCGGCATCGGCCTCGACACCATTGCGGAGGAAGTACGCCGCCGTCACGAGCGCGCGTTCGGCCGCCCGGCGACGGGGCCCGTCGAACTCGAGAGCGGCGGCGAGTACCAGTGGCGTCGCGAGGGCGAGATTCACCTGTTCAACCCCGACACCGTCTTCCGCCTCCAGCACGCCACGCGCACCGGGCAGTACGAGGTCTTCAAGCAGTACACGCGCCTGGTGGACGATCAGGGCCGGCGCCGCGCCACGCTCCGCGCGCTGTTCCGGTTGAAGCCGGCCGGGCTCGCGGTGCCCATCGACGAGGTCGAGCCGGTCGAGGCCATCCTGAAGCGCTTCTCCACGGGCGCGATGTCGTACGGCTCGATCAGCCAGGAGGCGCACGAGACGCTCGCCATCGCCATGAACCGGATGGGCGCGCGGTCGAACAGCGGTGAGGGCGGCGAGGATCCCGCGCGCACCGTGCCGGACTCGAACGGCGGCTCGCGCCGGAGCGCCATCAGGCAGGTGGCCTCCGGCCGGTTCGGTGTCACCAGCGAATACCTGGTCAACGCCGACGACCTGCAGATCAAGATGGCGCAGGGCGCCAAGCCGGGCGAGGGTGGGCAGCTGCCCGGCCACAAGGTCTACCCGTGGATCGCGCGCGTGCGCTACTCCACGCCCGGCGTAGGGCTCATCTCCCCGCCGCCGCACCACGACATCTACTCCATCGAGGACCTCTCGCAGCTCATCTTCGACCTGAAGAACGCCAACCCTCGCGCGCGCATCCACGTGAAGCTCGTCGCCGAGGTCGGCGTCGGCACGGTGGCGGCCGGCGTGGCCAAGGCGCATGCAGACGTCGTGCTCATCTCGGGCCACGACGGCGGCACGGGCGCCTCGCCGCTCACCAGCCTGAAGCATGCGGGCGTGCCGTGGGAGCTCGGCCTCGCCGAGACGCAGCAGGTGCTGATGCTCAACCGCCTCCGCGATCGCATCGTCGTCCAGGTGGACGGCCAGATGAAGACCGGCCGCGATGTCGTGGTCGCGGCGCTGCTCGGCGCCGAGGAGTTCGGCTTCGCCACGGCGCCGCTGGTGGTGATGGGCTGCGTCATGATGCGCGTCTGCCACCTCAACACGTGCCCGGTCGGCATCGCCACGCAGGACCCCGAGCTTCGGAAGACCTTCACGGGCAAGCCCGAGTTCGTGCAGACCTTCTTCCGCTTCATCGCCGAGGACGTGCGCGAGCACATGGCGGCGCTCGGCTTCCGCACGCTGGACGAGATGATCGGGCGGACCGAATGTCTCGACGTCGCGCCCGCCACCGATCACTGGAAGGCGCGTGGCATCGACCTGTCGCCGCTGCTGCATCGGCCGGCCATGGAGGCCGGCGCGCCGCGACGCGCCGTCCGGTCGCAGGACACCGGCCTCGAGCGCGTGCTCGATCACCGGCTCATCGCCTCGGCCGCTCCCGCGCTCGAGCACCAGACGCCGGTGGAGCTGTCGCTCCCCATCCGCAACACCGATCGCACGGTGGGGACGATGCTGGGCTATGAGGTGACGCGACGCTACGGCGGCGCGGGGCTGCCGGACGACACCATCCGCATCGGCTTCACGGGCTCGGCCGGGCAGAGCTTCGGCGCCTTCCTGCCACGGGGCGTGACGCTCGCCCTCGAGGGCGACGCCAACGATCACGTCGGCAAGGGCCTCTCCGGCGGCCGCATCATCCTCCGTCCGCCCGGGACCGCCGCCTTCGCCGCCGAGACAAGCGTCATCGTGGGCAACGTGGCGCTCTACGGCGCCACGGGCGGCGAGGCCTTCGTCCGCGGCGTGGCTGGCGAGCGCTTCGCCGTCAGGAACAGCGGCGCCCGCGCGGTCGTGGAGGGCGTGGGCGATCACGGCTGCGAGTACATGACCGGCGGGTGCGTGGTCGTCCTGGGCCCGACTGGACGGAACTTCGCGGCGGGCATGAGCGGCGGGGTGGCGTGCGTCCTGGACCTCGACGGCATGTTCAGGCGCCGCTGCAACACGGAGATGGTGGACCTCGAGCCCTTCGGACAGGACGACGAGACCGAGAACGTCGTGCACGAGCTCGTCGCGCGGCACGCGCTACTGACGGGCAGCACCATCGGCCAGCGCGTGCTCGCGGCCTGGGACGCGATGAAGCAGCAGTTCGTCACGGTGATGCCGCGCGACTTCAAGCGCGCGCGCGCCGGGGCCATCTGGCCCACGGCCGAGGGCGGCCACGGCACCGCCACGGTCTCCGTGAGGGCCTGACCATGGGCAGGCCCACGGGATTCCTCGACTACCCTCGCGCCAAGGCGCCGGCCCGTCCGGTGGCGGAGCGGCTGGGCGACTACCATCACGTCGACACCGCGTACCCGGACGGTGAGATTGCGCGACAGGCGGCACGCTGCATGGACTGCGGCGTGCCCTTCTGCCACAGCGCGTGCCCGCTCGGCAACCTCGTGCCCGAGTGGAACGACCTCGTCTATCGCGACCACTGGCGCGCGGCCATCGAGCGCCTGCACCACACGAACAACTTCCCGGAGTTCACCGGCCTGCTCTGCCCCGCGCCGTGCGAGGGATCGTGCGTCCTCGGTATCAACAGGGAGCCTGTGAGCATCAAGACGGTCGAGCGCACCATCGTCGATCGCGCGTTCGAGGAGGGCTGGATCGTTCCCGAGGCACCCGCGCGGCGGACATGGAAGAAGGTGGCCGTGGTGGGATCGGGCCCGGCTGGCCTCGCGGCCGCCGCCCAACTCAATCGCGCCGGGCACAGCGTCACCGTCTACGAGAAGGCGGATCGAATCGGCGGGCTGCTGCGCTACGGCATCCCCGAGTTCAAGCTCGAGAAGCGCGTGCTCGACCGGCGCCTCGACCTGCTCTCGGCCGAGGGGGTGGTGTTCAGGCCCGGGACGGACGTGGGCGTGGACGTGTCGGCCGCCGAGCTCCGCCGCTCGTTCGACGCGGTGATGCTGGCGGGAGGCGCTCGGCAGCCGCGCGACCTGCCGGTGCCTGGACGGGACCTCGCGGGCATCCACTTCGCCCTGGACTTCCTCACCCAGCAGAACCGCCGCTGCCAGGGCGACACGGTGGTGGACGGCGGGTCGATCTCTGCCGCGGGAAAGCACGTGATCATCGTCGGTGGAGGCGACACCGGCGCGGACTGCCTCGGCACGGTCCTTCGCCAGGGCTGCGCGTCAGTGCGCCAGCTCGAGATCCTGCCGCGGCCGCCCGCCACGCGCGCGGCCGACAATCCGTGGCCGCTGTGGCCCCACGTCTTCCGCGTGTCGTCGGCCCACGAGGAAGGCGGTGAGCGGGTCTACGAAGTGCAGACGACGCACTTCAGCGGAGACCAGGCGGGGCACGTTACCAGGCTGCACGGCCGCCGCGTGGCCCGCGCGGTGGGGGATGGCCGCTCGGGCTTCGAGCCAGTCGCCTGCAGCGAGTTCGAGATGCGGGCGGACCTGGTGTTGCTGGCAATGGGGTTCACCGGCCCGGCCCGGAGCCGGCTCCTCGAGGACCTCGGCGTTCGCATGACCGAGCGCGGCACGGTCGCACGCGATGACCAGTGGATGACGAACGTTCCAGGCGTGTTCACCGCCGGCGACATGCAGCGCGGCCAGTCACTCATCGTCTGGGCCATCGCGGACGGCCGCCACGCAGCGCGGGCCGTCGATACCTGGCTCGCCGCTGAGCCGGCTGCTCGCACACCCTCCGGAGCGCGCGTCTGACGTGCGAGCGGGGCAGCGCACGAAGCAGCTGCACGGAGAGCCACGTGGCGAGGCTCATGCGGGCGCCGGCCGATGTGCCGGGCTCAGTCCAGGCACCCGCCGTGCTGCTTGGTCGGGCTGGTGTGCTCGACGTCGACGCCCCGATCGAGCTGGCCAAGGGCCAGGCTGATCCGGCGCTGCAGGTCGCTTTCCTCGCCGGGCATGCCTTCCTCGAGCGCGACGGCTGCCTCGGCGGCATCGTAGGCCATCTGGCACAGGACGTCCGCTTTCTCGGCATCGGTCAGGCCAGGATCTCGAAGCACGTCTTCTGGAGTCACGGGGCCTCCGGTCGCCATGATCCACGTTGAACCATCACGTGGGGACTGTCAACGCGGCCGGCTGGCCGGCGCGAAGAACTCGACCACGAGCGAGGCGAGCCGCCCCGCCTGATCGGTCTTGAAGACGTTCTGCGCGTGCGCGCTGCCGTCGAGCCACTCCATACGCTTCGGCTCGGGCGCCCGCTCGAACTGCTTCGCCACGGATGCCGCCATCGGCTCGTCACGGCTGGCGACGAACAGGAACCGCCCGGCTTTCATGTCCTCAGGCCTCTCGATCGCAACGGCTGCCAGCAGCATCAGCCTGTCGATCTCGCCCGCCTGCGCGGCCACCGCCGCCCGTGCGGAGGCGCCGCCGCCCATGCTGGCGCCGAGAACGCCAACGGTCTTCGCCCCCCGGGCGCGCGCATAGCGGACGGCGGCCAGGACGTCCTGATAGAGCGCGCGAATTCATAAACTAAGTGCAACACGCTGGCGCCCAAGTGAGGTGACCCGGGATACTAGCGCTTCCTCAAATCCGCCAAGACAAGGGGACGCGCGATGAGCTATCACCAGATCACCTCGGGCG
>JADZCN010000094.1 GCA_020851565.1 Acidobacteriota bacterium | reverse complement strand
CTCGGGCTTCCGCTCCCTCGAAGAGGGCCAGCCGGTGGAGTTTGAAATCGTCGACGGCCCGAAGGGGCCGCAGGCGGGCAACGTCACCCGCGTCTGAGCCGCTGAAGACCAACTGGTGCCGGGCGGTCCCCCGCCTGGCGCCAGTCGCTCAGGATTTCCCAGCCTTCCCCGCCTTCTCCGCCGCCAGCTTCACCTTCCCGTCCTTCAGCTCCACCCGAAACGCGACTTCCTGGCCGCCGGCGCCCAGCTTCTTCACCTGCGCCCGGACCAGCTCGGTGAAGCGCTCGTACTCCACCGGCTTTTCTCCGGCCTCGCGTCGCGCCTGGGTCATCTGCTCGTAGAGCGCCTGCACGCGATCTTCCTGGGCGCCCGGGTCTTTCAGGCTGGTCACGGCCACGACGCGGTCTTTCGCCGCTGGTGCTGGCGCGGCAGGTGCGGCACCTGGAGATTCGGGGGCGCGGGACTGCGGCGCGGCCTCCGCGCCACGCGGCTCGGGCGGACGGGACTCCGCCACGCGTGGCTCTGGTGCGCGGGCGGCCCCGGCCGGCCGGCTCGGCCGCCGGCCCAGTTCCTGTGCCTTCAGCTGGCGCTCCCACAGCTCGGTGAACGCGGCCCACCGAGCCTGCACGGTCTGGAACCGGAAGCGATCCCCCGTGTTCTGGATGTGCATGCGATCCATGCGCTTGACCATTGCGTCCACGCGCGCGCGCTGATCCCAGGGCAGGCGGGGCAACCGTCCCGCGAAGAACATGTTGTATTCCGCCTCGAGCCGCTTCAGCTCGGCTTCGAGCGTGTGCAGCTCGCGTTCGAACTCGGATCGGGAAGGGGCCATGGGCGCGTTCAGGGCAGGAGCAGGAACCAGACGAGGGGCAGCCACAGCTCGCGCGCGTACGGGAGGGGCCGGTCGTCCACGAGCACCTCGCACGTCGGCTGCGCGCCGATCACCTCGAACAGGTCGCGCATGCGGAGCGCCTCGCCGGGGAAGAAGCGCGCCCGGTGACGCCGCTGGACGCCCTCGCCCACCTCGCGATACTCCGCCGACGCCTTCGCCATCTCCACCGCGCGCGCGTAATCGGGACCGTCGAACGGGCCGAACACCAGCGTGATGGAGAACGGCTGGTTGCGGGGGCCGAAGAGGGCCGCGTGCAGGTCCGGGTCGAGCGCCGCCAGCTCCTCGGCGGTGGGTTCCTCCGGCTTCTCGACGTAGGGCCAGAAGCGCTCCAGCGGGCGGGTGGTACGGCCGGTCTGCGACATGGAACCCCGGATCGTAGCAGGTTCAGGGGGGTTCAGGAAGCACGCGGAGGGGATACGATCGGGGGCCATGCCGTCGCCCCGGGACATCCCCTCCATCGACCTGCTGAGGAAACGCGGCGGGGTGCAGCGCCTCGAGGACCGCTACGGGCCAGACGCCACGCTGGACGCGCTCCGCGCCGCAGCCGACGCGGCGCGGCAGCGGCTCCGCGCGCCAGGCGATACACCGGAGCCGGGTGCAGAACGCCACGACCTGGCTGGCGCCATCGAGACCGACGCCGAGGCCCGGTTGCTGGGCCGGTTCCAGGGATCGCTTCGCCCGGTCATCAACGCCACCGGCGTCATCATCCACACCAACCTCGGCCGGGCGCCGCTCGCCCGCGCGGCCATCGATCGCGTGGCCGCCACCGCTGGCGGGTACACCAATCTGGAATACGACCTCGCGAAGGGCGAGCGCGGGTCGCGGGCCGTCCACGCCGAAGCGCTCCTGACGATGCTGACCGGCGCGGAGGCCGCGGTGGTGGTGAACAACAACGCCGCCGCCACGCTCCTGATGCTCGCGGCGCTGGCGCGCGGGCGCGAGGTGCTCATCTCGCGGGGTGAGCTGGTGGAAATCGGCGGCGGCTTCCGCGTGCCCGACGTGATGGCGCAGTCGGGCGCGGAGCTGCGGGAGATCGGCACCACGAACCGCACGCGCGTCGCCGACTACACGGTCGCTGCCGGCCCGCGCACCGCGGTCATCCTGCGAGTTCACCCGTCCAACTTCCGCATCGAGGGCTTCACCGAACGGCCGACGCTCGCCGCCCTGGTCGACGCCGGCCGTACGCTGGGCATCCCGGTTGTCGAAGACCTCGGCAGCGGCAACCTCGACGAGGGGCTGGCCGATGAGCCGTCCGTGCGCGGGTCGCTCGCGGCAGGCGTGGACCTGGTGTGCTTCAGCGGCGACAAGCTGCTGGGCGGGCCGCAGGCAGGCATCCTGGCCGGCCGCCGCGCGCTGGTCGATCAACTCCGCCGCCATCCGCTGATGCGCGCGTTCCGGGTGGACAAGCTCACCTACGCGGCGCTCGAGGCGACGCTGCTGGAGCACCTCGCGGGCCGCGCCAATGAGACCGTGCCCGTGCGGCGGATGCTGGCGATGGACGTGGATGCCATCGAGGAGCGGGCGCGCGCGCTCGCGGACCGGCTCCTGGCCCTGGGCTGGCGCGTGAGCCTCGTCAGCGGTTCGTCGGCCGTGGGCGGCGGCAGCGCACCCGGGCTGGCGCTCCCGACCGTGCTCGTGGCCATCGAGCGCGAAGGCCTCACCGCCGATGCACTCGAGGCCCGCCTGCGCGCGCTGGACCCGCCCGTCATCGCCCGCATCGTGGACGATCGCGTGGCACTCGACCTGCGCACCGTGCCCCCCGAATCGGACGGGCAACTCGGATCGATGCTCGAACGGGTGTAAAGACGAGAAGGCAGGCACGCCTTCTGCCTTCCGCCTTCTCAGTCCTGCGGCGCCCGGTGTTCGAGCATCAGGCCCACCGCCGTTCCCCGCTTGAACCCCTTCCAGTAGGTGTGCTCCGGCAGCGTCCGGCCCTCCCGGTCCACGGCCCACACCGCATCCTTCCCCTGCGGCACCAGCTCGAAGTACGCCTGCCTGGCCACGTCTGCCTTCAGATGGCGGTCGAACCACGCCGTCGCGAAGTGCTGGAGGATGTTGTTCATGCGCACCGTGTCCCAGACGGGATCCGCATAGTGCGCGTACGGAGCGGGCGGCTCGCCGTTCGTGCCGAGAAGCTCGACAGGGGCGGGATAGGGCGCCGCCGCGTTGTGGTTCGCGTTCACGAACGTCAGGAGGTAGCGGTCCGCGTTCCCCGCGCCTTCGAAGAGCGCCCGCGTCCCCCTCTCGTACCCCGACACATCGTCCACGCTCCCGGCCACGAAGAGCACCGGCGTGCGGATGCCGTTCAGCCCCTCCGCGTCCCAGAAGCCGTTCTGCATGCCCCACGGCCCGATCGCGATGGCGGACTTGATGCGCGGGTCGATGCTGTTCCGGTAGCCGGGGTTGCCGGCGCTGCGCTCGGCCAGCAGCCGGTTGGGTGGTGCAGAGGAGAAATCGACGCTCGCCGCACTGAAGCCGCCGCCGATGACGTTCACCACCCCGTAGCCGCCCATCGAGTAACCGACGATGCCGGTGCGGTTGTCGTCGACCAGGCCCGCCAGGAAACTGCCAGAGCCGGCGCGCCCGAGTCGCGCCATCTCGTTCAGCACGAACAGCTGGTCGAACGGGCGGTTGTAGAGCGTGCTGGCAAAGGCCTTCTGGTCATCGTAAGTGCTGTCCTTGTGATCGATGGACACGACGACGTAGCCCTTGCTGGCGAGGTTCTCGCCGAGATGGCTCAGCAGGTACCGGTTGCCGGGGTAGCCGTGCGAGATGATCACCAGGGGGAATGGCGCGCCCGCCGCCCGCGGCTGGGCGTCACGCACGGCCTGGCCGTGGAGGGAAGCGGTGATGGAGGGGTCGCGCGTGATCACGCGGTACTCCCCGCCAGGCGACTGCCCCGTACCCAGCACCGCCGGGTACCAGACCTCGAGCGTGAGCGTGCGGTCGTAGCGCGCTGTGGGCGCGCCCTCCTTCGTGTTGAGGATGTCGGGCCGGCTGGGATCCGTGGCCGCGAGGGTGCGCACGCCGACGGCGTGCGGGCCGTAGGCCGCCAGCTCGGGCGCGGTCGGGGCGATGATGTCGACGTGATTGGGCTGGGCGAGAACGCCCGCGCCGGCCAGCACGAGGCCCGCGAGCAGGACGGCCGGTTGCGCACGAAACATGGGGCGCATTATGCGCGAGTCCGACCTCGCCTGTCCGCCATCATGCGGCCGGCCAGCTCCTTGACGATCTTGCCGGCCACGCTGGCCGTCACGCCCTGGAGGTCCTGCCGCTGGTTGTACTCGACGACGTCCGCGCCGACGATGGGCCCTGGCACGGCGTGCACCAGGTCGATGACGTCCCGCACCGTGAGGCCGCCGGGCTCGCGATGAGACACGCCCGGCGCGAAGGCCGGGTCGAGGCCGTCGAGGTCGATGGACAGGTACACCGCGCCGCTCGAGGAGGGCCGCTCCCCGCGGCTCCATCGGCGCATGTCGAACACGGTCACGCCGAAGCGCTCCATCTGATCCCGCTGGTGCGGCGTGATGGTCCGAAGGCCCACCTGCACGAGGCGTGACGCGAGCCCCTCCTCCATGATGCGCGCGAAGGGACAGGCGTGCGAGAAGCGGTCGCCCTCGAACACGTCGTAAAGGTCCGCGTGCGCGTCGACGTGCAGGATGGTGACACCAGGGTGCACGCGCGCCACCGCGCGCAGGATGGGATAGGTGACCGAATGATCGCCGCCGAGTGCGATGGGACGACAGTCCGCGGCGTAGACGGCCGCAGTGCCGGCCTCGATGCCGGCGCGCGCCGCCTCGGGATCGTCCGCGAGGTCCAGGTCGCCATGATCCGAGAGCCCGTCCCCGGACGAGATGTCCTCGCCGAGCTCGGTCCACGGGTTGCCCTGCGGTGACCACAGCGCCTGGCGAATGGGGCCAGGCGCCTCCGCGGCGCCCCGGAGGAACGACGAGCTCGCGTCGTACGGCAGGCCGATCAGCCGCGGCGCGCCGAGGAGCGGGACGGTCATACGCGGCGTCCGGCCCGTCCGGTGTCCTGCACCGCCGTGCGGTGCCTGTCGATCCAGTGCGCCCAGGGAAGGAACAGCCACAGCGCCAGCGCCCCAAGCGCCACCGCGGTGGAGGATGGCGGGGGCGGCGACCACGGCTGGGTGATCCAGATGACGGTGGCCAGGGCAATCATCGCCGCCAGCGCCCAGCGCCCGACGCCATCGCGTGCGTTCGTTGCACGGAGGTAGAGCCACAGGCCGACGGCCAGCAGCGTGCCCTCGAGGACGATGGTCGTCGGGATGGAGTACCAGATACCGAGGCCAACCTCCGGCCCGCCAGGCCACAGCGGCAGGTCCGGCCGGTGCGTCAGCGCGTCCAGCACCCAGTGGCTGAGCACGAGCGCGCCGACGACAACGCCGGAGCGCGCGGTGAGCAGACCCCGCCAGGCCAGCCATCCGGCCAGCACCGACCACACGAGCACGAGCAGCAGGCTGTGGCTCCAGGGATACGAGTCGAACGCGAGATTGGTGAACGCCGTATCGCCGGGGCTGACGCGCACGGATTCCAGCCCGGCGAGGACGAGCACCGGCCACAACAAATCCAGCCCGAAGGCTGCCGCCACGGCGACCGATAGCGGCACGCGCGGCTCCGCAGGCCTGGCGGCAAGCGCTGCCGCGAGATGTCCGACGAACATGGTGATCACAGTCTAGCCGGTGCCGCGCCGGTGATAAGCTCCCGCGCATGTTCCCCAGACTCTCCGCGCTGTCCCTGCTCCTCTCGCTCGCCGCCTGCTCCCCTGCCCCGCGCTACGACGTCATCATCCGCAACGGGACCATCGTCGATGGCAGCGGCGCGTCGGGCGTGGTGGGCGACGTGGCCATCCAGGGCCAGAGGATTGCCGCCGTCGGCGCGCTGGGCTCCGCCACGGCGGCCACGGAGGTGGATGCGACGGGCCTGACCGTCGCGCCCGGCTTCATCAACATGCTGAGCCACTCCGAGACGTCGCTCATCGCCGACGGCCGGTCGATGAGCGAGCTGAAGCAGGGCGTGACGCTGCAGGTGTTCGGCGAGGGCTCGATGGGCCCGATGAACGACGAGATGAAGCAGCAGTCACAGGCGCGGCAATCCGACATCACGTTCGACATCGGTTGGACGACGCTCGGACAGTACCTGGACTGGCTCGTGGCGCGCGGCATCACGCCGAACATCGCATCGTTCGTGGGCGCGGCCACGGTGCGCGTGAACGAGCTGGGCTACGCCGACCGTGCGCCGTCGCCGGAGGAGCTGGACCGCATGCGCGCGCACGTCCGCACGGCGATGGAGGAAGGCGCGATGGGCCTGTCTTCCGCGCTCATCTACGCGCCAGGGTTCTATGCGAAGACGGACGAGCTCATCGAGCTGGCGAAGGTGGCCTCCGAGTACGGCGGCATGTACATCTCGCACATGCGCAGCGAGGGCAACCGCCTCGTCGAGGCGGTGGACGAGCTGATGACCATCGCGCGCGAGGCGAAGATCCGCGCCGAGATCTACCACCTGAAGGCGGCGGGCGAATCGAACTGGCCGAAGCTGGACGAGGTGATTCGTCGCGTCGAGGCCGCACGCTCGGAGGGCCTCGAGATCACGGCCGACATGTACACCTACACGGCCGGGTCCACCGGCCTCGATGCGGCCATGCCACCCTGGGTGCAGGAAGGCGGCTACCAGGCGTGGGCCGGGCGCCTGAGAGACCCGGCCACGCGCGCCAGGGTGATGAAGGAGATGCTGACACCCACCGACGCGTGGGAGAACCTGATGCTGGCGGCCACGCCGAAGGGCACGCTCCTCGTGGGCTTCAGGAACGAGGCGCTGCGCGGGCTCATCGGCAGGACGCTGGAGGAAGTGGCGGCCGAGCGCGGCAAGTCGCCGCAGGAGACCGCGATGGACCTGGTGATCGAGGACGGCAGCCGGGTCCAGGTCGTCTACTTCCTGATGTCCGAGGAGAACACGAAGCGGCAGGTCGGTCTGCCGTGGGTGAGCTTCGGGTCGGATGCGGGATCCCTGGCCACTGAAGGCGTGTTCCTCAAGCAGAGCACGCACCCGCGGGCGTACGGCAACTTCGCGCGCCTGCTCGGCAAGTACGTCCGCGAGGACAAGGCCACCACGATGGAGGACGCCATCCGGCGGCTCACGTCCTTTCCCGCCGCGACCCTCCGCATCACCGATCGCGGGCTGCTGAAGCCGGGCCACTTCGCCGACGTCGTCGCCTTCGACGCGACGACCATCCAGGATCACGCGACCTACGAAAGGCCGCACCAGTACGCCACCGGCATGCGCCACGTGTGGGTGAATGGCACTCAGGTGCTGAAGGATGGTGAGCATACGGGGGCGAAGCCGGGACAGGTGGTGAGAGGTCCCGGGTACAAGGGAACGAAGTGAGAAGTGACAAGTGAGAAGTCAGAAACGGGATCGCGCTGATGGCGGATGACTACGCGTTCGAGATGGCGGCGTCGGCCGTGCGCTTTGGCGCCGGGGTGACGCGCGAGGTGGGGGCGGACCTGGCGGAGCTCGGCGCCAGGCGGGTGCTCGTGCTCACGGACTCGACCATGGCGACGTTGGCGCCGGTCCGGACGGTGCTCGAGTCGCTCGAGGCGCATCGCGTGGGCGCCACGCTCTTCGATCGCGTGCGAGTGGAGCCGACGGACGTGTCGCTGCAGGAGGCCATCGCCTTCGGGAACCAGGAGAGCTACGACGCGTTCGTCGCCGTGGGCGGCGGCTCCACCATCGACACGGCCAAGGCCGTAAACCTCTACACCTGCTGTCCGCCCGCCGATTTCCTGGACTACGTGAACCCTCCCATCGGCAAGGGCCTGCCCGTGCCAGGCCCGCTGAAGCCGCTGTTTGCCATCCCCACCACCGCCGGCACCGGCAGCGAGACGACGGGCGTCAGCATCTTCGACCTGTCGCAGATGCACGCGAAGACCGGCATCGCCAACCGCCGCCTGAAGCCGACGCTCGGCCTGCTCGATCCGGACAACACGCGGACCATGCCGCCGCAGGTGGCGGCGTCCACCGGCCTGGACATCCTGAGCCATGCGGTGGAGTCGTACACCGCGATGCCCTTCACCGGGCGGCCACGGCCCGATCGTCCTGCGCTCCGCCCCGCCTACCAGGGCTCGAATCCCATCAGCGATGTCTGGTCACTGCAGGCGCTCCGCCTCGTGGCCCGCTACCTGGTGCGCGCGGTGGAGGACCCGTCCGATGACGAGGCTCGCGCCAGCATGCTGCTGGCCTCGTCCTACGCGGGCATCGGGTTCGGCAACGCCGGCGTCCACCTGCCCCACGGCATGTCGTACCCGGTGTCAGGCCACGTGAAGGCCTACCGCGCGCCCGGCTACCCCGTGGATCATCCACTGGTTCCACACGGGGTGTCCGTGATCCTGAACGCGCCCGCGGTGTTCCGCTTCACGGCGTCGGCCAGTCCAGTGCGCCACCTCGAGGCCGCTGAGGCGCTGGGCGCGGATGTCTCGGGGCGCCGCGCGGAAGACGCCGGCAAGGTGCTGGCGGATCGCATTACGTGGTTCATGGAACGCCTGCACGTGCCCAACGGCCTCTCGGCCATCGGATACACCTCGTCTGACATTCCCGCGCTCGTGGAGGGAACGCTGCCGCAGCACCGGGTGACGAAGCTGTCGCCACGCCCGGCCGGGCCGGAGGAGCTGAGCCGCCTGTTCGAGGCGGCGATGGTCGCGTGGTGACGTCGGGCGCTCAGGCGAGCGTCACGGGGTCGCCCACGCGCAGCGTGCCGGGAGCATCGATCACGGCGTACACCCCCGCGCACGGAAAGCGTCCCGCCGTGCCCACCTGCAGGCGGTTGTAGCGCACGAGCGTGCGCAGGACGTCCGTATCGTCGGGCAGGTCGTCCTGCGCCAGCGTCGTCATCACGCATCGCGGGTCGGGCATCGTCACCTTGAGGCGGACGGCATCGCCGACGGCGAGCTCGCGGCCCACCCACTCGTTCTCGACGAACCCCGTCGCCTCGGTGGCGACGATCACGTTCATGCGGAACCGGCGCGGGTCGAACCTGCCCTCCTTGTGGAGCGCGCCGAGCTTCTTCAAGGTGGACGTCGTCATCACCGAGGCGGGGAACAAGTCGAAGAACGCGCCGGCGGGCACAGGCGACGGCTGGCCCACCTCCGCAAAGAACGCGGCTCCAAGCCTGGCTTCCACGACGGTGTCGCGGTAGCCTGCGGGGTCGGCATCCTCGATGTCCGGGTGGTACTGGTCGATGGTGAAATCCGGCGGGGCGGCCTTGGCCAGTGTCACCTCGCGGCCGAAGTGCGCGGACAGGGCGCGATCCGCCTCGCTGGTTCCGCTGGTCACCGTGTCACCGTTCGGCAGGACGATGCGGACGGGAGGCACGGGGTGATCCAGCCACGGCGTCTCGACGAACGAGGCGCGGCAGTCCAGGATGCCGGGGAACAGCTTCAGGCTCTTCGCGCTCACGACCTTGCCGCTGACGCTGTCGACGAGCGCGTAGGCCCGATCGCCGACGATGCCCTGCGCGGTGATGTCCACCTGGTCCACCTGCTCGCCTGCCATGGACTTGACCGGAAACCGCCACAGCGCGGCGACCGTACCGACCACCCCCTTCGTCGTCATTCAGCCCCTCCCTGCCTCGCGTTTGCCCCGCCCGATCTGATCCGCCAGCGCGTCCAGCTTGAGCACGGTGTTCCAGTTCCGTCCCGTGCCTCGCGTCCCGAGCGCGCGCTCGATGATCGCCGAGGTGAGTTTCGAGCGCCCGATGCCATCCGGATAGACGAGATACGCGTGCGTGCCCTTCGCGCGCACGACCTCGCGCCCCTTGATCGACTTCTGTAATGCCGCCACGGCTGCAGGTTCGGGGGCCTCCTTCATGCACATGACCAGCAGGTTGCCAGGATCCCGCGCCGCTTCGTCCGGAAACGGGTTGTGTGCGATGACCGCCTTCCAGTCCTTCGCCGTTCGCACGAAGAAATCCGTCTCGATGCGGAGCTGTCCGGCCGCCGCGTCCGCCAGCAGGCGCTCGAGCCTGGCGGCCGGGGCCGTCTCGCTGCGGAACACCACGTTGCCGCTCTGCAGCAGCGTCTGCGCGTCCTGAAAGCCGAGGTCAGCCATCAGCTTCCGCAGGTCCCCCATGGCGACCGTGTTGCGGCCGGCCAGGTTCACCGCGCGCAGGAGACCGATGTGAGTCGTCAAGGGCGTCTGGCAGTCGATTACATCACGGCGCGGCGCCAGGGCCGAGACCATTCGACAGGTCGCGCGCGAACCGGTCCACGGCACTCCAGTCCGTGAACTCGTACTCCCGGGACGTGTCGGTGGGCCCGCCTGTGCACCCCGCGATGAGCTTCATGATCCATCGGGTCACGAGGCCGTAGTGCTGATAGCGCAGCGCCCCGGAGAACGTCGCGGTCCAACGTGGCTCCCAGCCCGTCTCCCTGCAAAACCGCTCGACATAGGCTCGGGCCGCGTCCCGCCACGCCTTCAGGGTTTCGGGAGAGGTGCCGCTCACGGAGATGAACGCCGTCGGGCGTGTCCGCAGGGCCACGGCATGGCGACGCACGAACGACCGGATGTACGCCTGGTACTTGCCGACGATGATCGATGCGGCCACGATGACGGCATCGAAGCCATCCACGGCGAGGTCGGCCGGCAGGGCATCGCCCCTGAACGTCTGCACGTCATGGCCGTCTGCCTGGAGGGTCGCCGCGACGCGATGCATCACGGCCTCGGCCTGTCCGTAGGTGGATCCGTAGACGGCCAGCACCTTCATCGACCTGCCTCCTTCGGCCTCCGCTTCACCTGAAGGAGGCGTGTCACGTCCTTTAGAGCCTTCGCACTGTCCACCGTCGTCACCATCCACGTGCCGTCGGGGTAGGTGGGACTCTGCCGATAGTCTTCGCGCACGTGAGATGTCAGGCCGGCCAGGATGGCCTCGGCCTTCTCGCGGTCCGCAGCGCCGAACACGATGAGGACGCGGAACCGCGACCGTTCGGGAATGAACGTGCAGAACGATTTCGACTTCTTGTAGCGCAACGACCAGCCGTGTTTCTTGCCGCCGAAGAGCCACTCGACGTTGAAGACACCCGGATAGCAGCGGTCGATGAACGCCGCGAGGTCGGTCCAGCGCTTGAAGTTCCGCGCTCCGATCCAGGCCGCCACGCTGGCGGGCGTGGGCGTGCGCGCCGGGTCTGACATGCGGGCTGATTCGCTATTGGTCATGCTGGCTCGAACCGCATCTCGTTGGTCTGCACGAAGCCGAGGCGCTCGTAAAGGCGACGCCCCTCGTCTGACGCGTGAAGGACGATGCGCCGGATGCCGCGGGCGTCGAGATCGGCGAGGAGCCTGCGCATGAGGGCCTCGGCAACGCCGCGCCGCCGCCAGTCGGGCTCCACATAGACGTTGAGGACGAGTGCCTCGGGCCCGAGCTCGAGGCCGTCCGGGTCGCGGATCGGCCGCGGGCGCGGAAGGATCGGCCTCAGCTGGACACCGGCGCCGCCGATGGCCGTGGCGGGATCGGGGCCGCCCTCGGCGACCCACGCGATGTACTCGCGACGCGGCATGGCCTCGCGCAGGTACGCCGCCGTGGCTCGCTCCAGGGGAGCCTCGAGGTGAGAGGGAAGGTGTCCCATGTCCCGGAACATCCACGCCCGGTGTCGCGCCAGGAACACGATGTCGGCGATGTCTGCCTGGCGAATGGCAAAGGCTGGCGAGGTGCTCATCGGGAGTCCCGTGCTCCATGGGTCCCATTCGTTCGGGACGGACGACGGCTCGTGAATCCCGCGACCCGCTAGCGCCCGAATGCCCGGATTCTGCCACAGGTCCTGTCCGCCGGCCCACCCCTCACTTGATCTTTACTTTCGCGATCGGTGAAAGGACCATCGATGACGGTGCGCTTGTCGCCGCTGAACTTCACGCGTGCGCCCTTCGCACTCGCGGCGAGCCCCTCGGCGGCGAGGAGGATGCCGGCCTCGACGAGCCCTTCGTTGTACTTCTGCATCGCGGCGAACGCTTCTGCCTCGGGCAGGATGCCCGCTTCGGATGCCTTCGTTGCCTTGGCCATGATCATGACACGCACTGTTCTCTCCTGGGAGGGTTCGTGCCGGTGACCGCGCCCATCGCCGCCTCACCCATACGTCGAACGAGACCAGGGGAAATCGACAGCCGCTCCGCAACATCCGACACTCTCTTCCGTGCGAGGCACTTGGCGTCGTCTGTCGGAATTCACGACCAGGGTTCCTGCACCGGTCGGGGGATGCGTCGCGACCCGCGTGATCAGGAGTCGACGATCACGGCACCAGCGATCCCACCTGCCACGAACCCCTTCAGCCACCCCGCGATGAACCAGCCCCAGGCCAGCGACAGCGGAATCGGCATGTGAACGAACGTGCCAAATCCAGACGCCGTTCCCAGGGCCAGGCCGAGCAACGCCCCGAGTACCAGACCTGCACCCAATGACTTCGGCCTGACGAGCAGTGAATAGATCCCGATGACGACACCGATCAAGACAATCGTCACGGCGTAGATGAGAACGACGTTCATCTGATCGAACGGCCGCCATAGACTCGCGGTCGCTTCATAGACAGGCGCCAGGAAGAAGCGATGCGCGATCAGGTCGAGCAGCATCCAGGCCGCAAGGATTCCGACCGCAGCGGTGAGCGAACGCCTCATCAATGGACCTTCCGGTGCGGGCTAACGACCCCACTCCAGCCGCGACGGCCTCATGATCCGCAGGACCGCCGTCGGCTGCAACCGCTTGTTGGGCAGCCGACCGTGGGTATACAGTACCCCCGGTGACCTTCACCATCGAGCTGGAACGCGAAGCAGATGGCCGCTGGCTGGCTGAAGTGCCGACCCTGCCGGGCGTATTGTGCTACGGGCAGGACCGGGACGAGGCGGTGGCCAAAGTCCAGGCGCTGGCCCTTCGGGTCATTGCGGAGCGTCTCGAGCATCGCGAGGCTCCTGCCGAGTTTCTGAACGTCACGTTCCAGGCCGCGTGAGCAACTGGCCGGCCTCGAAAGCGCGTCGCGTTCTCGCGGCTTTGCTGCGACTTGGTTGGAAGATTAAGCGTCAATCAGGTTCGCACCGAACGCTTGCTCGCGAAGGCTCGGCCGATGTCGTGTTCGCATTTCACGACGACGAAGAGATCGGCCCTAGAATGCTCGCGCGGCTGGCCAAGCATACTGGCCTCCGCCCGGAAGATCTGTAAGCGCCCGACTGCTCGTTCTGGTCTGCCCAACGCCTGTGGCCAAGCCGCGGCGCCCCGATGGCATTCTGGGCGATCAGGGGGCCGAGGCGCCAGCCGCCGTCGGCTTCAGCCACTGGTTAGGCGGCGCTCAGGGATTTTCGTTACCAGGATTGTCGTCAGCTTCAATGTACCAAGCTGGCCTTTCGTCGTCGGGTCCGAACCAGCCCCAGTCCCACAGCATTTCAACGAAGGTCTCCTTGTCGTACCCATCCGCAGAACGGGGCTCTGACAAGGTTGAATAGCCGTACCCGACTGCAACGACTTCGTCGGCGAACGGTTCGATCACACTGAAGTCTGTGACGATGAGCATGCCGTTGCGCGCCCCAAAGTGCCGAAGCAGTAGCCGGGCTTCGAGCCGTCCGGTTCGAAGTTGAACGACGAACGGTGCTTCGATCCTCAAGCCGAGTTCAGCCGCTGCCCGTCGCCATTCTTCAAGCAACAAATCCGCCACACGCTCATGCCCCTCCGAAGGAAGCGCCCCCATGAGTCCGCCTAACGGCTTGGCGTTCAGCCGCGCCGCGCTCGCGCACGATACCACCGAGCGCGGGAACCCGGCGGACGCGCACGCGGCCGACGGGCGTCGGCTCCAATGATGGTATGGACTCCTCCCGGTTCCTTCGCGGCATGATGGCCGTGAACTTGTGGGTCGCACCACACCCCAGGAGGAGGCCAATATGGATGCTACGACGGTGGCTGTCGATCTGGCAAAGGACGTGTTCGAGGTGGCGCTGGCCAACCGAGCGGGTCGGATCGTGGACCGACGGCGACTGACCCGTCGGCAGTTCGAGCGCTTCGTTGACGAGCTCGGCTCGGAGACGACGGTCGTGATGGAAGCCTGCGGCACCGCGCACCATTGGGGGCGGCGCTGCCAGGCCCGCGGCGTGGCCGTGCGTTTGTTGCCCGTCCAGGATGTCCGGCCCGACGTGCGTCGCAACAAGACCGATCGCACCGACACCGAAGGCATGCTGGAGGCGAACCGCTGTGCCGGGATTCGGCCCGTGCCCGTGAAGACTCGTGAACAGCAGGCGCTCCAGGCGCTCCATCGCGTCCGCACGCAGTGGCAGGCGACGCGCACCAATCGGATCAACGTTCTCCGTGGTCTGCTCCGCGAACAGGGCTATCCCGTCCCCCTGGGGGCGCGGACCGTGCTCACGCGCGTGATGGGGGTGCTCGAGGATCCCGCCCGCGCCCTCCCCGCGAGCCTGCGGGCGCCCGGACTTGACATCGTGAGCAGCGCCGCGCCCGAGCGGTGCCGAACGCCGCTCGTGTCCGGGGCCGATCTGAAGAGAAGAGTCCTTCCGGTGATCTGGCTAACGGGCTGCCGGTAAGCCGCGGCGGCCGTGCGCCCATTCTGGACGATCAGGGGGCCGAGGCGCCACTCGCCGTCGGCTTCACCGGCGTGTTAGCCCGCGCGAATTCATAAACTAAGTGCAACACGCTGGCGCCCAAGTGAGGTGACCCGGGATACTAGCGCTTCCTCAAATCCGCCAAGACAAGGGGACGCGCGATGAGCTATCACCAGATCACCTCGGGCG
>JADZCN010000093.1 GCA_020851565.1 Acidobacteriota bacterium | reverse complement strand
TGCGCTCGGAGCCGGGGTCGATGCCGAAGACCTTCACGCCAGCGAGGCCTCGATCTCCTTCTCCTCGATGTCGAAGTTCGACCACACGTGCTTGACGTCGTCGTGCTCCTCGAGCACCTCCATCAGCTTCACCATCTGGGAGGCTTCCTTGCCCTGCAGCTTGACGTAGTTCTGCGGGAGCATGGCGACCTCGGCGCTGGCGGGCTCGATGCCCAGGCCCTTCACCGCGTCGCGCACCGTCTCGAAGATCGAGGGCTCGGTGAGCACCTCCCATGTGTCGCCGTCGTCGCGCATGTCGTCGGCCCCGGCTTCGAGCGCCGTGTTCAGGAGCTTCTCCTCGTCGGCCGCGGACTTCTCGACCACGATGTAGCCCTTCTTCTCGAACATCCAGGCCACCGAGTTGCTGGAGCCCAGGTTGCCGTTGTGCTTCTCGAGCAGGTGCCGGAGCTCGCCGACGGTGCGGTTCTTGTTGTCGGTCAGCGTCTCGATGATGAGCGCCGCGCCGCCTGGCCCGTAGCCCTCGTAGGTGATCTCCTCGTAGGTCACGCCAGGGAGCTCACCCGTGCCGCGCTGGATGGCCTTCTTGATGTTGTCGGCGGGCATGTTCACCGACTTCGCCTCGGCGATGATCGTGCGCAGGCGCGGGTTCGTGCCGGGGTCGCCGCCGCCGTTCCGGGCGGCCACCGTCAGTTCCTTGATGATGCGCGTAAAGATCTTGCCGCGCTTGGCGTCGGCGGCGCCCTTCTTGTGCTTGATCGTGTGCCATTTGGAATGGCCGGACATGGCAGATGCTCCCGGGTCTAAAGGAAATGGACTCTGTAGTTTATCAGCACTTTCGCGCGAGTAATATCCAGACCTCCGCCCGCGCGTCCCAGGGGCCGCCCTGGTAATCGCCGAGCATCGCCGTCACCTCGAAGCCCGCCGCCTCGAGCCGCCGGGCCATCCGGCGCACGGACACCGTTCGGAACGTCAGGGTGAACTGCCGGCGGACGGCGGTGCGGCCTCGGCCCTCGACGAACTCCTGATCGAAGAACGTGAGCCCCCGGCGGCGATCCTGCCGGACCGACTCGAGGAGCGTGATGGGCCGCCCGGAACGGCCTCTCCGGCCCTTCAGGCTCACCCGCCTCTGGTAGTCCCGCCAGTCGGGCAGGTCGGCTACGAGCTCGAGCCCGAAGACGCCACCACGCGGGAGCACGGCCGCCACGGCCGACAGGGTGGCCTTCAAGTCGCGATCCCGCAACAGCGACTGCAGGATGCCGTAGGGCGCAATCACCGTGTCGAACGCGCCGGAGGCGAACGGCAGGTGGCGAATGTCGCCGCGAACGAGCGAGACGTTGCGGGCCCGCGCCCGGCGAAGGCGGGCACGCCCGCGCGCCAGCATCGCGGCCGATCGGTCGATGCCCACCACGCGCGCGGACACGGCCTTCGCGAGCGGCGCGGTCACGCGGCCGGTACCGGCCCCGAGCTCGAGGACCGGCCCGCCGCGCGACGCAGCCAGCCGCTGCCAGAACGGCACGTCGCGCCGCCCGAACGTGCGCGCGTTCTCCCAGTCATAGAACGGCGCGTACTCGTCCCAGCCGTGATGGCCTTCCGCGGCGGTCTGCGGCTGTCGCGACGGGGCCTTCGGCGTCGTCACGAGTCGACGTCCCCCGCCCGACTCCCGACGAGCGACTGCCCAATCCCGACGAGGTCCCTCACGTCCACGGCAGCTCCACTTCTCCGCGCGCCTGTCGCTCGGCCAGGTCGGGAAGGCCCGACAGGAGCTGGATGACGTCGTGCGGCAGGTCCCGTGGCGTGAAGGTGTCCATCGAGACCGAGCCCACGCGGACGTAGCCCTCCGCGAGGAGCTGACCGGAGTTGTCATCGCGAATCTCGAACTGGTGGCGCAGCCGCCGCGGATTCTCCACTGTCGTCTCGATGCCAATCCGCACGAGCTGGCCGGCGCGCGCGGGGGCGCGAAACCTCGCGTTCACCTCGACGCGCGGCATGCCGAAGCGGTGACGGTCGAGCAGCGCCTGGCGTGGCTGCCCGAGCGAGGCGAAGAGTTCCTCTTCCGCGTCCTCGAACCAGCCGAGGAAGTTGGGAAACCACGCCACGCCCGCCGCGTCCGTGTCCGACCAGTGCACCTTCTTGCGGATCTGAAAATGAGCCATGCCTGCCCCTCGCCGCTCCCTTCGCGGGCTATATTCTCCCGCATGTTGCCCGCTCGCGCCGCACACCTTGCCATTGCCGTAGCCGCCACGCTAGCCGTCCAGGCCTGCGGTCGGCCGTCGGCGCCGACGCCCGCGGCGGACGCGGCCCCCGCATCGGTGGATGAGTTCCGCGGCGCCGCCGAGCAGATCCTCCGCGAGACGGGCCTTCCGGGCGCAGGCCTCGCGCTGGTCCGCGCGGGAGGGGTCGAGTGGGCAGGCGGCGTGGGCCTGGCCGACCGCGACGCCCGCACCCCGGTGACCGCCGACACGCACTTCCGCGTCGGGTCGATCAGCAAGACGTTCGTGGCCATGGCGCTCGTGCAGCAGTACGAGGACGGCGCGATGGACATCGAGGCGCCGGTGTCGGAGCTGGCGCCCGACGTGGCCATCGACAACCCGTGGAACCAGTCGAGCCCGGTGACGGTGCTGCAGCTGCTCCAGCACACGGCCGGGTTCGACGACATGCACTTCACGGAGATGTACAACCTGCACGACGCGCCCGGCCTGCCCCTGGTCGACGTGCTGCGCAGGAATCCCGCGTCGCGCCGCGTGCGGTGGCGGCCGGGGACACGCATGTCGTACTCGAATCCGGGCTACGCGGTCGCGGCGCACGTGCTCGAGAAGGTCACCGGTCGCGCGTACGAGGACGTGATCGAGGGGCGCATCTTCGGACCGCTCGGCATGCGCACGAGCAGTTTCGAGCTGACAGAGCCGGACCTGCCGCTGATGGCGAAGGGCTACGATTCACCCACGGGGCCGCCCGTGCCGTTCTCCCAGATCTACCTGCGGCCGGCGGGCAACCTCCACACCTCGCCCGCAGAGCTCGCCGCCTTCGTGCAGATGCTCCTCAACTGGGGCGAGACCACGGAGACGCTCGTGATCGACCCCGAGTACCTGAGCAACATGGAACGCCCGCGGACGTCCATCGCGGCGAAGGCCGGGCTCATCTACGGGTACGGTACGGGCATCGCCTCCCGATCGCTGGCGGGGTTCCCCGTGCTCGGGCACGGCGGCGGGATCGACGGCTTCTCCTCCGTCTACGGCTACTCCGCGGCCCGCGATGTGGGGTGGGTGGTGCTGCTGAACGGGACGTACGCACCGCAGGCCATCGATCGCCTCTCGGCCCTCGCGCTCGCGTACCTGAAGCGCGACGTGGAGCCACCGGCGAAGCCCAAGCTGACCGTGGCGCCTGACGTGCTGGCCGGGCACGCCGGGTACTACCACCCAGAGGGATCGCGCAACGAAGTGTTCGCGGCCATGGACTGGCTGACCGGCGGAACGACCCTCGGCGTCGAAGGCAACCGGCTCGTCAGCCGTGGCGTGCTCGGTGGCCGGCAGGTGCTGGTGCCCGTGTCCGACACCCTCTTCCGCCGCGAGGCCGACGTGACGCCCAGCCGCGTCTTCACGACGGATGACGACGGGCGCACGGTCGTGCTCGGGGATGGGTACTTCGGCGTTCGCGTGGCCCGCTGGCGCGTGGAAGCGGTGCGCGCGCCCGTCGCGGTGTCGCTGGCCGTCGCGGCCACCGTGCCGATCGCGCTGGTCGCCTGGCTCGTGCACGCTGGACGCGCCCGGCCCGCCGGGTTCTGGCTCCTCAAGCTCACGCTCGCGTGCATCCCTGCGGCGGTGGTCGCCCTCGTGAGCATGGTTCTCTGGGCGCCGGCGCGTGAGTGGGGCGAGATGACCATGTGGACCCGGCTCACCTATCTCGGCTCGTGGGCGCTCCCGCTCGTCTCACTCGTGGCCCTCGTGCTGCTCGTGGATGCCTGGCGACGCGGCGCCGGGCGCTGGGTGCTGGGGTACGCCCTGCTGGTCACAGCCGCCGGCCTGACGCTCTCGGCCTTCATCGCGGCGTGGGGACTGGTAGGCCTCCGTCCCTGGGCCTACTGATCGCCGGCCAGATCAGGCGCGCGCCGCAGGTGCGCCCTGGTACTTCATCGTGGCAATCCCCACGATCAAGCCGACCACCGATCCAGGCAGCACGATTTCCCACAGGTACGGGCCGCCGATGGTCACCAGGTAGGCAAGCACGGCGCCCACCGCCACACCCACACCCACGCCGACCGCCATCGACTGCGTGCGCTGGGCGACCAGGCCGATGATGAGCCCGGCGATGACGCCCTTGAAGGTCGAGCCGATCACGATGCCGACGATGTTCGGCGCCTCCTGCGGGGCGGAGATGAGCGCCGTCAATCCATCGAACACCCCGAGCACGCCACCGAGCAGCATGGCGAAGACTGGCTTCTTCATCGGATCACTCCTCCCCTCTCCCTTTCAACGTTCCCTCACGCTCGTGTACGCCAAGGTCTTCAGTACCCGATCCACAGCAGCAACCCCGCGCGCATCAGCACGTACGCCAGCACCAGGAGCACCGGCAGCTCATATCTGCGGTAGAGCCGCAGCAGGCGCTCGGCCGCCGGCTCGCGATACGCCGACGGAGGCAACCCGTCCCGAAAGCGATTGAGCTCGTCGGCCACGTCGGCGATCCGCGCGTAGCGGGCGGCGGGCTCGGCCGCGCTCGCCTTGTCCGCGACGGCCAGCACCGCGGGCGGCGCATCGGCGCCCGCCAGTCCCTTCAGGATGGTGCCCAGCGCGAAGATGTCGGCCCGCTCGTCCACCATCTCGCCGCGCTCCTGCTCCGGCGCCATGAACCCGGGCGTACCCGCGACCACCCGCTCGTGTTCCGCCACCGTGTCGGCCTGTGCGGCGCCCCAGTCCATCACGTACACGTCACCCCAGCCGCCCACGAGGATGTTCGCCGGTTTCAGGTCGCGGTGCACGATCCCCTGTGCGTGTGCGAAGGCCACGGTGTCGAGGATGCGCGCGAACAGCGCGAGGCGATCGGGCAGGGCCTGAAGCTCGGCGGCGGCCCGATCGAGCGGGCGCCCGCGCACCAGCTTCATCACGTAATAGGCCCGGCCGTCGGGCAACACGCCCTGTGCGTGGACCGGGACGATGCCGGGGTGGTCCAATCGCGCGAGGATCAGGGCTTCCCGCGCGAGTCGTGCGGCGGCGCGGCCGTCGCGGTCCGGGACATCCACGACCTTGATGGCCACCTCGCGATGCAGGGCCTCGTCCCGCGCCACGTACACCGTGGCCGACCCGCCACGGCCCGCCACCCCGGTGACGGTGAAGCCGCTCTCGAAGCCGGGCCACGCCGCGGCCTCGCAGAGGCGGGCGATCGCCGTGTCGCTCAGGAAGCTCACCAGCCGCCCCCGAGCAGCCGGCGCGCCTCGGCCTCCCACTCCTCCTCGCTCCCCGTCACCTCGCGAAGATGGTCGAGCACCAGCGCACGGAACTCGCGGCGCATCGCGGCGAGGTGGTTGGTGACGGTCGCCGGCGTCAACCCGAGGCTGCCGGCAATCTCCGCGTAGCTCGGGCGCCCCGCTGCGGGATCGGCCAGGTCGTACCGCTCGAACACCTCGAACATCGCGCGGCGCCCGCGCGACTCGGCCCGCTCGCGCAGCTCGCCGACGGCGCGATCGAAGAGCGCCCGGACCCACTCGCGGTAGAAGAGCTCGTCCACGTCGGCGGGAACCGACGGCTCCCGCTGCCGCAGTTCTCCTTCCGCGGTCGTGAAGTCCAGGGAGACCAGGGACGCGCCGCCGCCGCGCTTCAGGCGCCGGCCGGCCTTCACCTGGTTCGACTGATAGCCGTCCACGCACAGGCGGAGGTATGTCCTGAAGCGCGCGCGTGCCGGATCGTAGCGTGCGATCAAATCCTTCTCGAGGGCCGAGACGAAGAAGTCCTGCGTGGCGTCGGCGGCCTGGTCCGGATCCAGGTGCCACTGCAGCCGCAGGTACTTGTAGATCGGCTTCCAGTACGCCTCGACCAGTGCGGCAAACGCCACGCGCCTCGTTTCCTCATCGTCGCTGCGCGTGCGCGCGACCACCGACAGCCGGGTAGGCGGGAAGGCCACTGGTACACTATCCCCGTGAACCGGGAATGGAATGCCACTTCCTACCACAAAGTCTCGGGCCCGCAAACGAGCTGGGGGCAGCGCGTGCTGGCGCGGCTCGATGTGCGCGGTGACGAGCGCGCCATCGACGCGGGATGCGGCTCGGGGCGCCTCACCGGCGAGCTCATGGCGCGGCTCCCGGAGGGACGGCTCGTCGCGATCGACCGGTCGTGGAACATGCTCCAGACGGCGCGGGCCAACCTGCGCCCGGAGTTCGGATCGCGCGTGAAGTTCGTACAGGTGGCGCTGCCCGCGCTGCCGTTCCACGAGTGGGCCGACCTGGTCTTCAGCACGGCGACGTTCCACTGGATCGACGATCACCCGGCGCTCTTCGCCGGCATCTTCGATGCCCTCCGGCCGGCCGGGCGCCTGCACGCCCAGTGCGGCGGCGGCCCGAATCTCGTCGAGGCGCACGCGCTGGCCGGAGGCGTGATGCGCGAGAGCGCGTTCCGGCCGTACTTCGAGGGCTGGTCCGGCGCCTGGAACTTCGCGTCCGCCGAGGAAACCCGTGGTCGGCTCGAGGCCGCGGGCTTCACCGAGGTCCTCACCAGCCTCGAGCCCGCGCCAACCACCCTGGCCGGCGAGGCCGACTACCGCGAATTCGTGACCACGGTGATCTATCACCCGCACCTCTCGCGCCTGCCGGAGTCACTGCGCGACCGGTTCATCGACGAGGTGACGGCACGGGCGGCAGCCCAGGATCCGCCGTTCACGCTCGACTACTGGCGCTTGAACATGCAGGCCACCCGGCCGTCCGGCGCGGCTCGAGGACACCCACGATGAATCACCCCTCTGTCATCCGTCCCTCCGGCCACGCCGCCTACTCGACGGCGAAGATGGGCAAGAGCACGCTGTTTGAATCGCCCCGGCTGCTGGTGGGCCTGAACGCCTTCGAGCCGGGCCAGGAACATGCCCTGCACGCCCACGAGGGGCAGGACAAGGTGTACCTGGTCGCCGAAGGCGCGGGTCTGTTCCTCCTGGATGGTCGCGAGTTGCCGATGGCGGCCGGCGACCTGCTCATCGCTCCCGAGGGCGTCCCGCACGGTGTCCGGAACCCGGGTCCCGGCCGACTGCTGGTCGTGGCGGTCCTGGCTCCGGCGCCGGGGAAGAGGTAGGCTCGTCGCCGCTCGCGCGTGTTGCACACAATGTGCGCGCGCTCGTTTCCGCGCGCCGTGCCGTGCACATGGCACCCGCCAAGTGGTTTACTATCTGTGCCGCAATGGCAAAGTCCCCCCGAGCTGCTGCCATGCCCGACGAGGACTGCCCTGTCGGGCACGCGTTCAACGGAGTGTTCGGCTTGGCCGATTTCGCGATGTCCGGTGATCACGAGGACCTGCACAAGGGAAGCGGCCTGGTGACAGGGGCGGACGGCCGCACCCGCTGCTGGTGGCCCGGGGCCGATCCCCTGTATGTGCGCTATCACGACGAGGAGTGGGGCCGGCCGGTTCGAAACGACCATCGCCTCTTCGAGAAGATCTGCCTGGAAGGGTTTCAGTCGGGCCTCAGCTGGCTGACCATCCTCCGCAAGAGGGAGAACTTCCGCGAGGCGTTCGAGGGCTTCGATCCGGAACGAGTCGCCCGCTTCACGGCACGCGACGTCAATCGCCTGCTGAAGAACGCGGGCATCGTGCGCCATCGAGGCAAGATCGAGTCCACGATCAACAACGCGCGGCGTGCCCTCGACTTGATGGCGGAGCGTGGGTCGCTGGCGAAGTACTTCTGGGCCTGGGAACCGCCGCCGAAGGAACGCCCTGCCGTGTGCTCCTACGAGGCCCTTCGCGCCACCAGCAGCACGCCTGCCTCCATCCGCCTCTCGAAGGACCTGAAGGCGCGGGGGTGGACCTTCGTCGGCCCCACGACGGTCTACGCGTTCATGCAGGCCATGGGCCTCGTCAACGATCACGTCGAGGGGTGCGAGACGCGCGTCGAGGTGGCGAAGATCAGGCGTCGCTGAACCGCACCCGGAGCCGGTCGCCGAAAACAGGTCGCGCGACTATTGCTGCACGACCGTGTGCTTCCGTGCCCGCAACAGCTCCACCAGGCTATCGGGGCCAACCAGGTGGGCGGCGCCGACCACCACGAAGCAACGCGCGCGCTCTGACAGGCACTGCTCGACCGGTCCCACCCAGTTCCGGTTCCGCTCGATCAGCAGCCGCTCGGCAATCTCTGGAGCGTCCTTGAAGCCCTCGAAGAGGAACCCTTCGACCCGTGCCGTGTCTCCTCGACGCCAGGCCTCGACCATGCTCTCGAAATTGGCCGCCTGGGTATCGATGTCCGCGAGCATCGCTTTGAGGGAAGCCTCCTGCTGGGTCGAGGCAAGGCCGTCCAGCCTGTCGAACTGATACGCCACGGTTTCCAGCGCTCGGCGCGGCATACCGGAGGCCCTGGCGCGATCGTAGAAGTGGCGATCGATGCCGAGGGCCGGATCGAAACCCGCACGGGTCAGTTCCGCGGCCGCGAGCGTGACGGCCGCCATCCACGGTTTCATGCGCTGCAACATCGGCACCGGCACGCCGTGCTTCTCCGCCCGGGTGCGCACCGCGGCAAACGTGTCCTTCGACACCAGCTGGTCGAGCGTCTGCCCGTCCGGCAGCATGGCCTTCCCCACGAGCCCCATCATCGTCGCGGGGTCGTTCATCTCGTCGAGATCCACTTCCTCGACGAGCACCTTGGACGAGGCGAAGGCCTCCTCGATGACCGGGCTGAGCGGATAGAAGCTCCTGGTGAGCACGTGCACCGAGCCGAGCAGGTACGCCTCGCCGCCAGCCGGGGAGGTGACCTTCCACAGAAAATGCCGTGGAGCGTCCTGCGCCGCCAGCACGACGCTGGCCGCCGCCAGGGACAGCGCACACGCCCACAGCCGCACAGACCCTCGCAACGTCTTCATCCGCGCACCCCAGCATCTCGCACCCCTGCACCCCCGCACCCTGCACCCCGCACTGACAGTATCATCGACCCTTCCATGGTCCTGCGCGAGGCCCTCGAGGGCGCCCTGGTCATGGGCCCGATGACGAAAGGGTCCAACCTTCCCTACCGGCGACTGTGCGTCGAGCTCGGCGCGCGCGTCACGATGAGCGAGATGACAGTGGCCCGCCGGCTCAGGCAGCGTCGGAAAGGCGAGTTCGCGCTGATCCGCCGATTCGAGGGGGAGCCGTTCTTCGGTGTGCAGCTCGCGAGCACGAATCCCGACGAGCTGGCGTGGGCGGCCGCCCTGGTCGAATCGCGTGGCGCGGACTTCGTGGACCTGAACTGCGGCTGCCCCATCGACCACTTCACGCACAAGGGTCTGGGGGCGTCACTCGGGAGACAGCCCAGCCGCCTGCGGCGCCTCGTCGAGGCGATGAAGACAGCCGTCGCCGGAATCCCGGTGACGGCCAAGATCCGCCTCGGGTGGAACGATCAGGCGCGCAACCACCTTGATCAGGCTCGCGCCATCGCCGACGGCGGGGCCGACGCCCTCACCGTCCATGGCCGCACCCGCAACGCTCGTTACCGGACACGGGCCGACTGGGACGCCATCGCCGAGATCGCGGCCAGCCTCCCCATCCCGGTCATCGGCAATGGCGACATCCTCTTCGGCCACGAGGCCCGGTCCCTGGCAGCGGGGTCCGGCTGCGCCGCGGTGATGACCGCCCGCGCGGCGCTCATTCGGCCCTGGATCTTCCGCGAGCACGCAGACGGCGAATACCGGGAACTGACCGCCGAGGAGCGCATCGCCGTCTATCGGCGCTACGTCGAGCTCGCAAAGGCGCACTGGGGCGACGACGAGCACGGCCTGGCCAGGGTCCGGCTCTTCACACGCTGGCACCTCGACTTCTGGTGTCGAGAAGCGCCGAGGCGGCCGGACGGCAGCTTCCCGTCGATGCAGATTCGTGAAGCGGGCACCTCGACTCGAACGCTGCTCGAAGGATCGCTGGCCCGGACCGACGAGAAGGCGCTCGATCACCTGGCCGATTGCCTGGTTGCGAACCGCGAGATCCTCCCGGCCGGCATGCCTGAACCGGAAGCCGCCGGGCGCGAGGCCGTGCTGGAAATCCAGGGATGAACTTCCCAGTATCGCACTTCAAGTACGTTAGAGTCTCAATATGACTCTCATCAGACCGGACACCATGGCGGCCAAGTCAATTGTCGCGTCGGCACTGGTCCTGATGGCGATCCACGCTCCATCTCTCCATGCCCAGCGGGCGACAACCGACCGCGGGCCGCATCGGAATCTTCTGGGGGGTGGAGGGAAGGACGCCTCGCCGCTGGCGCCGCCCCGGCTCGACCCGCCGGTGCCGACGACGGTGGCCCCGTCGCTGGCGCAGACGGTCGGAGCACCGAACACGGACGTCGCGACCCTGGCTGACACGGGCGTTGTGCCACCGGACACGATGGGCGACGTCGGTCCCTCGCAGTATCTGGTGGGGGTCAACGGCCGCATCCGTACCATCAGCAAGGCGACCGGCCTGGCCGACGGCGTGCTCGATGCGAACATGGACACCTTCTTCAACCCGGTTCGGGACGGCCAGATCACGACCGACCCCCGTGTCCGGTACGACCGTCGCGCCGGCCGCTGGTATGTGCTCGTCATCAACATCGCACTGCCCAACAGGTTCCTGCTCGCCGTCAGCGACAGCGCGGATATCACGGCGGGCACCGTGTGGACCTACCACTTCTGGGCCAACGATCGCCTGGGCGAGGGCACGGGCAACGCCTGTGTCTCGGACTACCCGACGCTGGGCGTGGACGAGGATGCGCTGTACGTGGGCGCCAACCAGTACTGCGGCGCCGACCTGAACTCCGTCACCTACGACTCAGCCTCGGCCTATGTCATTCCGAAGGCCCAGTTGCTCAGCACGGTGCCTCCGGCGCCCCTGCCCGTCGCGGCCTTCCACGAAATCGCGCTCGGGCTCTCGCCGGGCCTCTACACGCCACAGGGCGTGGACAACTTCGACGACAACACCAACGTCGGCTACTTCATCGGCGTCGACAACGCGTCGCTCAGCCGCCTGCAGATGCGCCGCGTCCTCGATCCCGGAGGCACACCGACGCTCGAGGCCGGGTTGCTGACGCTGGACGTCGACACGACAGAGCCGCCCGTCTCCGTGCCTCACCCGGGCGGGCTGGCCAATCTCGACGCGGTGGACGATCGTCTGCAGCACGCGGTCATCCGCGACGGCCGGCTCTGGACGAGCCACCAGATCCAAGTGGACGCCACGGGTGCTGGAAGTGCCACCGGCGGGCGCAACGGCATTCGCTGGTATGAGATCGAGGGCCTCGGCGCCACGCCGGTGGTGCGCCAGTCGGGCACGGTCTTCGACGCCTCGGCGACGACTCCCGCGTCCTACTTCGCGGGCTCGATGATGGTCAGCGGCCAGGGCCACGTGGCCCTGGGCGCCACGGTGGCCGGCGCCGCCACGTTCGTCAACGCCGCGGTCACGGGCCGGCTGGCCGGCGACCCCCTGGGCACGATGAACGGCGATCCTGTCGCCTATACCTCGAACTCGTCGTTCACCTATAACGTCGAGGCGCCGCCCGAGCCGCAACGCTGGGGCGAGAACTCGGCCACCAGCCTCGACCCGGCCGACGACATGACGATGTGGACCCTGCAGCAGTACGTGCAGGCTGACAATTCCTATGCGCTCCGGCTGGTGCGGCTGCTCGCGCCGCCGCCAGCGCAGATTGCCTCCGTATCACCGGCCGTGGTGACGACGGGCCGCACCGGCGTGACGGTGCCCGTCACCGGCTCGTCGTCGGCGGGCTCCGGCTTCTTCGACCCGGGCGCCGCGTTCCCCAGCCGCCTCACCGCTGTGCTCGGCGGAGGAATCGTCATCACGGGCATCACCGTGGTGTCCTCCACGCAGTTGGCGCTCACCGTGGACACGACAGCCGCCACGGCTGGCGCCTGGGATCTCACCATCACGAACCCGGATGGCCAGTCCTCAGCGCTCGCCGGGGCACTGACCGTGCAGGTGAACCAGCCCCCTGCTGCCGTCGCAGACGGATACGGGACCAGCTTCAACACGCCGATCACCGTGGCGGCGCCCGGCGTGTTGGCAAACGACACCGATCCCAATGGGGACGCGCTCACGGCCGCGCTCGTTTCGAGCCCATCCAGCGGCACGCTGGCGTTCGCCGCAGACGGCTCGTTCACCTACACGCCCTCCCCTGGCTTCAGCGGGACGGACTCGTTCACGTACCAGGCGGCCGACGGCGTGCTGACCAGCCCCGCCGCAACCGTCAGCATCACCGTGTCGGCGAACAGCCCTCCCGTATCGGCGCCCGATGCGTACTCGACCGCCTTCGGCGTCCCGCTGTCGGTGCCGGCGCCAGGGATCCTGGCGAACGACACCGACGCGAACGGCGACGCGCTCACGGCCGTGCTCGTGAGCGGGGCGGCCCACGGGGCCGTCACCCTGGAGGCGGATGGGGCCTTCAGCTACACGCCGGCGGCCGGGTATGCGGGCGCCGACTCGTTCACGTATCAGGCGTCCGACGGCCTCACGACGAGTGCGGTGACGACGGTCACGCTCGCCGTCAACCAGCCTGGCGATGCGCAGCCGGCCACGGGCCTGTTCGCGTACTCGGTGACCGGCAACCTGGTCACCCTGCGGTGGACGCCTCCGGCCGTCGGCCCGACCCCGACGAGCTACGTGCTCGAGGGCGGCGTGAACCCCGGCGAGGTCCTGGCCAGCATCCCGACCAACAGCCCGTCGCCTGTCTACACCTTCGTCGCACCCACGGGCTCGTTCCACGTGCGCCTGCATACCCTGGCCGGCAGCAGCCGCAGCGTGGCTTCCAATGAGATCCGCATCCACGTGAACGTGCCCGTGACACCGTCCGCGCCCGCTGGCCTGGTCGGGCTCGTGGACGGGTCGACGGTGAGTTTGGCGTGGCGGAACACGCACGAAGGGGGCGAGCCGACGGCGTTGCTGCTGGACGTCACCGGGGCAGCCGTCACCACCATCCCGCTGGGCCACACAGACCGCTTCAGCTTTGCCGGCGTACCCGGCGGCACGTACACGCTTCGCCTGCGCGCGGCCAATACGGCAGGATCGAGCGTCCCGTCGGACGCACTGACGCTGAGCTTCCCGGGACCCTGCACGGGAGCGCCGGAGCCGCCGGCCGGCTTCCTGCTCTACGCCGTCGGTAACACGGTGTTCGCGATCTGGGATCCGGCGCCCACGGGCGCCGCGCCCACGAGCTATGTGGTCAACGTGACCGGCGCCTTTGTTGGCGGCTTCCCCACCACCGGCCACGCCCTGAGCAGCCCGGTCGCCCCGGGCACCTACAGCGTATCGGTGACCGCCATCAACGCCTGCGGCTCGAGCGCCGCGACGCCGATTCAGTCGGTCACCGTACCCTGACCGGCGAGCCGAGCGAGAGGGGGGACCGGGGCGGCGGAACCGCTCGTCACGTCCCACCTCTCGCGTCGTTCTTTCTCTCCTCCATCGCCTCGGGCGTCCGCGGCCAGTCCTCGCGAAGCAGGCGCGAGAGCCCACGATCCGCCAGCAGGCGCCCGCCGGTCTGGCAGGTCGGGCAGTAGTTGGCCTCGTTCGCCGCGTAGCGGATCCGCTGGATCGCCGTCCCACACACGGGACAGGGCTGGCCGTAGCGGCCGTGCGCTGCCATCCCTTCGCGAAATGCCGTCACCTTCCCCGGGAATCCCTCGCCCGCCTCCGCGATCAGTCGCAGCCTCCAGGTGGACAACACCGCGCGCGCGGTCTCGAAGAGACGCGCCACATCGGCATCGCCCAGGCGGGACGTCAGTTGAAGCGGCGAGAGCCGCGCCGCCAGCAGGATCTCGTCGGAGTACGCGTTGCCGATCCCCGAGAACAGCCGCGGGTCGGTGAGCGCGCGCTTGAGCGTGTGGTTCTCCGCGCGCAGGCGCCCGGCGAAGGCCGGCAGATCGATCGCGAAGACATCGAGGCCTCCGGGATCGTGCTCGCCAAGCGCCATGCGGCCGCGGACAACGTGGAGCGAGGCCTTCCGCTGAGAGCCCGCCTCGGTGAGGATCAGTGTCCCGGACGGGAAGTCGAAGGCGGCAAGCCCCACCTTCCCGGGAACCTTCGTGCCAGGCTCCTTCCAGCGGAACCGGCCGGCGATCATCAGGTGAAACACGAGGAACAGCTCACCCTCCAGGTCCCAGACGATGCGCTTGCCCAGTCGATGGAGCGCCAGGACCCGCCGGCCGACGGTGGCGTCAATGGGCGGGTCTACGGAGCGGACCAGGAATGGACTGGCGACCCGCACGCGCTCGATGGGTTGCCCGACGATGCGGGATCGAAGCGCGTGCAGGTAGAGCTCGATGTCCGGGTACTCCGGCACGGGTCCTCCCGCGGCCGGTCAGCGCGCCTCGGTTGCGCGCGCGACGAAGATGTCCCTCGCCTCCTTGAACTGGCCCAGCACGTGCGTCTTCTCCTTGTCGCTGCGCCAGCCCGGGTGCGCGGTGGCCATCTCCGTGAGCGTGTCGATCCACTTCACGAAGTACTCCGCCGAGGCCTTGTCGCGGATCGGCTGGCCACCCACCGTCACGTAGATCGGGTTGGTCACCGCGAGTGGCCGCGAGTTCTCGACGGGGAAGGTCAGGTCGGCCCCCACGGCCCTGAGGGAGTACCAGCCCGACTTCGCGGCCTGCACGGTGTGCGCGAAGGTCACCGTCTGCGCCCCGTCCGGCACGTCGATGCCGTGCACCACCGTCCCGTTCGACACGAGCTCCACACGCCGGATCGGAGCTGCTGAGGATACCGTGGCCTGGAACGACACCGGACCGCCCGCGGCGGGAAGGGCGATCTCCTCGCCCGGCATGACGCTCTTGTTCGCGGTGAACTCAATCAGGGGACCGTTGGTGACGAACCCGCGACCCGCCAGCAGGGCCTTCATCCAGTTGGCCCAGGTCAGCGGCGCCGACCCCAGGTTGAAGTAGCCGCGGGTGGACCCCACCAGCTCCACGCGGTGCAGGTTGGAGATCGAGTCCTCGCCGCCGGTCACCGGCACGCGGAAGCCGGTGTTGAGAATCCGGTACCACACCATCAACGGGGCGTCGCCGGCACTCTGCGACCACAGCTCGTGATAGCTCACGGCACCGAGGGCCACGTCCACGGGGAACGTCTTGGCCGTGCCGAGCCCGGCCTCGAGCGGATCGCGATCGCCGTTGTAGGGGTGCACGTATCCGCCGATGCCGCCCTGCTGTTTCGCATACCGGAAGATGTCGGTATTCGAGGGATACAGGCTCTCGACGGCCGTGCCCTCGTACCCCGTCACGAAGGGCGAGATGAGGTGCTCCTTCAGGTTGAACAGCGAGATGTGGCCATAGAACGGGGGCCGGTACTCCTGGCCCACGTGCATCACCCGCTCGGCGGTGGACAGCGGATGGTGATCGCGGCCCGGCACGTAGTGCTGGTAGTCGAGGACCCGGTTGTCCTTGTTCGCGATCTGCAGGCTCACCATGTCCGCGTCCTCGGCCGCGTTCATCAGCATGATGTTCTCGGGCGTGTTGTGCAGGTTCCCCGCGTAGTTCATGTGGACGTGATTGCTGCCCGAGCGCCAGCCCTTCGCCTTCAGGTTGACGATGCGCTTGAGGGTCACGGTGACGGTCGTGGTCGCCCCGGCCTTCACGTCCACGTCCTGGCGGGTCACGGCGTACTCGAAGCCCTTCATCGCCTCGATGCGGAACGGACCCGGCGGCGCCTCCGTGGTGTAGCGGCCGCGCGTGTGGAACAGGTGGCGGTTCAGCGTCGAGAGCCGCTCGTAGGCGTCGGACGGGGTGTAGGGCTTGCCATCGGATGCCGTGTGATAGACGCGCGCGGGCGTCTCGCGGCCGCGCTCGTCCACCACCCGCACGTCGATGCGCCCCATCGGGGTCTTCCACTGCTTCTTCGTCACGAGGGCCAGCCGGGCCTCGCCTCCCCACGCCTTCAGCAGTTTCAGCTGGGGCAGGCCCTGCTCGTTCGAGATGTACGCGATCCACTCGCCGTCCGGCGACCATCGCGGGAGGAAGGCGTCGTACTCCCCGAAGGTCATCTTGTAGGGCTCACCTCCGACCGTCGGCAGCACGAACAGGTTCGTGAACTGTCCACCGAGGTGCGAGGCGTACACGAACCGCTTGCCATCCGGTGACCACTGGGGCCGCGTCCGGTAGAGCGTCTCCTCCTTGTGGATCAACCGCGCCCGTCCGCCGTTCATCACGTCGGCTTCGACCGGTGCCCGCCAGACGCCTCCCGACCCCAGCGGGATGCCGCGGTTCGAGACGAAGAGCAGCTCCTTGCCATCCGGGGACCATGCGGGCGAGAGATGCACGTCCTCGTCGCTGAAATAGAGGCGCGGCCCGCCGAACTTGTGGTCCGTGGTCACCTGAATGGTGCTGCCCGGGCGCCCGTCGGTGATGTCGGTGACGGCGATGTTGTAGAACCCGTTCGGCGCGGTCGTCACATATGCGAGGCGGCGGCCGTCGGGCGACCAGGCCGGCTCGATGTTGACGAACGCCCCGGTGGTCACCGCCGTCACGACGCCGGTCGCCAGGTTCACCACACGCACGTTGATGCTGCGGCCGTCATCGTCGGCCGTGTAGGCCAGGTAGCGGCCGTCCGGCGACCATTCCGGCGACGAGAGGAACTCCTTCTCGCGGAGCAGCTCCTCGGCCGCGCCGTCCGCACGGCCGTTCGTCACGCGCATGCGCCACAACGATCCGTCCATGGCAAAGGCCAGCCACTGGCCGTCCGGGGACCACGACGGCCACCACGGCGTGCTGCTCGCGGCGGGCGGCAGCAGGTAGTTGTGCATGTAGTTCCCGCCCGTCCTGGCATTCGGGTAGTTCTGGGCGTGGGCGGTGACGACCGTGAGCGTGACCAACAGCATCGCGCCGCAGGCGGCGCGCAGGGCGAACGGCAGGACCATCGGGGGCTACCTCCGCGCGGCCTCGGCCGCGAAGAACTCACGCTTCAGCTTGAGGAGAATGGGGATGGACGCCAGGACGGAGATGAGGTTGGGCAGCGCCATCAGGCCGTTCAGCGTGTCCGCGATGTCCCACACCAGGTGGAGCGACCCGACGGCGCCCAGGTAGATGAAGACGAGCCATAGCAGCCTGTAGGGCAACGCGGCGTTTGCCCCGAACAGGTAGACGATACCGGTCTCGCCGTAGTAACTCCAGCCGATCAGGGTTGAATAGGCGAAGAGGACCAGGCTCGTCGTCACGACGATGTTCCCCCACGAGCCCGGGAGTCCGACCGAGAAGGCGTGCCCCGCCAGGGCGGCGCCGGTCGTGCCGTCCGTCCAGACGCCCGTGCACAGGATCGCCAGTCCCGTCACGGTGCAGACGAGGATGGTGTCCACGAACACCTCGAAGATGCCGTAGAGGCCCTGCCGAACGGGGTGGTCCGTCTTCGCCGCAGCGTGGACCATCGGGGCGCTGCCGAGTCCGGCCTCGTTGGAGAACAAGCCACGGGCCACGCCGTAGCGGAGCGCCATCATCACCGTCGCACCCGCGAAGCCCCCCGTGGCCGCCGTGCCGGAGAACGCACTCTCGAAGACCAGGGCGATGGCGTCGGGCACCTCGCTCGCAAATCGGAGCAGGATGACGATGCCGCCGCCGAGGTAGAAGATGGCCATGAAGGGCACGAGGATCTCCGTGACCTCGCCGATGCGCCGGATCCCGCCGAGGATCACGGCCGCCGCCAGGATGGCCATGACGATGCCCGTCACCGATGGCGAGATGCCGAAGGTCGCGCGCAGGCTGTCGGCCACCGAATTGGCCTGCACCATGTTCCCGATGCCGAACGCGGCCAGCGACACCAGTCCCGCGAAAATCGCGCCGGCCCAGGGCAGCCCCAGTCCGTTCTTGAGCGTGTACATCGCACCGCCGCGCATCGTGCCCTTCTCGTCGGCCTCGCGATAGTCCATCGCGATGACGATCTCGGCGAACTTGGTGCACATGCCGAGCAGGCCGGACACCCAGAGCCAGAAGAGGGACCCTGGCCCGCCGATCGAGATGGCGGTCGCGACGCCGGCGATGTTGCCGACGCCCACGGTCGAGGCGAGCGCGGTGGCCACGGCCTGGAACGGCGTCACGCTCCCGGGCTCGGTGTGCTTCTGGCGGATCTTGCCGAGCACCTCGAGCAGCGCGAACCAGAGGTAGCGAAACTGCACGGCCCCGGTGAGCACCGTCAGCAGGATGCCCGTGCCCAGCAGGAGCACGATCATCGGCCATCCCCACACGTACCCGTTCAGCCAGCTGTTCGCCGCGGCAATCTGGTCCACCATCGTGTTGGCACCCTCCCAAACGTGTCTGAAGCGGTGTCAGCTTACTCGGCCGCGCCGGATTGGCGAAGCAATACATTGCAACCGGGCTGTTCCGATTGCGCGGGCGGACGACCGCGGCCCGCCCCGGCGGTATCAGTGTGCGTTGAGGACAGCCTGCCAGCCGGCAGCGCGAAGGCCGGGTCCCCCGGCGCGGGTGCGCATGGCTCGGGCGGCCTCGGGCGGCAGGCTGCAGGCATCGTGGCGGACGTAGTGGAGGGCCTCGGCCAGGGAGGCTTCGGCGGCGTCGCCCAACTCGGCGTCGATGCCATCACCGGCGGCGCAGGTGGCGGGCAGCCCGTCGAAGTAGTCGCCCTCGTCGTTGGCGTTGCGGAGCGAGAAGGAGACCGGGGCGAGCATCTTGTCGCAGAACCGTACCAGGTACTGCCCGACGGGCTTGCCGTAGGTGGCATCGCCTATCGTGACGACCGGCATGAACGGCTTGAGCGCGTTGATCACGAGCTCGCTCGCCGAGGCCGACGAGCGCGACGTGATGGCGATCAGCCGGGACAGGACCGGCGCAGGCTGATCGAGATCCTCGAAACGCAGCGTCTCGTTGCGGAAGGTGTTGCGATCGTTGTGCGCGTAGGTGGCGAAGGGCTGCCCGGCGGTCAGCGCGCCGCCGATGAGGCTCCCCAGATGGACCGCGACGTCCACCAGGCCTCCTCCGTTGTAGCGGAGGTCCAGCACCAGCTCCGAGACGCCGGCCTCGGCCAGCGACGCGAATGCCTCGTCGAGCGCCGCGAACGACGGGCGGACGAAGTTGCGGAAGAAGAGATACCCGACCTTGCGGCCGTCCAGCTCGAAGACGCGGGTGACCGACACCGTCGGGATGGTCACCAGCCGCTTCGTCATGCGCTCGCGCCGCTCCTCGCCCGCGCGCGATCGGAAGACGACCTCGGATGACGCCCCGACCTCGCTCGGCCCGAACGCACCGGTGATCTCTCCGGAGGCGACGAGCGCCTCGATGCGTCGGCCGTCGATCTCGAGGATATGGTCGCCCCGCGCCAGGCCCGCTTCCGACGCCGGACTGTCGGCGAAGACCTGCAGGACCCTCAGCTCGCTGCCGGACAGGAGCGTGGAGAAACCGAAGCCGATGAACTGACTGTCGCTGTAGAAGGCGTCGGAGGACGCGGCGGAGGTGATGTAGCTGAAGCTGCTGTCGAGTGGACGGTACCGGACAGCCTGCAGATAGGCTTCTGGCGATGGAAAGCTCGCCGCGTTCACGTCGGGCATCGACGAGTACCAGAGGTAGAGGTCCTGCATCACGTCGCGGACGTACAGGTTCTGCGACGTCACGCTGCAGTTGCGCGGGCCGGTCTGGGCCGCCGCCGGCTCGACGCTCAAGCCGGCCAGCAGGGCCAGCGCCCACGCCACCCGTCCCAGTCGCATGGGTCTGATTGTGCCCCGGGCCACGTCCCGGTGGGAAGGGGGGTGGCTCAGGCCGGGCCCACCGGGAGCAGGGGCAGGGTCACGATGAAGTTCGTGCCGTTCACGCCCCAGCGTGCCGGGGTGCCCGTGAGGAGACGGAACCGGCGCACCAGGTTCTCGAGCCCCGACCCCGTGCCCGGCGCCTGCTGGGGACGCGAGCGCCGCTCGTTCAGGACCAGCAACCGGTCGCCCTCCAGCCTGATCGTCACGTCCATGGGCCTGGCACTCGAGATCTCGTTGTGCTTGGCCACGTTCTGGAGCAGTTCGGGAAGGGTCACCGGGGGAAGCAACCAGCGCCGGGCCGCCGCCGGGTCCGCGTCCAGTTCCACCCGCAGGCCGTCGCCGTAGCGGATGCCGATGAGCATCACGAAGTGATCGAGCAACGACAGCTCCTCGGATACCGTGACGAGCCTGCGCCCGCGCACCTCGAGCAGGTACCGATGGCTTCGGGCCAGCGCCTCGATGAAGGCGCCCGTGCGCGGGCTGCCCTGCTCCACGAGGTGACTGAGGGCATTGAGATTGTTGAACAGCGTGTGCGGGTCCACCTCGCTGCGGAGCGCGTCGAGCTCGGCTTCCACCTTCTCGCGCTGCAGGCGCTCACCGCGGAGGCGATCGCTCTCCCACTCCCGTACCAGGAAGACCGTCTCGTAGACATGGGTGATGAAGATCACCGCCGAGACCACCAGCAGCACCGCCATCGCGACGCGCCGAGAGGTGGCGGCCGGGTCGGCCGTGACGAGCGCCCAGGCCACGAGCCCGGCCGTCACCAGGGGCACCGTGAAGAGACAAATGAGGCCGACGAGCAGCCGAACACGATGCCACGGCGCGGTGAGCCAGGCGGTTCGGTCCTGGAAGCGCAGGTACAGCCGAAGGTTGCCCTCCCAGGTGATGAACGAGACCAGGGTGAACCAGGCGTAGCTGGCCGCGAGCGAGGGAGCCGTGTGGTGGCCGTGATCGATGATGCCGGCCAGGTTCGGGACGATGACGCCGAGCACGGGGGTGAGCAGCAGCCTCGCTGCACGGTCGTCCACCCCCGTCCGGCCGCCGCCCGGGTCCATCTCGACAGGATAACGGGGAGGGCTCCGCCGCGCGGCGCCTGCCCCTAATCCGCTGGGACGAACGGGCGCATTACGCGCTGATGGCCTCCTGCCGGGCCCGCTGCTCGAGCATCTCGCTGAGCGGCAGGAACCTCAGCGTCGAACGGTCCAGCAGGCGGAACTCGCCCTTCGGGATGTCGAACACCATGCCGTGCACGAACAGGTTCCCGCTCCGCAGCTTCGCCGCCACGCACGGATAGGTAATCAGGTGATCGATCTGCGTGATGACGTTTTCCTCGATCAACCGGCTCAGGAAATCGTGGTCGTCCAGGTCGCCGTGCAGCGCGTTGGCCACCGCGGCCACCCTGTCGGCATGCCGGATCCACGCGGCCACCGCCTTCAGCCCGTTCACCTTCTCCGGCGTCATCAGGGCCTTCATCGCGCCGCAGTCGGAGTGGCCGCAGATCACGATGTGCCGGACCTTCAGGATCTCCACGGCGAACTCCACCGTGGCGCCCACGCCGCCGGCCTCCCCGTACGGCGGTACCAGGTTGCCGGCCGTGCGGCAGATGAAGAGCTCTCCCGGCAGCGCCTGCATCAACTCGTTCGGGATCACGCGCGAGTCCGAGCAGCCGATGTACAGGGTCTCGGGTGCCTGGCCGTCCGCGAGCTGCTCGTACAGGTGGCGGCTCTTCGGGAAGACTTCGTTCTGGAAACGCGTGATGCCGGCGATGAACTTTTCCATGATGACCTCTTTCAATGGCATTCCAACTGCACGTGAAGACCAGGTGCGCGCGCAAACGCGTCAGGCACGTGGCGGGGCGCGCCCGGTCGGCGCCGGAACTCCGCGAGAGAGCGGGCATCCGGAGCCGGCAGCCACTCGAACCCGGCTCGTCGCTTCCGGAGAAGCGAACACGAAGACCTCGGGTGCACGCGCCTGTCCAGGGTCCTTCCTGCGCCCGCCGCTCGAAACGCCCCCTCCCTCCGGAACGGTGACGGCTGACAACCCTGCGTGGCCCTCGCCGTCACATGGCCCGGCTTCCCACCCTCCAGGCCGCTGCTGACTGGCCCGTCCGCTTCGCACCGCGCGGTCGAACTCCCTCGGGGCCGTCACCGGCAGCGAGGTGGCCACGGCCACCGAGAGCGTGACGAAGGCGAACAGGGCACGGGAGGAAAACCGCACGGTCATGGCGGGCCGCTTAGGAAGGCGTCGGCGGGCCCGAGCAACACGCCGGGTGCGAAGCCGAGCACCAGGAGCAACGAAACGAGCGTCACGGCGACGACGCGCTCCCGCGGGTACAGGTCGGGCGCCAGCGAGGACACGGTGCGGCCCAGGAACACGCACGAGAACGCCATCAGCGTGGCCACGGCCAGCAACGCACTGGAGAGGATCATCACAATGGTGCTCGCCGGGCTCTCCATCCAGAGCGCATGCAGCAGGAGGTCGTCGGCCACGAAGCCGGCCGTGCCCGGCAGGCCGACGCCGGCGCCGCCGAACAGCGCGAAGGACGCCGCAAGCCGTGGGAACGCGCCGGCGCGCCCGCCCGGCCCGCCGAAGGCCGCCGAGCCGGTGCGCTCCTCGAGCGACGTGATCATGATGCCGAGCCCGCCCAGCGCCAGTCCCATCGCCACCGCCACCAGCAGGGCCGCGGCGAAGTTGCCGATGCTGGCCGCACCCACGGCCGCAAGCAGCATCCCTCCGTGCATGGCCGTGGTCCCACGGTAGAAGCCGCGGAGGTCCTTCTGCACCAGCGCGATCAGCGCCGCCGCGAGCGCCGCCAGCGATCCGTAGCGGACGAGCAGCGGGGCCCATTCGATGGCGAGGACGTGGTGATCGACGTGGCGCAGGTGGACGAAGACCAGGGCGATGGTGGACGCGAGCTGCTGCGTCTGCACGAGCGGCGCACGCTCACAGAGGCTGGCGACGCCTGCATGCAGCGGCAGGACGCCGGCCCTGAGCGCAATTGCCAGGCACGACAGCGCGAAAGCCGGCGCCGGTTGTTCGAAGTGCAGCGCTGTCCCAATCGCCAGCGCCAGCACCCCGGACACCGCGAGCGTCACCGCCCCGGTCCGGCTCCACCTCCACGCCACGAGCGCGTGGAGCACGGCGCTGAAGGAGATGCCAAGGTATGCCGCCGTCCCGCCGGGCGCGAACAGGGCCACCGCCACCGAGGCCGCGAGCCCGGCCAGCAGCCACAGGGGCGACCGCTTCTGCGACGCGATGGCAGGCGCCACCAGCAGCAGGAGGCAGACCACGAGGGCCTCCCACGGTGCAGAGAGCGTGGGCGCCAGGGACGTCACGACGCGGCTCCATCGAGTGACAACGTCCGTCGAACCCAGCGGTCCGCTCGTTCGAGCAGCCGTGCCACGCCAAGGACCGGCGAGAACGCGACATCGATGCGATCGTCGAGGCGAAGGCGGTGCAGCGACGCCGCATACACGCGGTCGGCCAGCTTCGGCGCCCAACGCTCGAGCTGGCTCGGGCCGTGGGGCTCGTGCCCGAGGCGGTGCGTGTCGTGGATCATGTTCGGCGCCTTCAGGTACTGGCCGAGGCGAAGCAGGGCGTGGCACACCAGGTGAGCCAGCGCCAGCGCGGTCCAGCCGAGGCAGATCTCGGCGAGGATGAGCCCGACCTGCGCGAGCGTCGCGTGCGCGAGCGCTCCCTTCGCGTCGGTGTGCACGCGAACGACGGCCGCGGCATACACCGCAGTCGCCAGCCCCACCGCCACGCCAGCGGCGCGGGCGACCGGCGACACTTCGAGCACCGGCCACACCCGGAGCAGCAGGAACAGCCCCGCATGGATCGACACGGCGCCGTAGAAGAGCGCGCTCGACGGCGTCGGCCCTTCCATCGCCCGCGGCAGCCATCCCGAGAACGGGAGCTGCGCCGACTTGCCCATCGCGGACAGCAGGAACAGCAGCGCCAGGACCGTGGCCTGGGTGGGCTCGAGCGTGCCCACGCGCTCGAATGCCGAGAAGCGGGCCGAGCCGAGGAATTCGAGTGTCACGACCGTGGCGATCAGCAGGCCGGCATCGGAGAATCGATACGTGGCAAAGGCCCGGATGGACGACCGAACGGGCTCCCCGCGCTCGTGGAAGAAGCCGATGAAGAAGGCCGACGAGATGCCGATGATCTCCCAGCCCGCGAAGAACAGCTCCAGCGCCCCGGCCAGCGCCACCAGTTGCGTGCCCGTGGCAAACAGCCCGAGCAGCACGAAGAAGCGGACGAATCCCGGCTCTTTGTGGAGGTAAGTGCGCGAGAAGCGTGCAATCAGCGCCGTCAGGACCGAGGCGAAGACGGAGATCGTCACCGAGATGCCATCGACCCGCAGCACAGCGGGAATCACGAAGTCGCCGATCCGCAGCCAGTCCCCGAACTCGATGTCTCCATCGATGGCCTGGCCGGTGATGCCGAGGAACACCCAGAGGACCGCCAGGCTGGCCAGCACCGATGCGATGAGCCCCGTGGCGATCGCCCGGGCCGTCGTCGCCTCGCCCGGTTGGCGGTCGCCGAGCAGCACGCGCACGCCGACAACGGCGACGCCCGCAAGGGGCGAGAGGATGGCCAGCGCCAGCGCCATGCGGATCACCAGGCTCATGCGTGCAGGGCTCCCGGCGCGGTCGCGCCCGGGCGTAGCCCTTGGCCCCCTGCCGATACCGGCAGGGCGCTGCGAACGAGCGCGGGCTTCACGTGCTCTCGCGTGCGCATGTGCCACTCACGCGAGCGATCGACCACCGGCAGGAGTGTCGGGTTTGGCTCGTAGGGCTCGAACCTCCCGCGCTCGAAGACCGCCATGGCCCCCGTGGCCGGATCCACGGACACCAGCTGGATCCACGCGTTGCCGACGAGCTCGGCCACCTCGGGCTGCCGGCCAGCCACTGCGAGCAACGCCTCCGGCGTGGCATCCACGATCAGCAGCAGGCGCATGGGCTCGTGCAGTTCCACCATCTGCAGCGGCAACCCTGTCCGCAAATCACTCTGGTGGCCGTTCATCACGCCGATCAGCCCCGTCACGTTGTGCGGCAGCTTCGTGCCGCACCCGAAGGTCTCGTTGTCGACCGAGGAGAAGTAGTACTCGAGGCTGATGCCGGCGCCGACCGGGCCCACCGCGGCCAGGATGCGCTCCAGCACGGTGTGGTTGGTGTCCACGGCCGGGTCGTAGCTCACCAGGAACGCCCGCCGGTCCAGATGGAGGCCGCGTGTCAGCTGCCGGCGTCCCACGATGCAGATGGAGTTCGTGCAGTGGCCGTACTCGGGCCGGGGTTGTGCGAGGTGCGACGACCGTGCCTCGACATGCCTGAGGGCCTGTGCCGCGTCGAAATCGAGCGGGGCGTCCTGGAAGCGACGGCTGCGCTCGAGTGCGTTCTCGGCGCGCGCCCGCTCGAGGGCCTGCCAGGCCTCGTCGAAGGCGGCCGCGTGCAGTGCCGGCAGCGTCTCGAGGTCGTAGTAGAGCACCGCGTCGCTGGCCGTGTCGTGCAGGGCACCGATGAACCACGTGTCGGCCGGGATGTCGATGCCGCGCTTCCTCACGCCGTCGCGCACGTCGGGCCGGTTGGCCATGTCGGCGAAGAGGCGCGCGTTGGCGCCGCCCCGGCGCCCTCCGCAGGCGCCGCAGTCATGGGCGGACTCGTGCGGGTTGTTCAGGCTCGTCGATCCATGTCCCAGCACGACCACGATGGGCGCGAAGCTCCGGACGAGGCCCAGGTTCGTCAGCACCGACGCGACGCGGTCCACCGACTCGTCCAGTGAGAAGCCGACGGGCTTCCGACCCTCCGCTGGCCTGGCGCCGTCCTCAGGCCGCAGGGTGGACAGCCGCGTATTCGGAAGGGGCGCGAGCCGCGAGAGCACGCGGTCGCCCCAGAGGACGGACGAGCGCGGCGCCACGACGCGCGCGAACGTCTTGACGGCTGAGAGCGGGCCGAGGAGAAAAGACATCCCCGCTCCTCCACTCAGCGTGTGCGACGAGCTGGCGGCGCGGCGCTCCCAGGCGTGCCATCGGTCACGGGCCCCCTGCCGAAGCCGGTGCCACCCGAGGTCGGTGTAGACCGGCCGCTCGTGCACTTCGTGGCCCGGCGTGACGACCACGGGACAATGGGCGGCCGGCTCACGGTCATACAGCCCCTGGTAGTCGATCGCCACGCCGAAGAATCCCGCGGCGCCGAACGTGATGTAGCCGGGGTGCTGCTCCTCGATCGCCCGGCGAATCGACTCCTCACGTTCGTCGATGCAGAAGATGAACTGCGCGCGGGGCCGTTCCTCGTTGTCATCGGCGGGCAGCGCGCGGCGCGCTGCGAGCGCATCGAGAACCCACCCCCGATAGGTGCGCTCGTACGCCTCCTGGAACAGCTGCCGGCGGCGGACGTCGTCGAACGCCCGGCACTCCGCCCACAATGCCTCGAGGGTTGCGTCCTCCATCGCGGCAACCTCGTGCGCACCCAGCCCGGCAGCGGAGGCCAGGCCCCACAGCAAGGAGGCGTCGAGGACAGCCGGGCGAGGAGGAACCGGTGAGACGAGAGTGCGGAGCACCGGCCACGAGGCACTGACGCCCAGCTCCCGGCAGGCGCGTGCAATTGCGGGCCGCTCCAGCAGGAGCCGAACCGCGACGAGATCGACCAGGGTCGCCGGCGCTTCCACGCGGTGCTCCTCCGGGTGGCGTTCGAGGCGCGCGAACATGCCGGTGAACCCGGGGAGCGCCAGTGCGGTGGCGAAGAGGAACGCATCGAGGTCGTCACCGCGCACGCCGAGATCGTCCAGGATGGCGCGAATGACATGCGACGCAGGCTCCTTCCGCTCGAAGACCCTGCACATGTCCGCTTCCGCACCGCGGCAGGCGAGCGGCGCCGAGGCGCCATTCGAGTAGAACTCGGTGACGGCCAGGAGAAACCCCTGGTGGCGGCCCGGGAGCGGCGCGTGCGCCTGCCCCTGGTCGAGGAAACCGGAACCGAGACGGATCAGCTCACCGTGAACCGCGACGTCCGGATCCGCCGCGCCAAGCGCGACGAGCACGTCGCGATGCCGGCGGAAGCGGCGGCGCTCCGCCAGCCCGAGCCCGGGCCCGCGGCGCGCCCGGGCGAGGCAGGCCTCCCACAGGGTGAGGTTGGCGCATTCACGCGCGATACCCGCCCTGATCGTGAACTCGATGCCGGCCGCGTCGTCGGTGTCGGCATCCGTGACCATCAACTGGTGCCACAGCTCCGCTCGCGTCAGGCCGGGAAGGATTGTTTCCGGCCCACGTGGGCCCAGTGCGAGGGCAATCTCGCGGCGCACGTCCCTATCGTCGATGCGACCGGAAGCGAGCGCGTCGCGAAACTGGCGAAGGCTCAGGTACGGGCGCGCCGACAGCGCCTCGGCCCCGGCCTGCACGCCCTCGTGGAACGGGAGGTGCTGGTAGGCGTGCAGCGTGTTGTGGTGAATGAACACCCCTATGGGCCCCTGGTCCGGCAGCACGCCCCGGGCGCGCTCGAGTGCGCGCTCGATGGGATCCGCGGACGCCCCCTGCTCGACTGCGAGCCTCATCTAGTGCCCCCCGCCGGCCTGGGCGTGGGTCAGGTCGATGCCGACGAGGGTGACGTTGATGTTCCGGTGCTTCGCGTCGGCCATGAACGTCGCGAGCACCTCCTTGACGTCGTGGTCGATGTACTCGCCCGAACCGTCGATGATGACGCGCTCCCCGTCGTCCACCTCGTCCAGCGTGGAGACGATACCGGGCTTGGAGACGAACGTGCCGTCGCGCCGGAATCGCATGCGCCAGGTCCCCGTCTCGTCGCGCACAGCGACCACGGCGCGCTTCGAGTTCTCGTAGAGGACGAACGTGATCCCGACGAAGATGCCGACGATCACGCCTTTCAGGAGGTCCAGGGCCAGCACGGCGGCGATCGTGATGGCGAAGGGAAGCAGCTGCGTGACCCCCAGCTTCACCTGTGTGGCAAACAGCGCCGGCTTGCACAGGTTCAGGCCAACCTGGATGAGGACGGCGGCCAGGGCCGCGAGGGGAATCTTGTTCAGCAGCGCGCCGGCGAACAGTACCGCGACCAGCAGCAGGATGCCGTGGGTCAGGGCCGAGAGGCGCTCGCGGGCGCCGGCCGCCACGTTTGCGCCGCTCCGGACGATCACCGCCGTGACCGGAAGGCCTCCCAGCGCGCCAGAGACGGCGTTGGCGGTGCCCTGGGCCAGCAGCTCCCGGTCCGGTGGGCTGTGACGCTTCAACGGGTCCAGGCGGTCCACGGCCTGGACCGACAGCAGCGTCTCGATGCTCGCCACGATGGCAATGGTGGCGCCAGCCATCCAGGTGGCCGGGTTGGCGATCGCTCCGAGATCCGGTCGCGGGAGCGCCGAGTAGAGTGCGTTCAGGCCCCCGAGCGGCACATCCACGTAGTGGGCCGGGCCGAGCCCCAGCGCGGACGATCCGCGCAGGAACTCGGCGAGGAGGCTCGAGATCACGACCACCACGAGCGCGGGCGAGATGGTCGGGTACCGAGCCAGGGGTGTCTGCTTCCACCCGAAAAGGATGACCAGCGACACCGCAGCGATGAGGATGGCCCCGCTGTGCAGCTGTGAGGGAATGTCCGCGAGGCCGCCACTGGCCCCGAACGCCACGGGCAGCTGCTTCCACACGATCGTGATGCCGATCGCTGCGAGCATCCCCTTGATCACCGCTGAGGGCACGAGGGCCGAGAAGCGGCCCGAGCGCAGGACTCCGAGCAGGAACTGCAGCACGCCGGCGATCATCACCGCGGTGAGGAAGGGGGGGATGCCACCGAGGGCCTGCACCTCGACCAGCACGATCGAAGTCAGCCCTGCAGCCGGCCCGGTCACGGACAGCGGGGAGCGGCTGATGAACGGCACGACGAGGCCGCCGACGATGCCGGCGATCAGCCCCGAGACCGGCGGGACGCCGCACGCGATGGCGATGCCGAGGCACAGGGGCAGCGCAACGAGGAAGACCACGACACCGGCAACGGTGTCCTGCTTGACGTGACCGAACATGGACGGGTGGTGATGCATGGCGTTCCAGACCTGCGAATACACACAACTCCCGCGAACCTGGGCCTTTCGGCCGGTTCACGAGCAGACACACTGATGGCGAATACCGGGAACGTGGAAGCGGCTTGCGGCCGGTCAGAGTGTGTGAGGAGGTGCGCGGCCCGGGTGTGGGTGTGTCGGGCAGACGAGGACGAGCGAGGAGGAGGCGTGATGCGGAAGCAGGGCGAACTCACCGGGGGGACCGGCGATCAGCCCCGCGGAGAGCATGGCGACGCCACCTGGCGGCGCGTGGACGCTCTGCTGGTCGGTCGCGTGGGGGCCATCCGCCGCGGAGGAGGCGATCGGCTCGATACCCTCGACGTCGTGGCTGATGGCGTCTGCCGCGTCGAACCGCTGGAAGCCGCCGCGGGTGAGGCGGACGATGCGGTCCCGATCGCGGTTGCCCGACCCGGAGCGCGGGACCGACAGCACGACCGCCGTGGACATGGCCGCGCAGAGCGCGACGAGGGCGGTGATGCGGGACAGCGACAGTCGCATGGAGTGGTTGATCGGGACGTCATCCAGGGACAACTCGCCCCGGATTGAAGAGGATACGACAGGACGTCGACGGTGGTCAAAGCATCTTCGCGATGGATGGCGGTCGGGTGGGTGACGCCTGGGGGCCCGCCTTTGTGCGTACGCACGAAAGGCCCGTGGGGTGACCACGGGCCTCTGGTGTGTTGCGATGAATCCCCGGCAGCGACCTACTCTCCCACGCACCTACGCACGCAGTACCATCGGCGGTAGCAGGCTTAACTTCCGTGTTCGGAATGGGAACGGGTGTGACCCTGCTCCTATGACCACCGGG
>JADZCN010000092.1 GCA_020851565.1 Acidobacteriota bacterium | reverse complement strand
CGGTTACGAGGACGGCGTGTGGGGTGCCGAACGGGTGCCGTCCGGTGCCTACCTGGGCGATCGAGATATGTTCCTCTTCCTCGTGGACGGGAACCGAGACCTCGACGACCCAACTGACAGCTCCCGGTCTGGTCTGTTCCGCGGGTTCATCCTCCGGAACAGTGATGTGGGAGCCGCCGCCCTGACCCTGGATGTGTTCTTGTTCCGCGTCGTCTGCGGCAATCACATCATCTGGGGGTTCCAGCACGTCGCCGGTTTCAGACGCCGGCACGTGGGGACGTCGATTCAGGCGGCGTGGACCGACTCGCTTGCGAGCGTCCGCGTCGCCCTCGACGCCGACCCGTCGGCCGATCGCGCGATGCTCCTGCGCGCCAGCGCCCAGGAGATCGCCCCGACCCGCGACGGAGTGATTGACGTGGTGACTTCCCGGCTCGATCTGCCCCGGAAGCACGCGTCCGAGGCGTACGGCCTCGCGGAGCAGCACGAGACGAATCCCCGCTCTGTATGGGGCTATGTGCAGGGACTGACGCGACTCAGTCAGCACACGCCCTGGCAGGACGGCCGATTCGCCCTCGACCGCACCGCGAGCCGTCTCCTCGCCACGGTCCAGTAGCCGTGGTCTGAAGCCGTGCGGACCCAGCGTCCGCACGGCCCCCTTTCCCAACCCAACTCCTGACGGGCCGACCCAGGTCCACCCGTCCCACCGCGCGAGTGGTTCATCGCGCGTCCGACGCCGGCGCCCCAGCGGCCCCGGCGCCCATTCACTCGAGGTGTCGCCATGCGTGAGTTCAGACAACTGGAGACGAACGTGATCCACGAATCGCCGACCAACCCGCGACGGTCGTTCTCGGAAACCAGCCTCGACGAGCTGACGACGAGTGTCCGTCGGCACGGCGTCCTGCAGCCGATCCTGGTCCGCCCGAACGGCGACGGGTTCGTGCTGATCGCCGGCGCTCGGCGGTTGCGTGCCGCCAAGCTCGCGGGCTGCGCGATGGTGCCCGCGCGCGTCCTCGATCTCGATGACGCCGCTGCGGACGAGGCGACGATCATCGAGAACCTCCATCGGGAGGACATTCACCCGCTCGATGAGGGCGTCAGCTACCAGCGCCTGGTCTCGGCGGGGCGGCCGATCGAGGACATCGCGGCGGCCCTCGGCAAGTCGAAGGGCTACGTCTATCAGCGCATCAGCCTCACGCGTCTCGTGCCCAAGGTGCAGGACCTCCTGGCACGCGACGTCCTTCCGCTGATCTACGCGCTGAAGATCGCGGTCGTCCCTGCCGAGCAGCAAGAGGAGGCGTTGGCTCAGTGCTTCCGCCCCCTCTTCCGCGACGAAGAAGCGCGGCGCGACCAACTCGAACCGCTGGCACAACTCACGGCGTGGATCGAGAAGACCGTGCGCCTGAACCCGCGCAGCGAGGACACACAGATCCTGCTGCCGGCCCTTGTTGATCAGGTGGTCTCAGCCGAACAGGAGCGCGATGCCTCGGTGCTCGCGCTCTCGACCCTGCACTTCCACACCGACAAGGCCGACCCGAAGCCGATTCTGGCCAAGAGCTGGAAGCCGGCGGAAGGCAAGCAGCGGTGTGCGCACGCGCGCCCGGGCGTCATCGTGCTCGGGGAGGGGCAGGGCACGTTCCTCCACGTCTGCATCGCCAAGAAGCACTGCGACAAGCACTGGGGCCGTCCGAAGGATGCCGCGCCACGGCGCACCGAGGACGAGGCCGACCACGCCGACGCCCGTCGCCAGCAGGAGGAAGCGTGGGCCAAGCAGCGAGCGGAACAGGAGCGGTGGCGGAAGGAACTCCGTCCGCGTGCCGTCCGGCTCCTGGCGGAGCGCACGGCGAAGCTCACATGGTCGCCGATGCTCCTGCGACTGCTGCTGGAGGAGATCCGGCCCGACGAGCTGTTCCGGGAGGTGCTCGGCAAGCCGGACCGGATCGCAGTCAAGCACTACCCGCAGGCGCTGGCCATTGCGGTTGCGCTGCGACACGGCTGGCAGCGTGACGGCCTGTTCGTGTTCGCCAAGCGACTCGGCGTGAAGGTGACGTCCAAGGACCTCGCCGACTCGCCAGTCCCACCGCCCTCCGATCCGAAGTCGCCCAGTGCGACGACGGAACGGCCGCGCAAGACGCTGAAGCGCCCATAGCGCCAGGCACCGACGCGCCACTCACGGATGCATTCCGTGGGCGGCGTGCCTCGGGCAGGTCGAGCAGCCGCTGCCACGTCCGGGCATCACGGTCGTGATTGTCGGGCTCGCCTCACCGTCGTCAAGGCTCTCCGCTGCGCTGCGACCCGCTCCGCGGGCTCCGGCCTTGACGATCGGCTCGGTCGAGCCTCGGAGGGCAATTACGTGATGCCGGCACCTTCTGCCCGGCTGCGAAGTGGCTACGGAACGCCTCGCTTCAAGGGAGAACCATCATGTCCGACACGTCGATCACGCCCAGCATCGAAGTGACCATCGGCAGGCAGACGCGCCTCTACCACGCGTTCATCACGACGGCACCTGCCGCACTGGACGCACCCTCCACGGTCACGCTCTACACCGGACCGCTCAAGGACATCGCCGGCCTGGCGGCGGACGACATCGCGCTCGACGCCGAGAAGGCTGGCACGCCGTCGCGGCTCGTGCTCATCGACACCACCGAACTCGGATGGCAGCGCGCTCGGTGCCGCGCGAAGGCGCATCGCCTGGCGCCCGCCGATCCCGTCCTGGTCGGGTTCGCGACCTTGCAGCAGTGGCTCTGGCAGCGGCTGCAGATGACGCAATTGGCGAGTGCCTGAGGCCGGCGCCCCAAACAACTCACGGAGGCAAGACCATGACGAACATCAGCATTCACATCCAGAAGACGAATGGTCACGCGGCGCCCGGCAAGCTGGCGGACGCTGAGATCCACTTCAACGGCGGCGAACTCGACGGGCTGAAGCTCGTCGGGTTTGCCGTGTGGCGCAGTCGAGACGGACGCGGTGAGGACGTTACGTTCCCGGCGCGGCAATTCGTGTCGCAGGGAGAACGCCGCAGCTTTGCATTGCTCCGGTGGGTGGAGAAGCGCGAAGCGCAGGAGCGCCTCCGGACGGTGGTGCTCGATGCGTACCGGGCTGCCCACGGGAACGACGGCGCAGCCCATTAACCGGTCACGCAGGACAGTCAGGAGGCAAGGCAATGGCTCTCACCAACATCGCCCAGGGAGAGGTAGGATTGGATCTGGCGTTCACTGGATCCACAGGCAAACGGACCCTGACCGACGTCGAAGTTGCGACGCGCCTCGGCGTCTCGCGCTTCACAGTACGGTCTTGGCGGTTGAAGGGACTCGGCCCGCGGTTTCTCAAGATGGGCCGGGCCGTCCGTTACCGGCCCGAAGACGTGGACGACTACGAACGGCAGGCTCTCGTCGAGACGCATGCCCGCGGCGATCACGAAGGGATTTGACCGCGTGGCTCCGTCGAAACCCCACTGGCACGCTTGCCCCGACACTAGCGGCCGGCCGCCCGCGCGGCTCGGCCGCTGAATCAGCGGGAGTTGTGCCATGGCACTCTGGAAGCGCGGCAAGCGGTACTGGACCTACTTCTCTGTCAACGGTGTGCAGTGGCGCCGGCCCCTGTGCTCTCCTGGCGCATCTCTGGCGACAACAAACTGGCAGGAGGCCTGCCGGCTCGAGAAGGAAGTGATCCGCGCCGCTGTCGCTGGTGAACTCGCCCCGCGAGATCCGTCCGTAAAGCTGTTCGTTGCCGTGGACGACTATTTGGAGGCGAAGAAGGCGACAGCGAACTCCAAGCGGACGATCGCCTTCGACGCCGAGCGACTCGAGGTGGTGAAGCGACACTTCGGCGACGTCAAGCTCGCGACCATCACCCGCAAGTCAATCGAGGGATTCCAAGCGAAGCGGCGGCTCGACGGCGCCAGCAACCGTACCATCAACATGGACGTCGGCGCACTGCGCCAGGTCCTCAAGCGGTTCAAGCAGTGGCGACGCCTCGAAGACGACGTCAAGATGCTGACGGAGGCTGGTGGTGCGCCGGTCGGCCGTGCTCTGACGCGTGAGGAGCAGAGGCGCCTGCTTGATGCCGCGGCCAGTAACCCCGAGTGGCAGCACGTGTACTGCGCGGCCGTCCTCGCGGCGAACACCTCGATGCGCGGCGTTGAGGTGAAGCACGTTCGGCGGCGTGATATCGACCTGGACAAGGTCTGGGACGTTGAGAGCACCACCGGGAAGGGCGTCCTCTACGTCACCCACAGCAAGAACGAGACGAGCAAACGGCAGCTACCGCTCAACAAGTCCGCCCGGGACGCCGTCGAGAGGATGCTCAAGCGGGCCGACACGCTCGGCCACACAGCTCCCGAGCACTACCTCTGGTGCGCGAGCCAGCACCACAAGTTCGACCCGACGAAGCCGGCCCGCAAGTGGGACACGGCCTGGCACGCACTTCGAGACGCGGCCGGGCTCAAAGGGTTTCGGTTCCATGACCTACGGCACACGGTCGTGACGGATCTCCTGGAGGCCGGCGAGCCTGAACACGTGATCGAGGCGGTGACCGGACACCTGTCCCGCCGCATGTTGGAGCACTACTCGCACCAGCGGCTCAAGGCGAAGGGGCAGATGCTGGAGAGGATGGAGGAGCGGCGAAGAATGGGAACTGCATGACCACGCAGCTTCAAGAGCCACGGCCTGGTGAGTTCGCGGTCGCGGCTGCCAGCCGCACTCAGGCATTCGCGCGTGCTGCCCGGGACGCGCGTCGGTGGCCCCGTGTATGATGCGACGAACCTCAACCATGCCTGCGCCGGCCCGCCGTAAGCCTGTTCGCCCGTCATTGACCACCAACGCGAGGACGGTTGCCCCGACGATTCTCGATCGGTCCGCCCTGGCCCGGGTCGGTGTGTCCAGCCGTCGGCCGAAGCATGGGCCGGAACTCGACCTTCTTGAGGCGTTCGTTCTGGCACTGCCGTTCGACATTCCCCGTGACTGTAGGACCACCCTGTTTCGCGAACCGAAACTTGATTCCGGCTTCCCGGACCTGGTGATCGTTGTCTGGCATCCCGGCACCGTGCGCCACTGGAGCGACGCGCGCGCACAGGTGCGCCCGAGAGACCTTCGAATCGTGCAGTTTCTTGTCGAGCGCGATGGCGCCAACGAGGCGGAGCTTCGAGAGGTGTATCCAGTTCGCCTGGACGCGGCACTGGGCCGGCTCGAAGACGCGCGACTGGTCAGAAGGGTCGGGCACAGATGGGTGCCTCGGTCGGTGAGCGCGTCTTTCGCGGTGAGGCGGATTATTGCCATTGAAGCGAAGATCTCAAACTGGCGCGCCGCGGCAGAACAGGCATATCTGAATACCTGGTTCACTTCTGAGTCCTACGTACTGTTGCCGGACGCAAAGAGGGGACATCCGCTTCTTCCCGTTGCGAGGCGCTTGGGAATCGGTGTCTTGTCGCGGGGGCAGGGTCTGGTTCGTCGGCCTCCCTCCAAGAACTGTCAACCACGATCGTATGCATCGTGGCTGTTTAACGAGTGGGCTTGGCGAGCCGCGCTTGGGGATGCTGGTTGAGCGTCGCACCGCAGCAGATCGATTTGGGGTGGCTCGCCCAGCAGTTCCCTGATCTCAATGCTCTGGCGCCGCTAAGCCAGGGCGGCCAGAAGCTTGTTCTGTCGGCGGACCACCCGATCGACGGTGCCGTCGTGCTGAAGCTGATCCAGCCGACCCAGGATCTCGAGACTACGAATCGCGAACTCCTTGCGATCGATCAAGTGAACTCGCCACGGGTCCCTCGGGTGCTGGAGCGCGGGACCTTGGCGACTCCGATAGGCACGTGTGTCTGGTTCCGTGAACAGAGGGTCACGGGCGCGACGTTGCGCCAGCTGATTCAGAGCCGTGGCTTTGGCGCTTCGGACATCCTTAGGCTCGGCCTCCATCTGCTCGAAACGCTGACCGCCGCAGAGCAAGTGAACATCGTTCACCGAGACGTCAAACCGGACAACATCATCAGGGACGCGGCTGGGGAGCATTGGCTGCTCGACTTTGGCCTTGCTCGACACTTGACGTTGTCGTCGTTGACGCTGACCGCGCATCCGTTTGGGAAGATGACCCTCGGCTATGCTCCTCCGGAACAGTGCCGGAACGTCAAGGGTGAGATCGACGCGAGGGCCGATCTCTTTGCAACCGGTGTGACTCTGCACGAGTGCGCCACTGGCAGTAATCCCTTCCGAGAAGGTGCTCGCGACTACCTCGAGATCCTGCAAAGGGTCGATACGCTCATCCTCCAACCGTTGGTGTTGCCCATCGCTGAAGCACGATCGTTTTCGGACCTGGTTTCGGCAATGACGCAGAAACGCAGAGACCACCGACCGGGCACCGTGAAGGAGGCCTACGAGTGGATGCTGGACATTTGTAACGCGGAGGGCGTCAGTTGACGAGATGGAGATCTGTCTTCACATCGGCATGGGATTGCGGAGGTGGCGACCACTTCGGCGCCTCGCAATTGGGAGTGCGGTGATGGAACTCGGCCTTCAGTTCGGATACGGCATGATGGACCACTGCCGCAGCCTCATTGCAGCTTGGGGTGGCGGAACGGCAGTGCTAAGCCCACGTGATCTCAACGGAGATCAACTGAAACGTTTGGCAGTCTCGCTGAAAGCGCTGCCAAACGCTCGGGTCCTTGTCGACCCCCAGGTGTACTTGCCGCATTCTGATCACGAGAGGCTGTGCTCCCACGACTACTGGCCCCGCGACTATCAGACAGGAGCCTTCTGGGTCGGCACGGGCCTGTCCCACCTGGTGGACCGACTCTGCGCACTAAACGACGAGTTGGGCTCGTCAGCGTTCATCGTCCCTGGGCTCTTGGCCCAGCGCATCGATGACGACTGGCTTGCAACTCAGAGGCTGGTCCTCGAAGAGGCGAGTAGCAAGGCGCAGCGTCCGATCTTCATGACACTGGCTCTCGGAGCGGACGCTGTCAAAGATCAGGACCAGATTACACAGCTGTTGGACGCAGCCGCCGACTGGAAGCCTGATGGGTACTACCTAGTTTGCGAGCATCCCGGCGGCAAGTATCTCGTTGACGATCCAGACTGGCTAGCGAATGTGCTCGATCTGGTAGCGGGGTTGAAGCTGCTGAATCGGTATGTGATGTTGGGCTACTGCAATCAGCAGATGCTGATCGCTGCATCAGCGAAGGCCGACGCCATCTGCTCGGGTACGTGGATGAATGTCCGGTCATTCCCTCCCGACAAGTTTCGCACTCAGTACGACGACGAGGTTCGACAGCGCGCGACGTGGTACTACTGCCCTCAGGCGCTCTCCGAGTACAAGATTCCCTTCCTAGACATCGCGCACCGACTAAAGATGTTGAACCGTATGGGACCGCCGCCCATCTTGGGTAGCAGCTATGCGGATGGCCTATTCACGGGGGCTAAGCCGTCCACGGTAGGCTTCACTGAACAGAACGCGTTCCGCCATTTTCTGCAATGCCTTCACTCTCAGGCCGCTGCCGCTGCTCAGCCTACGTTCGATGACACGGTCGCGGAGCACGAGCGCACGCTCAACGAGGCGGAGGATGTCCTCAGGGCGCTCGCCGCCGGAAACGTGCGTGGACAACTGCGCGACTTCGCGGAGCTGGTCGATGTCAACCGCGCTGCACTTGGGATTTTGGGGGCCACCAGAGGCCCCATGCTGCGGCGCCGTTGGGCGCAGCTCTAACTGAGATGACGCGCGCGCAAGTGGTGAACGGGATTGTGATACGGCTGTGATACGTCACCCTCGAAACCCCAACGAACACGGTGGCATTTCGAGGCGCATCGAGAGATATTGGCAGGCTGCTAAAGCCTTGAAGGGAAGCACTTTGAGATGCGTACGTGCCGCTTCGTGTGACCGGCCCGCTTCGCTTTCCAAGCGTGCTCCTTCAACCACTCGGACATCTCTCCGGCTGGAATCAACGGCTTGCGGGAAGCCGTAGACGATTATCTCAGATCTTCGGACACGTCGCCTACTCTCCGCGGCCGGTGACGCGGCTGAGTCGCGCCCGGGCCATCGCCGGGGGTGGGACATTTGTCTCGGGGGAGCCCCGCGATTCGACGCGCATTGGGACATTTCGCCGATGGCGGCCCCGAACACGGGAGGGCATTCTCGCGTGCAGCAACGGGGAGCTACACCGCGATGAATGGAGGACCCAATGGACTGCGCGCGAACTGCCACGACGCTCACCTTCGTCTGCGCTGCCGTGCTCGCCCTCAGCGAGCTTCCGTCGTCCCGCGCCCTCGCACACGGCGCTCGCGAGCAGGCGCACGCCAGCGCACATCAAGCACCAGCCGCCGGCCTGATCGGCGCCGTGCGTGAAGCGACCGAACGCTTCCACGACGTCTCCGTGGCTCGGGCCGAGGGGTACGCCCTGATGTTCGGCTGCGTCAGCGGGCCGGACTCAGGTGCCATGGGGCTGCACTTCGTCAACCTGCCACTCGTGCTCGACGGCGTGCTCGATGCGGCGAAGCCGGAGATCGTCATCTACGAGCCGCTGCCGAACGGCCGGTTGCGGATGATCGGCGCCGACTTCCTCGTGTTCGCGGAGGATTGGCACCAGAGCACCGGCGCGACACCGGAGCTGATGGGGCAGCTGCTGCATCTCATCGAAAGCCCCAATCGCTACGGGTTGCCCGCCTTCTACACGCTGCACGTGTGGGCGTGGAAGCAGAACCCGGCCGGGGCATTCACGAACTGGCATGCGAACGTGTCGTGCGACGCCTTCACGCCAGGGGATCCCGGGCGTCCGTAGGAGAGGGAATGATGCCCAGAATCACCACCGACGGCCGGGCGATCACGGTCGTGTTGGAGCACGACTCCGCCTGTGGGGATCGCGCACGCATATGCGCCGGGCACCTGCCTCAGCGTCGTCAACTCCCAACCCGGCGTCTGCGTGATCACCCTGACGGTGACCGACTCCGCCGGCCAGAGCGACTCGGACGCGATCCCGATGGTGTTCGTCGATCAAACGCCCGACTGATCGACGTGGCGGGAAGCCGCAGGGGCTGGCGATCCGTCGCCAGTCAGCCCTGCTCCGAGTCCCTGCGTTCGCTCGTCCAGCGCTCCTGCTTCTCCGACGCGCGGAACACGGGCAGCGACCACCCGAACCTGATCGCCAGGCCCCGCACGGTGAAGGTCGTGAGGAACCCGCCGATCATCGCCGGCAGGCGCTCCACGCCGGCCGCGTCGAGCCCGGCGTACGTGCAGGCGCCGAGCACCGACGCCGTCACATAGATCTCGTGCCGGAGGAGCACCGACGGCACGTGCCCCAGCGTGTCCCGGATCATGCCGCCGACCGTCCCGGTGACCGCGCCCATCGCGATGGCCACCAGCGCCGGCGCGCCGACATCCAGGGCCTTGACCGTCCCGGCGATGCTGACCAGGGCGAGGCCGAAGGCGTCGAACCAGAGGAGCGTTCGGTAGCGGGACTCGACCAGCGGCGCCACGAAGTGCATCACCACCGCGGTCACCAGGCAGGCGGAGACGTGGGCGGGGTTCTGCACCCAGAACACGGGCACATCCAGGATGAGATCGCGGACAGTACCGCCCCCGACGCCCGTGATGACCGCGAGCCACATGAAGCCCATCACGTCCATCCCCTTGCGGGACGCGACGAGCGCTCCGGACACGGCGAAGACGACGGCCGCCAGGATGTCGAAGAAGTAGACGAGGCGGAACAGCTCCGCCGGGTTGATCAGTGTCGTCTGCATGTGTTCCGGCGGACAGCGAGGACCGACCAAAGTATCCTACGCCCGCCGCCGGCAACGCGGTCCCCGAACCCGAGAACCTCAGAACCCCGAACCCGAGAACCCCAGAACCCCAGAACCCCAGAACCCCAGAACCCCAGAACCCCAGAACCCCAGAACCCCGTGTTATACTCCCGTCCGTGACCACCTCCATCCGCACCCGAAAGTGCAGCACGCGAAAGCGGGCGTGCCATGCGTCGGGATGCGTGGATCAGTGGTCTACTCCATAGAGTAGGAACATCGATTCGGCCCCTTGTCTGGGCCACAGCGACCCGCCGCGGCAGATGCCCAGGCGGGTTTTTTGTTTTTCGGGAGGAGCACGTGGAGAGGATCGACGTCGGCGTACTCGGGGCGACGGGCATGGTGGGGCAGCAGTTCGTGTCCCGCCTCGCGCGGCATCCGTGGTTCAACCTCACCTGGCTGGCCGCCAGCGAGCGCTCCGAGGGCAAGGCCTACAAGGACGTGGCGCCGTGGCGCCTCTCCACGCCCATCCCCGACGCGTCGGCCGGCCGCGTGGTCGAAGCCTGCACGCCGGGCCGGGGGCCGAAGGTGGTGTTCTCCGGCCTCGACGCCGCGGTGGCCGGCGAGATCGAAGGCGCCTTTGCCGCCGCCGGCCACATCGTCGTCAGCAACGCCCGCAACTACCGGATGGACCCGCTCGTGCCGCTGCTCATCCCCGAGGTGAACGCCGAGCACCTCCAGGTGCTGCCCGAGCAGCGCGCCGCGAAAGGCTGGACCGGCGCGATCGTCACCAACCCGAACTGTTCCACTATCGTGCTGGCCCTGGCCTTGGCGCCACTCCGCCACTTCGACATCCGCAGCGTGATCGTCTCGACGATGCAGGCCGTGTCGGGGGCGGGATACCCGGGCGTGCCCTCGCTGGATATCCTCGGCAACGTCGTTCCGTTCATCGGCGGCGAAGAAGAGAAGATGCAGACCGAGACGCTGAAGATTCTCGGCAGCGATGGCGGGCGGGTGCCGCACGCCGCGGTCGTGAGCGCGCATACCAATCGCGTGCCGGTCATCGACGGGCACACCATGACGGTGTCGGTGGACCTTGGCGAGAAGCCGTCGCCCGAGACCGTCGTCGCGGCGCTTCGGGCCTTCAAGGGGCGGCCGCAGGAGCTGGGCCTGCCGAGCGCGCCGCAACCGGCCATCGTCGTGATGGACGAGCCGAACCGCCCGCAGCCGCGGCTCGACGCCGACCTCGGCGGTGGCATGGCGGTCAGCGTCGGGCGCATCCGCCCGTGCCCCGTCCTGCACACGCGCTTCGTGGCGCTGGGCCACAATACCGTCCGCGGCGCCGCCGGCGCGGCCATCCTCAACGCGGAGCTCATGCACGCGCAAGGGTTGCTGGGTTGAGACGGGAGTAATAGCGAGACGGGAGTGGATCGCGTCGGGAGTGAACAGCGACGGGAGTGAATGGCCTCGGGAGGCGGGGGCGGGCGTCGGGCGTCGGCCCAGGCCCCAAGCCCCAAGCCCCAAGCCCCAAGCCCCAAGACCCAGTGGAGCAGCCATGGTGGTGATGAAGTTCGGCGGAACCTCGGTGGCGGATCGCGCGGCCCTCGATCGGTTGATGGCCATCGTGCGGGCGCAGCGGCAGGCCGACGCGCAGCAGGAGGGCGGCGACGCGCGCGGGCCCATCGTCGTGGTGTCGGCGCTGTCGGGCGTGACCGATCGGCTGCTCGGCGTGGCCGCCCAGGCCGGGGCGGGCGACATCGACGGCGCGATTGCCAGCCTGCGGGACCTGCACCAGCGGCACGTCACGGTATCGGAAGTCGTGACCGACGAGGCGATCAGGACCGCGCTCCTCGGTGATCTCGCGGCCGAGTTCGCCGAGCTCGAGCGCGTGGTCGCAGCGCTGGGCGTGCTCCGCGAGGTGTCGCCGCGGTGGATGGACACGATTGCCGCCGCGGGCGAGATCCTCAGCAGCCGGATCGTGGCCGCGGCGCTCAACGCGCAGGGGCTGCCGGCCGCCTGGGTGGACTCCCGCCTGGCCGTCGTCACCGACGGCGAGCACCAGGCCGCGGCGCCGCAGTTCCCGGAGACCACCGCGGCGCTGATGATCCACGTGGACCCGGTGCTGGCCGCGCACCGCATCCCGGTGATGGGCGGGTTCGTGGGCGCCACGCGCGACGGCGTCACGACGACGCTCGGGCGCGGCGGCTCGGACTACTCGGCCGCCATCGTGGGCTCGTGCCTCGGCGTCGGTGAGATCCAGATCTGGACCGACGTGGACGGCATGCTCACCTCCGACCCGCGCATCGTGGACGAGCCGCAGGTGGTCCCGCACATCTCGTTTGCCGAGGCGTCGGAGCTGGCCTACTTCGGCGCGAAGGTGCTGCACCCCGCCACGATCCAGCCGGCCGTTGCGCGAAACATCCCCGTGCGCATCCTGAACTCGCGCCGCGCCAACGCGCGCGGCACGCTCATCACGGCGGAACGGCCGGTGAGCGAGCGCCCGCTGACGGCGGTGGCGGCGAAGAAGGGCGTCACGGTCGTGGACATCACGTCCACCCGCATGCTGATGGCCCATGGGTTCCTCGGCCGGCTGTTCTCGGTGTTCGATCGCTACAGGACGCCGGTGGACGTGGTCACGACATCGGAGGTGAGCGTGTCGGTGACCGTGGACGATGCGCGGCGCCTGCCCGCCGTCGTCGAGGAGCTGTCGAGCTTTGCCGAGGTGTCGTGCGAGGGCCAGATGGCCATTGTCTGTGCCGTCGGCGACGGGCTGCAGCGGGATCCCGCCATGGCGGCGCGGGTGCTGGCGGCGGTCGGCGACGTACCGCTGCGCATGGTGTCGCAGGCCGCCGGGCGGCGGAACATCACCTTCGTGATCCGCGAGCGCGACGTGCCGACGGCGCTCAGCCGCCTGCACGAAACCTTCTTCGCGCCGTATCCGGTCTCGGCCTCGGTGGCCGGAACCCGAGGCTGACCCGCGATGCCGCAGCTCCTCATCGTCGGGCACGGCCGCATGGGATCGCTCGTCGCCTCACTGGCCGGCGCCTACGGCTTCGACGTGGCGGGCATCGTCACCACGCAGAACGGCCACCGGGCCATCGCCGACGGCGTCTTCGGCCACGTGGACGTGGCCATCGACTTTACGCTGGCAGAGGCCGTCCCGAAGACGCTGCCCGCGCTGGCCGCGCGCGGCATCAACGTGGTCATCGGGACGACGGGATGGCAGGCCGACGAAGCGGCCCTGCGCACGCTCGTTGCGGACGCCGGCATCGGGGTCGTCGCCGCCTCGAACTTCTCCCTCGGGATGAACCTGTTCCAGCTGGTCGTGGCGGATGCGGCGCGCCTCTTCGCGCCGCAGGCCGACTTCGCCGCGTGGATTCATGAGGCTCACCACGACAGGAAGAAGGACGCGCCGTCGGGGACGGCGCTCACGTTGAAAGCGGCCATGGAGCAGGCGGGCTTCGACCGGACCATCGACGTGTCGTCCACGCGGGCCGGGTCCATTCCCGGCACGCACACGGTGGGCTTCGACGGCCCCTCCGAGACCATCGAGCTCACGCACACCGTGCGCGACCGTGCCGTCTTCGCCCGCGGCGCCCTGGTCGCAGCACGGTGGCTGGTGGGCAGGAAGGGATGGCACGGGATGGTTGACGTGCTGCGCTCGCCCATTGAGTGACTGCTGATTGACGATTGACGATTCATTGGGTGATTTGTGATTGAGTGATTGAGTGATTGAGTGATTGGGGGATTGAGGATTGGGGGATTGAGTGATTTGGGGATTGAGTGATTTGGGGATTGAGCTCCTGGCCCCGCAGCCGTAGAGCCTTTGGCCCTCAGGGCCCCCAAGACCCCAAGACCCCAAGACCCCAAGACCTCAAGACCCCAAGACCTCAAGACCCCAAGACCCAAGACCCAAGCCCCAAGGCCCAAGACCCCAAGACCCAAGACCCAGGACCCAGACCGAGGAACTGCCCTATGCGCGAGACGTGGACCGGTGTCGGAACGGCGTTGATCACTCCCTTCACGAAGAGCGGCGAGCTGGACGAGGCCGGTGTCCGGCGGCTGGCTCGACGACAGATTGACGCGGGCGTGCACTTCCTGGTGCCGTGTGGCACCACCGGGGAGACCCCCACGCTGTCGGACGCAGAGAAGCGGCGCGTCGTGGAGCTGGTCGTGGAGGAGGCGGCCGGCCGCGTGCCGGTGATGGCCGGGGCAGGCGGCTACGACACGAAAGAGGTGGTCCACGCGGCACGGGAGATGGCCAGGGCCGGGGCCGACGGGCTGCTCTCGGTGACGCCGTACTACAACAAGCCGACGCCCGAAGGGCTCTTCCAGCACTTCTCGGCGGTGGCCGACGCGACGCCCCTGCCCATCGTGCTCTACAACGTCCCGGGGCGAACCGGTTGCAACATGGATGCGTCCACTGTCGCGCGCCTCGCCACGATTCCCCATATCGTCGGCGTGAAGGAAGCCTCCGGCAACATCCAGCAGATGGCCGAAATCCTGCGTGCGGTGCCGCCGGACTTCCGCGTGCTCTCGGGGGACGATGCGATCACGATTCCGCTGATGGCGATCGGGGGCCGGGGGATCATCTCCGTGGCGTCGAATGAGATCCCCGCCGAGATGGCGCAGATGGTCGAGGCGGCCGAGCGCGGGGACTATCGCGCGGCACGCGAGATGCACCAGCGCCTGCTGCCGCTGCTGCTCGTCAACTTCGTCGAGTCGAATCCCGGCCCGGTGAAGTTCGCGATGGCGGCGATGGGGCTCTGCGAGGAGGTCTACCGCCTGCCGATGGTGCCGCCGCGGCAGGCGTCGAAGGAGAAGGTGCTCGCGGTGTTGAGCGAGGTGGGGATTACTGCGGGCATGATGCCTCGCTGAGGCCGCTGAGGCCGCTGAGGCCGCAGATGGCGCAGATTGCGCAGATGGCAGGCAGACGGCGGTGGCGCGCGGTCGCGCGCCACGGGCCGGGAGACGTCGAGGCCGGGATGAACGCTCGCGCGAGCGCGCAATCACGTCAGGCGAGCGCTCATCCCGGCCTCGACCTCTCCCGGCCGGCGGCACGGCCGTCCGACGCCGTCTGCCCAACTTGTTCAGCAAACGGCCTGTATCTGTGAAATCTGCGTCATCTGCGTTGCATCTGCGTTGCATCTGCGTTGCATCGCCGTTGAAAGGACGTTGAGCGTGAGGGAGCGAATCGAAGAGTTGTTCGCGGCGGGCGCCGCGGCAGATAAGGGCGCGGCGCGCGAGGCGTTCTCGGTGTTGCAGCAGGCGCTTGGCGCCGGCGACGTGCGGGCCGCGGAGCCCGACCCCGCCGCGCCCACGGGGTGGCGCGTCAATGCCTGGGTGAAGCAGGGCATCCTGCTCGGCTTCAGGTTCGGCGACCTCGTCGACATGAGCGAGGGGCTGCCGTTCTACGACAAGGACACGATGCCGCTCAAGCGGCCGGGGACGGCGGCTGGCATCCGCATCGTGCCCGGCGGGTCGAGTGTGCGCGAAGGAGCGTTCCTGGCGAAGGGCGTCATCTGCATGCCGCCGATGTACGTCAACATCGGCGCCTACGTGGGCGAGGGCACGCTCATCGACTCGCACGCGCTGGTCGGGTCGTGCGCGCAGGTCGGGGCGCGGGTGCACGTGAGCGCCGCCGCGCAGATTGGCGGGGTCATCGAGCCGGTCGGCGCCATGCCCGTCATCATCGAGGACGATGTGCTGGTGGGCGGCAACACCGGGATCTATGAGGGCGCCGTCGTGAAGCGACGTGCGGTCATCGCGGCCGGCACGGTGCTCACGGGCTCCACGCCGGTGTACGACCTGCCCAATGGCCGCATCATCCGTCCCGAGCCGGGCCAGCCGCTCGTGATTCCGGAGGGCGCCGTGGTCGTGCCGGGCGCGCGATCCGTCAACGTGGGCGCGGGCGCGGATTGGGGACTGTCCCTGGCCACACCCGTCATCGTCAAGTACCGGGACGATCGCACCGACACCCGCACGGAGCTCGAGACGTGGATCCGGTAGATCCGGTCGCGCTGGCGCGGCAGCTCATCGACATCGACTCGACCACCGGGCGCGAGGGCGAAGCGGCCCGCGTGCTGGCCGCGTACCTCCGCGACCGCGGCTACTCCGTCCTCGAGCAGCCCGTGGCCGAGGACCGCATCAACGTCATCGCGGCCGTGGGCGAGCCGAGCCTGGTGTTTTCCACGCACATCGACTGCGTGCCGCCGTTCTTTCCCAGCCGTCTGGAGAACGGCCTGCTGTACGGCCGAGGCGCCTGCGACGCGAAGGGCATCCTCGCCGCACAGGTGGCGGCGGCCGAGCGGCTGCGCGCGGCGGGCGAAACGCGCGTCGGCCTCGTGTTCGTCGCCGGAGAGGAGCGCGGGAGCGAGGGCGCGCACGCGGCGAATCGCATCGCGTCGCGATCCGGGTTCCTGATCAACGGCGAGCCCACCGACAACCGCCTGGGCTCCGCGACACGGGGCGTGTTCCGCGTGAAGCTCGTCACCACCGGCGTCGCGGCGCACTCGGGTTACCCCGCGCTCGGCCGCTCGGCCATCGAAGCGCTCGTGGACGTGCTCGTCGCCCTGCGCGCGGCACCGTGGCCGGACGACCCGCTGCTGGGGCTGACCAGCTACACGGTCGGGCTCATCTCGGGCGGCGTGGCGCCCAACGTGGTGCCGGCGCACGCCGAGGCGGAGATCATCTTCCGGAGCGTGGGGCCGCACGACGACATCCGCACCGTGCTGGCGGCCACGGTCGGGGATCGCGCGCAGGTCGTGGAAGTGCTCGAGGTGCCCCCGGTGCACCTGCAGACGCGCGACGGCTTCGACACGGCGGTCTTTGCCTACACCACCGACATCCCGCTCCTGTCGAACTGGGGCACGCCGTTCCTGCTCGGCCCGGGCTCCATCCACGTCGCGCACACCGACCACGAGCACATTCGCGTGGACGAGCTGCTTGACGCCGTCGCGCTGTACGAGCGGCTGGCGACGACGCTGATGGGACGCGGATAAACGCAGGACGCAGATGGCGCAGATGACGGAGCAGATGACGGACGCAAATGACGCAGATGAGGCAGACCAGCGCTGGTGACGCGGCCATCGGGCTCCGCCGCCTGCACGGGTTGACGGCCGTCAACCCCTGAAGTTCGGTATCTGCGGCCCTTGTGCCATCTGCCCCATCTGCGTCGTGCAGTCAGCGCCCGGGGATGCTAGACTGACCTTACGTTCCTTCACCGGGCGGTCACGTCCGTGTCCCGGTGGCGGGCCGCACCGCGGCCCGGGACCTGTGCAATCTCAGGGCGGCGAACCGCGTCAGGGCCGGAAGGCAGCAGCGCTAAGTCGTTTCCGTGATGTGTGCAGCCATCCCGGGCCGCGGTCCGGCCCGTTGGGCGGGCCGGGAACCTCCGAACGTCGGAACCTCCGAACCCCAGAAGAACCTCCGAACCTCCGAACCTCCGAACCTCCGAACCCCAGAACCTCCGAACCTTCAGCCCGCCGTCCATGTCCTACCAGGTCCTCGCCCGCAAGTGGCGGCCCCAGCGGTTCGACGATGTCCTTGGCCAGCAGGCCGTCACGAAAACGCTCCGGAACGCGCTCAAGAGCAGGCGGATTGCCCATGCGTTCGTATTCGCGGGCCCGCGCGGCTGTGGCAAGACCACCAGCGCGCGGATCCTGGCGCGCGCCCTCAACTGCGTGAAGGGGCCGACGGCCGAGCCGTGCGGCGAGTGCGATCCCTGCATCGAGATTGCCGAAGGCCGCGACATCGACGTGCTCGAGATCGACGCCGCCACGCACACCGGCGTGGACAACGTCCGCGAGGTCATCATCGAGGGGCTCTCCATCGCCCCGGTCCGCAACCGCTACAAGGTGTTCATCATCGACGAGGTCCACATGCTGTCGGCCTCGTCGTTCAATGCGCTGCTCAAGTCCATCGAGGAGCCGCCGCCGCACGTCATCTTCATGATGGCGACGACCGAGCTGCACAAGATTCCGGACACCGTGCTGTCGCGCTCGCAGGTGCACGAGTTCCGCACCATCTCGGCGAAGACGGTGGCCGATCGGCTCCGCTACATCGCCGACCAGGAGCACATCGAGGCGCCCGACGAGGCGCTGATGCTGCTCGCCCGCGCGGGCGAGGGCAGCATGCGCGACTCGCTCAGCGCGTTCGACCAGGTGCGCGCCTTCGCCGGCGACACCATCACCACCGAGGACGTCGTCAGCGTGCTCGGCCTGGTCGGCCGCGACCTCGTGCTCGACATGCTCGACGCGGTGGTGGCCGAGGACGCGCCCGCCGCCTTCGCGCTCACCGAGCGCGCCATCGAGCGCGGCTACGACCTGAAGCTGCTCTGCCGCGAGCTCTCGCGCGCGATGCGCGATCTGCTCATCCTGTCGGTGGACAAGTCGCGCGCGTCGGATCCGGATGTCGTCGGCGACGGGGACCGCGAGCGCCTGCTGGCGCTGGTGGACCGCTGGTCGCGCGAGGACCTGCTGCGCGGCTTCGACCTGCTGACACGTGCCGAGCAGGAGATCCGCGGCTCGGATCAGCCGCGCTACAACATGGAGATGGCGCTGCTCCGGCTGATGCACCTGCGCAAGCTCACGCCGCTCTCCGAGCTGCTGCTGGGAGGGGCGGGCGCAGCGCGGAGCTTCGGCGCGCCGGCGGCCGCGCCGGCATCGCGGATGCCGGGCGCAAGGCCAACCCCCGCCATCCCGCGCGCTGCGGCGCCGGCCTCTCGGGCTCCCGCGGCGCAGGGCCCGTCGCGCGTGGCGCCACCCGGGCCGGCTGCTCCGGCGCCGGCGCGCGATGATGTGCCGACCGCCACCGGTGCGGCCGCCCGTCCGGCGGGGGAGTACCGCGATGCCCTGCTCGCGCGGCTCAAGTCGGCCAAGCCCACCTTCTACAATCTGGTCGTGGCGCAGGCATTTCGCATCGACGCGGACCCGTCGGGCGTGACCTTCGCGTTCCAGCCGAACCAGAAGGTGCCGAAGAACCAGTGCGAGGACAACCGCGCATGGCTGCAGGGCATCGTGGAGGAAGTGGCCGGCGCCAGGCTGCCCGTGCACATCGTCTTCACCGATGCGTCGGCTGCGCCGGCGCCCGCGCCCTCCGATCCGGTGGCGCCGAAGGCTGCGCCGGTCTCCGGCGATCGGCAGAAGAGCGCCCTCGAGCACGACACCGTGCGCACCCTCCTCGAGGTCTTCCCCGTGGAGAAGACGAGCGTGCAGGGGGAGTAGCGGATTGCGTCGGGAGGGGACGGCGGTCGGGACAGGAACGCGGCGGGAGTGGATTGCGACGGGAACGGACCGATGAACATCCAGGCGATGATGAAGCAGGCGCAGGAGATGCAGCAACGCCTGCAGCAGCAGATGACCGACCTGCGCGTCGAGGCGACCTCCGGCGGCGGCATGGTCACCGTGGTGGTCAATGGCCACAAGCACGTGCTCTCGCTCCGCCTCGACCCCGATGTCGTGTCGAAGGATGACGTCGGCATGCTGCAGGACCTGATCGTCGCGGCCGTGAACGACGCGCACCGCAAGGTGGACGACGAGCTGAAGCGAACCATGGGCGGCATGATGTCCGGCCTCGGCCTCCCGGGCCTGTAGGACCCACGAACTCGAGAACCCGAGAACCCCAGAACCCGAGAACCTCAGACCCCGTGCTCCCCGAATCCCTCCAGCACCTGATCGACCAGTTCAAGCGCCTGCCCGGCATCGGCGGCAAGAGCGCGCAGCGGCTGGCGTTCCACATCCTGCGGACGCCGCGCGAGGAGGCGGAACGCCTGTGCGACGCTATCCGCCAGGTGAAGGACCGCGTCACCTACTGCACGATCTGCAGCAACATCACCGACGTGGATCCGTGCCCCATCTGCGCAGACGAGTCGCGCGACCGGCGGAGCATCTGCGTCGTGGAAGAGCCGCAGAACGTCAACGTGGTGGAGAAGACCGGCGGATTCCGTGGCACCTATCACGTGCTGATGGGCGCCATCTCGCCGCTCGCGGGCGTGGGGCCGGACGACCTGAAGATCAAGGGCCTGCTGGCCCGCATCGGCGCCGGCGGCGTCGAGGAGATCATCCTGGCGACCAATCCCACCGTCGAAGGCGAGGCGACCGCCATCTACCTGGCGCGGCTGCTCAAGCCGCTCGGCGTCCGCGTGACGCGCATTGCGATGGGGATCCCGGTGGGCAGCGACCTCGAGTACGCCGACGACCTCACGATGACCCGCGCGCTGGAAGGGCGGCGGGAACTGTAGACCGCGCTTCACGCGGTGGGCCCCGCCGGTTGCGCGCCTCGCTGGCGGCGGGAGCTGTCGAGCGCGTCGGGAGAGCCTCCGCATCGGGAGGGAAACTCGGTCGGGAGCGAACGACGTCGGGGGCTGGCGGCGTTGACTCCCGAGGGTTATCCTCTCCCGCTATCCCGAGGGTGATTCAGTCCCGTCACGATCGGGGATGCTAAGATCCCACTAGCCACCCCCCTGGCCCATGCTTCCCGTCGCGTACCAGATCCCCGCCGCCGCCGTGCTCGTCGCGGGCGGGCTGCTCTCGTGCCTCTTCGGCTACCGCCTGTTCAAGGTGGTGCTGGCGGTCTTCGGCTTCATCCTCGGCGCGCTGCTCGCCAGCTCGGTGTTCGGGGCCTCCGACACCACGCCGATGGTCATCGCCGCCATCATCGGCGGCCTGGCCGGGGCGTTCGTGCTGCTGGCCGGCTATTTCGTGGGCGTGGCGCTCATCGGCGCGGGCATCGGCGCTCTCGTCGCCAACCTGCTCTGGACACGCATCCAGGGCGATCCCCATCCCATTGTCGTCATCCTGCTGTCCATCGTCGGCGCGCTGCTGGCCACGTGGCTGCAGCGCTACGTCATCATCCTCACCACGGCGTTCGGCGGGGCATGGACGTTCCTCGTGGGGCTCACCGCGCTGATGGGGGACTCCACCGCGCTCAGGGCCGCGTCGGAAGGCGACATCTGGGTGGCCTATCCGATGAACCCGGCGCCGGGACAGGCGTGGGTGCCATGGACCTGGCTGGCCCTCGGTGCCGTGGGCACGCTGGTGCAGATGTACTGGACCGGGGGCGACCGCGGGCGCGTCGGCCGCCGGAAGCGAAAGCCGAAGCCGGCCGAGTGAGAGTCCGGGCGGCCCCGATTCTCGTTTCTGACGTCAAGCTCCGCTTCACACTTCACACTTCTCACTTCTGACTCCTGACTTCGCGCTGCGCGAGCAGCGCGTCTGCCGCGGCCACTCCGCTGAGGAACGCCCCCTCGACGCGATTGCCGGCGCACCAGTCGCCGCAGGCCGCCATCCGCAGGTCCACATCGACGAGCGCGCCGTGATGGGCCGGCGGATGGCCGCACGCATACCGCCACCGGTGCGCGGCGAGGTGCACGGGCAGTGGCAATCGAGCCCGCACGAGGTCGGCGAAGGCGTTCAGCAGGAACGGTCCGACGACGTCCGCGTCGTCGTCCACGTGCGCGGCAGCCCAGTCGGCGCTGGCCTGGAGCACCCAGGTCTCGGCCAGGCCGCGCTGCGGCTTCGAGCGGTCCCGCGCCACCCAGCCGAGCGGGCTCGAGGTGACGAAGGCGGCATCGAAGGGCGTGGCCACGCGATCGTCGAAGGCCACCATCACCGCCCAGCACGGGTGCATGCGAACCGCGCCCACGGCGCGCGAGAGGCTCGGGGATGCCGCCACGAGCGGCAGGGCCTGTGGCGCGGGCAGCGCCACGACGACGGCATCGAAGGGACCGAGGGTTCGTTGGTCGGCCAGGGAAGCATGCCAGGCGACGGCGCCCGACGCAGCATCGCGCTCCAGGCCCGTGACGCGTCTGTTGCACAGGACATCCAGGCCGCGGGCCAGATGACGAGCGATGGCGCTCATGCCAGGGACGCCCACCCAGCGGGCGTGGCCGTCGTCCACCGGCTCCCGTCCCTCGCTGTCGAACGCTGCCAGCTTGCCGTGCCACAGCTGCGCCACGCGGGCCTTGTGCCAGCCCTCTACCTCATGTGCGAAGCGCGCGTCACGCGCCGTGAAGTACTGGGCCCCGTGGTCGAACGCAAGCTCGGCCAGCTCGGGACGGTCCGCATCGCCGTTCAGCACGCGGCGCGTGGCCATGTGGCCGCCCGGCGCGCGGCCCTTGTCGAGCACCGTCACGGTGTGCCCGTTCTCCTGCAGCCGCCGGGCCGCGGTGAGCCCGGCGATGCCGGCGCCGATCGTGAGTACGTTCATGATCGTTTCTGGAGTCGGGGACGCTTACTGCGTCATCACCCTCCCGAGGCTTCCCTTATACCCCGTCATCTCCAGATAGCCGCGGCCGGTGAGGCGGGTGCCGCGGGATGTGCCGGCCAGGTCCACCAGGCCCTCCCAGTAAGCGATGCCGGCGCCGCGGGTGAACAGTTCCTGGTTCTCCATCGGTGTCGAGACGCGCAGGTCCAGGCCCAGTCCGGGCACCGCGATGGTCCAGCCGATGGGATAGGTTGCGCCCGAGGGCGCCGTGAAGGTCTGTCCGGTCGGCGCCAGCGTGAAGGCGCCGGCGGCCAGGTGCGTCGTGCGGCCGTCGGTATCGACGAGCGTTCCGCTCGACCTTGGGTCGCGCGTGCCATCGGACCGGCGCAGCTGGTAGAGCATCAGCTCGCGCCCGTCCGAGAGCTGCAGGGACAACCAGTCCCATCCCTGCTGCTCGCGCTCGAGGAAGCTCGTGCCGAACTCGTGATCCATCCAGCTCTCACCGCTCACTTCGAAGCGCTCGCCGTCAACGGTGATGACGCCGCGCGTGGGCATGCGCGTGAGGGAGTAGTAGTGCGAGGCGTTGCCGGCCTGCGCGCCCTTCTGCGAGATGCCGTCGATGCCGTTGATGGCCGGCGCCTTGCCCTCGGAGAGCACCAGGTCCACGCCGGCGCGCTCGCCGGCGGCCTTGATCACGTGGCGGCCCTGGTCGTCCAGCGAAGCCGTCCAGTCCTCGTTCCACACGTGGTAGCGGTCCGTCGCGGCACCCGAGAGGCCGGGCCCGCCGCGCGTGAGCTTCTCGTCGAAGCGGTACCGCCGGCCCTCCGGGTCGCTGACCGCCAGGTGGGCCATGTACAGGTCCCGCACGGCCCAGCGCGACGGGTTCTCCGGCGCCTGGTCCACGCCCACGCGGAAGAACGTCACCTGGTAACCAAACCTCCGGCCTGCCGAGGTTTCGACGTTGCCCGTGTAGTACCACCACTCGATCTTGTATTCGGGGTGGCTCGCATGGTCGCGCGGGAACACGAAGCGATACCCCGCAGCCGCCTCGCGCCAGTCTGCGGCCGAGAGGACGGTGGAGAGGCTCAGCACGAGGAGCATCAGTACGGCGCGCCGCGTGAGTACGGATCGCCGGGGCTTCAGCCCCGGCGTCAGCGCCGCCGGGATTGGAGTCCCGCCGCTCCGGGAAACCCCGCACCCGCCCGCACCTGTCCGCACCCGCCCGCACCTGTCCGCACCCGCTCGCACCCGTTGCCCCCTACTCATCCCGCTCCACCACCAGCCTCGTCGCGCGGCGTGCCGGGTAGATCCCGGCAACGGCCGTGGCGACGATCACCGCGATTGACACCTGCGCCAGGAACGTGACCGGCACGCGGAACTGGATCGTCCATCCGAAGCTCTGCACGTTGATCACGTAGACCAGCAGCACCGACAGCGCGAGGCCCACGACGAGCCCGATCGCCTGGCTCGCCGCGCCGATGAGCGCCGCCTCGATGACGATGACGCGCTGCACCTGGCGGCGGGCCGCGCCGATCAGCCGCAGCATGGAGAGATCGCGCTGCCGCTCGAGGACCAGCGTCAGCAGGGTCGCGCCCACCCCGAGCATGGCCACCACGATGGCGACGATCTCGAGCGCGTAGGTGATGGCGAACGTGCTGTCGAAGATACGGAGCACCTCGGCGCGCAGGTCGCGGTTGGTGTAGATGAACGCGCGGTGGCCCTCGTCCAGCGATGCGAGAACCTCGGCCCGCACGCGCTCCGGTTCGAAGCCCGGCTTCAGGTAGGCCGCGAGGCCGGTGGGGGTGAGGTCCCCGAAGTAGCGCCGGAACGTGCCGCGATCCATGACGATGACGCCACGGTCCACGGCGTAGTCGTAGTAGACGGCCACCACCGCGAAGGGCCGAGGCCCCTGCGGCGTCTGCAGGGTGAGCGTGTCGCCGGGCCGCGTGCCGTACTTGTTGGCGAATGCCTCGGAGACCACCACCGACTCGGTGCCGATGGCGCGCCTGAGCGCCTCGCGCCCGTCCGCCGGCGCCTTGAAGAGCAGCGAGCCGTGCGAGAGCACGAGATCGAAGTTGCCCGCGCCGAGCACGACCAGATTCCCGTTGTAGACGAGGTCGATGTTGCGGAACGAATCCACGGCCTCCACGCCCGGGTGCGCCTCGACGGCCTCGATGACCGGCGCCGAGAGGGTCTGCTCCGAGCCCACCGTCGGCTGCAGGCCGGGGCCGATGAAGAGGTCCGCCTGGAGCGTCTGGCCGACCCAGTAGGCCACCGTGTCGCGGAAGCTCCCGATCATCACGGCAACGGCCACCATCATCGACAGGCTGACGGCGAGTGCCGCCACCGAGATGGACAGTCGCGGGATGGCGGCAGCCAGGTTGGCGTGGGCCAGCAGCCCTTCCACCCCGAGGAGGCGGCGAAGGGGTCCGGCGAGGCTCCGGGCCAGCAGGAAGATGAAGGCCGGCACCAGCAACGACGCGCCGATGATGGTGGCAAACGACGCGGCATAGCCGAACAGCGGCCGTCCATCCACCGGGCCCAGTTGCGCCAGGGCGAGTGCGGCGAGCAGGACCATCGCGGGCGCGACGAGCACAGCCGCGCGCAGGCGCACGCGTGATTCCAGCCGATCGCTGCCGCGCATGGCCGCGGTGGGCGGCACGCGGCTCGCCTCGAGCGACGGCAGCGACGCGGCGACGAGCGAGAGTGGCAGCCCGATGGCGAAGGCCAGCACGATGTGCCAGCCGGCCAGCGCCGGCGTCGAGGCCGCTGTGGCGATGTAGAGCGTGCTGACCGTCGAGCGCGTCAGCCCGACGGCCGCATCCGCCAGCACGCGGCCGAGGCCGATGCCGAGGAGCGTTCCCGCCAGGCCGAGGACAGCCGCCTCGCCCAGGAACAGCCCCAGCACCTGCCGGCGCGTCACTCCCAACGCGCGCAGCATGCCGATCTCCTCGCGCCGCGCGATGACCGAGATGGTGACCGTGTTGTAGACGAGGAACAGGCCGACGACCAGCGCCACCCAGGACAGCGCGGTGAGGTTCAGGTGGAACGCGGCCAGCATGCGTTCCACCTGCTCGCCTCGCCGCGACGGTCGCTGCGCGGTGAGCCCCGCGGGCAGCCGCGCCGAGATGGCGGCCAGGGCCGCGTCGATCTCCGCGGATCCCGGGGCGGTGGCCGCCGCCTCGTCAGCCGCGCGACCGTCGCCGCGCAGTTGCACATCCAGCCGATCGACGCGTCCGAGTCGATCGAACGCCAGCTGCGCGGCCGCGATGTCCATCAGCACGAAGCTGCCGTCCACCACCTTTGCCGGCCCCTCGTCCTTCAGCAGGCCGCGGACGACGAACGTGCTGACGCGGTCGCCCGCCATCAGCTGCAGCTCGTCGCCGAGCGCATACCCGCGCCGCCGCGCCAGCTTCTCGGTGATCACGATCGCCCGCGGGCTCGTGAGCAGCTCGAGGAACTGCTGCGACGTCAGCGAGCCTTCGTGCTGTGAACCTTCGGGCTTCGAACCTTCCGGCATTGAACCCTCGGGCTTCGAACCCGCGGGCGTTGAACCCCCCTGAACCTCTCCCAGCGCGTAGTCCCGCAGCGTCAGGTCCTGCAGGATGTCCACGCCGAGCACTTTCACTGCTTCGGTGCGCGGCGCTCGGAACCCCCGCTCCGTTCGCGTGGAGGGAGTGGATGAGCCCTGCTGCGGCGTGTCCGGCCCGCTCCCGACGATGGCCATTTCGCCCTCGATGACCGGCGACATCCCGCCGAACGCTCGCAGCCATCCGAGATCCGGCAGCCGCGTTTCGTCGATCCCGCCCGTTCCGACGATTTCGATCGATGTGCGGCCGGCCACCGACGTGAGCGCGGTCTCGAACCCGCGCACCGAGCTCGCGTTGGTCAGCTGAATGGCGAGTACGACGGCGATGCCGAGCGCGATGCCCACGACGGTGGTAAGCGTGCGGGTCCGCTCCTGCGCCATCCGGCGGAGGATGAACTGGTTAAACAGCCGGGACTGCATTGGCGTCGGGAAGCGGGAGGGCAATCGCGCCGGGAGCCGATGGCGCGGATTCCGCCGACGCGAAGCGGCCGTCCTTCATCCGCATCACGCGGCCGGAGGCAGCCGCGACCTCCTGTGCGTGCGTGGCCAGCAGGATGGTGATGCCCATTTCGCGGTTGAGCTCGGCCAGCAGCGCCAGCACCCGTGCGCCGGTCTCGGAATCGAGGTTGCCGGTGGGCTCGTCGGCCACCAGCAGCGCCGGCTCGTGTACCAGCGCGCGCGCGATGGCGGCGCGCTGCATCTCGCCGCCGGAGACCTCCTGCGGGTAGTGCCGCAGCCGATGGCCGATGCCGACCCGCTCGGCGAGCCGCGCCGCGCGTGCTTCGGCCTCCGCCGTTGCCATGCCGCCCAGCAGGCAGGGCAGCGCGATGTTGTCGCCGAGAGTCAGCGTCGGCAGGAGGTTGAAGAACTGGAAGACGAAGCCAATCCGATCCCGCCGCAGCTTCGTCAGCTCGTCGTCGGTCAGCTCCGCGAGGTGACGGCCCTCGAGGACGACCCGGCCGGACGTGGGCCGATCCATCGCGCCGCAGAGGTGCAGCAGCGTCGACTTGCCGCAGCCCGACGGCCCCATGAGCGCGACGAAGTCCCCGGCCTCCAGGGTAAACGACACCCCGTCCAGCGCGCGGACGGTCGTCGTGCCGCCCGTGTAGGTCTTCGTGAGGTCCGTGGCGGACAGGAGGGGCATACCCATATGGTATGACCCCGCGGAGGTGGGTGGGGTTCCGAAAGGCGGGGATCAGGGAACAGGGAACAGGGATCAGGGGTCAGGGGGCAGAAGAGCAGGCATCACTTTGTCATCGCCACCGAATACCGATAGAAAGAGGCGACTTCCCCAATCGCCGCTCGTATCGACTTCTGTCCGACACGCCGGTCCTCCGGGGTGACGGGCAGGGCGCGGCCCGTGGGGGTGCCGTCCAGCTCGTAGCGGTAGTCCCGAAGCGAGACGCCGTCCGACACGTAGAGCTGTCGCCCGTTGTCGTCCAGCCACCCGTAGACGCTGCCGTAGCTCGACGCGATCAGCGCGCCGCTGCTGGCGCGCGGCGGGCGCGCCTGCCCCCTGGGCCAGAAGAGCGGCTGCCCGAACGCGGGCGAGGGCGGCGTCGTCTCGTATCCGAGCAGCGCATAGAGCGTCGGCGTGAGGTCGGCGGTGAAGGCCACGCCCGTCGTGTCGGTTTCGAACCGCTCGCGCATCGCACGAGGCAGGTGGATGATGAGCGGGATCTGGAGGATCTCGGGGAACAGCGTGTACGCGTGGCCCCAGCGGCCCTCTTCACCCAGCGAGTCGCCGTGGTCTGCCGTGAAGATGATGATGCTGTGGTCGTAGAGGCCGCGTGCCTTCAGGTCGTCCACGAAGGCGCCGAAGCACGCGTCCACCCGTCGCACACGCGAGGCGTACGGAGGGTGGAAGCCCGGGTACGGGTCGTCGTCCACCACGCCGCCCCCCTCACGCGTGATGGCCGAGATATGGACGTCCTGCGCGAGACCCCACGTGAAGACGGGCGGGCCGCCGGGCGTCAGCTGATCCAGCCGGCTCCGGATATCGCCGACCATCTCGCAGAACCGGAAGTCCTTCACCGCCCGGTTCGCACTGAGGCGCGGGCCCGTGCCCTCGCGCGGCACGATGACGTCCACCACGTTGTCCCACGACAGCCACGGCGTGTAGTGCTGGTCCATCAGCAGCGCGTACAGCGCGTTGAACGGTCCGAACGGCGTGGGGTACTGCTTGTGCGGCACCATCCCGCCCACCCAGATGGACGGCACCGACAGCCCCGTGGCGCCGTACCGCGTGATCGCGCGATCGAAGACGATGTTCTCTGCGGCGAACGCCTTCAGTGCGGGGGTGAAGGTGTTGGCGGGGTTGTAGGCGGACACGTAATCGCGCCGCAGGCTGTCGATGACGAAGAGGAACACGTGCGGCCGCGTGGCGGCAGGCACGCCGGCGAGCGGCGCGTGACGCACGTCGAACGCCGGAACCGGCACCTCCGGTCCGAGGTTCGTGTGCCGTTGCAGGAACGGGTAGAAATCCGTGTCGGCCGGGGCCGGCGGGCGGAGCGCTTCGCGCAGCGTGCGGAAGGAAGGATCGGCCACCGTCCACGCATCCACGGGCGTGCTGGAACCCGCGTGCGACGGCGGCGGCACCACGAGCAGGTAGGCCACGAGCGCCACGGGGCAGCCTGCCAGCGCGGCACGGGCGGGCAGGAGCGAGGAAGCCGCGCGTCCGGTTCGGTCAGCGAGCAGGGCGAGCGCGCTCACCAGCGCCAGCAACCACACCACGATCACGCCCAACGTGGAAACGAGGAAGTTCCAGTCCACGATGCGCCCGATCGCCGCGATGCCCAGTCCCGCCCCCGCCACGGCCGGCAGCCAGAGGGCCCACACCCAGGGCGCTCGGGTGGCCAGCTTCGCGGGCACCAGCCCGCTCAGGGCGGCGAGCACCCCATCGCCGTGCGGCGCGCCCTTCAGGCGGCCCCGCGCGACGAGCCCCATCGTCAGCGTGAAGGCAAAGGCCTGCCCGGCGAACCAGCGTGCGCCGCTCGTCACCGAGATCGTGGGCAGGATGACGCTGCCGACGATGGCGGCGAGGCAGGCGAAGAGCAGGGTGGTGGCCAGCCAGAACTCCGCGTGGACGGGACGCTCGCGGAGCGAGGCGAACGCGCGCATGGCCGTGAGCACGAGGAACGCCGCGGCCGCTGCCACCAGGTGGGTCAGCACGCTGGCCGCGAAACCGTCTGGCGACCACGGGCTCGAGGCTGCGGCCTGGGACGCGTAGAAGGCCACGACGAAGGTCGTGGCCAGGAGCACCGCCATGAAGTCGCGCTCGGTCCGATCCGCGGCGGGGAGGTCCGGCAGCGGCCTGGCGCTCAGCATGTCTGCGATGGCGCAGCCCAGTGGGAAGAGCAGGGCCGAGAAACATGCCATCAGGCCCCAGCCGTCGGGCTGGATGACGGCCAGGCTCGGCGTGAATGGCAGGATCAGCGCCAGCAGCGCCCACGCGCCCAGCAGGCCCTGCGCGAGCCGCCGCGATCGTGGATGCGCCAGCGGCCGCAAGAGGCTGAGCCACGCGACGGGCAGCAGCACCACGGTCAGCCACGCGTGCATCTCCGCGACGCGGATGAAGTCCGGGAGGAGGCGCGGCTGGATGAAGTTGGCATAGGCGAACGGGATGTCGACCAGCCACGTGAAGACGGCCGTGAAGTACCAGAACCCAACCGCCACGACGCGGGCCGGGCCCTCGAGCCGCGTGATCACTGGCCCGCCTCCGCCGTGCGCTCGAGCCACACCTGCAGCTCGGCCTGCCGGCCCGGATCGAGCGAGACCGCGCGTTCGAACCGCGCCCGTGCGCTCGAGATATGTCCCTCGCTGTAATCGAGGATGCCGAGGGCGACGTGCACGTCGACATACGTGGTCGTGAGCGCCGCCGCCCGCTCGAGCGCGGCGCGCGCGGCGGTACGGCGCCCGAGGCGCTGGAGCGCCAGCCCCTGAATCAGGTGCACGTCGGGATTGCCTGGCACGCGCGATACGGTGGGCTCGATGATCGCGAGGGCCTCGGCGGTGTCGCCCTGCCGCAGCAGCATGCCGGCCAGGCCGATCCGGCTGTCGCTGTGCACGGGATCCACGCGCACGGCGTCGCGGAACGTCTCCAGCGCCTCCTGGTGGCGGCCCTCGCGTTGGTACGCGCGCCCGAGGAAGTACGCCCCTTCGGCGCTCATCGGGTCGAAGTCGCGGCACCGCCGGAAGGCATCGAGGGCTCGCGCCCGGTCGCCCGCGCGGTAGTAGGCATGGCCCATCGCCGGACACGCATCTTCGGGCGTCGGCGACACCTTGACGAACTGCTCCCACGCCGCCGCCTCGTCTGCGGCTCGCCCGAGCCCGAAGTAGATGCGCGCGAGCCGGTCCGAGTACACCTGCTGCGTGGGGAAGCGTTCCACCAGCGCCCGCGTCGGCTCGAGCGCGTCGTGCCATCGCGCATCGGCAAAGGCATCACGGCTCTCCGTCATCCAGCCCTCGGCCTCGGGATCGCCCGTCGGCACCGTGCTTCCGTCCGCGGGGAGCAGCGCCCAGCTGAACATCGCCAGCATCGCCGTGGCTGCCATCAGCCGTGAGAGGGGAGACATGCGGAGCGGATCGGCGTGCTAGAAGATCATCCGCAGGCTGGCCGAGAACGTGTTCTGCCGGAGCGGCCCCCACGCGCGATGCTGGCGGCTGGTGCTGCCGAAGAAGGCAGCGCGGAGGCGACGCGTCACGCGCGCGTCCAGCTCGCCGCGATACGTGTCGGAATCGAGCGACGCGAGGTCGGCGACATTGCGGATCTCGTCGCGCTGGAAGCCGTGGCTGTAGCCGAGGCCGACGAAGCTCGTGCCGTCGGCCCCGAAGTATCGGCGCACCTGTCCCTGGTATGTCGTCGAGTCCTGCGTCTCGCCCGGCACGTGGTAGACGCGACCGGTCAGCATCCAGTTGCCCACGTACTTCGTCAGGGCGCCGACGTAGATGTTCGTCGTCTCGCCGAAGTCCAGGCTGCGCCACCCGCCCGACGCCTCGAAGCCGCGGCCCAGCGACTGGTAGAGCTCCAGGCCGACGCGCCGGGTGGGATACAGCGTCTGGTCCGCGCTGGCGCCGATGTTGACGTAGGCATAGGTTCCCGGGCGGAAGCGCGGGTACGCTTCGAGTTCGAGTTGCGTGTCGGCCATGCCGAAGCGTTCGGAGTAGCTGGCACGGGCGAGCACCGTGCCCACGCCCGTCTTCAGCCCGAGGGTGGCCGCTGTCTCCTTCCACGCCTCCCGCCCATCGTCGAACCAGTCGGCGGTGTGGGTGAGCTGCGCCGACCAGGGCTGGAGCTTCGCATCGATGCGCTCGCCGAGGGCGCGCGCGGCGACGTCGCCTGGGTCGCGCGCCAGCACGCGATCGATGACATTGCGCGCCTGCCGTGGCTGGCCCATGCCGTCGAGCGCGCGGGCCCGGTAGACCATCCACCGCGAGTCGCCCGGCTGCTGGCGCAGCCCCTCGGCCGCGACCGCCTCGAGACGCTCGGGCCGTCCCGACCACCACTCCACGTTGGCCAACGCGACGCGCGCGTCGGTGTACGCCGGCGCCTGGGCAAGCACCTGCTCGAGTTCGCGTCGCGCATCGTCGTAGCGACCAGCCCACGAGAGGATGAGGCCGTAGAGCAGGCGCGCGTCCACGTCGCGCGGCGCGGCGGAGAGCCGGGACTCGAGCATCGCGAGCGCCTCGGCGCGTCGTCCGCTGGTGGCCGCGGCGCGTGCCTCCTTGAGCACTGCTTCGCCGGACGGCTGGCCAGCGGCGGCCGGCACGACGCCCGTGGGCAGCGCGAGGAGGCAGGCGAGCAGGGCAAGACGAACAGAACTCATCGATTGGGGTATCGGAAGGGCGGGGTGCGGGGTGCAGGGGGGCAGCAGGGGTACAGGGGTACAGGGGTGCAGGGGTGCAGGGGGTGCAGGGTGCAGGGGTGCAACGCGTGCAAGCGTGAACGTGCGGGGGTGCCAGTGAACGGGTGCGGCCACGCGGGCGCGTGCACACCACTGCCGCGAAGTGCACATGCTCGTCGCGTTCATATTGTTCTCGGGCCATGCACCAATGCACCCTTTGCACCCAAGCACCCTGCACCCCTGCACCCTTGCACCCATCCCGCCCTGACGCTTCTGTGATCTCCGGCCGATAACCCCGGCCGTGAGATCGGCCCTGGTCCAGGTCGCCGCAGCACTGGCGACCCCGGCCCTCGTGTGTGTCGGGATTACCGTGACGTTGATTCGTCGGCGTGGGCGCGAGCCAGAAGAGGCGACCTCCCGCCGGGGGGTGTCGACGCTCGGGCTATCGGTGTCGTCGGCGGCTGGCGGACGCGAGCCCGGCCCGGCCGCCGGCGAGGCGAGTGAGCGTGTGCCCGCGGGACTCTCAGCCGTCCCCCTACCACCAGGGGGGGCGCCAGCGCCGCGCGAGGGTGACCACACTTCGGCAGGCACGATCATGGCGCCTGCCACGGCCAGCCTGAGCGGCATCTCCGAGGCCGCTGCACGTCTCGAGCCGGCGGCACGCCTTCTGGGGGCCACGGGGGTAGCCGTCTGGGCCTGCAGCCCAGACCGTACGCAACTGGACGTCCTGGCCTCGCACGGCTACAGCGAAGCATTCCTCGGCCGGATCAGCCCGCTGCCGCTGGACGCGCGGGCGCTGACCGCGGTCGCCTTCACCGAGCGGCGTACCCGCACGCGCGCCGGGAGCGCAAGCCGCCCCGCCGCGATTGCCGTGCCGGTGCTGCGTGACGGGCAGGCCGTGGGCGTCCTCACCGCGGAGCTCGAGTCTGCCCTCGGTTCCCGTGTCTCTCCGGACGCGGAGGCATTGGCGACGCTCCTGGCCTCCCAACTGGCTCCGCTGCTGTCGGCCCTGGCACCAGCCGTCACTAACCGGCTGCCCGAGCCCCCTTCGAAGCCCGAGCCCTCGCCTTCGCGGCCCGCGGCCCCTGGCCGCTTCGGCGAGACCCCGCACCCCGCACCTGTGCACCCCGCACCCCTGCACCTTGCACCCCTGCACCCCGCACCCGTGCTCCCTGCACCGGTGCAGGCCGCCCCCGAGAAAGACGACGCCGAAACCTCACTCCGTGAGGCACGCAGCCGCTTCATTTCCGGCTTCTCGAAGCGCGCCGCCAGCATCGACGCCCTGATCGCCGAGATCGAGCAGAAAGGCGCCCAGGGGCCCATCCTCGCCTTGCGACAGATCGTGCACAGGTTGTCGGGCATCGCGGCGCTCGTGGGAATGCCTGCGGTGAGCGAGCGTGCCGGGGCGCTGGATCGCCTGCTCGAGCAGTCGCCGGCCGAGGACCTGCCCCGCGTGCGGCAGGCATTCGACGAGCTGCAGCAGGCGTTCGCCACGGATCTGGCGGCCGTACCGCCGGTGTGGGCGGCGGCGCCCGGCCCGCTGGCGGGCGCGCACGTGCTGCTCGTCATCGGCGACCGCACGCTCGCCTCGCAGATGACCGACGACCTGCACGGCGCGGCGTATCGAGTCACGTCCACGGGCAACGGGCTGCGTGCCCTGGCCGTGTCGAGGACCGACCGGCCTGCCGTGGTGCTGCTCGACGTGGAGCTGTCCGGCGAGCTGGACGGCCACGCGGTCTGCCGCAAGATGAAGAGCGATCCGGCGCTGGCGGACATCCCGGTCGTGCTGGTGGCCTCGCATGCCTCCACCGTGGATCGGATGGCGGGATTCGCCCTCGGCGCGGACGACTATCTGACCAAGCCCGTTCACGCAGTCGAGATGCTGCTGCGGGTGCGCTGGCTGTTGATGCGACCCAAGGGGGACCAGCAGCCAGCCCCACGCGCGGGCGGGGGACTGATGGCGTCGGACACCTTCGTGGCGGCTGCGCGCGACGTGTTGCGGCACGGGCCCGCCGCCCTCGGGCTCGTGCGCGTGCCCCCGCAGGCGATGGCGGACCTCGCGGCGCTCTTTGTCGACGATCTTCGGCGCAAGGACCTGCTCGGGCGCTACAGCGAGACCCAGCTGGTGGTCCTCATGCCGGGCGCCTCGGCCGGCGTGGCGGCCCGGCGCATCGGCGGTGTGCTCGACATCGCGCGCGCCGCGGGCCTCGACGCGGCGTGTGCGGGCATCGCGGCATCCGGCCTCTCGGCGGAGCGCTTCATCGAGCCGCTGCTGGCGCAGGCGGAGGCGGCGCTGGCGCAGGCGCAGGTGGTGGGCAGGCCCGTCGTGCTCCACGGCGCTGGCGCGGCCGCCGGGCAGTCCACCGTCCTCGTCGTGGACGATGACCCCGACGTGGTGCACATCATCGACGCACGCCTCAAGGCCGCGGGCCTGCGGACCGTGGTGGCCTTCGACGGCCAGGCGGCGCTGCACCAGGTGGACACCTGCGCGCCCTCCGTCATGGTGATCGAGCTGATGCTGCCCAAGCGCTCGGGCTTCGATGTCCTGGCGCGCCTCCGCGAGCTGCCCGAGCCGCGCCCCCGCGTCATCGTGGTGTCCACCCGCTCGCGCGAGGAGGACGTGATGCGCGCCTTCGAGCTCGGCGCGGACGACTACCTGACCAAGCCCTTCAGCCCGCAGGAGCTGCTGGCGCGCATCGCCCGCCTGCTCCGGTAGAGCCGTGGTTGTCCTCGCCGAAGCGCTGCGCGACGCGCTGATGCCCCTGCTGCTGGCCCTGGCCGGGGCGGTCGTCCTGCTGCTGATCGTGGTGATTGCGCAGCGTGTCATCCGCGACTGGCGCGCCTCCCGCCGCGCGCGGCACCGTGCGCAATACGCGCCAGTGGTCCGCGAAGCCGTCGAGGGCGCGGACGGCGCGCGCGATCGCGCGCTGGCCATCCTCGGCCATGCCATCCGCCGCCATCGCGGCCTCGTGGCCGACGCGCTCGTCGAGCCACTGCGCGTGGTGCGCGGCGCCGCCGTGGAGCGGACGCGGATCGTGGCGCGCGAGCTCGGGCTGCTGGACGACTGGCGCGCGAGCCTGGCGCGCGGCCCGTGGGCCGCGCGATCGAAGGCCGCGCTCGCGCTCGGCCTGGTCCGCGACGCCGGCGCCGTGCCCGCGCTGGTTGCGCTCCTGGACGATCCCAGCGACCAGGTGCGCGCCGCGGCCGTGGACGCGCTCGGCACGATTGGCGACGCGGCCGCCGTCGAGGCGCTGCTCGGGCGGCTCGGGCAGCAGTCCCGCCACCAGCAGGCGCGCCTCGTCGAGGCGCTCCGGCGCATCGGCCCCTCCGTCACCGGCGCGATCGTGGCGCGCGGCGCGACGGACCCCGACGAGCGCCTGCTGCTGGCCGAGGTGCTGGCGAGGGTCGGCGGCGCCGGTGCCCGCGCCACGCTGCTCGAGTGGACCTCGGACGAGGACGCGCGCGTGCGCGCGGGCGCGTGGCGCGCCATCGGCTCCATTGGCGTCGGCGACCGCGCCGCCTATCACGCCCTGCGCGCGCTGGGCGACGCCGACCCGCGCGTCCGCGCGAACGCCGCGCAGGCCCTCGGCCGCACGGGGCGCGCCGACATCGTGCCGTACCTGGCCGCGCACCTGGACGACGAGTGGGAGGTGGCGGCGCAGGGGGCGCGGGCGCTGGCGTGGCTCGGGCAGCCAGGGCTGGCGGCGCTGCGCGCGCGTGAGGCCTCGGGCCTCGGCGGCCATGGCCTCGAGCTGGCGCGCCACTTCCTGTGGGAGTACGAGCGGCCGTGAGGGAGACGCTCGTCGCCGTCATCCAGGGCTTCGACCTCGTGGTCCTGTCCTATTTCCTGGCCCTCAACTCGCTGTACCTCGGGTTCTCGGTCGTGGCCTTCCTCCGCCTGATGCAGCACCGGCGGCGGTGGACCCCCCGCGAGCTCGACACCGTGCTGCGCTCCCCGGCCACGCCGCCCATCTCGATCGTCGTGCCGGCCTTCAACGAGGAGGCGACCGTCTCGGAGAGCCTGCGCGGGCTGCTGCTGCTGGACTACCCGCAGTACGAGGTGGTGGTCGTCAACGACGGCTCGGTGGACGGCACGCTCGACGCGGCGCGGCGCGCTTTCGGGCTCATGCGCGCACCCGTCGCGTATCAGCAGCCGCTCGAGACCGCGCCGGTCCGCGGGCTCTACCGCTCGCTCGACCATCCGAACCTCGTGGTCATCGACAAGGCGAACGGCGGAAAGGCCGACGCCATCAACGCGGGGCTCAACGCGGCGAAGCACGACCTGGTGTGCGTGATCGACGCCGACTCGCTGCTCGAGGAGCACGCGCTGGCCCGCGCGGTCCTGCCGTTCCTGGAGGATCCCCACACCGTCGCCATGGGCGGCATTGTCCGCATCGTGAACGGCTGCACCGTGGAGGCGGGCCGCGTGACCGAGGTGCGGCTGCCGCGGCGGTGGCTGGCGCGCTTCCAGGTGGTGGAGTACCTGCGCGGGTTCCTGGCCGGGCGCGTCGCCATGTCGGCGGCCAACGCGCTGCTGATCGTGTCGGGCGCCTTTGGCGTGTTCCGGCGCGACGTGGTGATCGAGGCGGGCGGGTTCCGCACCGACACGATTGGCGAGGACATGGAGGTCATCGTGCGGCTGCACCGCCTGCAGCGCCAGCGCGAGCGTCCCTACCGCATTGTCTTCCAGCCCGATCCGGTGTGCTGGACGGAGGTGCCGGAGTCGGCGTCCATCCTCGCGAACCAGCGAAACCGCTGGCAGCGGGGGACGCTGCAGGTGCTCACGGCGCACGCGGCGATGATGGGCAGCGCACGGCACGGCGTCGTGGGGCTGTTCGCGCTGCCGTACTTCGCCATCTTCGAGGCGGCGGGCCCGGTCGTCGAGTCGCTCGGCTACCTGGTCAACGGCGCGGCGCTGGCCTTCGGGCTGGTGGACGTGGTCTTCGCGCAGCTGTTCTTCCTGACGGCCATCGCCTACGGCTCGCTCATCTCGGTGATGGCGGTGCTGCTGGAGGAGGTGTCGTTCCGCCGGTATCCGCGCGTCCGCGACCTGCTGCTGCTGGCGGCGCTGGGCGTGCTGGAGAACTTCGGGTTCCGGCAGCTGACGACGTGGTGGCGGCTGAAGGGCACGCTGGACTTCTTCCGGGGGCGCCGGGGCTGGGGGCGTATGGTGCGGAAGGGATTTGCGGCGCAGGGCGAAGTCGGTTTACGATAGGGGTTCCTTTCGCCCGCGGGAGTCCTGCCCGTGGGCGCGCACCTGCCGCGTTCCTCGGTAGCTCAACGGCAGAGCATCCGGCTGTTAACCGGAGGGTTGCTGGTTCGAATCCAGCCCGAGGAGCCAATCTCCACTTTCGCTCCCCCTCGCAAACACATCGAACGGCTTAATGTAAGCAGGCGTGAGAGTTCCGCGATCGAACGTGGAGTTCGATACGAGCGTTCTGACCAGACGCGCCTGTTCGTGCGGATTCTTCGCAACGTACGACGAATAGGCGGTTTGCGCGAGTTCGAGAATCTGCAGCCCCGCGGTCTCGTACGCCTGGCTGGCCGTCTCGTGCCGCTCCATGTCGGCCCGCACGCGGCGGAGTTCCTCCTGCAGTTCCGCCGACTTCGCGCTCCAGAGCTCTTCGGGGATTGCCTCGCGGAGGCGGTCTTCGTAGACGCGATCCAACTTCGAGCGGAGCAGCAGCTGTTGTTGCTGCAGCCGGAGCAGTGCCGTCCGCGCGAACTTCTCCTTGTCGGCCTGGCTCTCCCGCAGGACCGTCGCGAGCTTCCCCGCGAGCTCGCCAGGGATGCGGACCTGCTGCAGGACGGCGCCGAACTGCCTGACCAGTTCCTCCTCGCGCACGTACGTGTTGCCGCACGGGCCACGATGGCCGGTGCAGTGGTAGTAGACGTACTGGCCCTTCTTGGTCTCCGCGGTGTAAGCACACCCGCATCGTCCACAGGTGACGAGTCCGGCGAACGCGTGCCGCCGCTTCGTGTGGCGCGGGCGGTTCGCCGAGGCAAAGACCTGCTGCACGCAGTCGAAGAGCCCGCGCGAGATGATCGGCGTGTGCAGGCCCTGGTGCAGCTGCCCGAGCCAGTAGAACTCGCCGTAGTAGATCGGGTTGTGCAGCAGCTGGTGGATCTTCGCCTTGACGAGCGGCGAGCCGCCCGTGCGGTTCGTCAGCCCGGCGGCGGTAGCCAGCTTCGTGAGCGCCTTCAGCGAGTACTCGCCTGAGGCATACCACTCGAACAGCTTCACGACGATCGGCGCGCGTTCGGGATCGGGCTCGATTCGGTGCGTAGACCGGTTGTTCTGGTAGCCGACGGGCGCCACGGTGGGCCAGTGGCCCTGGCGGGCCTTCTCGATCATCCCCTTGCGCACTTCTTCGCCGAGGTTGTCGATGTAGTTCTTGGCCATCAGCACCTTGATGCCGTGCATGAACTTCTCGGACGAGCGCGAGTCCTCGGAAAGGACCACGTTCTCCTTGACGAAGTGCACCTCGATGCCGAGCTCGTCGATCGTGACCCAGTCCTTGATGTTGCGGTAAAGCCGGTCAGTCTTCTCAACGAGGAGTGTCCGGCACGACGACCCTCGCTTGCGGAGGAACGCGACCATCCCGCCGAACGCCGTTCGTCCGGCGCGCTTGGCCGTCTCGACGTCCTCGAACTCCTGGACGACGTGGAGACCTTCGCGCGCGGCGTACTCGGTGAGGAGATGCCGCTGCGCCGGGATCGAGAATCCCTGTTCCTGTTCCTTGGAGGAGACGCGGACGTAGGCGACTGCGGTACGTCCGGGGGCCGGCGTGGTGGCCGGTTGCTGACGGGCACGGCTCTTCATGGTGCTGCTCCGGGTGCGGAACGGTGCCAGTGCCGTCAGTAAGGCGTTCCAAGGACCATTCTTGCAGGACTTCGAGGTAGCGGGCAACAGGTTCCAGCCACCTCCGCTCAGCGTCGTCGACCGGGTCGAACCTCTCGGCGAATTGCGACATGTTCGTGCTCCTCGACGTTGGCCGGTGAGTGGCTTTCCATGCGCGGTTCTTCCGCGATGCCTCGATAGCTGCCGATCCGCGAAGTCCGCCGGACGGGTCAAGGCCGCGCCCGCGGCGAGCGGGGCGAGCGAAGCCTTGAGGCGGCCGAGGACTTCCGGAGACTGCTTGCGCGAAGCGGCGCGCCGTGCGCGGTTTCAATCACCGCGAGTTGTCAGGTTGAGGAACGCGGCGTGGCGCCGGCGTTCGTTGCGAGGAGAGCCGCTTGGCAGTGGCTCGTTCGAGCAGGTCCTGAGGACGCCGTCGAACCCGCGCGAGACGCACGGCCGTGTCAGCGCGTGCGCGGAGCCGGGATACCGAGCGAATACAACCCTCCGCGTCGATCGTCAAGCGAGATCTGGCGGGTCCAGACGTCGAACATGCAAGCAAGCGGATGTGCTCCGCGGCGAGTGACGCGGCGATCCGCTCGTGATCGCGTTCTCGCATGACTGGGTGACACGCGTGGAGATCCGCGAGCGACGAACCGCGCGCCGGCTCGTGTTGCACGACGAGATCCTTGCCGTGAACAGGGACGACAGCGGCGGCGTTGTCGAACAAGTTGTCGACGATGTTGTCGGGGTAGTGTCCGCGGTGGACTCGTGGTGGTTTGCCGCGTGTGGACAGAGTTGATCTCGCGCGGATTGCGCGTAGGTTTCAGACGTTGGAACCGGGCGGACAGCGGCAGGTTCCCGCGACGGATTCGGACTGGCACTGAGCGCGCAACCTGGTCTGCGACTAACTCGGCGGCGACCGGCATCCGTGGCGTGAGCGACCACCGCGCTGGCCGCGCGTTTGGCACCGCGAGCGGCCCAAACAGGTGGTCGCTCACGCCACCGTACCCGCGTGGGTGGCGACAGTGCGGGGTCTTCGGCGGGGCGCGCGGCACAGTGCGCCGCGCGGCTGG
>JADZCN010000091.1 GCA_020851565.1 Acidobacteriota bacterium | reverse complement strand
GCTATCGCCGGGTGGCGGGCGCCCTCGGGGCCAGCTACGTGACCTTGGGGCTGCAGCCGGGCGCCGTACAGATCAACCCCTTCGCGCTGCCGCCGACCCCGGAACATCTGCACTTCCTGCACGCCTTTGTCCGGGTGCTGCTGGAAGGCGAGGACGGCTACCGGCTGAGCGACCTCGAAGATCGGGAGGTGTACGAGGCGATCGAGAGCCTCTACGTCCTCGACCGCGCGCAGCGACGGCTGTTCACGGTCGCGAACCTCTTGCCTCGCGCCCTGCACGCGCGCCTCCAGAAGTGGGTCGAGGGCGGCCGCTATGCCGGCCTCTTCGACCATGTGGACGACACGCTCTCCCTGGCCCCGCTGCAGGTGTTCGACTTCGAGGCCATGCGCGAGTTCCCGGCGCCCCTCGAGCCGCTCCTGTTCTACGTCCTGCATCGCATCAACGCCCGCGTGCTCGACCCCGCGGACGCGGCGCGGCTGAAGCTCTGCGTGATGGACGAGGCGTGGCGCTTCATCCAGCATCCGCGGTTGCGCGCTTACGTCCAGGAGGCACTCAAGACCTGGCGCAAGAAGCACGCCGCGATGGTGCTCGCCACGCAGTCGATTGACGACTTCGCCTCGGCGGATCTGTTGCGCACGGTCGTGGAGAGCTGTCCGACCAAGCTGCTGCTTGCCAATCCCGCGCTCGACCGTCAGCAGTACGCAGACCTGTTCCAGCTCAACGACGAGGAACTGGCGCTCGTCGCGGGTCTCGTGCCGAAGCGCCAGTTGCTGCTGAAGCGCCCGCGACTCACCAAGGTGCTGACCCTTGCCGTGGATCCGGAGAGTGCGCAGATGTTCGGGGCCGGCCCGGCCCCGGTGGTGTCTCTGACGCAGGCGCGCGCGGTCGCGCCTGCCGTGGTGTGAAGGAGGTTCTGATGACTCGATGGCTCCCTCGCGCGTGCGGTCTCGCACTCGCTCTGGCGCTCGGCGGACTGCCGATCGTCGCCCTGGCCCAGGACGGCGTGCGCGAGATCGCGGTCTCGTCGCACACCCTGGTGCCGCTGCAGACGCGTCTACGCTACACGACGATGATCGTCTTGCCGGAGCAGGACGAGATTCTCGATGTCATCTGCGGCGATCGCGACTACTGGGTGATCAGCGCCACCCGGAACATCGCGCACGTCAAGCCCGCCAAGGCGGGGGCCGAGACCAATCTGAACCTGGTCACCGCGTCGGGGGCCATCTACTCGTTCGTGCTCACCGAGAAGGCCGCCCCGCCGGATCTCAAGGTCTACGTGGCCAGCGACGACGCCCGGCCGGTCGCGCCCCCGCGCCTCTACACGGCGGCCCAGGTCGAAGCGCTCGAAGCCCGTCTCGCCGAGTCGCGCGCCGTGGTCGAGGCCACCGAGCGACGCGCGTCCGAGGCGGCGGCGACCTACCGGCAGCGGTATCCGACCACGTTGCAGTTTCCGTACATCGCGCCCACCTACGGCAAGCCCTTTTACGTGCGCGCCATCTGGCACGACGGCGAGAAGACCTACGTGCGGACGGACGCCAAGGAACTGCCCGCGATCTACGAGATGGTCGACGGGAAGCCGAGCGTGCTCAGCTTCGAGGTGGATCACGGCACCTACATCGTGCCGAAGGTCCTCGACCGCGGCTATCTGGCGTTGGGCGCCCGGCGCTTCCCCTTCGAACAGGTGGAGCGCTAAATGAGTCGGCCAGACGACCCGGCACCGGGCACGGTGCCCGTGACGGACCATCGCACGGCGCCGAGCGGCGTGCTCCCGCGCCGGCTGCAGACGTGGATCATGGTGGGGGTCGCGGCCGTGATGCTGCTGATCATCCTGCTCGCCGGCCAGCCGCGGCCGCCGGCGGCCCCACCCGCCACGACCCGACCGGCCGCCCCGGCCAGCGCCGACCGGGTCCGCGAGTATCAGGACCGGCTCCGCGCCATGGAAGCGCGTGCCGCCCTCGAGGCCGCGGCCGCCGCGCCGGATCCCCCGGCGGCTGGACGCCCCGACGTGGCGAGTGGTCCACGTGCGGAAGACCCCATGGTGGCCGAGCGACGGCGTCGCGAGTTCGACAGCCTCTTCGCCAGCAACGTCGTGCTGTCGCGGCGGCCCGAGGGCCTGCGTCCTCAGGACGGGGCGTCGGCGCCCACGCCTCCCCCCGAGGCCGTGCCGTCCGCGCCCTCCCTGGAGGCGGTGGCCGACGCCGTTGTCCGGGCCAGCGCTCGCCAGGCGCCGCCCGCGATGCAGGCCCCGCCGTCCGCGGACGTGGGGCGGGCCGCGACGCTGCCCACGGACGTGTCCGCGCCCGTCCGTCCCGCCGACACGCCGCCGATCGAGGCGGCCGGCCCGTTGCATCGCCTGCTGGAAGGCACGTTCATCGACGCGGTCCTGACCAATCGTCTCGACGGCTCGGATGCGGCGCCCGTGGTGAGCCTGATCACGCAGCCCGTCTTCGCGCATGCCGGGCATGTGGTGGTGATTCCCGCCGGCGCGCGCGTGCTCGGCGAGACGCGTCCGGTCCGCACGCTCGGTGAGACGCGTCTGGCCGTGGCGTTCCACCGCTTGGTGATGCCCGACGGCCGCAGCTACGGGCTCGATCGCGTGCAGGGGCTCAATCCGCGGGGTGACGCGGGCCTGCGCGACCAG
>JADZCN010000090.1 GCA_020851565.1 Acidobacteriota bacterium | reverse complement strand
GACCCAGACCTGATAGGCGCGGATGGTTCCGTCGTGGACCAGCACCCAGGCGCCGAGCACCTGACGGCTGGACGTGGTCGCGCCGAGGTTGCTCACCTCCATGGACAGCGTGACCCCGCGCTCGGAGTGATGGAGCGCGGTCACCCGCACCGCCAGCGGGCACCCGGGCTGCTCCAGGGCCGCGGCGCCGTACGCAGTGCCGGCAAACCCTTTCTGCCGGAATGGCGAGAAATCGCCCGAAGGCAGACGGGGCGGCGGCGGTGTGGGCGCGGGCCTCTGTCCGGCTGCCCTCGCGGGACACGCGATCAGCACGCTGAAGGCGGCAAGAACCTGGCGGCGCGTGGTTCGCAACCCTCCTCCTCCTCCTCTATCGCCGGTCGAACACCAACACCGCCTTCGTCGGCTGGCCGGCGGCGTTGGTGCCCTCAGAGGTCACCGTCACGGTCCTGCCGTCGGGCGAGACCACTCGTGTCCCGGTGCTGACGACCCTGCCCGCCTTCTTCTGCGTGAACCGGAAGTTGCGCTCGTCCACCCGCGTCAGCGCGATCGTGTCCGAACCCGCATCGCCGGTAATCGGATAGTCCTTCCCGTCGTAGGCCGCGGCGTACTGCACCAGCAACGGCTTGCCCTGCGCGTCGGCGCCCTTCATCGTGTACTTCACCGACTGCCCCGACACCTCCCAGGTGCGCGTCTGGCTCTTCGCCAGTGCACCGGTGGAGGAGGACTTTGCGACGTTCATTTCCCACGTGCCGGCCGACATGTCCCCCTGGGCCCGGAGCGTGAGTGAGAGGACGGCAATCGAGAGGCCGAAGCCTGCTGCGAACAGCGTGCGACGTGTCATGTCATCCTCCCGCAGTCACTTGACCTTGGTGTAGGTGCCGGCGAAGCTCGGCGACCACGCCTGGCCGTCTGGAGAGTGCTCGCACTTTCGCGTGTGCGAGCTACCCGCGGAGAACGCGAACACGCAGCGTTCGTGGAAGGCCGTGCCATCGCCGTTGAAGCCTGTGCCGGCCCAGTTCCAGGTGCTGCCGGCGATGGTGAACGTGAAACTGCCCGCGCCTCCGCCGGTCAGGTCGAACCACTTCGCGGTGTGCGTCTTCGCGACAACGTCGTACCCGAACACCATTCGGTGGCGGGCCGGCCCGGTGGGTCCCTTCGCATCCCGGCTCAGCTCCATGAACCGACCGCCCGGGAGCCACTCGACGCGTTCGGTGCCCGTGAACCGTCCCGCGGGGCTGACCAGGGTCGCCTGCACGTCGCCATCGATGTTCCAGGTGCCGAGGAGCGCCTCGAGCTTCTTCAGCTCCGGGCTCGGTGGCGGTGCCTGCGCCGCCGGCACGGCACCGAGGACCACGGCGATCGCCGCGAGCACCCCAACGACGAGCGCGCGTTCTGCCCTCTGCCTTCTGCCTTTTGCCTTCTGCCTTCTGCCGTCTGACTTGACCACCATGACGTCCCCCATGACTGTGACTCCGCGTCACTTCAGCAGCAGTTCGCGCGCGTACTTCCAGCCGACCACTTCGCGATACTTCGCCCGGTCCTGATAGCCCTGCATCTGCGACTGGTCCGGGCCCTCGGTCTGCTGGAGGAGCGCATCGGCCTTCTCGGTGTTGGCTTCGACGGCCGCAAGGCTGGCGTACTCCCGCAGGATCAGCAGGTTCCATTCGCCGCCCTCATCCAGGGTGCGGAGCACCTTGTAGGATTTCATGAAGCCCGCCTTCACCTGTGCGTCCTCGGACTTCTTGAACTGGGTGTCGAGGTACTGCATGTACATCTGGTCCATGCCCGATGCGATCTGGATCATCGTCACGGTCCACACCGGGCCTGGCGAGTAGTGCTTGTAGACCTGCGCCACGAGCGGCGTGCCGATGAGAACCAGTGCCAGTGCCGCCAACAGCAGCCTGTGTGTCGAACGCATCACAACCTCCTTCTCGTTACCGGGGACCAACACGCGCTATGACACCTTCTTCCCTTTCTGCTGCCCGAAGGGCACCCACGTCTTCCCGTCGGTAGAGACCTCGCTCTTCCAGTCGTAGGTGCGGCCATCGGCGGCGAAGGCCAACTCCGTGCGGGACTGATACGCCACACCTTTCACGACCCAGGTGAAGGTGAACCGCCAGACGTTGCCCGTCACCGACGATGAGCCGTACCAGACCTGCCCATCGGCCTGATGGCCCATGACGCGGTACACCTTCCCGGCAGCGTCGTAGGCATGCAGCTCGCCCCACTGCACGCCGCCGAACGGCCCGGACGCATCGCCGCCCGTCAACTCGAGCGTGTGTCCTCCGGCGAGCAGGCGTCCCGTCATCCTGCCGCTCATCTTCGCGGCCGGACCCAGGGGACTGTTGACGGAGGCCCCTTCGCACTCGAACGTGCCGACGAACATCGCGAGCCGTTTCGCCTCGGCACTCGGCGGCGGCGCCTGTGCGCTCCCGCGTGCGACGGCGGCGATGACGAGTGGGACCGTGAGGAGCAGGCAGAGTCTCTTCATGTGATACCTCCGGGGCGACAGACGGGACTGTGTCGGCCTGGCCGGCCTACCGGGACGCGGCCACGGTGGTCGTGGACTGGCTCGCCACGCACTGCCACTGACCGTTTCGACGGACGAACACGTCGGTGTACCAGCCGGTGCGGTCCTTGTAGGGCCCGCCGGCGTCCACCCCGGCACGGGTGTAGCGCGCGATGACCACGCCCACGTCGCCGTAGACGCGCACGTTGAAGTCGGTGTCCACGCAGACGTCGAGCCGCGTGGCCGGGTCCTTGATACCTTTCGTCGCGTCGGCCTTGGTGTTGGTCATCCCCCGCATGGAGATGCCGACGTAGTCCGTCGCCAGCATGCGCTCCAGGAACGAGGCGTCCTTCTTCTGCATGGCCGTGCACCAGTCCTTCTCGACCTGGATCAGCTCCTGCTCGGCCTTCCCCTGCGCGGACGCGCCCCCAGCCGATCCGACCACCAGCAGCGCACACACCACACCGATACACACCGGTCGCACCATGGCCCCCTCCAATCCCTGATTCCTGATTCCCCGTCCGTCGCGTCTATCGCGTGTACAGCGGCGAGGAGTGGCTGCTGACGATCTTCCAGCCGTCCGCCTGTCGCGCCCACACCGAGCTGACCACCTGCGGGATCGGGGACGGCCCGAGGGTCTGCACCTTGTCCATCGGCAGATCACCGGGGATGAGCCGGTTGGGGAACCAGATGAAGCTGGCCACGGCGACCGTTGGCGCGACCATTTTGATCTTCAGATCACGAACCTCCCGCATGGTGTGCAGGCCCGGATACCGCTTCGCGCTGTTAGCGAAACCCTCCTGCTGGACCTTCATCCACGTGGCGTTGTCGGTCCGGCGCCCGCCGGCCCCGTGCCACCAGCGGTCGGGCGCGATCAACTTGCTCTGCGTGGCCATGTCAGCCGCGTCCTCGAGCCGCGTGTACTCCATCACCAGCGCCTCCACTTCCTGCTCCGGCGTCCGCGCAGATTGCGCCCCGGCCGGTACCGTGAGGCCCAGGAGCATCGCGTTCGCCCACACCAGTACGAGCAACCCTCGCGTCGCCGTCGAAACGCTTCGTCCGATTGCCATGTGCGCCTCCTTCGCCACCGGCCGGCAAGCCAGTGGGCATCGCATGTAGATAACGCGGTGTTCTACGCAACTGAACCGTGGACCGCCATGAACGGGCGCCGAATTGTGGCTGAACCGGCAAAGCGTCCCAGGACAGCTACTTGCGGCGCCATCTGGGCTGGTATACAAACGCCTGTACCCTCAGGGCCATGGGTCCGCACGGCGTCGACGACGGGTTCGTCCGGTTCGGCGTGTTCGAGCTCGACCTCCGGCAGCGGGAGCTGCGCCGGCAGGGCCGGCGCGTCCATCTGCAGGACAAGCCCTTCGAGCTGCTGGCGTACCTGATTTCGCGTCCGGGCCAGCTGGTGTCGCGCGACGAGCTCCAACGGCAGCTGTGGCCCGCCGACACCTTCGT
>JADZCN010000089.1 GCA_020851565.1 Acidobacteriota bacterium | reverse complement strand
TCGAAGGTGTGCAGCGACTTGAAGATCTTCAGGAAGATGTCCTGCGTCAGGTCCTCGGCCTCGTCGTGCTTGCCGGTGAACTTGTAGGCGATGTTGAAGACCTTGCGCCGGTGCTGGCGGACGATCTCTTCCCATGCCTGCTGGTCGCCCGCGAGGCATCGCTGGATCAACGCGTCGATGGCGTCCGTGGTGACCGGTGAGGGATCTGGCATGAAACGCGGCTGCGGTGCCCCGGCAGGCGCGGCCAGAATACCACGAAACCCATGCGTGGCCCGGCGGCCCTTCGCGCTATGATCGCTGGCTGATGAGCGCCCATCCCGCCGCGCCGGCCGGCCCTGCCGTCCCCGCGACAGACGCCGACACCCTGGAGCAGATTGCCGCCGCGGCGGGCACCCCCGCCTACGTCTACCGTGCGGACGCCATCCGCGCCGCCTACCAGCAGCTGGACGCCGCCTTCGGCGACGTCCCCCACGCCATCCACTACGCGATGAAGGCGAACTCCGCGCTGGCCATCGTCAGGCTGGTGCGCAGCCTCGGGAGCGGCGCCGATGCCAACTCGATGGGCGAGGTGGAGGTCGCCCTCCGATGCGGCTTCGCGCCAGGCGACATCGTGTTCACCGGCGTCGGGAAGCGGCACGACGAGCTCGAGCGCGCGGTCGCGCTGAACCTGCTCGCCATCAACGTCGAGTCGCCGGGCGAGCTGGATCGGCTCGCGCACATCGCGGCGGATCGCGGCGCCGTGGCGCGCGTGGCCCTGCGCGTCAACCCGGACATCGACGCGCGGAGCCACCCGCACATCTCCACCGGCCTGAAGTCGAACAAGTTCGGCGTGCCCATCGACGCGGCGCCGGCGCTGTTTCGGGATGTGGCCGCGCGGCCGTCGCTCAGGGCCGTCGGCATCCACGTCCATATCGGCTCGCAGATCACCTCCCTCGACCCGCTCGAGCGGGCGGCGGAATCCGTCGTCCAGCTGGCGCGTGAGCTGCGCGATGCGGGCATCGCCATCGAGCACCTGGATTTCGGCGGCGGCCTCGGCATCGCTTACGAGGGCGGCCCCGCGCCGGATCCCGTCGAGTACGTTCGCCGAATCGTACGGGCCGGCGGCGGATCGGGCCTGAAGCTGGCCATCGAGCCGGGCCGCGTGCTCGTGGGCGCGGCCGGGGTCCTGCTCGCCCGCGTCGTCGACGTGAAGCAGTTCCCGGGCGCGCGCCGGTTCGTGGTGCTCGACGCCGGCATGACCGAGCTGATGCGCCCCGCGCTCTACAACGCGTACCACCGTATCGAGCCCGTGCGCCCGCGCCCGGGCACGCCCGTGCCAGCGGACGTCGTCGGGCCCATCTGCGAGAGCACCGACACGTTCGCGCGTGACCGGCTGCTGCCGCCCGTTGAGGTGGGGGATCTCGTCGTGATCCGCGACACCGGCGCCTACAGCGCGGCGATGGGCTCGAACTACCTGCGACGGCCGCTGCCGCCGGAGGTGCTGATCGACGGCGCGGAGTGGCGCGTGACCCGGCGGCGCCAGACGCTGGACGACATGCTGGCGCTCGAAGCATGAGCGCGATTTCAGACCCCGATCCTGATCCCTTCCTCCTGATCCCTGATCCCTGATCCCTGATCCCTGACATGTACGGTCACGTCATCGCCTTCGAAGGCCTCGATCAGAGCGGCAAGCAGACCCAGTCCGAGCGCCTCGCCGAGGCCCTACGCGCCGAGGGGCGGCAGGTGCACTTCCTGTCGTTCCCGGAGTACCCGACGGCCATCGGCGCCGAGATCGGCCGGGCGCTGAAGGGCGAGCGCGATTACGAGCCGGACACGCTGCAGCTGCTCTACATCGCGAACCGCTACGAGTTCCGCCCGCGCATGCACGAGTGGCTCGCCGCCGGGGACATCGTCATCTGCGACCGCTACCTCGCGTCGAGCGTCGCGTACGGCGAGGCGCAGGGGCTGGACCCCGCCTGGCTGCTGGACGTGCAGCGGCACCTGCCGCAGCCCTCGTTGACGCTGGTGCTCGACATCCCGCCCGAGGTGTCGCTCGCACGCAAGCACGCCGCGCGCGACAAGTTCGAGCGCGACCTGCCCCTGCTGGCGCGCGTGCGTGCCAGCTACCGGCGCCAGGCCGCCGCACCGGGATGGGTGCTCATCGACGGGCAGCAGGATCGAGATGCCGTCTCCGCCGCGGTCATCGCGGCCGTGCGCTCACGGCTCGCGCAGCCGTAAGCGCGCGCACCTCGCGCGCGCCGGCGTCGGCCAGCACCCGCGCGCATGCGTCGAGTGTGGCCCCCGTCGTCGCCACGTCGTCCACGAGCACGAGGGTCAGGCCGGTGAGCCGGGGATGGCCCGATTCGGCGCGGCGTGCCGTCTGCCTCGGGGCGAGGGCGAAGGCGCCCCGGACGTTCGCGTGGCGCCGCGCGGCGGGCAGGTCCGCCTGCGGAGGCGTCGCACGCACGCGGACCAGCAGGTCGGCAACCGGCGGCCCGAGCGCCTGGGCCAGCAGGCGCGCCTGGTTGAAGCCGCGTGACCACTCGCGCCGCCGGTGCAGCGGCACCGGCACGAGAAGGTCGGCACCGGCCAGCACCTCGTGGCCCGCCGCCTGCATCAGCGCGCCGAGCCGTGACGCGACGGAGCGGCGGCCTCCGTACTTGAGCGCATGGACGACGTCGCGCAGGCGGCCTTCGAAAGGACCGATAGCAGCGGCACGCTCGATGGGCCGAGGGCCGCGACGACAGCGGGGGCAGAGCATGGCGGCCAGGGTGGCGGCGCGCCACGAAGCCAGGGGCTCGGCGCACCGTGCGCACAGCGGGGGACGGAACGGGAGCAGCGACGACCAGCAGGCGTCGCAGACGGCGCCCTCGAGCGGGCGCGGGATTGGGCTGCCGCACGCCGCGCAGGGTGGTTGGAAGACCGCTGCCAGCGTGCGGTTCGCGAGCGCGCGCAGTCTCACGCGCGCCGACGCCGGGGCTGAAGCCCCGGCGCTCCAACTCGAGTGCGCCCGGCGGGCCGAACCTCGTGCCCGGCACGCGGAACTTCTGTAACGGAGCGCCGGGGCTTCAGCCCCGGCGCCGCGCGCCTGTCGTCAGGACGCCGGCGCGTCCTCGTCGATCGGGATGTGCTTTGCCGTGGCCCAGAGCCGCTCGAGCCCGTAGAAACCGCGCGCCGCCGGGGAGAACACGTGCACCACGAAGTCGAAGTAGTCGAGCAGTACCCACTCGGCGCGCTGGTATCCCTCGACGTTCGACGGGCGCACGTGCCCCGCCTTGAGTGCCTGTTCCACGCCATCGGCAATCGCGTGCACCTGCCGCGGGTTGGCGCCGGTGGCAATCACGAAGAAGTCCGTGAAGGCATCGCTCTTCCGCAGATCGAGGACCACGAGATCCATCGCCTTCTTGCCCTGCGCGGCCTCGATGGCGATCTGGATTGCTTTCGGCAGCCGCGGGCGGCTGGCAGTGGTCTTCGTCGCGGTCTTTGCGGCGCGCGTCGTGCGGCGAGGGCTAGGCTGCGTCATGCAAGACAGGCTCCAGACGAGGTCTCAGGCATAGAGCTGGTGCTCGGCGATGTAGCCGGCCACCGCGTCCGGCACGAGGCCGGCCAGCGGCTCGCCGGCGGCGGCACGGCGGCGGACGTCCGTGGAGGACACGTCGGGGGTGTCCGCGTTGATCAGGAAGATCGAGGGAAACGGCGCCGCGAGGCAGGCGGACGGCGACCCGACGTCGCAGGCCACCATGCGCACGGCCAGCTGCGGCAGGCGGGCGCGAATACGGTCGAACGACGTCCCCGTGCGGGCAATCACCACGAAGTGGGCGAGCTCCAGCAGCTCGGGGTAGCGGCGCCAGGACGCAATTTCTGCAAAGGCATCGGCTCCCGTGATGAAGAAGAACTGCGACGCCGGCTCGAGCTCCCCGAGTGCGGTCAGGGTGTCGAACGTGTAGGACGCGCCTCCGCGGGCCAGCTCCACGTCCGACGCCTCCCAGCCGGGCACGCCTGCCACGGCCAGCGCCGTCATCCGAAGACGATGATACCCGGACGCACGCGGGCTGTCAGGCCGGTGTGGCGGAGCGTTGGAGGGGATGAACAGCAGGCGGTCGAACCGGAGGACCCGGTCGGCGGCGCGCGCCGCCGCGAGGTGGCCAAGGTGGATTGGGTCGAAGGTCCCGCCCAGCAGGCCGATGCGGCTGCCGGTTGTCACGCCGACGCGTCCGCGGCGGCCGCCGCCAGGTCGCGTTCGGCCTTCCGGCCCTCGGCGACGGGCACCCACAGGGCCTCGAGCAGCTGCGGCACGCCTTCACCGGACGCGGCCGAGACCTTGAAGAACGGCAGCTTCAACCGCTTCGCGCGCTTCTGCAGGGCGCTGACCCGCGCCGGATCGTCGACGGCATCGAGCTTGGTGGCCACGATCACCTGCGGCTTCTCCAGCATGGCCGGGTTGTAGAGCTCGAGCTCGCGGCGGATGGTGTCGAGGTCGTCAACCGGATCGCGGCCCGACTCGCTCGAGACGTCCACGAGGTGCGCGAGCACCTTGGTGCGCTCGACGTGGCGCAGGAACTGGTGACCCAGGCCGTGCCCGGCGTGCGCCCCCTCGATCAGTCCCGGCACGTCAGCGACGACGAAGGTGCGATCGTCGCTGAGCGACACGACACCCAGGTGTGGGGTCAGCGTCGTGAAGGGATAGTTGGCAATCTTCGGCCGGGCCGCCGAGATGCGTGAGATGAGGGTGCTCTTGCCGGCGTTCGGGAACCCCACCAGGCCGACGTCGGCCAGCAGCTTCAGCTTGAGCTGCAGGCGACGATCGTCACCCGGCTCGCCGGGTTGGGTCTTGCGCGGTGCTCGATTCGTGGAGGTGGCGAAATGCGCGTTGCCCAGGCCTCCGCGGCCGCCTTTCGCCACCAGGATCCGCTGGCCCACCTCGGTGAGATCGGCCACCCGGATGGTCTCGCCCGTGTCGGGATCACGCGACAGCACCTCGGTGCCGACGGGGACGGGAATCTCGAGGGGCTTGCCGTTCCTGCCGTGGCGGTTCGAGCCCTGCCCGTGGCCTCCGCGTTGAGCCGCGAACTCCGGATTGAACTGGAAATGGACGAGAGTGTTGCGGTGGGGATCCGCGACCAGGTAGACCGACCCGCCGGAGCCGCCATCGCCGCCGTCGGGCCCGCCCCGCGGCACGAACTTCTCGCGGCGGAAGCTCATGCACCCGCGGCCGCCGTCGCCGGCCTTCACGTGGATTTCGGCTTCGTCGACGAACATGATTAGAAAAAAGAAACCACGAAGTCACGAGGGCGACCACGAAGCTCACGAAGTCCGTTTTCGGGGAGTGATGCGTCACGCCCGAAAATCGGTCTTCGTGCCGTCCTTCGTGTCCCTTCGTGCCTTCGTGGTCTCTTTGGGGTCGCTATTCGACGGGCTTGATCGAGATGAACCGGCCGCGCGAGCCGTGGTCCTCGAACTTCACGAGCCCGGTGACCTTCGCAAACAGCGTGTCGTCCTTGCCCAGGCCGACGTTCAGGCCCGGCTTGAACCTGCGGCCACGCTGGCGCACGAGGATCGAGCCCCCGGTGACGAGGTTGCCGTCGAAGCGCTTGACGCCCAGGCGCTGCGAGTTCGAGTCGCGCCCGTTGCGAGAACTGCCTTGTCCCTTTTTTGTTGCCATGGTCCTACGCCTGGATCTCGGTGATGCGCACGCGGGTCAGGAGGCTGCGGTGCCCCTGCGTCCGGCGGTACTGCTTGCGGCGCTTCTTCTTGAACACCCGGACCTTCTTGCCCTTGTCGGTGCGGTCGATGACGCCCACCACCTTGGCGCCGTCCACGAAGGGCGTGCCGGTGAGCACGTCGCCCGCGTCCCTGCCGACGAGCAGCACCTGGTCGAACGACACCGGCGCGCCTGCCTCGCCGGTGTGGCCATCGACGGCGATAATCGCGCCGGGCTCGACGCGGAACTGGCGGCCGGAGGCCTTGATAATCGCAAACACGGTTCTTCTCCGCTTGAAAGGATGCGCACTGTGGACCAGCCGCCAGGGCGCAGGAACCTCGAATTGTAGCACGGAAGACAGGCCGACCTCGCGGCCCGTGGGCCGCCCTCCGGGGGGTGGGCCCCTCCCACTCGTTCAGGGTAGGCCGCCTTCGGCAGTGGGACCTGGTCGCCTGCCACGGGCTACTCGGCCTCGCTCAAGGACCCCACCCGAGGGGCCCACGGCCGGCAGGCCGCCAAGGGGAGCAGGCCCGCCCTCCCGGCCCTACTTCAGCAGCACCCTCGTGCCTCGTATCTTCTGTGCGCTCAACGTGTTGAGAAAGGTCGGGAGCAGCCGGTCCATCAGCTCGAAATAGGACGACAAGGCCGGGGTCTGCTGGTTGGCGTTATAGAGGATTTCCTCTCGGAAGGTCTCGCTGTAGAGCTGCTCGCCGGTCCGGCCATCGATGAAGACGAAGGTGGGACGCAGGATGTAGCCCTTCCGCTCCATGTACGTGCGCACAGGAACGACCTGGCGCCGGCCGAACGAGTCGTAGACCTCCTGCTCACGCTGGACGAAGCCCGATCGGGCGTGGGGCAGGAACACCACCGAACCGGTGACGATGAGGGGCTGCTGGTGCTCCTCGCCGATCTGCTTCCAGTATTCGGTGTCGCTGAAGACCTTCGTGTAGGGCTCGAGGCTGCGCTCGTCGGTTGCCGCCGGGAGCTGCCCGTCCTGGATGGGGGCCTCGCCCGGCGCGCCGGCCGCCGGCGGCGTGTCGCCGTTCTGGGCTGGCGGCGCGTCCTGCAGTGCGCGCTCGGCCAGCGGCACGGTGTCGGCGTCCACTACCCGGAGGACGTTCTTCGTCCGGAGCTGGCTGCGGAGCAGGCGCACCGTCTCCATGTTCGCGTCCACATCGTCGCTGGCGCCGGCGAGGAAGCCCGCTACGTACACACGCTGGAACGGCGTGATGTCCATCTTGGGCGCGATCGGCGTTTCGATGGGGATTTCGGTATAACCGCCCCCGCCGCAGCCGGCGAGCGCGCCGACGAAAGCCAGGCTAAAGCTGGCGACCGTCTTTCTGAGCCGCACGATCATTGATTTCCTTGAACAGATCGAAATTCTGCTTGATGAGCGGGTTGTTGGGCTCGAGCGCGACGGCTCGTTCGTAGGCCGCTCGCGCCTTGTCGAGCTCACCTTCCTGCTCATAAGCGACGGCGAGGTTGTTGAACGCGGCGGCGTACGTGGGATCGATCTGAGTGGCGCGCTCCCAGCGGTAGATCGCCTCTCGCCAGAGGCCGCGCTGCGCGACCTGCACTCCGAACTCCACCTGCTGCTTCGCCTCGCCCCGTTGGGCCCACACCGGCGGCGCCGACAGCAGGACGAACGCAACCGCAAGCGTCACGTAGCGGGTTGGCATGGGGTCAATTGCCACTATAGCCACGGCCAGAACGTCCAGCAAGCGAATTGCCTTGCGCGTGAAGGCGCGTCCGGGTGTAGGCTGAACGTTCGGAGGTCGTGGGCGCCGGCACGGAGTGTCCGGCATGTCCGACGTCTGCATTTCGATCGCGACCCCGTCCTTTCCCGAGCGGCTATCTCATATTCCGACGCCACCGGAGCGCCTCTGGATCCGGGGCGACGCGGCGCGGCTTCCCGGCTTTCCGACCCCATCCATTGCGGTGGTCGGCTGCCGCGCGGCCTCACGCGACGGGCTGGAGAACGCCCGCGCCCTGGCGGATGGCCTGGCTCGCGCGGGTGTCGTCATCGTCAGCGGGCTGGCGCGCGGCATCGACGCGGCGGCCCATCGGGCCGCGCTCGCGGCCGGCGGCTGCACGATCGCCGTACTGGGATCGGGGCTGGGCCAGCTCTACCCGCCCGAGCATGCCCCCCTCGCCGAGGACATCGCGCGCACCGGCGCCGTTGTCTCCGAGTATCCGCCTCACACCGTTCCGCAGCCGCACCTCTTTCCCCGGCGCAATCGGGTGATCAGCGGCCTTGCCGATGCCGTCGTGGTCGTGGAAGCCCCCGAGAAGAGCGGCGCCCTCATCACCGCGTCGGCCGCCCTCGATCAGGGAAAAGATGTGATGGTCGTGCCCGGTCGGGTGCCGGGCGGGCCGAATCGCGGCGGGCACCTGCTCATCCGCGACGGGGCAAAGCTCGTCGAGACAGCGGTCGATATCCTTGAGGATATGGGCTGGCTGGTCCGAACGCCGCTGGACGGAGCACCGGCACGCACGGCGCCGGAACTCGTTGAATTCACGGTGGATGAGGTCGCCAGCGAAACCGGGGAACCCACGGCCATCGTGCTGGCGAGGTTGCTGGAGCTGGAACTGGCTGGGCAAATCCAGAGAATTGGATTCGCCAGGTTCCGGCGGGTTCGGGGCCGCATGCTAACGTAGGTTGTTCACTAGAACCGAAATGCCCAAGCCTCTCGTCATCGTCGAATCACCCGCCAAGGCCCGCACGCTCGCCCGTTTCCTGGGCACCGACTACCGGGTCGAAGCCAGCTATGGCCACGTCCGCGACCTGCCCGAATCGGCCGCGGACGTACCCAAGGAGATCAAGGGCAAGCCGTGGGGGCGCCTTGGTGTCGACACGGAGGGCAAGTTCACGCCCTACTACGTGATTCCCGCCGACAAGCGGAAATACGTCACGGCCCTGAAGGCCGCGCTCAAGGACGCCTCGGAAGTGATTCTCGCCACCGACCCGGACCGAGAGGGCGAGTCGATCAGCTGGCACCTGCAGCAGATCCTCAAGCCGAAGGTGAAGGTCCGGCGCATTGTCTTCCACGAGATTACCGAGGAGGCCATCCGTCAGGCGCTGGCCGAGGCCCACGAGGACGTGGACGAGAACCTGGTGCGCGCGCAGGAGAGTCGGCGCATCCTCGACCGCCTGTACGGCTACACGCTCTCGCCGGTGCTGTGGAAGAAGGTGCAGACCGGGCTCAGCGCCGGCCGCGTCCAGAGCGTCGCGGTCCGGCTCATCGTCGAGCGCGAGGAAGAGCGGATGGCCTTCCGCTCGGCCACTTACTGGGACATCGAAGCCACGCTCAGGGCCGAGGATCGCGACTTCGCTGCCACCCTGGTGAAAGTCTCGGGCGACCGCGTCGCCACGGGCAAGGACTTCGACAGCAAGGGGCAGCTGGCTGGCAGCGGCCGCCTGGTGCACCTGAAGACCCAGGCCGAGACGGATGCGCTCCGCGAGGGCCTGATGCGCGGCCTGCCGTGGACGGTCACCTCGGCCGAGGAGAAGCCGTTCACGCAGCGGCCGGCGCCCCCGTTCACCACCTCCACCCTGCAGCAGGACGCGAACCGCAAGTTCGGCTTCTCGGCCGAGCGCACCATGCAGGTGGCCCAGCGCCTGTTCCAGGGCGTGGACATCGGGGGCGGGGATCTCGAAGGCCTCATTTCCTATCACCGCACCGACTCGACCACGCTCAGCGACAAGGCGCTGGCGGAGGCCGGCCAGGCCGTGCGCGACATGTACGGCGCGGACTACTACCGCGGCCCACGGCAGTACCAAACGAAGGTGCGCAACGCGCAGGAAGCGCACGAGGCGATCCGCCCCACCGAGTTCAAGCGGACGCCGCAGATGCTCGAGGGGGTGCTCGAGAGCGACGAGTTGCGCCTCTACGACCTCATCTGGAAGCGCGCCATCGCCTCGCAGATGGCGGAAGCCCGCATGCTGCGGACCACGGTGGAGATCACCGGGCGCGCGGCTTCCGGCCAGGAGGGCATCTTCACCGCCAGCGGCAAGGCCATCGAGTTCGCAGGGTACCTGCGCGCCTATGTCGAGGGGAGCGACGACCCGGCGGCGGAGCTCGACGAGAAGGAGACCCTGCTGCCGAAGCTGGCGGTGGGCGACCGCGTGCACGCCCCGGACCAGGTGGACGCGAAGGTCGTGGCGACGAAGGTGGAATCGAAGGGCCACGAGACCTCGCCACCCGCGCGCTTCACCGAAGCCTCGCTGGTGAAGCGGCTGGAGGAAGAGGGCATCGGGCGGCCCTCCACCTATGCGCCCACGGTGGCCACCATCCAGCGTCGCGGGTACGTCTCGCGCCAGGGCAAGGCGCTCGTGCCCAGCTTCACGGCCTTTGCGGTCACGCGCCTGCTGCGTGAGCACTTCGGGGACTACGTGGACCTCGGCTTCACCGCCGAGATGGAGGAGATCCTCGACCAGATCTCGAACGGCGAGAAGGACTGGCTGGACTTCATCCGTGAGTTCTACCGCGGTGACGGCAAGCACCACGGGCTCGAGAACCTGGTCGAGGAGAAGGGCCAGGCCATCGACTACCCGATGATCGACGTGGGCACGGACCCGGAAAGCGGCCTGCCCGTTCGCGTGCGCATCGGTCGCTATGGCCCGTTCCTGCAGATTGGCGACTCGGCCGAGGAGGGCCCGCGCGCGTCGCTGCCCGATGACCTGGCGCCGGCGGACCTGACGCTCGAGAAGGCGCTGGCGCTGCTGAAGGCCAAGGCGCAGGGGCCGAAGTCGCTCGGCATGGACCCGAAGAGCGGCCTGCCCGTTTACGTGATGCACGGGCGCTTCGGCGCCTACGTGCAGCTGGGCGAGACGCCCGAGCGCGGCTCGAAGGAGAAGCCGCGCCGCGCCTCGCTCGGGCGCGACTTCAGCGAGGACACCATCACGCTGGCCGACGCCCTCAAGCTGCTTTCGCTCCCGCGCGAGCTGGGCCGCGGTGACGACGGCGAGGAGATCCTGGCGAACCTGGGCCGCTTCGGTCCCTACGTGAAGCACGGCACCGAGTTCCGCTCGCTCGAGCCCACCGACGACGTCTACACCATCACGCTCGAGCGCGCGCGCGAGCTGCTGGCCCAGCCCAAGAAGTCGATGCGCCGCCAGCGCGCGGCACCGAAAGAGCTGAAGGCCCTGGGCGCGCACCCGGAGAGCGGCGAGCCGGTTCGCGTCCTCGACGGTCGCTACGGCCCGTACGTCACCGACGGCACGACCAACGCGTCGCTGCCGAAGGGCCTCGCGCCCGATGCCCTGACGATGGCGCAGGCGCAGGAGCTGCTGGCCGCGCGCGCGGGAACGGCGAAGAAGGGCGGCCGGGCGCGCAAGGGAAAGGCCGCGCCGTCACGGGCGCGCAAGGCACGGGCGAACGCATAGGAATGGTCCACATCATCGGCGGCGGTTTGGCCGGTTCGGAAGCCGCGTGGCAGGCCGCGGAGCTCGGTGCGGAGGTCGTCATCCACGAGATGCGGCCCGTCCGGAAGACCGCCGTGCACCAGACCGACGGGCTGGCCGAGCTCGTGTGCAGCAACTCGTTCAGGGGTGACAAGCTGGACAACGCCGTCGGGCTGCTGAAGGAAGAGATGCGGCAGCTCGGGTCCCTGGTGATGCGGGCCGCGGACCATGCGCGGGTGCCCGCCGGCGCCGCCCTCGCGGTGGACCGGCACGCCTTCTCGCGGCTCGTCACGGAAGCTCTCGCCTCGCATCCTCGCATCACCATCGCCCGCGAGGAGATCGATCACGTGCCCACGCCGGAGTCGGGCTGGTCGCCGGTCATCATTGCGACGGGCCCTCTCACCTCGGACGCGCTCTCCGCCGACATCCAGCGGCTCGTGGGCGACGAGCACCTGGCGTTCTACGACGCGATCAGCCCCATCGTGCTGGCCGACTCCATCGACATGTCGAAGGTGTTTCGCGCGTCGCGGTGGGACCGGAACGTGTGGCAGGCGCCTGACAGGGCAGAGGGCAGGAGCCGCAAGGCAGATTACGAGCCTCCTTCGGGCCAGCCCGCAGCCGACAGCACCAGCTCGCACCCGCCCGCACCTGACCGCACCTGCTCGCACCCGTCCGCACCCGAGGGTGACTACCTGAACTGCCCGTTCACGAAGGACGAGTACGACGCGTTCTACGACGCGCTGGTCGCGGCCGAGTCGGCGACGGTGCACGACTTCGATTCCGTGAAGTTCTTCGAGGGGTGCCTCCCCATCGAGGTGATGGCGCACCGCGGCCGCGACACGCTCAGGTTCGGGCCGATGAAGCCCGTCGGCCTCACGGATCCGAAGACGGGCCGCTATCCATATGCCGTCGTGCAGCTGCGCCAGGACACGCTGGCCGGCGATCATTTCAGCCTCGTGGGGTTCCAGACACAGATCAAGTGGGGCGACCAGGCGCGGGTGCTCCGGATGATCCCCGGGCTCGAGAACGCCGAGTTCGTGCGGTTCGGCATGGTCCATCGGAACACCTACATCTGCGGGCCGAAGGTGCTGGAGCCGACGTGGCAGACACGGTTCCGCGCCGACCTGTTCTTCGCCGGGCAGGTGTCGGGCGTGGAGGGCTACGTGGAATCCGCGGCCTCGGGGCTCCTGGCCGGGCGGAATGCGGCGGCGCTGGCGCTCGGCCGCACCCCGCGCGCGCTCCCGCGCACCACGGCGATGGGCGCGCTGGCGCACTATGTCGCCCGCGCGGATCCCGCACACTACCAGCCGAGCAACATCACGCACGGCATCATGGAGCCGCTCGCGAACCCGCCGCGCGACAAGGCACGCAAGAAGGCCCTGATCGCCGCGCGCGCGCTGGACGACCTCCGGGAGTGGATGGGCGAGGCCGCGCTGAGCGGCCGGTGAAGCCGTGGCGCGCCCTGACTCACGGCGGCGTGCGGCGGGCGAACGGCGTCGGAGCCTGCTGGCCCGAGGCGAGGTGCCCGAGACGCCGGAGAACCTGCGCGATCATCTCAGGGCGTTTCTCGCATTCCTCGAGCTCAATCGCAACGTCTCGCCCCACACGGTGCGCGCCTACGACTCGGACGTGGGCCAGTTCCTCGCATGGCAGTCCTCCGAGCGTGGTCTGCGGATCTCCCAACTGCAGCCCGGCCACCTCGACTCCGCTGGCGTGCGCGCCTGGGTCGCGTCGCTGAACAAGGCGGGCCAGGCCCGGGCATCGGTGGCGCGGAAGCTCTCGGGCGTGCGTGCCTTCATGCACTACCTGCGCCGCGAGGGGGTCATCGATGCCGACCCGACGGCCGTGGCGGTGGCGCCGAAGCTGGCGAAGACCATCCCGGTCCACCTGTCCGAGGCCGAGATCACCACGCTCCTCGACAGCATCGACACGCGCACGCCGCTCGGGCGCCGCGACCGGGCGATGTTCGAGCTGTTCTACGCGTCGGGCCTGCGTTTGAGCGAGCTCGTCGGGGTGGACCTGGAGGATCTCGACCTGAACGGGCGACTGGTGCGGGTGCTGGGCAAGGGCGGGAAGGAGCGGGTCGTGCCGTTCAACCAGTCCGCGGCCGACGCGATCCGGGCGTGGATGAAGGAGCGGGCGGGGATCGTCTCCCGTCGTGAGGCGGGAATCGGGGACCGGGAGGCGGGAGTCGGGAGTCGGGCGGCGCGCCGGCCGCGACCCGAGGAGCCGCTGTTCGTGAACTTCCGCGGAGGGCGCATCACCGGGCGAAGCGTGGATCGGCTGCTGCGCCGCTACGTCGCGCAGTGCAGCACGCGGATGGGGATCAGCCCGCACGCGCTGCGCCACTCCTTCGCCACGCACCTCCTGCAGCGCGGGGCGGACCTGCGCGGCATCCAGGAGCTGCTGGGCCACGTGCGCATCAGCACGACCGAGCGCTACACGCACGTGAACACCACGCAGCTGATGGAGGTCTACCGGAAGGCCCATCCCCGCGCGAAGAAGGCCGCGGCGTCTGGGGGCGAAGGGCCGAAGTAGGCGGCGCTTCGTGCCGTGGGCACACTTGTGGTGTGTGGGCCTGCGGTGGGCGCGGGAACCTGCCGGCCCGCGTGAGCCGCTGAGCGAGCCGCCCACGGCGGAAGAGCGCCGCCTGCCCGCAGGCCCACACGCAGGCGTGCCCGCCGCCCGAAGCGCGGCCCTCTACCCCGTGATCAGCTGGGATCGGCGCTTCGGCAACTCAATCCCCAGCGTCTTGATCTTGTAGTTCATCACGCGCGGGCTGATGCTCAGCAGGTCGGCGGCGTCCTTCTGCACCCAGTTGGCCATCTTCAGCGCCTCGGTCAGCGCCTGCCGCTCGACGTCCTCGAGCGCGATGCCGGTGGGCGGGATGCGGACGACGGAGGATTCCTTGTTGAGGCCGTTGCCCGGCGCGGAGTCGCCCAGGCGCAGATCGTCGGCCGTGATCACCGCACCCTCCGCCAGCAGGGCCGCGCGCTCGATGGCGTTCTCGAGCTCGCGGATGTTCCCGGGCCAGTTGTACCGCATGAGCAGCTTCTGCGCGTCGGGGTCGATGCCGTCCAGGCGCTTCTTCAGCTCGTTGCCGTACCGCCGCAGGAACGACATCGCCAGGGCCAGGATGTCCTCCTTGCGCTCGCGCAGCGGGGGCGTCTGGATGGAGACGACGTTGAGGCGATAGTAGAGGTCCTCGCGGAAGTTGCCGGCGGCGACCATCGCCGGCAGGTCGCGGTTGGTGGCCGCGATGAG
>JADZCN010000088.1 GCA_020851565.1 Acidobacteriota bacterium | reverse complement strand
TCATGTAGCGGTCGAACTGCTGGTCCCATTCCTCCGCCGACATCTGGAACGCTTCCTCGTAGGCGTCGTCGCTGCCGCCGATGACGCTGCGGCGCAGGGCGAAGATGTACTGCCGGACGCCTTCCTTGCCCCAGCGCGCCTCCATGAACTCGAAGGCCGCGTGCCCGAGGTTGTAGATGAGGCGCGGGTTGCTGAACCCGCCGTAGTCCTGCATCTCGCTCATCTTCGGGATGATGTCCGACACGGCCGCATCGCGCACGGTCATCAGGTCCAGCGGGCGCCAGTACCCGGTCATGTAGTCCGACATCCCCTCCATGGTCCAGAGGGGCATGTTCCGGCGGATGAGGCCCGTGGGGATGATGTCGAACTGGAAGATGTGCGTGAGCTCGTGGGTGATGAGCCGGTAGAGGAGGTCCGACGGCTCGTCGATGGGCATGACGATGCGGCTGCGGCTCGGCTCGGCGAAGGCGCCAACGCCCTCCTGCGCGGCGCCGGGGATGACGTTCTGCTGCCAGAACTCGGCGCTGGTCGTGAACAGGATGAGCGGGACCTTGAACGCCAGGTCGTGTTTGAGCTCCGAGCTCACGTGCTGGTAGGCGCTCTCCGCGTACCCCGCAATCCGCTCGAGATGCTGTTCGACTTCGGGATAGTAGTAAATCTCGAAGTGATCGGTCTGGTAGATGTGCCAGTCGAACTTGTCGTAGCGGATGGCGTTCTTGCCGTAGTACGGGATGTACGCCGTCTGAGCCTCCGCCGCGGGAGCCGCGGCCAGCGCCGCCAGCAGGGTCAGGATGATGAGCCGCATAGCCGTTCTCCTCGCTGCATCTTACAGATCCTGAGACGAGGCCCGCAAACGAACGGTCCCCGGCCGGTGACAGCGAGCAAGATTCGATCCGGGCCCGCTTGTCCTATACTTGTGACGCGGGTCCCTCGCCCTCGTTTCACCGGGGACCCAGCGGCCTTTCCACGATGCGATTCGGGCGATGGCGGTCGGCGTCTCCATCCTCGGACTCCGACCCGTTCACCGGCGAGGCCCTGGAACTGCTCGACGCCCTTTACGGAACGGCCGTTCGGCTCACCAGGAACCCGGACGCCGCGCAGGATCTCGTCCAGGACACCTACCTGAAAGCATTCCGGGCGCGCGGGACGTTCCGTTCGGGGACCAGCCTCAAAGCCTGGCTGTACACCATCCTGCACAATACCTGGCGCAACCGCCGGCGCGACCAGGGCCGGTCACGCGTCGAGGCGGATTCCGACCTCATGGAACTGACCGTCGAGCGGGGCGAGGACGCGCTGTCCTCCGTGCCCGACGATCCCGAGGCGCTGCTGCTCCGCGAGACACTGAGCGAGGAGCTGCGCCTCGCGCTCGAGCGGCTCCCCGAGGCGTTCCGCGAGGCCGTCTGGCTGCGCGACGTGGAGGAGCTGAGCTACCAGGAGATTGCGGCGGTGCTGGAGATCCCGGTCGGGACGGTGATGTCCCGCCTGTCGCGCGGGCGGAAGCAGCTCTACAACAGCCTGGCCGCCGCCCGGCATGCAACGAAGCCGTAGCGGCGGCGTCTTACTAACAGCGGCGTGGTGATCAGACGATGACCTGCGAGCAACTGGAACCCCTCTTGGCGCCCTACGCGGATGGCGAGTTGCCAGCCGCGGAGCAGGCGCGCGTGTTGGCCCATCTCCACATCTGCGCCTCCTGCCGACGGGCCGTGGACATCCAGCAGCAGGTGCGAGAGACCCTCTCCGCCCGACGGTCCGGGCTGGCCGACTCCGCCCCGCCGGGGCTGCGGACACGGCTGGCGGCCCGCCTGGCTGGTGAGCGCGCGCCGGTGGTGGACCCGGGCTGGCGGACCCGCCTGTCGGCGTTTGCCGCCGCCGCCCTCGTGGTGCTCGCCGTTGGCGCCGTCGCCCTGCCGATCGTCACCGAGCGGTCCACCGTGGTGCTCGCGGCCCAGATGGCGCTGGACCACCTCAAGTGCTTCACCATCGACGGCCACGTGCACGACGAGCCGATCACGGAGGCCGACGCCGAGGCCGAGCTGCTGCGCGAATACGGCTGGCAGCTGGACGTCCCGCCGACACTGGGCCCCGAAGGCGGCCGCCTCGTCGCGGTGCGCCGCTGCCTCTACGGTGACGGGAGGGCGGCCCACCTGCTGTACCGCGTGGACGGCGCGCCCGTCTCTCTGTTCATCCTGCCGGGCCTGGAGCGGCCGGCCGAGTCGCTGACGATGCTTGGGCACGCCGAAGTGGTGTGGACCGCCGACGGGCGCACCTATCTGATGGTCGGTCCCGAAGGAGAGCGGAACCGCCTGATGCGCATGGCATCACACCTCCAGAATGGTGCAGAATAGCCCTATGGAACACCAGCCCAGCTCCAAGGTCCGGTTCGCCGCGTTCGCGGCCACGGTCATCGCGCTGCTGGCCATCAGCGTGCCGTTCGTGTGGCAGCACGATGTCGAGGCCGAGCGCAGCGGTTCGCCCGAGGCCACGCTGGCCGTCCCGGGGATGGCACCGCTGGCGTCGCACTCCGATGACGCCACCGAGGAGCAGGGGGCCGCGTGCGACGCCGACGCGAAGCCGGCGAACATGGACTTCACCATCAAGCACCTCGATGGCAAGGACGTGAAGCTGAGCGACTACAAGGGCAAGGTGGTGCTGCTCAACTTCTGGGCCACATGGTGCGGTCCCTGCAAGGCCGAGATTCCCGGTTTCGTGGAGTTGCAGGAAAAGTACAAGAACGACCTCGTGATCGTCGGCTACTCGGTGGACGACACGGCGGAAAAGGCCGCGGCCTTCGCCACGGAGTACAAGATCAACTATCCCGTCCTGCTCGGGCTCGGCCGCGAGGACGTGCAGGACGCCTATGGCCCCATTTGGGGGATTCCCGCGTCGTTCCTGATCTCGAAGGACGGCAAGGTCTGCAAGAAGCACATGGGCATCGCGCCGAAGGCCGTCTTCGAAAAGGAGATCAAAGCGCTCCTGTAGTATGATCCTTTCAGTATCATGCTGAAGGGCTTCACCACTGCTCGCCTGTCCTGCGGCTGCCGGCTCGGATTCCGGGAAGGTACCGCGGGCAGCCCCGTGCTCGTCATGCTCGAGGCCAAGGCCTCCGGCTGCGTGAACCCCCGCCACGTTTCCGGGCTTCCGCTGTACGACTATCGCGAAGCGCTCCGCCCCTCCACGCGCCTCGGCCCGATCGGCGAAGAAGAGTTCGAAGAAGAAGGCTAGGCGTGCTCGCGCCTGTGACGACGGCGGTGTTCTGGCTGGTCCAGGGCTCGGCCATTACTGTCTTCTGGGTACCGTTCTCCTGGGGCCTCGTCGTCCTCTGGGCTGCGTCTCATTTCCTCCGGGCCATCGGCCTCACCCTGGCGTTCCACCGTTACTTCGCGCATCGCGCCTTCGAGATGACGCGAGGTGCGCGCTTCCTCTGGGCGCTGGCCGGTACCGCCGCCATGCAGAAAGGGCCGATCTGGTGGGCCGGCAACCACATCGACCATCACAAGCACGCCGATCGCGAGGGGGACCCGCACAGCCCGGCGATGAGCGGTTTCTATCACGCGCACATCGGGTGGTTCCTCCACGACACGCGCTGGAAGCGCGTGGCGGCCACCAACCCGGTCGTGCGCGATTTCGGCAGCGTGCCCGAGCTGTGGTTCCTCGACCGGTATCACTGGCTGCCTCCCCTGGCGCTCGCTCTGGTGATGTTCGGCCTGGGCGGCTGGCCGTGGCTGGCGTGGGGGTTCTGCCTGCCCACCGTGACGCTGGCGCACGCCACCTTCGCCATCAATACCGTCAATCACCTCTGGGGCACGCGCCGCTTCGCGACCCGCGACGATTCGACCAACAACGCCGTCACCGCGTTCTTCGCGGTCGGCGAGGGCTGGCACAACAACCACCACCGCTACCAGCGCGCGGCGTGCAACGGCTTCTACTGGTGGGAGTTCGATCCCACCTACTACGCGATCAGGCTGATGGAATGGGCGGGCCTCGCCTGGAACCTGCAACCCGTCCCGGCGCGGATCTACGCGGAGGCCGCGGCTGGCCGGCCGCTCGTGCCTGCCGCATCGAGGGTGCTCGACCCCGAACAGGCGCCGGAGGCTTGAAGAGCGGTGAGCAGTGCGGAGTTGAAGGCGATCCGCTGGCTCCTGCTTCTCCCTTCTCCCGTGTGACTTCTCACCTCGCTTAGAGCTCGCGGAGCGCGGCCGGGATGGGCAGCCGCGCCGCGCGAATGGCGGGGAAGAGCCCGCCGATCAGTCCCATCAGCAGCGCGTAGACCAGCCCCAGGATCAGCAGTGCCGGCGTCACCTTGAAGGCGAAGGCCACCTGGCTGAACGTCTGGAAATTCATCGTCGAGGTCTGATAGCCGTTGAAGGCGAGATACGCGAGCACGCCGCCGATGGCCCCGCCGATGGCGCCAAGCGCCAGCGATTCGACCAGAACGGAGACCACGACCGACGTGGCGTTGAAGCCGAGGGCCCGTAGCGTCGCGATCTCACGGGACCGGGTGGAGACCGCGGTGTACATCGTGAGGATGGCGCCGAAGACGGCACCGATGCCCATGAGCGCGGCGATCCCGAAACCCACGCCCTGGATGAGCCCGCCGAGCGCGCGCGACTTGTCGGCGTAGTACTCCGTCTCGCGCTGCACCTGCACGTTCAGCTGCGGGTTGGAGGTGAGCCAGTCCCTGAACGTCGTGAGGCTGTCGGACGAGTCGAGGCGGGCCAGCACCAACTGGTAGCTGTTCCCGCGCCGGTACGCCCCCTGCAGCACGCGCGCGTCGCTCCACACCTCGGTTTCGGCGACGCCGCCATCGGCCTCGAAGACGCCGACGACCTGCCAGCTGTTCTGCCCGGACCGAATCTCGCGGCCCACCGCCAGGCCCGAGAAATTCGCCTGCGCGCCGCGACCGACGACGACTTCGTTGGTGCCGAACTCCAGCATCCGGCCCTCGACCATGGAGACCTCGTCACGCACCGCCAGCGTGACGGGCTCGATGCCGCGCATCGGGACATTGGCGCTGGTTCCAGTGGATCGCTTGGGCAGATCGATGATCACGTACAGCTCGGACGACGCCAGGGCGGCTCGCTCGTCTCGCCTGAGGCCTGGCGCCTGCCTGATGACCTCCACCTCCGGGCCGGACAGCCCGCTCGTCATCTCGCTGTCGGCGCCGCTGCGCATCACGAGCGCGCGCGACGGCGACCCGGCGTCGGTCATCGCCGCCGTGAAGCCCGACGCGATGGAGAGGACCGACACGAAGACCACCACCACGCCCGCGATGCCGACGATGGCCACGCCGGATGAGGCCAGGCGCTGGGGAATCGTGCGCAGGTTGAGCGCAGTCACCGCCACGGTCTGCGAGATCCAGTTGAGCACGGAGAGCCTCCTCTGTCGTCAGGCGCGCCGCAGCGCGTCCGTGATGCGGAGCTGCATCGCGCTGATGGCCGGCAGCAGGCCCGCCACGACGCCGAGCACCGCGACCAGCACGATGCCGATGGTCAGGTCTCGCGGGGGAAGCATGAACACCGGCAGCATCCCCCCTGTGGGATCCCCCTCCCGGATGAAGAGCCACGCGGCGAGCAGCCCCAGCCCCCCGCCGATGATCGCGATGAGCACCGACTCGCCGATCACCAGCCCGAGGATGGAGACGTTCGAGAAGCCGAGTGTCTTCAGCACTCCCATCTCGCTCGTGCGCTCGCGCACCGATTGCGCCATCGTGTTGGCCGTGACCAGCAGCATGGTGAAGAGGACCGCGGCGAGGATGGCGATCATGATCGCGCCGATATCACCCACCTGCTTGGCGAAACCCTCGACGAAACCCTTCTCGGTGGTGGTCTTGGTCTCCGCCGACGAGTTCGCGAACATGTCGTCGAATCGCGCCGCCATCTGCTGGGCCTGCGACGCATCCGCGATCTTCACGACGTACCAGCCGACCAGCCCCGCCCCCTGCCTGCGGTTCTCGTCCAGATAGTCGTACCGGAAGAGGAACTGCGTCTTGTCGACGCCGGGGTCGCCATCATAGAGGCCGACGATGTTGAACTCCCACACCGATCCCTGCTTCGGCTGCCAGATGGTGCCCTGGATGGGCACGCGGTCCCCGATCTTCCACCCGAACCGCTTCGCCAGGTCCACGCCGACGACGGCACCCTGGCGATCCGCCAGCCAGGCGGCCATCTGCTCCGGCGGCAGCCGGAACTCCGGATAGATCTGCATGAACGGCTCGGGCTCGACGACGATCTGCGCAAAGAAGTTGGACGGGTCCTGGTACACGCCGCCGAACCAGGTGTTGTGCGTGGCGAGCGCGACCCCCTCGGTGGCCTCGAGCCTCTCGAGATAGGACACCGGCAGCGGCATGATGAGGCTCACCTTGTGGATGAGCACCAGGCGATCCAGCCCCGCGATGTCCACCCCGAAGGTGAACGCCGTCCGGATCGCCATCAGCAGGCCGAACAGCAGGAACGCGACGAAGATCGACAGCAGGGTGAAGACGGTGCGGGTCTTCTTGCGCCAGAGGCTGCTCCAGAGGAGCGGCAGGAACTTCATACCGCGGCCGCCTCCTCCTGCAGCAGGACGCCCTTCTCGAGGTGCAGTGTCCGGCGCGCGCGCTCGGCCGCGCGCGGGTCGTGCGTCACCATGACGATGGTCTTGCCGTGGTCGGCGTTGAGGCGGTGGAGCAGCTCCAGGATCTCGTCGCCGGCCTTGCGGTCCAGGTCGCCCGTGGGCTCGTCGCAGAGCAGGAGCGTTGGGTCGGTGACGATGGCGCGTGCGATGCCGACGCGCTGCTCCTGCCCGCCGGAGAGCTGGCGCGGGTAGTGTTTCGCCCGGTCGGCCAGGCCGACCACCCTGAGCGCGATGCCGACGCGCTTCTGCCGCTCGGCCTTCGAGAGGTTCGTCAGCAGCAGCGGCAGCTCGACGTTGCGCTCGGCGGTCAGCACGGGCAGGAGGTTGTAGAGCTGGAAGACGAACCCGATGTGATGCGATCGCCACCGCGACAGGCGGCTCCCCGACAGCCCCGCGATGTCGGTGCCGGCAATTTCCACCGACCCGCCGGACGGCTGGTCCAGGCCTCCCATGAGGTTGAGCAGCGTGGTCTTGCCCGAACCCGAGGGCCCCATGAGTGCCAGGAAGTCGCCCTTCGGGATGTCGAGGTTCACGCCCTTCAGCACGTCGATGCGCTCGCTGCCGCGGGTGAAGTACTTGTGAACGCCCCTGATGCGGACCAGTGACTCCATGCGCGCTGCCTCCTACCTGATGACGATGAGCGAGCCTTCGGTGAGGCCCTCCGGCGGCGACACGACGATGCGCTCGCCTCCGGTGAGCCCCGCGGTCACCTCGACGCGGTCCCCGTCGGTCCCCGCCGTCTGGATCGCTCGCCGCTGGACCGTCTCCTGCTGAACGACGAAGACGTAGCTGGCGCCGTTCTCGGCGCGGACCGCGGCTTTCGGGACGAGCGCCACCGGGCGCGTTGCCGTGGTGCCGTCGGCCTCTGCCTCGCGGAGAAACGTGACCTTCGCCCCCATGTCCGGCAGGATGCGCGGATCGATCGCCCCTGAGCCTCCCGGGCGATCGAACCCGATGCGCACGAGCACGGTGGCCTTCTGGCGATCCGCGGTGGGCACCATGGTGATGACGCGAGCCGGGATCTGCCAGTCGGGATAGGCGTCGAGTACCGCGCTGACGGGCTGGCCGGGGGTGACCCGGTTGATGTAGCTCTCGTTCACGTCCACCTCGATCTCGAGCGAGCTCATGTCCACGATCGTGCTGATGCCGGTCCGCGTGAATCCGCCGCCGGCCGAGACCGGCGACACCATCTCACCCGGCTGCGCGTCCTTCGAGATGGCGACGCCGCTGAACGGCGCGCGGATGATCATGTTGTCCAGCTCGGTTTCCTGCAGCGCCACCTGCCGCTCGGCGACCGTGACCTGCTCGCGGGCGGCGGCCAGGCGGGCGCGCAGGGAGTTCACTTCGGCCCGGGCCTGGTCGAGCTCGGCGTCGGTCACCAGGCCATCCGCTCGAAGGCGCTCGCGGCGGCTGAGCGTGAGCTCGGCTTCGGCCTGCCGCACTTCGACCTCCGGGACCGATCGAATCGCGGCATCGCGCTGCGCCCGCGCCAGCGCCAGCGTCGCGCGGACCGTCGCATCGTCCAGGCGGGCCAGCACCTGGCCTTCGCGCACGGCCATGCCCTCCTCGACGTTCACCTCGATGACCTTGCCGGTCACCTTCGACGACACGGTGGCGCGGCGGCGGGCGGTGACGT
>JADZCN010000087.1 GCA_020851565.1 Acidobacteriota bacterium | reverse complement strand
GATCGGCGGCTGCCGGATCCGTCCGACTACGATCACTACGACGAGCTGCGCCCGGCGTGGCGATACGTGTCGCCGGAAGGCGGCCTCTACTCGACCGCAGCGGACCTGCGGACGTTCCTGCAGGTGTTCCGGCATCGCGGGCAGATTCCAGGGCGGCCGCGGATCCTCAGCGAGGCGTCGATCGCCAGCCTGATGCAGGAGTCCACGCCGGGTGTCGGCCATCGGTGCAACGGCCAGCAGGGACGGAGCCTCGGCTTCTACGTCACGCGGCCAGGTGGCTGCGCGGAGATGCCGGGACTCGGCCCGGGCACCATCTGGCACCAGGGCCGGTTCTCCACGGAGTTCTGGTACGACCCCGGCAAGGACGAAATCGGCATCTTCCTCGCGCAGGTGGTCCTCGAGAACGCCACCTACACGGCATCGCTCGGCGAGCGCGACGCGTTCAAGCAGTTGCTGGATCGCGTGCGGGCCGAATAGCAGGCTGCTGAAGAACGCAGCCTGAAGTGAGAAGTGAAAGGAGAGAAGTGAGAAGGGAGAAGCGAGGCGCCCTATGGGAACCATGCGCCGTCATGCCCTCGTGGCGTTGAGTGTCTTGGCCGCCGGGGCCGTCGTCGAGGCCCGGCTGAAGCCTGCGCCCTCACCCCCGCCACCGCCCGCCGTGCCATGACCCTCTCTGCCGGCGTGCGCTTCGGACCGTTCGACGTCACCGGCCTCCTCGGCGAGGGCGGCATGCCCGACGCCTTTGCTGCCGACGCCGAACGGGTGGCCCGCTTCCAGCGCGAGGCCGAACTGCTCGCGACGCTCACGCACCCGCACATCGCCACGATTCACGGGTTCGAGGAGAGCGCCGGTACCCGGGCGCTCGTCCTCGAACTGGTGGACGGCGACACGCTGGCCGACCGCATCGCCCGCGGCCCCCTCCCCATGGACGAGGTCATCAGCCTGGCGCGGCAGATGGCCGAGGCCCTTGAGTACGCGCACGAGCACGGCGTGCTGCACCGTGATCTCAAGCCCGCGAACATCAAGATCACGACCGACGGTCAGATCAAGATCCTGGACTTCGGTCTCGCCAAGGCCCTGGAGGCGGGCGGCGCGGGCCGGGACGCCACAGCGGGGACGGCGCTGGCCAACTCGCCGACCATCACGTCGCCAGCCGTGACGCGCGCGGGGATCATCCTCGGCACGGCGGCGTACATGGCGCCGGAGCAGGCGCGCGGGCGCGTGGTCGACCGGCGCGCCGACATCTGGGCCTTCGGGTGCGTGTTGTACGAGATGGTGACCGGGCGGCGCGCGTTCGCCGGCGAGGACCTGACCGACACGCTCACCGCCATCATGCGCGACCCTCCGGACTGGAGCCTGCTGCCGCCGGACACGCCGGCGGGAGTGCGCGATCTCGTGTCCCGCTGCCTGGTCAAGGACCCACGCGATCGGCTGCGCGACATCGGCGAGGCACGCCTGCTGCTGGAGGGCAAGGTGACGCCGGCCACCGCGGAGGGGCTCGCAGCCCGGCCCGCGCGGCGCCCGCTGCAAACCTGGATGACTGCCGCAGCCATGGTCGTCGCCGGCGTGCTGGGCGTGGCCGGGGGCCGGTTGTGGACGCCAGCCGCTGCCGCCCCCCCGACCGATCCGACGAACCTGCGAGCGTCCATCGAACTGCCCCCCGGCACGTCCATCCCGCTCTCACTGCTCTACCACCGCCCGAACCTGGCCCTCTCACCGGACGGCCAGGTGCTGGCGTTCATCGCCGAACCCGCCGGCGGACCCCGGCGGATCTTCGTGCGCCGCCTCGACGCCTTCGACGCCACCCCGCTCGCCGGCACCGACGATGCGCTGGAGGTGTTCTTCGCGCCGGATGGTCGCTCGATCGGGTTCTTCACGGGCGACAAGGTGAAGAAGGTGTCAGTGGACGGCGGACAGGTGGTGTCGCTCAGCGACGCGCGCACACCGCTCAGCGGGTCGTGGCCGGTACCGGAGTGGATCTACTTCAGCGAGCGCGAAGGCCGCGTCCTCACCCGGACGCCGAGCGGCGGGGGCCCGGCGGAGGAGATCGCTACGTTCGACGATCCGCTCGGCGTGCTGCCGGGTTCCGTCCTGCCCGGCGGCCGGGCAGCTCTGCTGCTCGTCCGGCGGGCCGAAAGCATGGCCGCGTACGACGTCGTGGTGCTGGATCTGCAGAGCAAGGTGCGCACCGCGACCGGGCTGATCGGCGGTCGCGCGCAGTACGTGGGATCGGGACACCTGTTGCTCATGCAGGGCAGCGAACTCGTGGCGGCACCGTTCGACCTGTCCACGCTGAAGGTATCGGGCGAACCCCGCACCATCGTGCGGGACGTCGACAGCAAGTCGACGATGGCCACCGGCCAGTTCGCCGTCGCCGACAACGGGCGGCTCGCCTACCTGCCGGGCATGGATCACGATCTGAGCGCCATCGTCCGCGTCGATCGTTCCGGAGGTGTCACTCCGCTGATGGCGCCCGTGCAGCGATACGGATCGCTGGAGATCGATCGCTCGGGAACGACGGTGGCCGTGGCCGTACACGACACACGGGACTTCGTCTACGTGTTCGACCTTCAGCGGGGCGAAGGGCGTCGGCTGCCAGGCGACCGCGCGATCCGATTGGGCCCCTGGGTCGACGCGCGGCGGCTCACCCTTCGCTTCATGGAAGGCCCGAGCCCTGGCGTGCACGTCATCGACGTGGACACGGGCGCCAGCGAGCACATCCATCCCGATCTGGGCCTCATGGTGAGCTCGGTGTCGGGCGACGGGCAGCGCATGGCGGTTCACCACAGCGCGGCCCTCACGTCTGGGTGGGCCCCGCTGCGCCCGGGCACCGAGATCACCTGGTTCCCGATCAAGGGGCAGGCGTATCTGCCCGTATTCGCACCGGATGACAACCACGTCGCGTATCAGGCGGACGAGTCCGGCCGCCAGGAAACGTGGATCCGCTCCCTTGATGGCGCCCTCGTGCGCCAGGTCTCGATGTCGGGGGGCATCGAGCCGATCTGGACGCCGAACGAACTCGTCTACCACACCGAGACGCGCTGGTTCAGCGTGCGCGTCAGGCGGGGCCCTCGAGGGCTGGAGTGGTTTCCGCCCGACCTGCTCTTCGACGCGGACTGGTACAACGACCCCTGGGGCCGCGCGTACGCCACCCGCGACGCCCAGTCGTTCTACATGCTGCGCAGTACCGCTCCGGTGTCGGCGACGAGCATCCGGCTCGTTCAGGACTGGACGCGGCTGGGGACGGAGCAGCGGGCCATCGGGCCGCGACCGTGACCGGCGCGTGAGGTGGCCCATGCGGGTCGTCGCGCTGCTCGCGCTTCTCATCGTCGCCTTCGCCCACGCCCCGCGCGCGGCGCAGGATCAGGAAGTCGCCGCCCGCCTGCGCGCGTACGTGGCCGCCTACGAGGCCGAGATCGGCACCGTCATCGCCGAGGAGGAGTTCGTGCAGTTCATTCGCGGGGCCACCGGCGTGCGGCGCCGCCGCCTGGTCTCGGACGTCGCCTTCCTGCGGCTCCCCGGCGATCTCGACTGGATTGGCCACCGCAGCGTCCG
>JADZCN010000086.1 GCA_020851565.1 Acidobacteriota bacterium | reverse complement strand
TCAGCCGCTCGCGCGGGTGCGTGATGATGGGCAGGCCCAGGTGCGAGTCCACCTCGGTGTCGCCGTGCCCGGGGAAGTGCTTCAGCGTGGCCAGCATGCCGCCCTGCTGCAGCCCGCGCACGTAGGCGGCGACGAGCGCGCCCACCTTCGCGGGATCCTCGCCGAACGAGCGCGTGTTGATGACGGGGTTGCGCGCGTTGTTGTTCACGTCGGCCACGGGCGCGAAGTTCACGTGCACGCCCATGGCGCGGCCCTCGATGGCGGTGAGCCGCCCAGCCTCGAACGCCAGCTGCTCGTCACCGGCGGCGCCCATCGCCATGGCGCGTGGGAACCGTGTGGCACCGCCGATGCGCATCCCGGCGCCGAACTCGAAGTCCGCCGAGGCGAGGAGCGGCACCGGCGCGACCGCCTGCAGCCGGTTGAGCGTGGCCGCGAGCGCCAGCGGCTGGCCGAGGATGACCGTTCCGTAGGAGGGATTCAGCAGCACCCGCGGCGCGGGTTCGACGCCGCCGAAAGCGATGACGGCGCCCGCGTGGCTCTCCTGCATCGCGCGCACGAGCTCGTCGAACTCTTCGCTATCGGTCGGCAGATAGGTGGAGTTGAAGGCAGGCGCGATGAGTTGGCCGATCTTCTGGTCCCACGTGAGCTTCGCGAGCGTCTGCGTGACCCACCGCTGCGCCTCGCGGTCGAGCGGCGCCTGCGCAGACGGGATGGCGAGCAGGCAGGCGGACAGCAGGGCGATCGTCCAGGGGGCGCGCACGGCGCTATCGTAGCGCAGTGACGGCGTGGACAACGCCGTGCGCGATCCGGACAAGCCCGTTACGGAACGACGACCCTCAGCTCCTCGGAGGGGAGACTGCCGCCGAACTCGTTTCCTCCGCGGAGGCGCAGGTAGTAGGTGCCGGAAGGCACGCCCTGGAACGTCACGGGCGAATCCGGCCCGAGGTAGATTGACAGATCCGTCCGCCCGGGCGCGAAACCTGCCTCGAGCACGAAGTGAGACGCGCCACCGATGTTCTCGAAGTGGAGCGCCACGTCGTGTCCGGCCACCTCGGCGCGCAGGCGGCGCGGTGCGCCTGGAGCCGTGCGCAAGGCGACCGCGCACGTGGTGAGACTCGGCGTGATGGGCACGGGGCCCTGGCTGGCCAGCGGCTGGCCGTCGAAGACCGTGAGGGAGACCGGAGGCACACCGTAGTAGTCGGAGCCTCCGGTCATCACGTAGATGCGGCCGGTGTGCGGGCTGACCTGCCAGCGGACGCCGCACGGGCCGGTGCCGGGGAACGAGGCCGTGGCCAGGGAGCGCAGATCCCGGTCGAAAGCGGACAGCGATGCGTCGAAGAGCGACGTGGACCCGCCGATCATCAGTAGTTCCCGCGTGTCGTCCCATGCCATGGTCGTGAACGGCGCCGACTCGGTCGCTATCAGCGCACCGGAGGCCGTGTCGTAGGCCTCGATGATCGAAGGAGCGAAGAACGCATCCACGGCGGCGAAGATGCGAGTCCCGTCCGACGATACCTCGATGGCTGCAAGCCGGGGGACCGTCGTGACGACCCTGGTTGCCGGCGGCTCCACACGCAGGTCGATGGCGACCACCTCTGACCGCACGCCGGCAGGCGGGCAGGTCCGGACGAACAGCACGTTGGCGGCCGCGGCGTGTCGCACGAGGGGCTCGGCCGCGCCAAATCCGCAAGCGGGCATCGTGAACAACGTTCGGCTTGCGCCGGAGGTCACCTCGAAGGCGAGGACGTCGATGTCCGCGGGCGACCCCGCTGACGGCGCCGCCACGAATACGCGCGGGCGCGCGACGTCCACCGCCACCACCCACGCACCGGCCGGGAGGGAGCGAATCGCCCCCGTCCTGAGATCCACGATGTTCAGACCGAAGACGGCGTACCGGCCCCCACCAGCCAATTGCAGGTGAAGCCCCTGACTCGAACCAAGTACCTGCCCGAGGTGCCCCATCGCACCGACTTCGACACCCGAGTCCCAACTGCCTATGAAGAGACGGTCCTGTGCCCGAACAGTCGCGGGCGTGCCCGCGAGGACCAACGCACATACAACGCCGACGGCCAACCGCATGATGTCTGCTCGCTCTCTCCGGGGGAGCGTCCACATGGACGCTGCGCGGTAGACTAGCAGAAGCAATGTCTTTCGCAGAACACCGCGCCAAGGCGCCGGCCAGCATCCGCTGCTACGTCATCACCGTCAGCGACACGCGCACGGAGGACACCGACACCGGCGGCAAGGCGATCGTCGATCTCCTGACCGCCGCCGGCCACACCGTCATCGCCAGGCGCATCGTCCGGGACGAGCCCGAGGAGGTGGCCGCGCTGGTGAAGCTCCAGGCGGCGATGGATCACGCGGACGTGATCATCACGACCGGCGGCACCGGCATCACCCGTCGGGACAGCACCTTCGAGGCCATCGATGGCCTGCTCGAGAAGAAGCTGCCCGGCTTCGGCGAGCTGTTCCGCATGCTCAGCTTCCAGGAGATTGGTCCCGCCGCCATGCTGAGCCGCGCCTGCGCCGGCACCTGCCGCGGCAAGGTGGTCGTCGCGCTCCCCGGCTCCGAGAACGCCGTACGCCTCGCCATGACGCGCCTGCTCGTGCCCGAACTGGGACACCTCGTCGCCGAGACACGCCGATGACGATGAGGCCGTTCACCAGCACGATTTCGATCACCGAGGCCCACGCGATCATCGCGGAGGGCATGCCCGTCATCGAACGCCGCGAGCGCGTGCCGCTCCCGGCCGCCTCGGGGCGCGTGGTCGCGGCGAACGTCGTGGCGACGTTCGACGTCCCGCCCTTCAACCGCGCCAGCATGGACGGCTACGCCGTGAAGGCCGAGGACACGGAGGGCGCCAGCCGTGCTACGCCGCGCAGCCTGATGCTCGCGGGCCGCGTCTACACCGGCGACGTCCCCACCGTGGCCGTCACCCACGGCACGTGCGTCGAGATCGCCACCGGCGCCCCGATGCCGGCGGGCGCCGACGCGGTGGTGATGGTCGAAGACACATCGCTGGACGGCGATCGCGTGGCCGTCCACACGCCCGTCCATGCTGGACGGAACGTCGGGCCACGGGGTGCGGACATCTCCACGGGTCAGGGCGTGCTGCAGGCGGGCGAGGTGCTGAACGCCAGCCGGGTGGGCGCACTCGCCGCGCTGGGCCTGGGCGACGTGGAAGTGTGGGCGCGACCAAGCGTGGCGATCCTCTCCACCGGCAACGAGATCGCGGAGCAGGGCCAGCCGCTCCTGCCCGGGCAGATCTACGACATCAACCGCTACACGCTCTCCTCGGTGGTGAACGAGCACGGCGGTGTGGCCGCGCCCATCTCCACCGCGCGCGATTCACTGGATGCGCTGGATCATGCCCTGGACGAATGCCTCCACCACGACCTCATCGTCTTCTCAGGCGGCAGCTCCGTGGGCGAGCGCGATCTCATCCTCGACGTCATCAAGCGCCGCGGCACGGTCCTCTTTCACGGCATCGCGGTGAAGCCGGGCAAACCGACGCTCTTCGGACATGTCGAGGGCACGCCGGTGTTCGGCATGCCGGGTTATCCGACGTCGTGCCTCTCGAACGCGTACATCCTGCTGGTCCCCGCCCTGCGCCGGATGGCGCGGCTGCCGCCCACGCTCCCGCGCATGATGCGGATGCCCCTCGCCGCGCGCGTGAACTCGGTCGCGGGGCGTCACCAGTTCTACACGGTGCGCGTGGTGGATGGGCAAGCCGTGCCCGCGTTCAAGGCCTCGGGCGACATCACCTCGATGTCGCGGGCGGATGGCTACATCGAGATCCCGGCGGATGTCACCGTCGTCGAGGCGGGGACGGAGGTGGGGGTGACGCTCTTGTGTGGTCTTGAGGTCTTGAGGTCTGGAGGTCTTGGGGTCTTGGGGTCTTGAGGTCTTGGGGTCTTGAGGTCTTGAGGTCTTGGGGTCTTGGGGGCTTGAGGTCTTGGGGTCTAGAGGCTGACCTCGTACGCAGTTCTTGCGATCAGAGGGGGCTGCGAGCGTGGCAGGGACTGCGGACTGTCGAATCACCTGCTGGGATCATCAGCTGAATTCCTTCGGGAATCCCAATACCCGGAGAATGGCATGGCCCGTGCTCTGTGCATGGTCATGGCCAGAGACCATCGCAAGCTCACAGTGTTCTCGCTCGCGGACGAACTCGCCGACCGGGCATATCGCTCAACAGGCGGCTTTCCCGCAGCGGAGCGCTTCGGCCTGCAGGCTCAGATCCGGCGTGCTGCGGTTTCGGTACCTGCCAACATCGTCGAAGGCTGCGCGCGCGAGACCGAGCGCGACTTTCTGCGATTTCTGGAAATCGCCTTGGGTTCCTGCCGGGAGCTGATCTACCTGGCCGGTCTATCGCAGCGACTGGGCTTCATGGATGCGAATTCTTCCGCAGGAATCGAGGCGATCGGTGGCCGCACAGCCGCTGCCATAACCAGATTGCGCCAATCCCTGAGACGAAGCTGACATGGCCGGCTCACGCCCCCAAGACCTCAAGACCCAAGACCCAAGACCTCAAGCCCCAAGACCTCAAGACCCCAAGACCCCAAGCCCCAGGTCACACGCCCCCCTACGGCCCCAGCCTCAGCTCCAGCACGTTCTCCACGTACCAGTAGAACAGCCGGTCGCCGCTGAAGACCCCGCGCACGACCGGGCCACCCCACATGCGGCCCATGTAGCCGTTCACCGACCAGTAGCGTGACACTCGCACGTCCGCTGTCCCCTCGAGGATGGTGCCCAGGCTGCGCGCGCCGCTCGAGGGGCGCGTGGAGAAGCCGAAGAACCGGCCCTCCCGCGCCGTGGCGCCGCTCCCCTGGTACCAGCGGTCGGACGCCCGCGCCAGGTCGAGGCGGTGCAGGTCCACGCGGACCCGCAGGCGCGCGTGCGGTTCGGCCAGGGCCTGCGCGAAGACGTCGCGGAGGTTCGCGTGCGCGTAGACCATCGACAGCGCATACGTGCGCGTGTCCTGCAGCATCGGGAAGAAGGTGCCATGCCGGTCGTCGCGTGCGTTGCCATCCCCGGACGCGTACGACACGCCCGCGCGAATCCACGGCCGGCCAGGTTGCTCGCGCCAGCGATAGCCCGCTTCGCCCGCCAGGCTGAACGCATTGTGGGTTTGCCCGTACCAGTCCCCTCCCTGCAGCGCGCCCCAGGCAAGCCAATCGGCGTCGCCGCGTGCGAGCGCACGCGTGCCCAGGTGGGAGGCGCCCGCGGCCCACACCGTGACATCCGCCGCGTCTACCGGGACGTTGGCGTTGTCCGGCCTGATGTCGATCTCGCGGCGATCGCGATAGACGGCCGCGAACACTTGTGTCTCGGCCGTCGAGCCGTGCCGCCGGCCGGCGAACGCGGTGCCTACCTGCAGCTTCGGGATCGTGAGGTTCGTGGACTCCTCGAAGCCCCCCTGCGACACGAGAAACGCTCCGGCGCCGGCGTAGTCACGCCCGCGCACGAGGTCCAGCCGCACGCCGTCGAAGCGCCGCTGGTAGAACGACCAGTCGAACGTCCCGATGACCCGCCCGTCCAGCCGAAGGCGCCTGAGCCGGGCGACACGCGTGTCCGCGGGCCGCACGTTGAACGGCTCCCCCTCGGCCCCGGACATGTACGGCATGCGCCCCACCGTCACGCCCAGGCGCCGGTCGCGCGTGTGCACCGACGCCGTGAACTCCTTCACGGAGGCCTGGTAGCTGTACGGGATGCCTGAGGCGACGTAGTAGAAAGGCCCGGTGCCGAGCCCGCCGGGGCCGATGGCATCGGTCGGCAGGTGCTCGACGCGCACGTACGAGAACCCGCCGCTCAGGTCGAAGCGCGATCCGCGCACGCGCAGGTAGGTGTCGAAGCGGTTACCGAAGAAGGTGTAGTTCGGGTCGACTGCGTCTCCTGGTGGCTCGAAGAAGCGCCACGACTCCACGCGCGTCACGTTCGAGACGGCCGCCGATACCTCGGGATCGACCGCCGGCGAGCCATCCGCCTCCTGAACCATTCCTGGTGCCGGAACCGCCTCCTGCGCGCGCACGGGCGACACGAGGGTCACGGCGATCGCGCACACGACGGGCAGCAGTCGGCGCATCATCCGGACTTGTGCAGGTTGTAGCGCATGATCACCGCGTGCCGGCCGCCGGGGATGCGCTCGAGATCGTACACATCGCCCGCGGGGCCTGTGGCGCTCTCCTGGGCGCGCGCGATGCGCGTGCGGTCCTCCTCGTCCAGCGCCAGCGATGCCGCCGCCACCGTCTCCGGCAGGTGTCGCGCGTGTCGGGCCCCGACGATGACGCCGGCGACACCGGGCTGGTCGAGCACCCAGCGGATGGCAACGGCGCCAATGGTCGTCCTGTGCTTCCCTGCGACGGCATCGAGCGCGTGCAACAGTCCCTGGTAAGCCGCCCAGCCGCCGTACTCCTCGACGATCAGTCGGTACTTGACGAGCGAGCGGTTCTCCAGCGGTTCGGGCGGCGCCGGCTGTCCCAGCCAGCGTTCCGACAGGAACCCGCCCGCCAGCGCTCCATACGCGAGCAACCCGATGCCGTGTGCCCCACACGCTGTTGTCATCCCGCGCGCGGGGCGCCGGTCCAGCACCGAGTACTGCACCTGGTGAGAAACGACGGGCACGCCGGCGGAGGCGATCTCGCGCACCCGGTCGACGTTGAAGTTCGTCAGGCCCAGGTGGCGGAGCTTGCCGGCCTTCCGCAAATCCTCCAGCCATCCGGCCGCCTCCACCCAGCCAGGAACGTTGTAGTCCCACCAGTGGAGCTGGACCAGGTCCAGCGCATCCACGCCGAGGCGCGCGAGCGATCGATCCACGATCGCCTCGATGTCGTTCCTGGAGAGCGTCGGCAGCTGGTCCACGTCAGGGACGCATTTCGTGTGCACCTGCACGCGGCGCGCCGCCGCGCCACCGGCGTCGGCGCGAAGCCGCCGCAGGAACTCGCCGATGAGCGCCTCCACTCCCGTGTAGATGTCGGCGCAGTCGAACGTGGTGATGCCAGCCTCGACGAACGCGCGCATGTCGGCGACAGCGGCGTCCATCTCGACGGGCCCATGGCCGCCCGCCAGTTGCCATCCGCCCTTCAGGATGCGCGAGATGGTGTAGCCGGGCGCCAGGCTCGCTCGCGGACCGCTCATCGCGCGTTCGAAGGCGGCGGCAGCGGCACGGCCGTCACCTCGCCGTGGCGGAAGGTGCGCACGCCGGTGCGCGTGATGCGGAAGCGCGCGCCGCAGTTCGGGTCCGGACACGCGATGTCGGTATCGGTGGTCATCCAGTCGTTCGCGTCGGTCATTCGCTGCTTGGCGGGCAGGAGCGGCAGGAGCGCCGCCAGCGCGTACATCGAGAATCCCTGGCCGTCAGGAAATCGCAGGTTCTCGCCCTGGATCTCGAACCAGTCGCCCGCGCGGTGGCTGCACACCATCGGGCGATCCGTGGCCACCACCTCGACGCGCAGGTCGTACAACTGAAACTCGTCGTCCATCAGCAGTAGTCTATAGCCGCCCATCGATGCCCTCGCTCCCCCTCGCCATGCGCGGCGGCGCCGCCGGCGCGCTCGCGCCGTTCCTGCTGTTCCTCGTCGGCGTCGGATGGCTGGCGCTGACAGGTGCCCCGGACGAGCGGGGGTTCTGGCCCGTCCTCCTCGCGGCCATGGCCCTTGGCCTGGCCCTGGCGAGGGACCGCCGGCAGTACTCGGAGACGCTGCTGGCCGGCATGGCGCAGCCGATGGTGCTGCTGATGGTGATGGCGTGGCTGCTCGCTGGCGTGCTCGGCACGCTGATGAGCGCCGCCGGGTTCGTGCAGGCGCTGGTCTGGGCTGCCGGCTCGGTCGGGGCGTCGGGCGGCGCCTACGCGGCCGCGGCGTTCGTCGTCTCGGCAATCGTGGCGACCGGCACGGGCACGAGCTTCGGGACGATCCTCGTCTGCGGGCCGCTGCTCTATCCCGGTGGCGCCGGTGCCGGCGTCGATCCGCGCGTACTGGCAGGCGCCATCCTCGCCGGGGCGACGCTCGGCGACAGCATCTCGCCCATCTCGGACACGACGATCGCCACGTCCGGCACGCAGGGCGCCGACATCGGCGGAACGGTGCGGGCGCGGCTGAAATACGTCCTGCCCGCGGGAACCGCGGCGGCCATGGCGTACGTCGCACTGGCCGGACTGCCGGAGGGTACGGTCGCACCGGCAGCGGTCGAAGCTCGCGCGGATGGCTGGCCCATGGCGCTGGTGCCCGTCCTCATCGTCGGCATGCTGCTGGCGCGCCGGCATCTCGTGGAGGCGCTCATGGCCGGTATCGTGGCCGCCATCGCCATCGCCCTCCCCCTGGGCCTGCTGGCGCCTGGCGATCTGCTGCGCGTCGAGGCGGGCAGCTACCGTGCGGAGAGCCTGATCATCGACGGCCTCGATCGCGGTGTGGGCGTGACGGTGTTCACCCTGCTGCTCGTGGGCCTGGTCGCCGGGCTCGAGGCCAGCGGGACGCTCTCGCGTCTCGTGGACGCCGCGCCTGAACGCGCGTCCACTCCACGCCTCGCGGAGCTGCGCATCGTGGCCACGGTGATGGGCGCGGTACTGGTGACCACGCACAGCGTGGTGGCCGTCCTGACGGTGGGAGACTACGCGCGCCGCGCAGGCGAGAGGGCAGGGCTCGTGCCGTACCGCCGCGCGAACCTGCTGGACCTCGCGGTCTGCACGTGGCCCTTCCTGCTGCCGTACTTCCTGCCGACAATCCTCATGTCGGGAGCCACGGCCTCGGGCGAGGCCGCGGGGATGCCCCGCATCTCCGCGCTGGACGCAGGGCTCTGGAACGTCTACTCGTGGGCCCTGCTGGCGATGCTGGGCGTGGCCGTCATCGGTGGCTATGGGCGCAAGGAGTGAGGCGGGCGAGGTAGTCCGCGGCTGCTAGAAAAATTAAACGCCGGGGCTGAAGCCCCGGCGCTCCGCTTGCCGACGCGACCCGCTCTACGCCTTCAGGAGCCGATTCACCTCTCCCCAGTTCACCACGTTCCAGAACGCCGCCAGGTAATCCGCGCGACGGTTCTGGTACTTCAGGTAGTAGGCGTGCTCCCACACGTCCACGCCGAGGATGGCCTTCTTGCCGTCCATCAGCGGGTTGTCCTGGTTCGGCGTGCTCGTGATCTCGAGCTTCCCGCCGTTGTCCACCAGCCACGCCCAGCCGCTGCCGAAGCGGCCCATGCCCGCGGCCTGGAACTGCTCCTTGAACTTGTCGAAGCTGCCGAACGCCGCGTTGATGCCGTTGGCCACGTCGCCCGTCGGCGCGCTGCCCGCATTCGGGCCCATCAGCTTCCAGAACATCGAGTGGTTCCAGTGGCCACCGCCGTTGTTGCGGACCGCGGTGCGGATGGATTCGGGGACGGCTGCGAGATCCCGCAGCAGGTCGTCCAGGCTCTTGTCGTGCAGCTCGGGGTGCTTGTCGAGCGCGGCATTCAGGTTCGTGACGTACGCCTGGTGATGCTTCCCGTGGTGTATCTGCATGGTCTGCGCGTCGATGTGCGGCTCGAGCGCCGCGAAGTCGTACGGCAGGGCTGGCAGTGTATGGGCCATGTGCAATCAACTCCTCTAGGTAATTGTAAGCATCCTGTCGAGCGCGATCCGCGCAAACTTCTTGTCACGATCCGGCACGACAATGTGGTTGTGCACGTCGCCGGCCACGAGCCCTTCGAGCACCCACAGCAGGTGGTTCGGCGAGACGCGGAACATCGTCGAGCAGAGGCAGCCCATCGAGTCCAGTGACAGCACGGTCTTGGCGGGAGCCATCTCTTCAGCCAGGCGATGGACGAGGTGCACCTCGGTGCCCACGGCCCAGGTCGTGCCGGCTGGTGCATCGCGCACCGTCTTCAGGATGTACTCCGTGGAGCCGAAGTCGTCCGCCGCGCGGAGCACGTCGTGCGGCACCTCCGGATGCACGATCACGCGCACGCCCGGATACTGCGCGCGCACGGCCTCGATCTGCTTCACCGTGAAGCGCACGTGCACCGAGCAGTGGCCCTTCCACAGGATGAGCTTCGCCTTCTCCACCTGCTCGCGCGTGAGGCCGCCGAACGGCTCGAACGGATCCCACACGACCATCTCGTCGAGCGGCACGCCCATCTTCCACGCGGTGTTGCGGCCCAGGTGCTGGTCCGGCAGGAACAGAATCTTCTCCTTCTGCCTCCAGCCCCACGCGAGCGTCGCAGCCGCGTTGGACGAGGTGCACACGGTGCCGCCGCGCTCGCCGACGAACGACTTGATCGACGCCGCGGAGTTGATGTACGTCACCGGCACCACGCGCAAGGCCATGCCCAGCTGCTCGAGCTCCGACCAGCAGACGTCCAGCTGGTCCGGCGCGGCCATGTCGGCCATGGAGCAGCCGGCGGCCAGGTCGGGCAGGATCACCTTCTGATGCGGCAGGCTGAGGATGTCGGCGCTCTCGGCCATGAAGTGCACGCCGCAGAAGACGATGAACTCGGCCTGCGGGTGCCTGGCGATCTCACGCGCGAGCTTGAACGAGTCGCCGGTGTAGTCGGCGAAGCGGATGACCTCGTCGCGCTGGTAGTGGTGGCCGAGGATGACGAGGCGATCGCTGAGCGTAGCGCGCGCCGCGGCGATGCGCGCCGCCATCTCCTCATCCGGCAGGCCGAGGTACTGCTCCGGGAGCGGCTGCCGCTCGCCGATGCTGGCCTTCTCCACCTCGTTCAGGACTGGCAGGAACGTGGCCGTGCTCATCGTCGCTGTGCCTCGTCGGCCGTGCCGGCTTGCGAGATTGTGAAAAGTTTCGCAATCTCCGGACACGAAAAGACCAAGCGAATGGCTCGGCTTCGAACCCCGGGCCGACGCTTGGTCTGGATCGAATATAGCACGCCGCGCGTCGAACCTCCGCGCTTCGAACCCCTGCGCTTCGAACGGTCGTGCTTCGAACCTTCGTGCTTTGAACCGCCGGCCTACACCGCCGCGGGGACCCGGACGACGTTGTAGAGCGTGTCGCGCTCGATGGGCTCGCGGCCCGCGTCGAGGATGAGCCGCTCGATGTCGCCGGTGGACAGCGCCGTCGGCGTGGACGAGCCGGCCATGTGGTAGATGGTCTCTTCCTGCACGGTGCCGTCCAGGTCGTCGGCGCCGAACCACAGCGCCGCCTGCGCCACCTCCACCCCACACGAGATCCAGTACGCCTTGATGTGATCGACGTTGTCGAGCAGCAGGCGCGCCACCGCCAGCACGCGCAGCGTGTCGGCCGCCGAGGGCGCCGGGAGCTTGCGCATCTGGTTGTTGTCGGGATGAAACGCCAGCGGGATGAACGCCTGCAGCCCGCCCGTCTCGTCCTGCAGCGCGCGGATGCGCAGCAGGTGATCCACGCGCTCGTCGATCGTCTCGATGTGCCCGTACAGCATCGTCATGTTGGTGCGCATGCCGAGCCGGTGGGCCGTGCGGTGAATCGCGATGTAGCGGTCCCCGTCGCACTTGTCGTGGCAGATCTTCTGCCGCACGCGCGGCGCGAAGATCTCCGCGCCGCCGCCGGGCAGCGAGTCGAGCCCGGCCTCGCGCAGTTCCACGAGCACCTGCTCGTCGGTCTTCCCGTAGAGATCCGCGAAGAACGCAATCTCCACCGCGGTGAAGCACTTCAGGTGGATGTCGGGGCGGATCCGCTTCAGCCCCCGCAGCAGCTCGGTGTAGTAGCTGAAGGGCAGGTCGGGGTGCAGCCCGTTGACGATGTGAATCTCGGTGAGCGGCTGGTGGGCTCGCTCGCGGAGCTTGGCGAGTACCTGGTCGATGGTGCTGGTGTGTGCGCCCTCATCGCCCGGCGTGAGCCGCGCGAACGAGCAGAACAGGCACGAAGCCGTGCAGACATTCGTGGCCTCGAGGCGAAGGTTGTGGTTGAAGTAGGTGCGGGCGCCGTGGCGACGCTCGCGCTCGCGGTTGGCGAGCCAGCCGAGCGCCAGCAGGTCCGGCGCCTGGAACAACTGCCGCCCCTCGTCGAACGTGAGGCGCGCGCGCGCTTCGACCTTGTCGGCGATGCCGGCGAGTCCCGCAGACTTGAGGCGCGCAATCGTCATCGAAGGAGAAACAACCCGGGCCGTCGTCATTCGCGGCGTCGCCACGACTCGGGCGCCATCGGCTGGGCTCCCGGTTCCCGGCTCCCGACGCCCGGCAGCGTCAGCTAATCCCCCACACCTGGGCACGGAGCGTGCGCGCGCGGGGGCCGTCCAGCTCGGCCATGAGGATGCGCTGCCACTGCCCCAGCACCACCTCGCCGCCGGAAATCTGCAGCGTGAGCGAGTGGCCCAGCAGCATGGCCCGCAGGTGCGAGTCGGCGTTCATGCGGTCGCAATCGGAGTGGTCCGGATCGTTGTGCATGTAATACCGGTCGCGGGCCACCATCTCTTCGAGGAACTTCTTGATGTCCACGAGCAGCGCACGCTGGAACTCGTTGATGAAGACGGCGCAGGTCGTGTGCATCGACCAGAGGGTAATCATGCCCTCCTTGATGTTGAACTGCCGGACGTAGGTCATGACCTTGTCGGTCAGGTCCACGAGCTCGATGCGGTCGTCCGTGTCGATGACGAAATTCTCACCGTGAATCACAAGGCCGCCAGCCGTCGCGGAGGCCACCTTCTGCACGGGGGTCTCGCGGACGGTCACGGTCGAACTCTTGCTCATGCGTTCCTCTTTGT
>JADZCN010000085.1 GCA_020851565.1 Acidobacteriota bacterium | reverse complement strand
TGACGACGGTGCTGCAGGACCTGCGGGGCTTCCCGACGCCGGACGAGTACCGCGCGGCGGGTGAGTCCGCGCCGTTCGGGTTGGTGAGCTGGAAGGAGGACGTGGTGGCGCCCGTGCGCCCCGTGCTCGGCCTGCTGGCCGCCGCCGCGAGCCTCGTGCTCTTGCTGGCCTGCGTCAATATCGCCACGCTGCTTGTCGCGCGCGGGACCGCCTGCACGCGCGAGGTGGCCACCCGGATCGCGCTCGGTGCGTCCCGAAGACAGATGGTAGGGGCCTTGCTCGCCGAGAGCGTCGTCCTGGCCACCCTTGGTGGTGCCGTCGGTCTCGCGCTGGCCACGGTTGGCCTGCGATGGGTCACGCGGTGGGGGACGGCCCTGCCTCGTCGAGACCTCGGGGCGGGCGTGAGCATTCCGCGGCTGGACGAGATTGCCGTGAATCCCGCCACGTTCGTGATGGTGGCCGGGCTGGTCGTGGTCAGCACCGCGATCGCCGGCCTGTGGCCCGCCCTCCGGCTGACCGCCCAGGGCGCGCGGATGGCGTCCACGTGGTCGGATCTGACCCAGGGCGGCGCGACGCGCCGATTGGGCCACGCGTGGCTGCTGACCGCGCAAGTCGCGCTGGCCGTCACCCTGCTGATCGGCGGTGTCCTGACCATGCGGAGTCTCACCGCGCTCCTCGGCACGGAGCTGGGCTTCGAGCCGAACCGCATCCTCACGCTGCGTCTGGCCTTTCCGGCCGGTCGCTACAGCCGGGAATCGTTGGAAGCCTTCAGCCACCGCGTCGTCGATCAGCTGCGCGACGTGCCGGGCGTGCGAAGCGCTGCCTACGGCCGGCTGCCGTTGGCGCAATCGCGAGCGGGCAGCACGGCGACGACGGCTCCGCCGGGGCCGAACCCCGTTGCCACGTCCAGCGATCAGACGACGCTCATGCATGTCAGTACGTGGGTGCATCACGCGTACTTCGAGACGCTGCACCTGCAGATCAGTCAGGGCCGCGGCTTGCGCGTTGACGATGACGCCGCGCACCCGCGAGTGGTGGTGGTCAACGAGGCCTTCGTGCGTGCCGGCCTACTGGGCGAGCGGCCGGTCGGCCGCATCCTGTACTTCGGCACGTCGCCGGAGCCGTGGGAGGTGGTGGGGGTGGTTCGGAACGCCACGCAGTTCGCGCTGGGGGCACAAGCCGAGCCGGAGGTGTTCTTCGATACGCGGCAGCGCCCGGCCCTGCCGATCGCACCGGGGCGCGGCCCGATCGTGATGGTGCGCGCGGAGGACCGTCCGCACGAGCTGATTCCGCGGCTCCGTGACGCCTTGCGTGCCGTCGATCCGGATGCCACGTTCATCGATGTCGCGACGATGGACGCGATTGTGGACCAGGCGCTGGCGCGCCCTCGTCTGTACGCGGGGCTGATGAACCTCTTTGCGCTCGCCGCCCTCACCATCGCCACATGGGGCGTGGCGGGCGTCGTCGCCTACACGGTGAGCCAGCGTCGTCGCGAGATCGGCATTCGCCTGACGCTCGGGGCCACCCCGGGACGCATCCTGCGTGCGGCCGTCGCGCCAGTGCTGCTGCAGAGTGGACTGGGCGTCGCGCTGGGGGTGGCGCTGGCCATCAGCGTGGGGGACTCCCTGGACGCGCTGCTCGTCGGCGTGACCGCCCTCGACCCCGGCACGTTTGTGTTGGCGGCGGCCGCGATGGTGGCGGCGACGACGGTGGCGGCGGTGCTCGCCGCCAGGGGTGCCGCGGTCGTCGATCCGGCGGCGACCCTGCGGGCGGAGTAGACCGGGGACTCGGGCCCGAAAGCAGGGCTGTGAAGTGTTCGGCTACTGTGACCTGATTCTCAACTTCGCCCTCTCGGCGGGTCGTGCACGCGTAGGCCTGCTCCGGATACCGACGCTATACTCCGCTCCAATGCTCGATGGCCTCTGGCAGGACCTTCAGCACGCCCTTCGGCACCTCCGCCGATCGCCCGGCTTCGCCGCGGCGGCGCTGCTGACGTTCGCCTTCGGCATCGGTGCCAATACCGGGATCTTCACCGTCCTCAACGCCCTCGCACTTCGGCCGATCGCCATTCCCGAACCGGACCGCCTGGTCGGTGTGACCGGCCGAGGGCCGCGTGGCGAACTACGTCTCACGCCCATTCCGGCGGTCGGTGCCCTCGCGCGTGCAGGCGCGCCCCTGGACGCCGTGTGTGGGTACAACGGCGGACTGGTCACTGGCGTTGAATCCGGCGGCGCGGCGACGCAGACCGTCGTGGCGTTCGTAACGGGCCGGTGCTTCGACGCCTTCGGCGTGCCGCCCCTCCTGGGACGCCTCATCGACGAGGACGATGCGTCGTTGACCGAACGAGGACAGCCGGTCGCCGTCCTCAGCCATCGCCTGTGGACGCACCTCTTCGGGGCCGATCCCGGCGCCATCGGGCGCGCCCTTCGCATCGAGGGTGTCGAGCTCACCGTGATCGGCGTGCTCCCGCCCGGCTTCCAGGGCCTGCAGACCGACTTCGGCATCGATCTCTTCGCCCCCTTCGATACGGTGTTCCCCGCGCGCACGGACCGCCGGCCCGGCGCCGCGCAGGTGTTCGGCCGACTGCCCCGCGGCACATCGTTCGACGCGGCGGCCGCCGAGTTGCGGGCACGGTGGCCGGCCATGCTCGACGAGGCCGTCCCGGGGACGCTCGCACCCGCCGAACGGACGGACCTGCGCACCGTGCAGCCGCACGTGGAGCGCCTCGGTCGCGGCGTCTCCACCCTCCGCGACCTCTATGCCCCGAGGCTTGTGCTGGTCGCCTGGCTCACGGGCCTGCTCTTCGTCGTCGCGTGCGTGAACCTGGGTGGCCTGCTCCTGGCACGGCTGGCTGCGCGCGGGCCCGAACTGGCCATGCGGGCCTCGTTGGGCGCCAGCCGCGGACGGCTGGCGCGGCTGCTCCTGCTCGAAGGCGGCGTTCTGGCAGTCGGTGGCGCCGCGCTCGCCCTGCCGGCATCGCTCATGGTCGTCGGCCCCGTCTCCGCCTTCCTGCCCGTCGGCCTCGTCGAGCGGACGATGACGTTCGACGTCGATGCGCGTGTGCTCGCGATGACGGCAGGGGCGGGCGTGATGGGCGCACTGACCATGTGCGTCGTGCCGGCGTGGCTGGCCCTCCGCCAGCCGCTCACGCTGCACGCCGGTACGCGCCGCACCATCGCCCGCAGCACCACGCGCTGGGGACAGGCGCTGCTGGCCCTGCAGGTGGCCGCCGCCCTCGTGCTCGTCGTGGGGGCGGGCCTGCTGGTGCAGTCGCTCGTCCGGCTGCAGCGCCTCGACCCGGGCGTGCGGACCACCGGGATCCTCGCCGTGCGGGTGATGTCGCAGCCCAACGGGTATGCCGGCATCGACAACGCGAGCTACTATCCAAAGCTCGTCCGGCGCGTCCGCGAGCTGCCCGGCGTGCGGTCCGCCGGCCTGGCGCGTCTTTTCCCGTGGCTGATCATCGACCTGCCTGGCCAGCCCATCGGATTCGTCGGCGAGCCGCCGGGCGAAGTCCGTGCGACGCTCGAGACCGTGTCGCCCGGGTTCTTCGAGACGGTGGGCGTGTCCCTCGTGGCCGGACGACTTCCAGGCTGGGACGACCGCGCCGACCGCCCCTCCGTGGCAGTGGTCAACCAGCGCCTCGCGCGCCTCGTGGCGGCCGACGGTAACGTCATCGGTCGCCGCGTTCGCTTCGGCGCCGACCCTCTCCACGCCGACGTCACCATCGTCGGGATTGTTGGCAATGCCACGCTCGGTGTGCCACGGCAGCCGGCGCCGCCGATCTTCTATCGTCCGACGCTGCAGGCCGGACGGCTGGCGAACGCGCCCAGCCTGGTGGTGGCGGTGGACGGGAACACCGGGGCCGTGGCTGCCGGCATCCGTCGTGTCGTGGCCAAGGGAGGACGCGAGTACGTGCACGAGGTCAGTCCCCTCGCGGAGGTCTTCGCCCGCGCCCCGGGCAACGAACGCATGGGCGCCGCGCTGTCGGCGACGCTCGCAGCCCTCGCCCTGGTACTGACCTGCATGGGGCTCTACAGCGTGCTCGCGTACGCCGTGGCGCGTCGCACGCGCGAGCTGGGAGTGCGGATGGCGGTCGGCGCCACGCCGGCGTCCATCCTCCGGATGGTCGTGCAGGAGGGGGTGTCGGTCACGGCCGCAGGGCTCCTCCTCGGCGTGCCTGCGGCGCTCGGGACCATGCGGCTACTGCGCGCGTGGTTGTTCGGGATCAGCGAGACAGACGTCACGACGTTTGCGCTGGCGGCGCTGGTGTTCCTCGTCGTCGGGGTGACGGCGGGTCTGCAGCCGGCGTGGCGCGCCGCGCGGGTGGACCCGGTGCACGCGCTGCGGGTGGAGTGAGCGCGGTGTGACGTCATGCAGGCTCGGCTGGACTTCGTGAAGCCGCTCAGCCGGCCAGGAGACGGGCGTTCGCCGCGCAGGCCGCGCGCAGCTCCGCCGCCACGCGCGCGTCGGCGGCTCCGCGTGACCAGAACTCGCGTGCCGCGTCGCGAGCGTCGCTCCACACGTCCAGCGAGTCCGCAACCATCAGCGGCATCGTGAACGTCCGGGCCGGCACCTGCCCGTCGGCGGACGGGGCGTAGAGCATCGGCAGCTGGTCGAAGACCGGGGCCAGTCGTGGCCGGCCGTGGCCGGTGAAGAACGCGATGTTGTGCTGGTGCCGGTCGGTGTTCCCAATCAGGGCGCCAAAGGCATCCAGCCACCGCAGCCGTCGCCCGTCCTCGTCCGCCAGCGTCCCGCGAGCCACCAGCGCCACCGCGGCGGTGAGCCACGAGTCGGCGGCGTTGTCGTGGAGGGCGGCCAGGCTCAGCACACTACGGCGCCCGCGCGCGCCCACCCGGTCGAAACGCTCGCTCTCGAAGAAGCAGTGCGTTGGCGTCTCGATCACCTGCGTTGTCGGAACGGCGATGCCGCGCGTCTGCACGATCTCCAGCGCCAGCGCCTCGAGGAGGAGCAGGTCGCACCAGCGGCGCGCCACCGCGTCGGCGGCGGCGCGCCGTCCGGCGAACTTCACCAGCACGTGACGGCCGTCGACGAAGACACCAAACTTGGGCCGCTCGCCGCCGGTCGATGAGCCGGGCGGGTGGCCGGCAATCGTGCGGTCCGCGATGGCCGAGTAGTCGTCCCGCGAGACCTCCGCGGGCGCACTGGTTTGACAGCGCGCGAACGATTCTTCGCCCGCGATGAGATTGCCGGGGAGGTCGTCACCCCGTCGGACCAGCGCGAGGAGGACGTGGTGGTCGGACCAGTCCTGCAATCGCGGGGGCAGCCGCAGGTCATGGTGGGTGGCAGCGAAGTGCCGGCCGAGGAAGCCGGACGGCCGGGTGTCGGTCAGCTCGATTGGCAACCCATCCGAGACGCGACCTTCCGGCAGCCAGACCGACTGCCGGGCAGCCAGCGTCACCAGCTCGCCCGCCCGCTCCGGCGCGCCGGCTTCCGAGACGCGGACGACGGGGAAGCGCCAGCCGTCGAGCCCGGGCCACGCCTGGCGCAGGCCGTAGCGGATAGCGCGGCCGCGTCCCAGGCGGACGACCTCCGACCCGGCCTGATGGATCAGGCGCATCAGGGTGGCGGGGGAGATGCCGAGGCGGTCCTCAGTGTGGCTGGAGAGACGACGCCGCCACCCAGAGCCGTGACGACGCGATTCATGAAACGATTATAGAAAGTATTTAGTGCTTCTGAATCAATTGTTTACGTCTTGTGTACCTGCAATTCTGAAACGATTCACTGAGGCAGGGGGGACTTGGGTGCAGTGCAGGTATACCTGCCTTGCAGTCGGCGTCCAGTGTGTTTCGGCCCGTTTCGGGGACCGTACGCGCTCGTGAGCATCGGCTGACGGCGCCCGCGCCGTTGCCCTGAACGCGGCCGCACCCGGGTCAGGGCTGGATCCAGTCCGTCAGGGCCACGAGCCGCCCGCCCTGCATCTCGCAGATGAAGCCCGCGCGCTGCGCGTGGTGATTCGTCGCCGAGAAGCTGACGTTCGGCATCACGCCGCCGGCGTCCCAATCCTTCAGGCTCTCCATCGCGTCGATGAACCGCTCGCGTGTCAACGCGCGGCCCGCCTGCTCCACGCCCTCCACCACCAGCCGGCCGAACGTATAGCCGTAGAGCGTGTAGCGGTCGAGTCGCCGCCCCGGATGGAAGCGGTTGAGCGCCTCGCGGTACCGGGCGACGCCGGGCGCATCGCTGCGCTCCGGATCGGGATAGTGGCAGAAGCCCAGGGTGCCGTCCGCGCTGCCGCCCGGCACCACGAGTGACGCCTCGTCGGTGAGGGGACCCGCCGAGACCATTCGCCCCTGCCACCCTGCGCGTGCGCGGGCGGCCATCAGGGCCTGCGCCTGCTCGGGGTAGAGGGCCATGACGACGGCGTCTGGTGCCGCGGCGGCGATCGTTGCGAACTCCGTCGAGAGGTCCTTCGGCATGCGCACCGGGACCGGCACTTCCGCGACGACCCGGTACTCGAAGCGCGCCGCGTGCTGTCGAAGCGCGTCGCGGAAGGTGAGCCCGTAGGCGTTTGGATCGTGGGCGATGGCGATGCGGCGGAGCCCCCGGTCCTTCGCGAGGTAGCGGAACATCACCTCGGCCTCGCCCTCGAAGCGCGGGAACGACGTGAAGAGGTAGCGTTCGCCCTCCGACGACACGAGCGCCGTGTGGGGGAACATCAACGGCACGCGCCGCGCGCGGGCGTGCGCGGCGATGTCGCCGATGGCGGGGCCGCTGAAGTTCACCAGTGCGAAGACCAGATCCTCGTCGATCATCTGCCGGGCGACGGCCAGCACGTCGGCCGGCGCGCTGCTCTGGCGGCGGCGATCCGTCCACGCGAAGCGGCGGCCGTGCACCCCGCCTGCGGCATTGGCTTCCTCGAACGCGAGCTTGAACCCCATGTTCTCGCCGTCGAGGGAGAGCGAGCCGACGGCGGATTCGACGCCGATGCGGATGGTGGCTTCCGCAACTCCGCTGCCATCGTCCTGGCGCGCGTCGAGCGCCCCGAGCCCTGCCGCGAGGGCCGCGAGCAGGGCCGCCGCGCCGTTTCGAACCCGCGTCCGCATACGCGCGAAAGCCTAGCACGGAGCAGCGCATTACCGTGGTAATATCCGAACCATGGCGTTCGCCCATTCGAAGGTCACGGCCCAGGGGCAAATCTCCGTTCCGCTCGAGGTCCGGCGGCGCCTGGGCATCGGCCCGGGCTCCATCCTGGAGTGGGAACAGGAGGGAGAGTCGATCGTGGTCCGCAAAGCCGGCCGCTACACGTCCGAGGACGTGCACGAGGCCGTGTTCCCGGAGGGGCGGCCCGAGCGACGGACGCTGGGCGACCTGAAGGCCGGCATCCGCCGGCGGGTGCGAGACCGTCATGCGGGCCGTTGACACGAACGTGCTCGTGCGCCTCATCACTCGCGACGATCCGCGCCAGGTGAAGGCGGCCGAGGCGTTCGTGGCGCCCGGCGCCTGGGTGTCGCAATTGGCGCTGGTCGAGGCGACGTGGGTGCTCGAGGCGGTCTACGATCGCCAGGCGGCCGAGATTGCGACGGCCGTGGAGATGCTGCTTCACCACCAGAACCTGACCGTCCAGGACGAGGACGTCGTCCGGGCCGCGCTTGGCCACTTCCGGGCGAAACCCCGACTCGGGTTTTCGGACTGCCTGATGCTCGAAGTGGCACGTAAGGCCGGGCACATTCCGCTTGGCACCCTCGATCGCGAGCTGGGAAAGCTCCCCGGCGCCGAGCGACTCTGAAGGCGCGCGCCGCTACCGAATCCGGTGCAGCTCGAGCAACCTGCGCCTCACCTCGGCGTCCAACCCCTTCTCCTTGAGCCGTGCCCACAGCCGCTCGATGACGCGCGCGTCCACGTAGCCCGGCACGGTCGTGCCCCATTCCTGCGCGGCGCGGAAGGCATCGAGCGCCGAGACGGCCTCCGGCGTGTACACGAGCGCATCACCGCCGGTCAGCGGGATGTCCTTGTCGTTCGGCCGGTAGTACCCGAGCGCGTGCAGCATCAGCTTCAGCGCGAGCACGTCCCGCCCCGCGAACTGCTCGAGACGCCGGAAGCCCAGCGTCTCGCTCGCCGTGTCGTAGATGCGGCGCAATTCGGCCACCGGTTCCGGGTGCTCGCAGACGTTGATGTTCACGGTGATGCCGTCCGGCCGGCGCGACATGCCGGGGCGCGGATCCGCCACGAGCACCGCCGCGGACTGCGTCTCGCCGTGGCGCCCGTCGCCGCCCATCCGGTGACCCGCGTCGAGCGCTTCGATGAGGCGATCCGCCAGCGCGCGCACGGAGCCTTCGCTCGCCTGGAACGTGTCGGCGACCACGTCCACTACCTTGGGGCTCACGAGCGAGTTGCCCTGCACCGCGAACGTGGCGCCCTTCCGCATGTGCACCCAATCGCCTTGCTTCTCCGCGCCATACTGGCCCTTGCCGGTCCACTGCGCCGAGCGGCCCCTGATGTCGATCACCCCGACCTGCCGGCGCTCACGTCCCTCGTCTGCGGCGACCAGTCGGTGAAGCGCCTCCTGCGGTGTGACGCCCTTCTCCAGCAGATCCAGCAGCTCGACGCCGTATTCGACGCGTGTGCCGCCTTGCGTGGCGACGGCCCCCACGCCGGCCCGCACCCACGGCACGGCGTTGCCCACGCACGGGTTGCGTGTCGTCACGACGACACCCGTCTCGCCGGTGGCCGGATCGACGGCGACGATGGAGAAGGTGTGGAAGGCGAGCTCGGCGCCCGCGCGCCAGGCAGCGGGCTCCTGCGCGGATGCGATTGTGGCAAGGAGGATCGACGCCGCCACGGCCGGGACGATACGCGAGGACTTCATGGAGGGACGGATCATACCCCCGTAGGCTTCACCTCCACGTCCGGTGCGATCCTCTCGCGCGTCTCGAGGAACGCACGTCAGAGGCGGTTCTTGACGAGCATGGCCTCCATCACGCGCGTCGCCTCTTCCGGCCGGAGCTGAAGATCGGCCGCCAGGCGGTGCAGGAATCGTCGCTCCGTCGCCTCGATCTTCCCGTCCGCGAGCAGGAGATCCGCGACGAGCGCAAAGGCCGACGGGCGCAGCCGCGCCGGAACCGCCCTGGCCGAGGCGCGCATCAGCGCCGCCGCGTCCTCGTCCTCCAGGCGCTGCTTCATCTCCTCGATGATCCGCCCGACCGTGTCGCCGGACTTCCGCCGGAATCGCCGCGCGGACCAGATGAGGTGGTGCGCGCGGGCGAGCTCTTCGCGCGAGGCGTGGGCGTTGGCCTGCATCGCCCCGATGAACAGGGCGATGAGCGCCTCGTCCAGCCCCAGTGTCTTCTTCGTCCGTCCGCGTGGCCTGGAGGTCGGGCTGCTCTTCGCCATGTGTCCTTCCGAGGCATGCTACACCAGCGAGGACCGCCTTCAATGACTTCCTGCTCGGCTCCCTCCCGCCGCCCTGCCCCGCTCGTGGTATGAGTGTCGCCATGACTCCTGCGCCATCGATCGCAGATGCTGATATCCCGCAGGCCACGGTGCCTGTCTTCCAGCACGCGCTCCACACCTACGCCAGCGAGACGAACAAGACCGCCGACGTGTGGCAGCGCTTCGGCGACACGGACCTCTCGTTCCGGCCGCACGACCGGTCGAGCACCATCGAGGAGATCTTCCGGCACCAACTGCTGTCGGAGCGCCGGTTCTTCGCCGAGTTCCTGGGGCTGGACGAGCCGCCCGCCGGCCAGGTGCTGCCGGCGACGTTGACCGTGGCGTCGGCGGTCGACCGGCTCGTGGCGCTGGCACGGCCACGACTTGCGGGTCTCGCCGGGCGCGGCGAGCCGTGGTGGCTCGAAACGGTGCCGTTCTTCGACGTCGAGCGCCAGCGCCTCTGGGTGTTCTGGCGTCGGGTGCTGCACACGGCTCACCATCGCACGCAACTGACGGTCTATCTCCGGCTGCTGGGGAGGCCAGTCCCTGCCGTGTACGGGCCCACCGCGGATCAAACCTGGGAAGGTGCCGATCCAACGACGACGACGGAAGCGGCCTCCCGGCGGCCGACTTCGCCCGCGACCGGCCGCTGAGCGCAGGATTGGCGTGCATCGCCCCGATGAACAAGGCGATGAGCGCCTCGTCCAGCACACCACGCGCGCCGGGGGTTCAGCCTCGCGCGCCGATCTCGCCGCGCGCGATCATCGCTTCCAGGCGGTCGTAGGTCACCGACATGCCGTCCACCATGCCGGTCTTGATCGCGCCTTCGCGAGCCGCCGCAGAGCTGTACCGAACGGTCGTGGACATGGTGGTGCGGCCCGCCGCTTCGACCAGCGTGGTCGTGACCAGGGTCTCGCCGCCCGTCCAGTCCTGGTCGAAGATCTCCGTGTGGACGATCCTCTCCGGCGGGACGATCTCGACGAACGTGCCGGACATCCCCATGTCGCGGTCACCCTTGCGCCAGACGTAGCGGAACCGGCCGCCCGGCTTCAGGTCCACCTCGCACACGGGCATCGTCCAGCCATCCGGGCCGAGGAGCCAGCGCTGGATCAGTTCCGGCCGCGTCAGCGCTTCCCAGACGAGCGTGCGCGGCGCGTCGAAGTCGCGCGTGAACAGGAGCTCGGACTCACCAATGCTCTTCATCGTCAGGGTGTGCGTGCTCGGCATGGTCAGGCGTCCTTTCGAGTGCGGCGCGCGCGGCCGGTGGCCCGCCGCCGGGAAGGAGAGCGAGGCGCGAGCCCACGCTCGGTCTTGAGGGATTCGAGCAACGTGTCCAACCGTGCGAAGTTCGCCTCGAGCGCGCGGCGATAGCCATCGATCCAGGCCGAGGCTTCCTCGAGGGGCTTCGCCTCGACACGCACGGGCCGGCGCTGGGCGTCGCGGCTGCGCGCGACCAACCCCGCGCGCTCGAGGACTTTCAGGTGCTTGGAGACGGCTGGCTGGCTGATGGCAAACGGCGCCGCCAGTTCCGTGACCGATGCTTCCCCCTGCACGAGGCGGGCGAGGATGGCCCGGCGTGTCGGATCGGCGAGAGCGGCGAAGGTGGCGTCGAGGCGTTGCGCCGCGGCCAAATCATAACCAGGCAGTTCCATAACCGTATGGTTATTAATATGTCGAGGCGTCTTCCCGTGTCAAGCGCTGACCCCGGCAGAGCAGACTCCTCCTGCCGCCGGCCGCCCGGCAATCGTGGCGACCGGCCGGCGGGCCCGACGTTCGCCTCAGGCCGTCCGGATCTCCACCTTCTGCGGCATCGCCTTCACGATGGGGGCATGCAGGCGGAGCATGCCGTCACGGTACTCGGCCGTCGCGTGGTCCGGATCGACCCTGTCCGGGAAGTGAATCGATCGGAACAGCTGTCCGGTGTTGAACTCGCACAGCTGGATGTCGCCCTCGTCTGGCGTGTGCATGTGGTGGATGTCAGCCTTGATGAGCACGTCCTCGGGCGTGATCTGGACGTCCAGGTCCTTCGCGTCCACGCCCGGCGTCGCCACCAGCACTTCGAACTCGTTGTCCTTCCGGCGCAGTTCGATGGCCGGCTTCCAGACGAGCTGTTCCTCGGCTCTGAGCCAATCGGACATCGGCGCTCCGAACACATCTCCGCGCCCCTGGAACAGGTCGTACGCGCGCCGACTGATCGCGCTTCGCAGCTGTTCGAGCTCCTCGAACACCGACTCCGCCTTGTGCAGTGTGATGTCGCTTCTCGCCATGGCGGGCTCCCTTCTGAGAAACCGGCAGATCCACTCCCTGTCAAGCACGAGCCATGCCATCCCTCTGCGAGGAACGCTCATTCCACCCGCGTGATCTTCGTCGCCGGCAGGATGATGTGCCTGGAGCCCGCCGCCGTCTGCAACGTGACGGTTCCGGTGGCCATCGCGCCGGCGGGCAGTGTTGGGTCTCCCTGTGCCTTGATCTCGAAGCCGCCGCCTGCCAGCCGCACGAGTTCCGAGGCGCGCGGGACCCACCGCTGCCCCTCGGCCTGGATTTCGACGGACTCGAGCCGCGGCTCCCGCCAGGCATCTGCCGGCTCGCGCGGGACGCAGATGGCGGACAGGTTCAACGTCGGGACGTCACCCGGCTGCTCGTCGCGCCAGACGCGGGCCGTGACGTCGCAGGACGCATCCTGCGGCTCGCTCTCCTGAGGTCCTGGGGTCTTGAGGTCTTGAGGTCTCGAGGTCTTGAGGTCTTGGGGTGCAGGCATGCTCGATTCCTCCGCGGCTCGCGGCACAGGGGGTGAGCAGGCCTGGAGTGCCGGCGCTCCGGCAAGAAGGGCTGCCAGCGCGGCTCTCCCCACGCGCGTGCGGCGCACGGAGAGCGCCATGGCGCTCCCCGTGGCCCCTCCGAACGGCCGATCGGTCCCGTCCGTCACCCGGCGTCAGACTCCTCCGACCCGCAGGACGTGGATCATGTTCTCGCTCTGGTTCGCCACGTACAGGATGCGATGCTCGCTGTCGAAGGCGACGCCTTCAGCCTGGTTCGTCCCGCCGCCGGGGGCCAGCACGATCCCGCGCATGCTCATGGTCGTCGGGTTGAAGACCACGATGCGCCCGGCCGACGAGTGCGCGCTGAACAGCAGCCCGCGGCCGAACGTGAGCGCGCGGCACTGGCCTTCCGGCGCCGGGAACGACCTGAGGACCGCGCCCGTGCCCGCGTGGAGCTCGAAGATCGTCGCGATGGTGGAGTAGTAGACGCGGCTGCCCACGACCTCGAGGCCCTCGCCTCGTCCCGGGGGCGCGGGGATCGACCCGATTTGCGCGCCGTTGAACGGATTGATGCGATTGATCGACCCGGCGCCCACCGTGACGTTGGCGGCCAGGATGGCCGAGCCGTCCCAGGCGAGGCTCCCGATGGTGTCGTTGCCGGCCGGGTCCACCGAGCCGAGCACGCCGCCGGTGGCCGGATTCAGGAAGTGGATGCGCTCGCTGCCCGCCTTCTGCGTGAGGAACAGCAGCACGGGCCGCATGCCGAGGATGCCGAGCGGGAAACGGGCGACGTAGGTGAGCCCCGTGCTCGAGCCGGCGTTCGGCTGCGGGAACTTGTAGCTTGCCAGCAGCTTCACGGGCAGGATGCGCGGCGGCACGTTGAGAATCGCCTTGAGAGCGTTCAGCCGGCCCTTCCCGAGCAGGCCCCCGAAGCCGGGGTTCTTCGGGTCGATGTCGTCCACGCTCGATTCCACGCACGTGCGCACGTCGGCGTTGGTCAGGTCCGGGTTCTTCGACCACACCAGCGCGGCGACGCCAGCCACGTGCGGCGACGCCATCGAGGTGCCGTCGTTGAAGCCATAGGTGTTGTCGGGCACGGTCGAGTAGATGTTCACGCCCGGCGCGGCGATGTCCACCTTCTTCCCGTAGTTCGAGAACGTGGCCCGCCGATCGCGCTGGTCGGTGGCGGCGACCGCCATCACCTCGGGATACACCGCCGGATACTGCGGCGTGATGTCGATGTTCTGGTTCGCATTGCCGGCCGCGAAGACGACGACCACGTTCTTGCTGACGGCGTTCTTGATGGCGTTGCGGACGCCGGCGTGATCGCCGCTCATCTTCCACGAGCAGTTGATGACGTAGCGGCGCGAACTCTTGTACTTCATGGCCTGCGCCGCGACGTAGTTGATGGCGTCGGCCCGGTTCTGGTTCATGCCGGACGTGAGGTTCACGCGCAGCGGCATTACCCAGCAGCCGTAGGCCACGCCGACGACCCCCTCGCCGTTGCGGCGCGCCGCCACGGTGCCGGCCACGTGCGTGCCGTGGGAGCCGCTGTCCCACGGCTCCTTGTCGGCGCCGTCGGCGAAGTCCCAGTCCTCGCTCCCGCGCGGGAGGATGTTGGTCTTGAGGTCGGGGTGGTCCAGATCGCAGCCGGTGTCGATGACCGCCACCACGACGTGCTTGCGCCCGGTCTCGTGGATCCAGGCCTGGGGCGCGTCGATGTCGGCGTCGATGCTGCCGACGGTGCCGTTCACGTTCTGGCCCGTGTTGTGGAGGCCCCACAGCCGCCCGAAGTGCGGGTCGGATGGCAGCGCCAGCACGTCCTCGGCCTCCTCGACGCCCTCGAGGTCGAACGCGTAGGGCTGCACCGCCTCCGGCTCGAGGTTCCAGAGCCGGGCGAGCTCGTCAATCTGCTCGGTTTCCGGCGCGTGCACATGCGCCTCGGCGGCCTGGCGCGGTGGGGCATCCAGCGCATCGTCGAGGCCGAACTCGCTGGGCTCGGCGAAGAGCACCTCGCTCCTCTTCGACATCGCCACGATGGTTTCGAACAGGCCGGCGCCGTCGGGGACGCCGGCCGTGTAGTAGCCGGGCGTCCGCTGCTTCCGGCGGAGGCTGGCGCCCTGGGATTGGAGGATGTCCTCGGCCTTGTCCTCGCTGACGTTCTCGGCGAACTGGACCGTGAACTCGTCGGGGAGGAAGTAGCGGCGCAGGCCCTCGTCGTCGATCATCACGGGCAGCGAATTGGCGACGGGTTTCGTGGCGTCGAGCGACGCCGCGGCCGCGCTCATGTTCGTGGTCCGGAAGACGGCGAAACCGGCGCCCGGCAGGGCGGCGTAGACGGCGCCGGTGTCGAGCTTCCGCAGGGCCTGCAGGCCTTCCAGTGGCTTGCTCTCGTCGAAGGTGGCCACGAGCTCGTCGGCGGCGGGCCTGAACTTCAGGCTCTTTCCAGTGGACTTGTCGGTGTATTCGAACTTCGTCTCGCGCTTGACGTGGGGGCGAGGTGGCATGGCGGTGCCTCCTTACGGTTCCGGTGGACTGGCGCACGAAAGGGGGGGCAGCTTCGAACGCGAAACGCACATGCTAAAGGAACTGGCCCCGCAAAAAGCGCCGTACTTTCCGGCGGACTGGCGCCATGCGGCTCGGAATCACCCGTGCCGTGCCTGCAGCGCCCGCCGCAGCTCGAACAGCGCCCGAGGATCCTCGATGAAGCCCTGCGCGCCCAGGAAGTCGTCCACGTGCTCCGGCAGCGTCAACGGGTTCCGCGCGGACCTGCCAAGCAACAACAGGCGCCTCAGCGTGCGCGTGTCGGCCGCGTTCAGCGAGTCCTGGGGCCGCCAGCCCTCGCTCTCGCCGTGCACCACGGCGCGCAGGAGGCGCGCGAAATCCAGCGAGCGCTTGCCAGACAGCCCGGCCGTGCGGCACCAGTTCTTGAGGGTGCCGGCCGAGGCGTGCACGGCGCGGCCCCAGCCCGCCAGCGTCTTCGGATCACATGGCGCATCGATGACGGCAACGACCGCGCTGGCCCAGCGTGCCGCAGCGTGGGCCTCGAGCGAGCCAGCCTCCGCCGAGCCGGGCTCGCTGCGGCGTTGAGCCCCTGCCACGAGGCCGCGCCGGACGGCGTGGATGAGGTCGTTCTCGAGGAGCGGCTTTTCGAGGTAGTCGACGGCGCCCAGACGCATGGCTTCGACGGCCGACCGGATGGTGCTCCAGGCCGTCACGATGAAGAACGGGACGGCCAGCCCCTCTTCACGCAGGCGGCACAAGAGTTCGAGCCCGGAGATGTCCGGAAGCCGGAGTTCGGCGAGGATGACATCGGGCGTTCGCGCCCGCGCCCGCGCCAGGCCCCGGCGGCCGTACCCGGCCGTCAGGACGTCGAATCCCTCGCGACACAAGGCGAGCCGCCAGGACTCGAGCGTGCGGGTGTCCTCGTCCACCAGGAGAACGCACGACATGGCCGTGCCCGATCGCGTCATCCTGCCACGAACAGGGGCTTGGTGAAAGCACCGCGGCACCGTTCGTCACCGGCAAATCGCGGTGCGCACGCGTCGGGACCAGTGCGAGGGGCCGGCGGTTCGGGCATCGGCGTTCTGACTTCTGCCTTTTGCCTTTTGCCTTCAAGCCCGACCGGCCAGGCGATTCGCGGCCTCCACCTGTTCACGCCGCACGGACTGGCGAAACCTCGAGGGCGTGCATCCGAACGCCCGGTGGAAGGCGGCCGTGAAGTGGCTGTGGTTCGAGAACCCGAGCGCGAGCGCGAGCTCCGTGAGACTGGAGGCGTGCGGCAGCTCCACCAGCGCGCGCGCCAGGCGCAGCCGCACGAGGTACTTGTGCAGGGGCATCCCCTCGAGGCGGCTGAACACGCTGGTCAGGTACGCGGGCGAGGTCCCGACGGCGCGAGCCACGTCCGCCAGCCGCACCGGTGCGGACAGGTGCGCTGCCAGGTACTCCTTGGCGCGGCGGAGGAGCCGGGTCGTGGACGGACTGGCGGCGGGCTGATGGGGCGGCGTGGCCAGCGACGCGGCCAGGAAATCCACGAGCCATTCCTCACCGGCCAGCTCGTCCCAACTTTCCTGCGACGTGCGATGGAGACCCTCGATGCCCAGGCGCTGGAGACGCCAATCGGCCGGACGGCTGCGTTGGCGGAACAGCGTGTGGGCGGACAATCCCTGTTCCGGCACCCCGAGCATCTCGGCCAGCAGCGTCGGCCTGACGGTGACGATCATCTCGGCGTAGCCGTTCACAGGCTGGCTGACCCGGTAGCCTTCTCCTCCCGTGACGAACAACACCTGGTTTGCGTCCGCGACGACATCGTCGCCGCCGACGTGCCAGACGAACGCGCCCGCATACGGCAGGCACACCTGGAAGTCCGGCGAGTAGCTCTCGGCGCGTGGCGCCTCGGCCGGGGGCCCGGTGACCTCGAGGCTCTCGACCAGCCCGATGCCGTTCTCGATCAGCCGCGTGCGTGAGGCGGCGGGCGCCCGCCCTGGCCGCCCTGTCGGACCTGCGGCCGCGCCGTCGCACGCTGGAGACGTCACGCGAAAGGACACGGAGAGAGCATGCTAGGCCAGGTGGCTCGGGCGGCACTATCGAAAACGTTCGCCGCGCGCCACCTCGAGCACGGGTGTGCCTCATCGGCGGTCGTATACTCACGGTCATGGCAGAACTGCCGGATGGCGCCCGGAGAGTGCAGGCGCTGCTCGTGTCTCTGGGCGTGGCCGGCCGCGTGGTCGTGGTGCCCGAGACGACGCGGACGTCGGAGGACGCGGCGCGGGCGCTCGGCTGCGAGATTGGCCAGATTGCGAAGACGGTGCTGTTCCGGGGCGTGAGCACGGGCAAACCCGTGCTGGTCGTGGCCAGCGGTGCGAACAGGGTGGACGAGCAGCTGCTGGCGGGGCGAGTGGGCGAGGGGCTGGCCAAGGCCCGGGCCGAGTTCGTGCGCGAGGCGACGGGCTACGCCATCGGCGGCGTGGCGCCCGTCGGGTTCCCCCACCCGATCGAGACCTGGATCGACGAAGATTTGCTGAAGTACGAGATCGTCTGGGCGGCGGCCGGGACCCCGAACGCGGTGTTCAGCGCGAGCCCGGCGGCGATTGCCACCATCACGGCGGGCACGGTCACGCGCGTCCGCTGAATCCGGCGGCCGCGGGGCCGCAATGAAGGCGTTGGAGGTACACAGATGAGATTGGCTGTCCTGACCGTCGTTGCCCTGGCCGTGGCTCCCCTCCACGCGCAGGGCCTGCTCACCACTACGAACATCCAGCGCTATTACATGCCCGTGCGGATCTTCCTGCAAGGCGCAGCCGAGGCGATGCCTGCGGACAAGTACACCTTCAAGCTGGCGCCGGAACAGATGACCTTCGGCCAATGGGTCAACCACTCGACCGAGCGCAACTACGTGGACTGTGCGACGCTCCGGGGCGAGCCCAACCCGATGCCGAAGGCGAAGACCGACCTGCTGACCGGCAAGGCCGAGATCGTCAAGGCGCTGAGCGATTCCTTCGCGTACTGCGACGCGGCGTTCGAGGGGATCGACGATCAGAAGATCCTCGCCACGCCCCAGATGGTCTACGCGTTCCTGCACACCACCGTGCACAACAACGAGATCTACGGGAACATCGTGGGCTACCTGCGCGCGAACGGCATCACGCCGCCGTCCACCGAGATGATCCAGGAGATGATCAAGGCGAAGAAGACGCCGGAGCAGATGTTCAAGGAGATGATGGAGAAGTACGGCAGGAAGCCGGGCCCCCGCTGACGACGCTCACGCTTCGCCCGGTTCGTCCGGCTTCGGCCGCCAGAGCACGAACACCTTTCCCACCTGTTGGACCGCGGTGGCGTCGGTGCGGGCGCAGATCGCCTCGGCCAGCGCGGCACGGGCCTCGCGGTCGGTGCCGCCGATCTTCACCTTGATGAGCCCGTGCGCCGTGAGCGCGCGATCCACCTCCGCCGCGAGGGCGTCGGTGAGCCCGGCCTGTCCGACCTGCACGACCGGCTCGAGCGCGTGGGCGCGGGCCTTCAGTCGAGCGCGCTCGCGAGGGGTGAGTGACACGGGCATGTCTCGATTGTAGCCGCGCGCGGATCCCGTGGCACGATGACGCATGGCGGACGTGCGCATCGTGGAGTCGTCCCACCTGTCGAGCGCCGAGCGCGCGGCCATCCGGCGCCTGCTGGACGAGGCGTTCTCGGGCGACTTCTCGGACGACGACTGGCAGCACGCGCTCGGCGGCTGGCACGCGATGGTCGGTCCGGCGGAGTCGGTGGTGGCCCACGCCGCCCTTGTCGAGCGCCGGATCTGCATCGGGACGCGCGAGCTTCGCTGCGGCTACGTGGAAGCCGTCGCCGTGAAGCCCGGCCGCCAGCGCACGGGGCTGGGAACCGCCGTGATGTCGGCGATCAGCGAGCTCATCCGCGCGCGCTTCGACATCGGCGCGCTGTCCACCGGCGAGTGGCCGTTCTACGAGCGGCTCGGATGGGAGCGGTGGCGGGGACCCACCTACGTGCGAACCGCCGACGGCCGGCGGCTACGGACGATCGAGGAGGACGAGGGCGTGATGGTGCTCAGGTGCGCCGTGAGCAGGGAGATCGACCTCGGGGCCCCCATCATCTGCGAAGAGCGCCCTGGCGACAGCTGGTGAGGCAATCGACGATGGCGGGGCGGGGCCGCGGCCGTCGCCCGGGCGCTAACGCCGGCGGCGAGCCGCCTCGGCCGGGGCGGACTGGAGCGCCTCGGCCAGCACCCGCCCGACCGATCCCGAAGGAATTTCCACGCCCACGAGCGTGGCCAGCGTGGGCGCCAGATCGTTCAGCGCGACGTGGTCCGAGTACTCGCCGGCCTTGACCCGGCGGCCCATGAGGATCAGCGGGATGTGCGCGTCGTAGCTGTAGGGCGTTCCATGCGTCGTCCCCTGCGCCTGGCGGATCCAGTACGGCTCGAGGACGATCTCGAGGTCGCCCGACCGCTTCGCATGGAAGCCGCGCAGGACGCGGTTGCCGATCCGGTCGTTCGGGACGAGCCCGCGAAGCAGATCGTCGCGCGTGTACACGCGCGCCACGTGGGGCACTCCCGCGGCGGCGGCGGCGGCGACGCGCCGCACCTCCGCAGGATCGAGCCCAAGCGTGGCGATGTGCTCGTAGTTGAGGTACGGGGACGACCCCGCCGTTGCGAGGATCCACTTGCCCTCTCCGAACCGCCTGGCGAGGGCCTGTTGAATGGGTTCGAACAGCTCCTTCGACGTCAGTCGGCCGCCAGGCAGGCCGCGCTCGTGCACTGTCTCCGGCAGGGGCGCCACGCCGTGGTCGGTGGTGAACGCCACGAGGGTCCGCTGAAGCCCGACGGTCTTGTCGACGAGGGTCAACAGCCGCCCGAGGGCCCGATCGGTCCTGACGGCGATGTCGCGCACCTGCGGCGAGTCCGGCCCATACGCGTGGCCCACCGAGTCGTTCGACGAGAAGCTGATGGAGAGCAGGTCTGTGGCGTTGCGCACGCCCAGCTCGTGTCGGGCCAGCAACTCACCGGCGAAGTCGAGCAGGAGATCGTTGCCGACCGGGCTGTTGTAGATCGCGTTGTAGAGTGCCGCCCCGGGCGCGGCCGGGAACTGCCGGAGCGAGGCGGACGGCGTGGACAGCGGCGTCCACCACGTGCCCGCGTGCGTGTCGCCGAGCCGGCGCTCGTTGAAGGCGCGCACCCACTCCGGCGCCTCGTCGGCGAAATAGTACGTGCTCGTCACGAAGGAGGCCGTGGCCGTGTCCCACCAGTACGCCGCGTCCGCCGCGTGCCCGACGGGGAGGATGGCGGACCGGTCCTTCATCGACACGCCGACGATGCGCGGTGCGTCGGGGGCGCCCTTCGGCCGGCCCGACGCCATCCGCAGCTCGTCGCCGAGCGTGCTCACCAGGAGCCGCCGCGGCGATGCCGCCGAGCCGGTCGGCGATCCGAGGGGCTTCACGGTCGGGTCCGAGACGCTGGTGACCGTGGCGCCTGTCTCCCGATCGAACCAGTCGTTGCCGATGATGCCGCTGACCGACGGCGTCGCGCCCGAGAGCATCGTCGCGTGGCCGACCGCGGTGACGGTGGGGTAGTGCTCGAGGTTGGCGTCCGTGAAGACGGCGCCGCCGGTCAGCAGCCGTTTGATCCCGTCCGTGTACTCGCCGCGGAAGCGCGTGAGGTAGTCGTACCGGAACTGATCGACCGCGACGAGCAGCACGAGCCGGATGTCGGGGCCACTGGCGGGTTGCGCCGCAGGGAGCGTGCCCGAGAGGCAGGCGATGGCGAGGAGGAGGGCGCCGAGCTTCTTCATCGAGACCTCGAGAGCGGCCGTGCGCACGATGCCCGGCCCGACGGATCTTACCAAGGCCTCGTGACGCGCGTGTGGCGAATCGTCGGCTCGCCGCCGAGGTTGACCTGCGGGGCGGCCGGGGAATATGATGCCCCGGCTAACAGTTGGCCATGGCAAACTATTTCAGGGATCGCCCCATGCGCACTTCGAGGACCCGCCACGCCGTCGCCGTCGCCACGATCCTGGTTGCCGCGGGGACGCTGGCCGCCACGGCCCAGCAGCCGCGCGAGCCCCTGGCGATGGGGCCGACGCGCGAGCGGGGGGTGAGCGTCACGCCCGCCTTCGAGGGGTGGTACCAGAACGAGGACGGCAGCTACAGCCTGCTGGTGGGCTACTACAACCGCAACTCGAAGCAGCCGCTCGACATCCCGGTCGGGCCCAACAACCGCATCGAGCCGGGCGAAATCGACCAGGGGCAGCCCACGCACTTCGAGGTCGGCCGCCAGTGGGGCGTCTTCGTCATCAAGGTCCCGAAGGACTTCGGCAAGCAGAAGGTCACGTGGACCCTCGTGGCCAACGGCGAGCGGCAATCCGTTCCCTTCACGCTGCACCCGGGCTATACAATCACGCCCTACAAGGAGCTCGGCATGGGCAACCAGCCGCCGGTGCTCGCCTTTTCGCAGGGCGGCGCCAAGGTGACCGGGCCGCCGACCGGGACGGCAGCCACGCTGACGGGCCAGGCCGGCCAGGCCGTGCCGGTCCAGGTATGGGTGGAGGATGCGAAGGAGCCCGGCGAGGAGGCGCCGCGGGGCCGCGGTCCCGCGGGCGTGGCCACCGTCTCGTTCCACAAGTACCGTGGGCCCGGCGCCGTCACGTTCGACCGGGCGCGCATCCCCGTCAAGACGCAGGGCGAGATGGTGTCGGCCAACGCCACGTTCGAGACACCGGGGGAGTACGTGCTGCGGGTGCAGGCCAACGACGAGTCGGGCGAGGGCGGCGGCGGGTTCCAGTGCTGCTGGACGAATACCTACGTGAAGGTGACGGTACAGTGATCGGCATGGCGCGGTATCCGGGGACTCCAGGGGAGAGCCATATGAAGCACGAAGCGGTTGGACGGCTCCGGCGGACGATGATCGGCGTGTGTGCCCTGGGTGCCGCATTCGCGCTGCCCGGCATCGCGCGGGCGCAGGGCACGCCGACCTTCACGAAGGACGTCGCGCCGATCTTCCAGGAGAAGTGCGAGGCCTGCCACCGGCCCGACTCCATCGCGCCGATGTCGCTCAAGACGTACGCGGAGACGCGGCCGTGGGCCCGTGCCATCCGCGCGCGTGTGGCCGACCACACCATGCCGCCCTGGGACATCGACAAGACCGTCGGCGTCCAGAAGTTCAAGAACGATCGCTCGCTCACGGATCACGAGAAGGACGTCGTCCTTCGCTGGCTGGACGGTGGCACGCCGCAGGGGGATCCAAAGGACATGCCGGCGCCCCGCACGTGGCCGGAGGATCAGGGCTGGAACTTCGCGCCGCTCTACGGGCAGAAGGAGCCGGACCTGGTGATCACGTCGCACTCGTTCACCATGCCCGCGCAGTCGCAGGACGCCTGGGACAAGCGGGTGACGCCGTCCGGCATCACCGAGCCGCGGTGGGTGCGCGCCATCGAGATTCGGCCGTCGTCAGTGAAGGGCCGCAAGATTACGCACCACGCCATCGCGTACCTCGAGCAGGAGGAGCCGGGCGCGCCGCGGGCGGGTGGCCTGCCCGTGCCGTTCATGGAATGGGCCGTGGGCAAGCAGGGCGAGCTGATGCGCCCGGACACGGGAAAGCTGCTGCTGCCAGGGTCGAAGTTCCGCTGGGACATCCACTACTCGCAGGCCGGCGAGGAGATCACCAGCCAGGTGGAGATGGGCATCTACTTCTACCCGAAGGGCCAGGAGCCGAAGTACCGGACCTCACTGTCGCTGGTCCCGGCGGCGCTCGGGACGATGGACATCCGCCCGAACTCGGTGTCGATGGCGGAAGGCTTCATGCCGCTGCGCGAGAACGCGCGCATCGAGAGCTTCCAGCCCCACATGCACCTGCGCGGCAAGGCGATGATGGTGGAGGCCGTGTTCCCGACGGGGCGCCGCGAGGTGATCAGCCTGGTCAGCAACTTCAACTTCAACTGGATGACCACCTACGTCTACGACGACGACGCGGCGCCGCTCCTGCCGAAGGGCACGCTGCTGAAGGTCACGTCGTGGCACGACAACACGGCCGCGAGCAAGACCAACCCCGACCCGACACAGTGGGTGGGCTGGGGCGATCGCACCGTGGACGAGATGGCCCACGCCTGGATCAACATCGTCTACATGAACGACGAGGAGTTCAAGGCGGAGCAGGAGAAACGCAAGAAGCCGCAGACCGAAACGCAACTGCCCCGGTAGGGGCCCCCGCTTCGTCCGCTCTCGTCTTCCCGGGGAGGACGGCTGACCGGCCGCCTCCCCTTCTTTTTGTGCTGCAGGATTGATCTAACGTGCGCCCACCACAGACTGGTACCAGCGAGCTCGTCGATGTCGTGAATCTCGTGACGCAGCTGCTCTGGGCCGACATGCGGCAGTCGCCGCGTTCCATCGAGCCGTCGCAGTGGGTGACGCTGCGCCATATCGCACGGGGACCGTGCACCATCGGCGAGCTGGCGCGCCACAAGGCGGTCAGCCTTCCCACGATGTCGAAGTCCGTCGAGATGCTCGTGCGGCGCGGGTGGGTCGAGCGCGTCGTGGACGAGATCGATCGGCGGCGCACGCTGGTCCGCCTCACCGCGCGCGGGCGCCGTGTCCTCGCCGACTCGCGCCGCCGCAGCGAGGATCTCCTGGCGCAGAAACTGGACGCACTGACGCCGCTCGAACGCGCCGCGCTGGCCGAGAGCCTCCGGCGCGCACGCGCCGCGCTGGCGGCGGAAGAATGACCGCGGCCACGGCTCCGCAATTCACGCCATGTCGAACTCGACGCTCGTCTCGGAATGCGGCGTGGCTCATCAGCCGGGCGGCGGCGCAGCCGACTCTCCGCCGGCGCGTGCTTCCCGAACGCCCATCGCCACCAGCAGGCCGTTGAGGATGGCCTGGGGCCGAGGCGGACACCCGGGGATGTAGACGTCCACGGGCAGGACGCGGTCCACGCCGCCGATCGCGGCGTACGTCCCTTCCCCGAAGATCCCGCCGCTGCACCCGCACGCGCCGACGGCGACCACCACGCGCGGCTCCGGCGTGGCCTCATAGGTCCGCCGCAGCGCGATCTCCATGTTCCGCGTCACCGGTCCCGTCACCAGCAACGCGTCCGCATGCCGCGGGCTCGCAACGAAATGGATCCCGAACCGCTCGAGGTCGTAGACGGGATTCGTGGTGGCTGCTATCTCCAGCTCGCAGCCGTTGCAGCTTCCGGCATCCACCTGGCGCACCTGAAGCGAGCGGCCCAGGCGCCCGTGGATGCGGGCCTTCAGGGTGGCCGCGGCGTCGGCGAGGCCGGGCCCGGCGCCGGGTTCGATCTGGCGGAACGTCCCCATGCCCGTCACCGGGTCGACGTCGAAGGACGCCGACCGGGAGAGCTGCTCACGGCTGTGGGCGCAGACCTCGATCTCCGGTGACACGCTGATGGCCTGCTCGGGACACGCGGCCACACACGCACGGCATTGAATGCAGGCGGCGTACGACAACGACACGATGCCCCGCCCCGGCGACGGCTGCGTTGCGTGGATCGCGCCCGTGGGACACGCGCGCACGCACTCGCCGCACGCGGTGCACCGGCTGAAGTCCATGACCGGGAACCCGAATGCCGCGTGTCGGCCGAAGGGGTTGGCCTCGGTCAGCGCGCCGGTCCGGATGCTCTTGAGGATGAGTCCTATCATCTTGGTATCTTCCCCGCGGCCTATCGATCGTTGCCGGAGTACGACAGGTTGAAGCTCTTGTTGATGACCGGGAAGTCCGGGACGATATTGCCGGGGACGGCGTGCACGAGGCCGGGCCAGTTCAGGAAGCTGGGATCGGTGACCTTCACTCTCGCGACCTCACCCCGTTCGTCGGTGGCCACCCAGTGGGTGCACGGCCCTCGCCACGCTTCCACCCAGCCCAGGGCCGATGCGCCCGGGGGCAGGTGATCGGGCACGGGCGCCGCGCACGGCGTGTCCGGCAGCCGGTCCAGGACCTGGTGCAGGATCACGAGGGACTGCTCGACCTCGCGCGCCCGGACCATCAGGCGCGCCCTGACGTCGCCTCCGTCTTCGACCGGGACCTTGAACAGCAGGTCCTCGTATGCGTCATGGGGGTGATCGCGGCGCATGTCCGCGTCAATTCCAGATGCGCGGGCGGCCACGCCGACAATGCCCAGGTCGCGGGCGGCCTGGTTGGTGAGGATCCCCGTCCCGTCCACCCGGTCGGTGAAGGTGCCCGAATCCACGAGGAGCGCGATGAGGCTGTCGAACTCCTTCTCGAACGCGCGAAGGGCAGATCGCAGGGCCTCGCGGTCTTCCGGCTGCAGGTCGCGCTTCACTCCACCCAGGGCGACCGTGCCGCGAAGCAGTCGCGTCCCGAAGACACGGTCGTTTGCCCGGAGAAGACCCTCGCGCAGCGCCTGCGCACGGCTGGCGGAGACGGTGAAGGCCACGTCGGTGGCCAGGGCGCCGATGTCGGCGGTGTGGTTGTAGATGCGCTCGAGCTCGAGGAGGACGACGCGGAGGGCCTGGGCGCGCGGCGGCACTTCCACGTTGGCGAGACGCTCGATTGCGTGCGCATAGGCCAGGGCGTGCCCGACCGCGGTATCACCCGAGATCGATTCGGCGAGGAACAGGCCGTGCCGCCACGGCAGGCGCTCGAAGCGCTTCTCGATGCCCTTGTGTACGTAGAACAGGCGGACCTGGAGGTAGAGCACCGGCTCGCCCGCGACCCCGAACCGGAAGTGGCCGGGCTCGATGATGCCGGCGTGGACGGGGCCGACGGGCACCTGGAACACGCCTTCTCCGGTGACCGGCCGGAACGGGTGACGATCGCCCGGCTCGCGCGGCACCTGGCTGTCGTCCGGGAAGTCCTTGCGAAGGGCCCTGGCCCCGCCCGGCCAGTCGTCGTGGAGGGCGACACGTGTCGGGTTCGGGTGGCCGTCTGGCCTGACGCCGAAGAAGTCCATGACCTCCCGTTCGAACCAGTTCGCGGCCGGGTGCTTCTGCGCGATCGACGGGAACGACGGCGCGGCAGGATCGATCGACGCAGACAACCGCAGGAAGGTCTGCCGCTGCGGGAGCGACCAGACCTGGTGCACGCCGAAGGCGCCCGTCCGCGCGCGGTCATCCGTCGCGAAGAGCGACAGCAGGCGCCCTCCCAGTTGCTGGCTGACGCGATCCGTCAGGTCCAGAATGGCGTCCGGGTGGACGTCCACCACCAACTCGCCGGGGTGGTGATCCCGGACAGCGCCTTCTGGCACGTGAAGCGCCGCGGTCACGCTGGCGGTGTTCGACGTCATGGCCTGCCCCAGACCACCGCGGTCGCGGCGCGAATCAGAGCGACGAGAGGCCCCGGCAGATAGAAGGCGGAGACGACTGCCAGGACGGCGGCCACGCTCGCGGTCGCGAGGGCGATATCGAAGCGCTCCGGGTCGGGCGCCTTCGTCCCTGGCGCCGGCGGTGGTCCCGCGACGACCCGGCCTATCTGGAACGCGATGCCACAGAACAGCGCCACCAGCGCGGCAAGGAAGACCGAGGTGGCGATCGCATGTGTCCCGGCGAACCCGGCCCGCAGGATGATCATCTCGCTGAAGAAGAGGCCGAAGGGAGGCGAGCCCGTGATGATCACCGCCGACAACACGAGCAGTGCGCTGGACACGGGCGCCCGGCCGAGGGTGCCGCCTCCGATCTCACCGAAATCGGACGAGCTGTGCAGTTGCGCGAGCGTGCCGGCCGAGAACAGCGCGACCGGCTTGGCCAGGGAGTGATAGGTCATGTGCAGCAGGGCTCCGAACACCCCTGCTTCGACGCCGAGCCCGACGCCCACGGCCATGATACCGACGTGCTCGATGCTCGAGTACGCCAGCAGCCGCTTCAGGTTCCATTGAATCAGGATGAACGGCACCGCGACGAGCACGGAGAGAAGCCCGAGCGTCAGGAGCAGGCCTGCCGAGAAGTCGGGCCCGAGGGCTGCCGTCGACACCAGGTGAATCCGCAGGATGCAGTACATGGCGCCGTTCAGCATCCCGACCGCCATCAGAACCACGGCGGGCGACGGTGCTTCGCGGTAGGCATCCGGCTTCCACGTGTGCATCGGCGCGAGGCCGGCCTTTGTGCCGTAGCCGATGAGCGCGAACACCACGCCGAGCCGCAGCGTGAACGGGTGCATCCCGGGCGCCACTTCCACGAGCCGCGTCCAGTTGAGCGCCGACATCCCCTCCTCGAGGGCGCCCTGGCCGGCGGCGAACAGCAGCACGGTCCCGAGGAGCGCGAAGGCGAGGCCGAGGCTCCCCAGCATCAGGAACTTCCACGCCGCCTCGAGCGAGGTGTCCCGATTGTGGAACGTGATCAGGAAGACGGATGCCAGCGTGGTGAGCTCGACCGCGATCCACAGCACACCGAGGTTGTTCGACATCGCCACGAACAGCATCGCGAACACGTAGGCCGGAATCAGTCCGTAGAACTCCCGGCGCTGGCGCGGCGTGACCAGCCCGCGGCGCTCGTTGCGTCGCAGGTAGCCGACCCCGTAGCAGCCCGACAGCAGGCCCACGAAGCCACACAGCACGAGCACGAGCGCCGACAGTCCGTCCACCCGCAGGGCATCGTCGAACGTCGCGGGCGTGCTGCCCGCAAGGAACTGCCCGGCGACGGCGAGGCACAGGCCGAAGGTCAGCGCCAGGCCGCCCACCATCGTCAGCTCCTTGACGGCGCGCGGGCCACCCAGGCCGCCGACGCCCGCGGTCAAGAGGGGAACGGTGAGGGTCCAGAGCAGCAGGTCCACGACCTATCCTTTCAGCTTCGACAGCCGGCTGATGTCCATCGATTCGAACCGGCCCACGATTCGCTGAACGAGGACACCCAGCACCAGCACGGCCAGGATCACGTCGAACGAGATGCCGAGCTCCACGATGAGCGGCATGCCGGAGGTGACCCCGACCGCGACCAGGAAGACCGCGTTCTCGACGGTCAGCAACGCCAGGATCTGGGTGATGGCCTTCTTGCGGCTCACCATCATGAAGAGCCCGATCAGCAGGAGCGAGAGCGCCACGCCGATGAGGTGATGCCCGACGCCGCGTGCCCCCTCCTGGAACGCCGTGCTGACGCGGTATCCCACGACCGTCAGGCCCAGGCAGATCAGCAGCGAGGCCGGCACGTTCAGGAACGGCTCGACCTCGCGATGGATGCCGATGCGGTCCACCGTCCGCATCAGGAACCATGGAATCAGGATGGCCTTCAGAACCACGGTGAGCGCAGCGGTGATGAACAGCTCGTGTCGCGACTCGGCGATCGCGATCGTGGCCGCCACGAGCCCCAGGAGGAACGACTGGAGGCCGTACAGGCGGATGGTCGTGAAGAGGGCCTTCTGGCCGACCATCAGGTAGGCGGTGACCAGCATTCCCGCCGCACAGAGAATCAGGACGTTCGCAGTCATCCGCGGACCCTCACAGGAAACGAATCGCCAATGCGAGGAAGGCCAGGCCCAGCGAGACCGACACGAGCTCGGGCACCCGGAACAGGCGGAGCTTGGCGTTGGTGCTCTCGACCAGCGTCACGGCCACCGCCAGCAGGAACACCTTGCCCGCCCAGGCCCCGAGGGCGACCAGCAGCGCGCCCGGCGCGAAGCCGGTGGCGATGCCGACTGGCAGGAACAGGTTCACGAGCAGCGTCAGGTACAAGAGCTCCTTGACGGCGGACGCCCATTCGACCAGTGCGAGATCGGGGCCGGCGTACTCGAGCGCCATTGCCTCGTGGATCATCGTCAGTTCGAGGTGGGTGGCGGGATTGTCCACGGGAATTCGTCCCGTCTCGGCGATGACGATGATGAACAGGCCGGCAAAGGCCAGCAGGTCGCTCGGATGCCACGATGGTCCCTGCTGCACGAGGTCCCGCACGAGCACACCCAGGTTCATGGTGCCCACCGACAGCGCCGACGCGAAGAGCCCGAGCATGAGAGCGGGCTCGGCCAGGGCGGCGATCGTCATGTCGCGGCTCGACCCCATCCCGCCGAACGGGCTGCCCGTATCCAGGGCCGCCGTCGCCAGCGCGAACCGACCGAGCGCCAGCGTGCCGACCAGCAGGAGAATGCCGCCGGTCGCCTCGAGTGGGGCCGCTGCCACGAGCACCGGGACGAGCGTCGTGGCGGCCACGACGGTGGCAAAGTAGGCGCGCGGGCCAGCGGCGTACACCCAGGACGCCGTTTCCGACTGCACGGACTCCTTGCCGAGCAGCTTCGCCAGGTCGTAGTACCCCTGCAGCAGCGGCGGGCCCTGGCGGTTCTGAAGCCGCGCCTTCATCTTCTTGATGCCGGTCCTCAGCAACGGAGCTGCCGCGAGCATGCCGCCAGCCTGCAGCAGTGCCGCGACAAGTGCGAGAAGCGCCTCAACGCTCATGGCGTCCCTCCCAGCCAGATGAGCAGGACCACTGCCAGCACGAGGACATAGGCGAGGTACGCGTGGAGGCTGCCGGCCTGCAGCACGCGCATGGCGCCCGCGGTCCGGACGACTCCTCGCAGCAGGGGGCCATAGATGTATCGCTCGAAGGTGGGTTCGATCTCGGCCCGGTAGCGCACCCCCTGCGGAAAGTACGGCGACGCCCCGGCCAGCGCGTCCACCTGCCGTTGCGGCCGGTAGATGGCCTTGAAGATCATCAGCAGGGGCTTCGAGAACGCGGTCGCGGTGTACTCCGTGCGCGGGGTCAGCACGCCGCCACACGCCCACGTCGGGACCTGCCGCACGACCGCTCCGCGCCGTGCTGTCAGCGAGAGAGCGACGACCAGGGCGGCGAGCACGGCCACGCCGAAGATCGCCGGATAGACGAAATCGAACGAGCTGATCCCCGGCGCCATCCCCAATGCGCCGGCTGCGGTCGGCGCCGCCGCCTCCAGCCCGGGCAGGGACGCGATGACGGTCTCGAGTGCGCGCAGGGTGACACCCGGAAACAGCCCAAGCGCGACGCACAAGGTGGCCAGCCAGGCCTGCGGCACCAGCATGAGCCTCGGGGACTCGTGCGCGTCGCTGGCCGGGCGACTCCGCGGCAGGGCCAGGAAGCCGATCCCGAAGGCCCTGACGAAACACGCCGCGGCAAGGGCGCTCGTGAGCGCCAGCATCGCGCCAGCGACAGGGAAGTTGAGGCGCACCAGTCCAGGTGTCGCCGTGAAGCCGAGCAGCAGCGCCTGGAAGGTGAGCCACTCGCTGGGAAACCCGTTCAGCAGCGGCAACCCGGAGATCGCCAGCGCGCCGATGAAGAAGAACAGCGCCGTCCACGGCATCCGCTTCAACAGGCCGCCGAACTCCTCGATCTGACGCGTCCCGGTCGCCATCACCACGCTCCCGGCGGCCAGGAAGAGCAGCCCCTTGAAGATGGCGTGGTTCAACACGTGCGTGAGGCTGGCCGCCACCGCGACGGCCGCGACCGCGCGATGCCCATGGGCCAGCGCCATCGTGCCGGCTCCGAGCCCGAGGACGACAATGCCGGAGTTCTCAATCGTGCTGCAGGCCAGCAGGCGCTTGAGATCGGTCTGGGTGAGCGCGTAGAGGACTCCCAGGATCGCCGACAGCATGCCGACGAACAGCAATGCGAGTGCCCAGCGCTCGTCCGGGACGCCAAGCCCGAAGGCGCACACCCGGTAGAGCCCGTAGATGCCCGCCGTGATCAGCACGGCGGACATCAGCGCCGAGATGCTGCTTGGCGCGGCCGGGTGCGCCTCGGGCAGCCACACGTGCAAGGGGATGACGCCCGCCTTCACGCCGAATCCGACGAGGAAGAGTGCGAACAATCCATCTCTGAGCGGTCCCGATACCACGTCGCCGGCCAGCATCGCGGTGAACGAGGTCGCCCCGGCGCGGCTGGCGAGAACCATGAAAGCCGCCACCAGGCAGCCGGTGCCGACGTGAGACATGACGAGGTAGAGGTACGCGGCCAGCCGGTTCGCCCGCTCCTGGTATTCGGTCGCGACGAGCGCGGCGGTCGCCAGCGTCATCACTTCCCAGGCGCCCAGGAACACGATCACGCCGGTCGCCACGAAGACGGCTTCCACGGACCCGAGCAACACGTTGAACGCGACGCCGACCACCGCGGTGCGGGATGCGGCGACAGCGTGGGCGAAGTACGCGGCGCTGTAAAGGGCAGTCGGGAGGGCGACGACGCCCAGCACCATGAGGAACCACGCCGACAACGGAGTGACGGCGTAGTCGAAGACGATGCCCGACGCCGCATGGTGGAACAAGACCCCTTCGACCTCCCGGCCGGACACGATGACCTCCGCGGCCATCGTCAGCGTCAGCACGGACGCGGCCATCGAACCGCCGAGCGCCACCCATCGACAGGGCCGGGGGCGCCGGGCGAGTGCCGTCGTGGCCGCAACGGTGAGGAGCCGAACCAGGACCGCGGCGGGCAACGCGCCGGCCACGAGCCCCCCTGTCGACGGTTCCACCATCAGCTGCTCCACCAGGCAAACAGCACCAGCGTGACGACCATCGCGATGACGTACCCGAGGTACGCGTGAAGGCTGCCAGCCTGCAGCACCTTCATCCCACCGGCCACTCGCATGACGGCACGCACCAGCGGCTCATAGAGGTGACGCTCGAACGTCGGCTCGATCTCCGAACGGTAACGCACCTCCCGCGCGAAGTACGGCGAGACCTCGGTCAGGGCTTCGACCTGGCGATTGGGCCGATACAGGGCCGCGAAGATCATCATCAGCGGCTTCGAGAACGCCGTGGCCGTGTACTCGGTGGCCGCCGTCAGCTCGCCTCCGCATCCCCACGTGGGAACGCGGCGCGCGGCGGCGCGCCGGCGCATGGTCAGCAGCAGCGCGACGACACCGGCAGCCAGGATCGCGACGCCAAAGGTCCCCGGGACGATACGGTCGAAGGATTCGAGCCCCGAGATCATCGCGAGGTGGCCGGCCGACACGTCGGGCAGTGGCGCAAATCCGGGCAGCGACCGGACGACCGGGCCCAGCGTGGCGAGCACGAACCCGGGGAACAGCCCCAGGCCCAGGCAAAGGGCCGCGAGAACGACTTGAGGCGCGAGCATCACCGCCGGAGACTCGCGCGCGTCCGCGGCCGAGCGACTGCGCGGCAGCGCCAGGAACGTGATCCCGAACGCCTTCACGAAGCAGGCTGCCGCCAGCGCCGTCGTGAGCGCCAGCAGGGCTCCGCCCACGGGGAAGAGCAGGTGGACGAGCGGCTCGGTCGATCCGCGGAAACCGAACAGGAACGCCTGGAACGTCAGCCACTCGCTGGCGAAGCCGTTCAGCGGCGGAAGTCCCGAGATGGCCATCGCGCCGACGAGGAAGCACAGGCCGGTCCATGGCATGCGGCGCAGCAGCCCGCCCAGGTGCTCGATCTGTCGCGTCCCGGTTGCCATCACCGCGCCCCCCGCGCCCAGGAAGAGCAGACCCTTGAACACGGCGTGATTCAACACGTGATAGAGGCTGGCCGACACGCCCAGCGCCGCGACGTCGCTTCTCCCATAGGCCAGCCCGATCATGCCCGCGCCGAGGCCGAGGAGGATGATCCCGATGTTCTCGATGCTGTGGTACGCGAGCAGCCGCTTCACATCGTGCTGCATGAGGGCGTACAAGACGCCCAGCAGGGCAGACACCCCGCCGACGAGGACGACGAGCACGCCCCACGACAGTAGCGGCGTGCCGAGCCCAAACGCGCACACCCGGACGATGCCGCAGATCCCGGTCTTGATGAGCACGCCCGACATCAAGGCGGAAATGCTCGTCGGAGCGGCGGGATGGGCTTCCGGCAGCCACACGTGCAGCGGGACGATGCCCGCCTTGACCCCGAAGCCCACGAAGAACAACACGAACAGCACGCTGGGCATCGACACGGCGGCTGGCGCCTGTGACAGGAGCGTCGAGAACGAGAGCGTCGGCGAAGCCGAGGCCAGTGTCAGGAATCCCGCGATCAGGCAGCCGGTCCCCAGGTGAGACAGCGCCAGGTAGAGGAAGGCCGCGCGTCGGCTGGAGCGCTCTTCGTGTTCCGTCACGACCAGCGCCGCGGTGGCCAGCGTCATGACTTCCCATGCGCAGAGGAAGGTGAGGACGTCTCCCGCCGCCAGCACGACTTCGACCGCGCCGACCAGCAGGTTGAACACGGCGCCGAGGAAGGCCGATCGGTGGCGCAGGTGGGGATGCGCCACGTACCCCAGGCTGTACACCGCCACGGGAACCGCCAGGACCGCCAGGACGATGAGGAACCAGGCCGAGAGCCCGTCCACGTCGTAGCCCAGGGACAGTCCCGAGGCGTGGTGCCGGATCAGGACTCCTTCCACGTCAGCCCCTGAACTGAGCACGTGGCTGGCCAGCATCCCGGTCCCCGCCGAGGCGATCGCGGAACCGGCGAACGCCACCACGCGCGATGCAAAGTCGCGCCCCGAGAGCGCCACCGCCAGGGCGATGATCCCGAGGCGGAACGTGAGCGCGGCGGGCAAGACGTCGGCCGGGTCGAGCAGGCTCATCGCGCCGCACCTGTGCCCCTGATCGTCATCCCATCACCGCGGAGAGGATCAGCGCCAGCAGTCCCAGCGCGGCCAGGATCACGAGACACACGCCAATCTTCCTCCGTTCCCTCGGATCGTCCGGCAGTGGCGGCGGCACCCAACGATCGGGCGTTCCCATACCCAGGCCTCCTGATGCCTGGCCGTCACGGTTCGGCACCTCGCAGGATCGTGCGCCGCCGCCGGGCCACGGGGTCGGCGGCCCGGAATCCGCCCTCCTACCCGCGGCGGGACTCGCGTTGCAGCTCCCGCAGCATGCCGCCGGTGTCGACCAGGTGGTTGTTGAAGATCCGCCGGGCCACCGAGAGCAGCTCCTCGATGGCCGGGTCGCGCAGCGAGTAGCGAACCGACAGCCCCTGTTTCTCCGACGTCACGATGCCCTGGTTGCGAAGCACCGCCAGCTGCTGCGACACGACGGGCTGCTCCAGCCCAAGCGCTTCCTGGAGTTCCTGGACCGATCGGTCCCCCCTGGCGAGCGTCTCGAGGATCCGGATCCGGACGGGATGGGCGAGCGCCCGAAAAAAGCGGGCCTTGAAGGCCTGGAGTGGCGTATGGACCATTGCCTTGTCTGCTGTCGCGCGCAGGGTCCCGGTGCGGACGGCCACGCACGAACGCCCGGCAGCCTATCACCCATCCGTTCTCCTTTGACACAATATTCATATATTCGTATATAGTGAGTATGGCGTTTCGAACCGGCGATCGGGTTCACCAGCAGAACTGCGGCGCGGGAGATCATCGCGACCAGCAGCCCCTACGTGACCATTGCCTTCGACGACGGCGTGACGCGCAAGTTCGTGGCGTCGATGGTGCTGTTGGAGCGGAGCCTGGTGCCGCGGCCGAGCAGGCCTGAGCCCGTGGCCCGCAGGCGGAAGCCACTTGCGCAGGCGCCGGGCGATTCGCCGACGCGAAGGGCACCGCGCAAGGGCTAGAATCGGGGGATGCCCGTCTCTCTGACCGCGGCAGAAGAGGCGGCCCCACCCACCGCCGTCGCGTTCAACCGCGTCTCGCTGGCCTTCGACGAGGCCGTCGTGCTGCGCGAGTTGAGCTTCAGCATCCCCAAGGGCTCGATGCGCATGCTGCTCGGGGCCAGCGGCTCGGGCAAGTCGGTCGTGCTCAAGCTGATCCTGGGCCTGCTCAAGCCCGATAGCGGCTCAATCGAGGTCAATGGCCAGCGCATCGACACGATGACGGAGCACGAGCTGTTGCGCGTGCGGGCCGACATCGGCATGGTGTTCCAGGAGAACGCGCTGTTCGATTCGCTGACAGTGGCCGAGAACGTCGGCTACCGCCTGACGGAGGAGGCGGGCCTGTCGGCGGCGGAGGTGCAGGCGCGTGTCGAGGAGGTCCTCGGCTTCATCGGCCTCGGGGAGTACATGGACAGGCTGCCCTCGGAACTCTCCGGTGGGCAACGGCGGCGCGTGGCCATCGCCCGCGCGATGGCGCCGGAGCCGGGCCTCCTGCTCTTCGACGATCCGATTACCGGCCTGGACCCGCTGGTCGCCACCGTCGTGGACAACGAGATCATCAAGCTGCGTGACCTCGAGGACGTGACCTCCATCGTCGTGACGCACCAGATTCGCGATGCGGTCTACATCGCCACGCACGAGGCCGTGCGCGAGGACGGCGAGCTGCGGATCGTGAAGTCGGCCCCCTCGCGCGCGCACGAAGTGAAGTTCATGGTGCTGCACGAGGGGCGGCTGCACTTCGAGGGCAGCGCGGCGGAACTGCTGGCATCGCGGGATCCCTACCTGCAGGAGTACATGCACAAGACGCTGCCGCCCTGGTGAGTAGAACGGGTGCGGCAGGTGCGAACAGGTGCGGGCAGGTGCGAACGGGTGCGGGCAGGTGCGAACAGGTGCGGGTCGCGCCTGACGCCGCCCGCACCGGCTCGCACGCCGTTCGCACCCGGCCGTACCTGTTCGCACCGCCCGCACCCGCCCGCACCCGCCCGCACCTGCCGCACCTGCCCGCACCCGTTCGCACCCGCACAACTGTCACCGTGTCGTGTGGCACCCGGGTGCCGCAGAGACGCCGGCCAGCCGTTCCCCGGTCCATCGCACCAGATCGGCGATGAGCGGCGAGTCGGCGGCGACCAGCCCGAGGTGGTCGCGATCGGCGTAGACGCGATAGTCGAGGGCCTGGCCGGTCGCGCAGCGCTCGGCCACGTAGTCGTCCTGGACGTCCGGCAGCACGAGGTCGTCCGCGTCGCCCTGTGCGATCAGCAGCGGCGCCGCGATCCGGAGCCGCGGCGTGTTCGCGTCGAAGCGCGTGCCGAGCGGGCCGCTTCCCGGCGAGCGTCCGAAGATGTTGCGGCGAAGGAGGCGGGCCTCGTACAGCGAGAAGTACCCGCCCGGCGCGGCCAGGCATCGCGCGGCCATCCCGTGAGCGAGCAGGCGGGCCGCGGGCCGGACGTACTCGTCGAAGCGCACGTCGGGATACACGGCGCTGTACGCCCGCATGGCGTACGACGACATCATCGTCCTGATGGGCGAGTCGCGGTCTGCCTCCACCAGCGCCGTGAGGTGCGTGGCTGGAGCCATGGCCGCCACCCCGGCGAGGTCGATCTCCGGGGCGTAGCCCTCCGCGATTCCGCCCGCCCAGAGCGCCGCGTGCCCGCCCTGTGAATGGCCCCACACGACGGTGCGGCGGTCGAGCGGCAGGGCGGGCAACTGCCACGCGGCCCGCACCGCATCGAGCACCGCGTGGGCCTCACCCTGGCCGATGAGGTACTCGTGCGGCCCTTCCGTGGCCAGGCCGGGATAGTCGGTGGCCACGAGCACCCACCCGCGGGCGGCCATCCCATCGAGCGCGGGCACGATGCCGGTGAACGGATACGGATCGGGCAGCAGCGAGGGGGCGCACCCTTCCGCGACGCCGGTCGTGCCGTGCGCCCACGCGATGACCGGACGCGGCCCGGGAGGCCCCGCGGCCGGCGAGACGACCAGCGCGCCCGACAGCGTGGGCGAGCCATCCGAGCGCGTTGTCGTGTAGAGCATGCGCCACGCGCGCGTGCCCGCGGGCAGCCCGCGCGTGAACGGCTCGTGGCGGAGCAGCGCGCCCGGTGTGGAGGGGATGTTCGCGGGCGCGTCGTAGAACGCGTCGGGACGTGGGGGCTGCGAATACCACCACGCCACGCCGATGGCAGCCAGAAGCAGGACGCCGATGAGGGAGCCACCGCGGACCAGTCCGCGGGCCAGACGGCCGGTTCGCCGGGGGACGGCTCTCAGCACGGCCGCAGCGTAGCATGCACGCCCGGCTGGGCCGTCCAGCCCCGCCTCTCAATGCTCAGGGACAACCCTTGCAGGCATCGCCCGTGCCGGGCGCGCGGCGATCGAACGAGACGACGGCCCCGCGGCGATCGAGCTGGATGCGGCAGCAGTCCTCCAGGACCGCGCGAAGCTGGCGGCGGCCGCGCTGCACGCGGCTCTTCATCCCCGACAGCGACACGCCCGTCCGACGCGCCGCCTCCGCCTGGTTGAGCCCCTCGAGCTCCGTCAGGGTGACCGCCTCGCGATAGGCCTCGGGCAACCGCCGCAGCATGGGGGCCAGGCACGCGGAAAGCTCGTGGAGCGCCGCATCGTCGTCCTCGGCGGCGATGTCGTGTCCGGGAACCGGCTGCACCTCTGCGAGATCGCCGGCATCGCCGGTCGGCCTCTCGCGCCGCACGGACGGCGAGCGATGGTGATCCGCGATCACGTTGCGCGCGGTCCGGTAAACCCACGCGTGCAGCCGTTCGGAGTCGCGGAGTGAGCCCAGGCCCTTGACGATCTGGAGCAGCACGCGCTGCACCAGATCGTCCACGTCGGCCGGATTCCTGACGCGCCGACCGATGAAGGCCCTGAGGTTGGCGTGCAGCTCCTCCCACGGGGGCTCGACGGTTGTGGTCACGGTGCCAGCGATTCTAGCGCGTGGCCGGCTGGCAGCCGCATGACGGTCCCGACGGCGAGGGTCCGCAGCACGCGGACTTCTCGGCCGGCGCGCAACAGGTCGCCTGACGCGTCTCGCCGCAGCAGGCCGGCTGCGCGTCCTTGTCCTCGGGGGGTGACGGGGGCTGGTGTGTGGTTCTGCTCATGACTCCTCCTTTGTCCTCGACACCCCTACAGACGGAGGTGCGCCGCAAAAGACGCACACCCGGGTGCGGGCAGGTGCCAACAGGTGCGGCGGGTGCGAACAGGTGCGGCAGGTGCGGACGGGTGCGGGCTGTCAACGCCGGGCCAAAATCCGACAGTCTCGCCGGTTGAAAATCTGACACGTCGGCGAGGGGACAGGAAGGAGGCAGCGCCGAACGCGTGCGAATCGGCGTGCGCTGGTTTCGCGGCCGCCCTCTCCTTGTGCGGGGCTTCGTGCCTGCCCGCACCCGCCGCACCCACCCGCACCTGTTAGCACCTGCCCGCACTAGCCGCACCTGTTCGCACCCGCCCGCACCCGCCGCACCCGGGTGTGCGTCTTTTCGGCGCCACCTCCGTCTGTAGACCCGAACGGCTTGTCCGGCAAGCCACTGAGCGAAACGAGGAGCCCCGCATGATGAAAACGAGCATCCGCCTTGGCGCCGCTACCCTTGCCCTGGCCAGCCTGGCCGTTGCCAGCCTCCCGGCGCAGGACGCGCTCCAGGCCACCCCGGAGGCCTACCGCCTCGCGTTCGAGAACGACTGGGTGAAGGTCGTGCGCGTCCACTACGCGCCGCGAGTCGTGCTCGCGCCGCACGATCACACGGCGCTGCCCGCGGCATACGTGTACCTCAACGACGGCGGGCCGATCCTCTTCAAGCACGTCGACCTGCCTTACGGAGCCGTGACGCGTCCGGCGACGAAGGCCGGCAGCTTCCGTGTCTATCGCGGCCTGAAGGAAGTGCACTCCGTGGAGAACCCCTCGGACACCCCGAGCGAATTCCTTCGGGTGGAGTTCAAGACCGAGCCGGTGGACGAGGGCTCGCTCCGTGGCAAGTTCTTCCGCGACGACACGTCGCCGGCCGCCACGGTGCAGCGCATCCAGTTCGAGAACGCGCAGGTCCGCGTCTCGCGCTTGCTCGTGGCACCTGGCGAGTCGCTGGAAGTGGCGCCGACGGCCGGGCACCCCACGCTGCTCGTCGCGTTGATCGCGGCGCGGGTGGAGATGAATGGCGCGGGCGAACCTTCGGCACCCCTGCGCGTGCAGGTTGGCGATGCCCGGTGGGTCGACCCCAGCCGCCGCGCACACATCCGCGGAGAAGGAGACCGCCCGGCGGAACTCCTTCGATTCGATCTCAAGACGAAGCCGGTCGGCGGCGGAACCCGACAGGTTCAGCGGTAGTTCCGCGAGCGCTCAACGCGAATCGGCGTTCATCGCGACGACGGGGTCCACGCGCGCCGCCCGCCGCGCAGGCAGGTAGCACGCCGCCACCGTCACGGCGGCCAGCAACACGGGCAGCACGCCGAACGTGAGCGGATCGCGCGTGGTCACGCCGAAGAGGACGCTCTCCATGAACCGGGCGAGGACGAGCGCGGCAGGAAGTCCGACGAGCAGGCCGGCCCCCGAGTAGGCGAGGCCCTGAGCGACAACGCCAGCGGCGAGACGGCGCGCGGGTGCGCCGAGAGCCAGGCGGATCCCGAACTCGCGCTCTCGCTGTGCGACGCCGAGCGCGACTACGGCGTAGAGCCCGACGATGCTCAGCAGCAGTCCCACGGCGGCGAATACCGAGAGCAGCAGCGCGAGCAGGCGGGGCCGGCTCAGTGTGCCGGCCAGCACCTCGGCGAGCGGCTGCAGGTCGGCGACGGGGATGGCCGCGTCCACCTCGTGAACCGCCTGGCGAGCCGCTGCGGCCAGCGCACCGGGCGCGCCGGCGGTCCGGACGACGATGGTCACGGGGAACATGAACGTCTGGGCGAGCGGCCGGTAGATCTCGGCGGGCGGCGGCTCATCGAGACCGTGGTGTCGCACGTCGCCCACCACGCCCACGATCTCCAGGGTCGTGTCGCCGGGCTGCCCGCCTCCCTTCTGCACGATCCGCTGCCCGAGGGCGCGAGCCGGCTCTCCGAAGAAGCGTCGTGCCAGCGTCTCGTTGACGATCACGACAGGCGTGCTCGTTGCCGTGTCCGTGTCGGTGAAGGCCCGTCCCACGGACACGGGCATCCGCATCGCGCGGAAGTAGTCACCCCAGACGAACCGCCAGCCGGCCTGCGGCACCTCCGCCCCGGGCGCCGGCCGTTCTTCGGCGCGGTGGACCGGAATCATCCACGAGTACCCGCTCATCGGAAGGTGGCCCGCGGCCCCGACCGCCGTGACGCCGGGCAGCGCCTCCAGGCGCTCCGTGACCTGGCGGAGGTAGGGCACGCCCGTCGCGAGCGCGCGGTACTTGCCGGTGGTCTGGAGCCTGAAGGTGAGCACGCCGGCCGGATCGAAGCCCGGGTCCACCTGCTGCAGGTTCCACACGGACCGGAGCATGAGCCCCGCACCGGCGCCGAGCACGAGCGCGAGGGCCACCTGCGCCGCCACGAGGGCGACGAGCGAGCGCCGCTGGCCCGGCGCGTCGTTTCCGCGTCGTTGTCGAAGGAGTCCCTGGACTCCGGGCCTTGCCGCCGTCATCGCGGGCACGAGCGCGACGGCGATGGCCAGGCCCATCGAGAGCGCGATCACGGAGGCGAACACCAGCCCGTCGAGCGCGATCTCGGGCTGGCGCGGGATCTCTGGCGGGACGCGTGAGAGCACCAGCGGCATGGCGACCCAGGCGAGCCACAGCCCCACCGCCGTTCCCACGCTGGCCAGCACGGCCTGCTCCATCAGCAACTGCCGCACAATCTGCCCGCGTGACGCGCCGACGGCCGTGCGAACGGCCAGCTCCTGCGCGCGCGCCACGGAGCGACCCAGGACCAGCGTGCCGAGGTTCGCCGCTGTCAGCAGCAGGACGAAGCCCACGGCCACGAGGAGCGTCAGCAGCGCGGGCCTCGCCGCGCCGGTGACCGCCTCCTGCAGGCCGATGACGCTCAACGTCCGTCCCCAGTCCTCCGGCCGCCCGAGCTCGCGCCGCATCTGCGGCGCCAGCGAGGCCAGCTCGCGCGACGCGGCTTCGACCGTGACCCCGTCTCGCAGCCGGCCGATGGCCCGCGACATCGTCGTGCGCTGGGCCGGCGAACCCGGCACGAACGGCAACGGCACCCACAGGTCGGTCTCGCGCCCCAGCAGCTCGAAGCCGCGAGGCATCACGCCGATGACCGTGTGGGGCACATCGTCCACGCGCACGACGCGACCGGGTACGGCCGGGTCTGCGCCGAAACGGCGGCGCCAGAGCCCGTCGGAGATGACCGCCACGCGCTGGTTGCCAGGCGTGCCGTCGCCGTCCGCAATGGCCCGGCCCAGGGCGGCGCGCGCGCCAACGACGGTGAAGAGGTTGTCCGCCACGCGGGCGCCGGTCACCTTGACCGGCTCGCCTCCATCGGCGTCCAGCGCCATGAGCCACCCGGGGGCCAGGCTGGCCACCGAGGAGAGCGACCGCGCGCGGTCGCGCCAGAAGCCGATGTCTTCGTTCGACACGAAACCATCCGGCCAGATCGCAACCAGACGTTCGGGGGATGCGAAAGGCAGCGGGCGCAGCAGCACTCCGCGCACCACCGCGAACACCGCGGCGTTCGCCCCTGTGCCGAGCGCGAGCAGCAGGACGGCGCTCAGGAAGAACCCGGGTCGCCGGGTGAGGCTCCTCGCGGCAACGACCAGGTCGTGGATCATGCGCGTTGGACGGAAGGTGTCGCGATCCGGTTGGCCGGGTCCTCGTGCTAGCGTGACCGGGTGGCCCGACGCCCCGAGCTTCCGCCTGAAATCGAGGACTACCGCGACGCGCAGTGGCGCCGCGAGGGGACCCGGCAGGTGGAAACCGCCCTGGCAGCGGAGCACTTCATCGAGCAGGTGGGCTTTGCCGCCTGCCTGACCGACTCACGCCGCCCGGGGCCGTCGCTCTACGTGGCGGTGTGCGGCCGCCGCGACGCCGTGCTGCCGCGCAACGTGCAGAAGGATCCCGAGGCGTCGCTCACATGGGTGCTGAAAGACGAGATCATCGCGCGCGGCAAGGTCTACTACGCGAAACTCGCCCGCGGGAAGGCCACATTCGTTGCCGCGCGCATGGTGCCGTACTTCAAGGCGGTGTGGGGCATCAAGCGCGCCGAGGAGCAGTTACGCCTCAGCAGGGACGCGCAGGCGGTCCTTCGCGTGCTGCGCCGGGAGTGGGAGATGGCGACGTCCGACCTGCGCGACGAGTCCGGCGTGAAGGATCGCACGCGCTTCACGCGCGCGATGGATGAACTGCAGGCGGCGATGCTCGTGGTGCCGAGCGCGGTGGTCTACCAGCCGAAGTTCACGTACATCTGGAACCTCGGCCTCGGGCGGTTCCCGGACGCGCTGGTGCGCCGGGTCGGCCGCGAAACCGCGTTGCGGGAGATCGCGCGGTGCTTCCTGGCGGGCGCCGGCATGACCATTCCGGGCGA
>JADZCN010000084.1 GCA_020851565.1 Acidobacteriota bacterium | reverse complement strand
GTTGATTGAGAAGTAGCCTTGTCCCCAGCGCGGCACGTCGTAGAGTTCCGCCGCTTCGGTAATCGACCACGAGGCTGATCCGGGAGCGGTCCCGGGTCTCAGGCGGGCGCCTGCGAGTGTGCTCATCTTTGCATTCACAGAATAAACGGCGCCGGGGGAAACGGAAAGGGGAAAAGTGGTTCTCGGGTTCTCAGGTTCGCGGGTTCTCAGGTTCTCGGGTTCGCGGGTTCTCCGGTTCGAGGCTCCCGCTACGTGCCGAGGACGGGGATTGGTTTGCCATCGGCGTCGATGGCGACGAGCACCACTTCCGCCGCCGTCACCTTGACGCGCTCGCCGCGGTGGCCGGCGCTCCAGCGCTCCACTTCCACCTCCACGCCGACCGTCACCGACGTGCGGCCGATCCGGCGCGTCTCCGTGTAGAAGTTCACGACGTCGCCCACGAACACGGGCGCGTGAAACTCCACTTCGCGCATGGCGGCCGTCACGTAGCGGTGCGGCGCCGCCTTGCGGGCCTCGACCGCCGACGCCAGGTCGATGTGCGACAGGATGACGCCGCCGAAGATGGTGCCGAGGGCATTGGTGTCCTTCGGCAGCAGCAAAACCTTGATGGCGGGTATGCGTTCGGGCGTGCTCATTGAGGATTGCCGATTGCCGATTGACGATTCATTGGATAATTGAGCGATCGCAGCATTGGCTATTCCGGTGAGGGTGGTGGTCGCCCGATGGCCCAATCGTCCGATCACCCAATCGCCCGATCTTAATGCTCAATCCCCCAATCGCCCAATCGTCAATGAGCACAGCCGCCTACGCCCCAGCCACCGTCTCCAACGTCGCGTGCGGCTTCGACGTCCTTGGCTTCGCCCTCGACGAGCCCGGCGACATCGTCATCGCCAGACCCACGGAAGGGCCCGGCGTCACCATTGCCGACATCGTGGGTGACGGGGGACGGCTGTCGCGAGATGTCGCCAGGAACACGGCCGGCGCGGCGGCGGCGGCCCTGCTGGGACGTCTCGAAACCACGCGCGGCGTCGCGCTGACCATCCACAAGGGCCTCCCGCTCGAGAGCGGGATCGGGTCGAGCGGGGCGAGCGCGGTGGCGGCCGTCGTGGCGGTGAACGAGCTGCTGGGGCGCCCGGTGTCCACCGACGTGCTCCTCGCGTGCGCCATGGAGGGCGAGCAGGCGGGGTGCGGCGCGGCGCATCCCGACAACGTCGCGCCGTCGCTGCTGGGCGGGTTCGTGCTGGCCAGGAACATCACGCCGCCGGACGTGGTGAAGCTCCCCGTGCCCGAGGGACTCGCCTGCGCCCTGCTTCACCCACACCTGTCGGTGAACACCGGCACGGCACGAGCGCTGCTGGGCGACACCCTGCCGCTCCGGGACGCCGTGCGGCAGTGGGCGAACCTGGGGGCGCTGGTGGCGGCCCTCTTTACCGGCGATCGCGAGCTGTTGTCCCGATCGCTCGTGGACGTCGTGGCCGAGCCGAAGCGGGCCGTACTGGTTCCGGGCTTCCACCGGGTGAAGGCGGCGGCACTGGAAGCCGGCGCGCTCGGGTGCTCGCTCTCGGGCTCCGGGCCATCGATCTTCGCGTTGGCCCCGTCCATCGACGTGGCCCGCAAGGCCGGCGAGGCCATGCAGCGGGCGTTCGACGAGGGCAGCGACCTGGGCAGCGATCTCTACGTGTCGTTCGTGGGCCGCGCGGGCGCGCGCGTGGTGACGGCACCATGATCTGCATCAGCACGCGCGGGGCAGCACCGCCGGTATCGTTCCGCCAGGCGCTGCTGGCCGGACTGGCTCCTGACGGCGGGCTCTATGTCCCCCAGGCACTCCCAAGGTTCGGCGAGCCGCGTTGGGCGGAGTTGCGGGGGAGCTCGCTGGCCGAGCTCGGTGCGGCGATGCTGGGCTCGCTCGTAGGCGACGAGATCGCGGCCGGGGATCTGCGTGCCCTGCTGGCCGACGCACTCAACTTCCCGGTGCCGGTGGTGCGGCTGGACGAGCAGCTGGCCGTCGTGGAGCTTTTCCACGGGCCCACCTTTGCCTTCAAGGATGTGGGCGCCCGCGTGCTGGCGCGCCTGATGTCGCACGTCCACGATGCGGGGCAGCCGCCGCTCACGGTGCTCGTGGCCACTTCGGGCGACACGGGCGGTGCCGTGGCGCAGGCGTTTCACGGCGTGCCCCGGACACGCGTGGTGGTGCTGTATCCCCACGGCCAGGTCAGCGCCGTGCAGGAGGCCCAGTTCACCACCCTCGGCGGGAACGTCACTGCCGTGGCGGTGCAAGGCGCTTTCGACGACTGCCAGCGGCTGGCGAAGCAGGCCTTTGCCGATCCGGCGCTCCGCGACCGCGCCCACCTGACCTCCGCGAATTCCATCAGCCTCGGGCGCCTGCTGCCGCAGATGATCTACTACGCCCACGCGGTGCTTCAGCTCGACCCGGGCGCACGTCCGGTGATCACGGTGCCGAGCGGTAACTTCGGCAACCTGGCGGCGGGCCTGATGGCCCAGCGGATGGGCGCGCCCATCGCGCGGTTCGTGGCGGCGACCACGGTAAACGACACGGTGCCGCGGTATCTCGCGAGCGGCCGCGTGGAACCGCGGCCCTCCGTGGCCACCCTGGCCAACGCGATGGACGTGGGCGACCCGAGCAACCTCGAACGCATCCGGTGGATGTTCGGTGACGACGTGGACGCGATCCGCGCCGTGGTGTCGGCCAGCGTCCACACGGACGACGACGTGCGGCGCGGGATTCGGGAACTGGACGCGCGGTTCGGCTATGTGGCCGACCCGCATACGGCGATCGCGTATCTCGGCGCCGTGGAAGATCGGGGGGCCGCCGGGGCTGGCGCCCCGGGACGACTGTTCCTGTCCACGGCCCATCCGGCGAAGTTTGGCAACGTGGTGGAGCCCATCATCGGCCGGCCCGTAGCGGTCCCCGCGCCGCTAGTCGAAGCCATGGCGCGGCCGCGGCAGGTGACGCACATCGAGCCGCACCTCGCGGCCCTAGCGGCCCTGCTTTAGGGACCTGGCCCGGTCGGGTCGAACGCGACACGAATTCTGCCAACAGGAAAGAAACCGTGCAGGTTTCGGCTCGACCGTGCCAGGCCCCGGGCTGAACCCGGTGACCAGCGGGAGTGGTTGGGGAAGGTAAGGGTGGGGAAGACGGGGATGACCCCCTCGGACGGCACGCCCGCCAGGCGGGCATGAAGACTCACATGATGGGACTGTAACAAACCGTTATGATCACGGGATGACGCCTCCGTTGGCCCCGACCTCACCTGCAGGAGTCCCGGCGCGGTCCGACATCGACGCTCAGTACACGTGGGACGTGTCCGCGATCTTCCCATCGTGGGACGCCTGGGAGACCGGGGCCGCGGAGCTGGATGCCGCCATCGCGCGTTACCGAGCTCACGAGGGAACGCTGGCGCAGGGGGCCGACCGGTTGCTGCAGGCGTACCGCGACGCGGACACGCTCGGCCAGCTGGCGTATCGCGTCTGGTACTACGCCGCCCTGCAGTACGACCAGGATCAGCGCGACAATGCGGTCAACGCGCGACGCCAGCGGGTGCAGCTGCTCATCTCGAAGTGGCGGCAGGCCACGTCCTGGTTCAACCCCGAGCTGCTCCGCATCCCCATCGAGATCATCCATGCCTGGATGACGGCGTCGGCCGACCTGGCCCTCTATCGGTTCGCCATCGAGGACCTCTTCCGGCAGCAGGCGCACGTGCTCGACGCCCGGGGCGAGCAGCTGATGTCGCTGGCCGGCCGCCTGGCGACCGTGCCATCCGACACCTACGCCGCGCTCTCCACGGCCGACGCCCGCTTCCCGACGATCACCTTGTCCACGGGCGAGTCCGTCCAGGTGAGCTATGGGCAGTACCGGCGGCTGCTCGCCACGTGCCGGCAGCAGGCGGACCGCCGCGCGGCGTACGAAGCGCTCTACGACACCTATGGCGCGACGCTCAACACCTACGCGACGCTCTACAACGGCGTGATGCAGCGCGAGTGGTTCGACGCGCGGGCGCGCGGCTACGCGTCCACGCTGGACGCGGCGCTCTTCGGCAACGACATCCCGATCAGCGTCGTCGAGAACCTCATTCACGAGTCGAAGGCCGGCGTCGCCCCCTTCCGTCGCTACCACGCGCTCAGGAAACGCGTGCTCGGGCTGACCGAATACCACGTCTTCGACGCCTTCGTGCCGCTCCTCGAGCACGACGTGAAGTACCCCTACGATGTCGTGCAGGACTGGATCGCCGACGCCATGGCGCCGCTCGGCGCCGACTACCAGCGTCGCGTGCGCGAGGCGTTCGCCGGCCGGTGGATCGACGTCTACGAGAACCAGGGCAAGCGGAGCGGCGCCTACTCGGCGCCGGTGTACGGCGCGCACCCGTACATGCTGATGAACTACAACGACACGCTCGACGCCGTGTTCACCACGGCGCACGAGATGGGGCACTCCATCCACACGCTGCTCGCGCACGAGACGCAGCCCTTCGTCTACGCGGGCTATACCATCTTCGTGGCCGAGGTCCCGTCCACGCTGAGCGAGGCGCTGCTGCTCGACTACATGCTCGCGCGCGCGAAGACGCGCGAAGAGCGGGTCGTCCTGCTCCAGCACGCCATCGACGGCATCGTGGGGACCTTCTACAACCAGGTGCTGTTCGCGGACTTCGAGCTGGAGGCGCACCGCCTGGTCGAGCGCGACCAGCCCGTGACCGCCGATGGGCTCAACGCGCTGTACGCGCGGTTGCTGGACGAGTACTGGGGCGACGTGCTGTCAGCGAACGAGCGGGCGAAGACGACCTGGGCCCGCATCCCGCACCTCTTTCAGTCGCCGTACTACGTCTATCAGTACGCCACGTGCTACGCGTCCACCGCGAAGCTGATGAAGGAGATTGGCGGCGCCGACCCAGCCGCGCGCGACGCGGCGGTGGCGCGCTACCTGGACCTCCTGAAGGCCGGCGGCAGCGACCACCCGATGCGGCTGCTGCAGCGCGCCGGCGTGGACCTGAGCGAACCGTCCACGGTGCGCGCGGTGGCCGATCAACTGGACGGCCTGGTCACAAAGCTCGAGGCGGAGTTGGGCTGAGGCCCGCACAGGTGCGGTCAGGTGCGATTGGGTGCTGGCAGGTGCTGGCAGGTGCGAACCGGTGCGGCTGCACTCGCACCTGATCGCACCCGCCCGCACCTGCTCGCACCCGCCGCACCCTACTCGACCCTCAGCGCCGCGAGCGGGTCCACGCGCATGGCCCGCCGGGCCGGAATGAAGGCGGCCAGCGCGGCGACGGCGAGCAGCACCATCGGCACCGCCGCAAACGTCACCGGGTCGGCCGGCCTGATCCCGAACAGCTGGCTCTCGAGCAGCGGCGTCATCAGCCATGCGGCGGCAATCCCGAGGGCGATCCCGGCCGCCGCCAGCCGTGTCGCCTGCCCCAGCACCATCCGCAGCACCGAGCGCGGTTCGGCGCCCAGCGCCAGGCGCACGCCCATCTCCCGCGTCCGCTCGCCCACGACCAGGGCCATGACCCCGTAGACGCCGACGCCGGCCAGCAGCAGCGCCAGCCCGCCAAACACCGACACCAGCAGGAGCACGAACCGACGCGGCGCCACGGAGGCCGCGCGGACATCGAGCATCGTGCGGACGTCGTAGAGCGCCAGCGCTCGATCGAACTCGCGCAGGTCCGTCCGCAGCCGATCGACGATGCCCGCCGGATCGCCCATCGTCCTCACGACCAGGAACGGCGCCACCGGTGGGCCCTGGCGGTGCGAGATGTACAGCTCGGGAACGGGCGCCTGCTCCAGCCCGGTGTGGCGCACGCTGCCGACGACGCCGACGATCGTCATCCACTGGTTTCGGGACGGATTCGGGCCCGTCCGGATGCGTTGGCCCACCGGATCTTCACCGGAGAACAGGCGTGCCGCCATGGCCTCGTTGATGACGGCCACCGACGGCGCGGCGGGCCCGTCATCGCGCGAGAACGCGCGGCCCCGCACCAGCGGCATCTGCATCGCGCGGAAGTAGTCGTCCACCGCCCTTCGGAACTGCACCTCGGGCAGCTCCGCGTCCGGCAGGGGCCGACCCTCGACGTCGATGGTCGTGGACACCGATGTGCTGCCGAGCGGCAGGCGCGTCGTGCCGCCGGCGGTCACGACGCCCGGCAGGGCGCGTAGCCGTTCGAACAGCTCGTCGTAGTACGCCAGCCGTGCCTCGGGCGTGGTCAGCCGATCGGGCAGTTCCACCTGCATCGTGAGCAGCCCCTCGGGCGTGAAGCCGGGGTTCACCATCAACAGCGCCGTGAAACTGCGCAGGAGGAGCACCGTGCCCGCGCACAGCATGACGGCTAGCGCCACCTCGCCCACGACGAGCCCCGCGCGGAGGCGCCGACCGGCGGGCGAGCCGCCGGCCGCGCCGCGGCCGCCGTCCTGCAACGCGTCCCGCAGGTCCGGCCGGGAAGCCGTCAGAGCTGGCACGAGGCCGATGCCGATGCCCGCCACGACGGCGACGACGAGCGTCACGCCCAGCACGGACGCATCGGGCCGCGCCTCCGCGAGCCGGGGAATCGTGGTCGGCGCGAGCGCGACGAGCGCGCGCACGCCCCACTGGACGACGACCAGCGCGACGGCGGCGCCCGCCAGCGCCAGCAGGACGCTTTCCGTGAGGAGCTGGCGAACCAATCGCCCACGGCCTGCGCCGAGGGCCGCCCGCACCGCAAGTTCCCGCCGGCGTCCCATGCTCTGGGCCAGTGCCAGGCCGGCGACGTTCACGCATGCCATCAGCAGCACGACACCGACGCCAGCCAGGAGGAGCAGGAGGGCGGGCCGCACCTGTCCGACCGCCTGTTCGTGCAGCGGGACGACCACCGTGCCCCATCCGTCGTTCGACGCGGGGTAGGCCTGCGCCAGTTGCGTGGCCACGCCGGCCAGGCGAGACTCCAGCGCCTCGCGGGTGACGCCGGGTTTCAGGCGCCCGACGATGGCGAGGTAGTGCACGTTGCGCACGATCTGTCCGCCGCGGTTCGCGAAGGGATCTCCTTCGGGCACCCACGGCGTCCAGAGGTCCACGCCCGTCCGCGTCGTGAAACCATCCGGCCCCAGCATGGTCGCGTAGGGGAACACGAAGTCATCGGGCATCACGCCGATGACCGTGCGAGGGCGATCGCCGATGGTCAGCGCCTGGCCGATGATGTTCGCATCGCCGCCGAAGCGCCGCTGCCAGTAGCCGTGGCTCAGGACCACCGCGTCCGTGTCGCCGGCCGCGAACGTGCGCCCGAGGACCGCTTCGCGCCCCAGGACGTCGAACATCCGCGGGCCCGCGTTCACTGTCAGCACGCGCTCGGGGCCGGCGTCGGTCTGCATCTGGTCGCTGATGATGAACGAGGCGAAGGCCTCGAGCTCGGCCAGGTCCTTCACGCCCGCGCGGTAGTCGAGGAAGTTGGCCGGTGAGACGACGTTGACCGGCTTCTGCTCACGCGTGTTGCTGCTCCACACCATGACGAGCTCCGAGGCGTCACGGTAGGGCAGCGGCTGCAGGAGCACGCCATTGACGACGGTGAAGATGGCGCTATTGGCCCCGATGCCGAGCGCGAGGGCCAGCACGGCAAGGCCCGTGACCGCCGGACGCTTGCGGGCCACCGAGAGGGCGTGACCGACGTCGGAACGCAGTGTTTCCCAGAACATGGCGCGGCTCCCGTGAGGCTCGTAGATGTGCGGTTGGTGATTCGGAAAGAGCGGCCAGCGCCGTAGGGCGGAGCCGCGTTCGGCAAGGCCGGTGGCCGCCAGTTGTGCGGCCGCGCGCAGGGCGGCGAGCGCCGTGGGCGCGCCGGGACCGCGACCCTCGCTGAGCGCGCGCTGGAAGTCGGCGCGCATCTCGCGCCCGAACCGCACGCGGAACGCCCGCGGGTATGCCAGCAGCGCCAGCGAGCAGGCCAGTGACGCAAGCCTCGACGCGCGCATCATGCGTGGGCCTTCAGCAGGTTCCGGGCTTCGGCCGTCGCGAGTTGGCCGGCGAGGCGTCGCGCCTCCGCCCGGGCGACGGCAATTCCCCGGTCGGTCAGCCGATAGTAGCGGCGCCGCTCATCGTCTTCCGCCGGGCGCTCGGAGAGCTCCTGGATCAGGTCCTGCTCCAGCAGGCGCGCCAACGCCCGGTAGAGGGTGCCGGCATGGAGGGCCGTGATACTGCCGCTGCGCATGTTCACGTCCTGCAGGATTCGGTAGCCGTGCTGCTCGCCATCGGCGAGTGCCAGCAGGATGTCGAAGGCGACAGGCGTGAGGGGAAGAAAGGTCTCGGCTCGGAATCGGTCCATGGCTGCGCTGAGAATATACGCTCAAAGCACATAGACGGGCAAGGCCGGGAAGAGGTTGCCGTGCCGGGCTTGACGAACGCCGGCGCTGGATCTAAGCTTTCATCCGGATATACGGATGAAATCGACCGCGGCCCAGATCTTCGACCACATGGCAGCCCTGGCGGACCCCATTCGCGTGCGGATGCTGCTGTCGCTCGAGCGGCACGAGCTGACCGTGTCGGAGATCTGCGCGGTTCTGCAACTTCCGCAATCCACGGTGAGCCGCCACCTGAAGACGCTGGCGGACGACGGGTGGGTGACCTCGAGGCGGGATGGCACGAGCCGCTTCTACGGGATGGACGTGGACGCGCTGGATGCGGGGGCTCGACAGCTCTGGCCCGTCATCAGGGAGCAGTTCGCCGCCACGGTGGGCGCTGACCAGGACGATCGGCGGTTGCAGAGCGTCCTGAGCCGCAGGCGGGCGAAGTCCGAAGCGTTCTTCTCCTCGGCGTCGGGCCAGTGGGACCGACTCCGCGAGGAGCTGTTCGGTGAGCGCGTGCACCTGACGGCGCTGCTCTCTCTGGTGGACGATCGCCTGGTGGTGGGCGATCTCGGCTGCGGCACGGGACAGTTGTCCGACACCCTGGCCCCTCACGTGGCGCGCGTGGTGGCGGTGGATGGATCGGCGGACATGCTCCGCGCGGCACGCACGCGCCTTCGGGCGCACGACAACGTGGACCTGCGCGAGGGCGTGCTCGAAGCGCTGCCCATGGGTGACGGGGAACTGGACGCCGCGATCGTGTCCCTGGTCCTGCATCACCAGCCCGAGCCGGTGCGCGTGCTGAGCGAAGCGGCGCGCGTGCTGAAGCCCGGCGGGCGCTTGCTGGTGGTGGACATGCTGCCGCACGATCGCACGGAGTACCAGCAGCAAATGGGACACGTGTGGCTGGGCTTCTCGGACGAGGCCATGCGCCGCTACCTGGCTTCCGCCGGGTTTACCGCCGTTCGGGTCCAGCCGCTGCCGGTGGACCCGGAGGCACAGGGCCCGGCGCTGTTCGCGGCCACTGCCCGCAAGGCCCAGTAGACCCCAAGACCCCAAGACCCCAAGACCCCAAGACCCCAAGACCTCAAGACCCCAAGACCTCAAGACCCAGGACCCAAGACCCAGGACCCAAGACCCACAAGGAGCAAGCGATGTCGACAGCAGTCAAGGAGATGCACGCGTTCGAGGCGGCCCGCAAGGCGGGTCGCGAGCCGTTCAAGGTGAAGGACCTCTCGCTGGCCGAGTTCGGCCGCAACGAGATCCGACTGGCCGAGCACGAGATGCCGGGGCTCATGGCGCTCCGCAAGCAGTACGCCGGGCAGCGGCCCCTGGCCGGCGCGAAGATCATGGGCTCGCTCCACATGACGGTGCAGACGGCCGTCCTCATCGAGACGCTCACCGAGCTCGGCGCCGACGTGCGCTGGGTGAGCTGCAACATCTTCTCCACGCAGGATCACGCGGCCGCAGCCGTCGTGGTGGGCCGACCCGAGACGGGCGGCACCGTCGAGAACCCGAAGGGGACGCCCGTGTTCGCCTGGAAGGGCGAGACGCTGCCGGAGTACTGGTGGTGCACGGTGGAGGCCCTGAAGTGGCCGGACGGCTCCGGACCCACGCTCATCGTCGACGATGGCGGCGACGCGACGCTGTTCGTGCACAAGGCAAAGGAGTACGAGTACGCGGGCGTCGTGCCGGCGTTCAAGCCCGAGAGCGAGCCCGAGGAGTGGGGCGTCATCCTCGACAC
>JADZCN010000083.1 GCA_020851565.1 Acidobacteriota bacterium | reverse complement strand
TTCAGCTCGTCGAAGGCGAAGTCCCACAGCAGGTGCGGGCGAATCCTCAGCCACCTGACCAGCGTGACGATGCGGCGGATGTGGACCAGGTCGCGCGTGAACACGGCCGCCACGTGCGGCTGCTGGATCTTGACCGCCACGTACCGCTGCTCCTGCCGGAGCCGGGCCCGGTGAACCTGCGCAATGTGCGCGACCGCGAACGGTGTGTCCTCGAACTCGTCGAAGTACCGCTCGAGCGGCGCGCCGAGGTCCTCTTCGAGCACGCGGCGGGCATCCGCGGTCGGGAAGCCGAAGCGCCGGGCCTGCAGCTTCGCCAGCTCGCTGCTCACCGCCGCAGGGTAGATGTCGATTCGAAGCGACAGGAGGTGGCCGGCGTTCACCCAGAGCCCGCCGAGATCCTCGAAGGCGCGCCTCAGCTCGACGCCAAGCCGCTCCGGCGGCAGCCGCCGGACCATGCCGAGCCCCCACAGGCGCAAGGCCAGGCGAAGCAGGCGCCAGACCACCTCCAGGCCCCGCCATGCTGACGGGCCGGCTGGCTCACGGATGACGACCGGGGGCCGTTCGCGGGCATCGAGCAGGCGGGTCGGGGTGAGCGACGGGTCGATCATGGCGACGACTGGGAGCCGGGCGCCAGCATACCGCAATCCCCAGGCTCGGGCGGCAGGGTGGCAGCCGTGCGGTTGCACGCCGGGACCAACCTGCTATAAGGTTGACGCCTCAACGTTACGCTGCCGCGGGTCGTGGCCCAGCGTCCACACCCGCCAGGGGTCGTCCATGGACATGCCTCGCCTCAGCAAGTCGGTCCGCCGCATCACGATCCTGAACCGCGATGCCTCGGGTGGCTGGTCCCCGATCGTGCTGTTCAAGAAAGACCGGAAGAAGAAGAACTCCACGGCGCTCGTGAGGCCCGTGGAGCGGCTCACCCGGTCACTGGTCGAGGCCGGCGACACGGTGACCAGCACCTATCTGCGCCGACACAAGAAGGCCAACCGCAAGCGCCGGGACGGCTGGGTCCGCGATCTCCCCAACAACATCGTCCGGGCAACCAGCAAGGGCGCCAGGAAAATTCGCCCAGCCGACCTCCTCGGGCTCTAGGGAATGGGCCGAACGCCTTCATCAAGGAGCATCCGCGTGGCAACCGTCGCAACCGCCCCCGCCGAAACCGCAGCCAGGACCGAGGCGAAGTCGCCTGTCATCATCGACATGGGCAAGCAGCGCCGTAAGCGCGTCAAGGCCCTGCGCCGCGGGACGGGCCGCCTGGCCGACGAGGTCAACGGCACCATCGAGGAGCTGCGCGCAGCGGGAACGGTCGCGCCGGACAGCCAGACCGTGATTGTGATCGTGCGCCAGCGCCGACGCCGGTCCAACGCGCTCCGGACGCTCCTGCCCGGCCTGTAGGCGAGCGGGGCACGGCGGTGCCCCGCAAATCGACCATCCAGGAGGGCGTCGAGGCACCAGGGAGGCCCCGGCAGGCTGGGGCAGATCCCTCAGGGTGTCCAGACGCCTTGACGCCGCCCGGCGCACCGGGCAAGATTCGACGCCACGACCGACCACCGCCCTGCCCCTGACGTCGCGGCGCCGGCCACCCCCGAGGCGTGGTGCCGGACCGCCCAGACCCTGCTCGAGAAGGGGGCGGCGCTGATGGCCTACGACGCCGCGTCGGACGGCCTCCGTGCATTCCCCGATCACGTCAGGCTGCAGCAGCTGCTCGCACTCGCGCTCGCCCGCGCCGGCGCCAGCGAGCCCGCCAATACCAGGCTGCGCGAACTGCGCGACGCCGGGCACGCCGACGAGGAAACCCTCGGCATGCTCGCCCGCACCCACAAGGACCTCTGGGCCTCGGCCGCCGATGCCGGGGAGCGCCGCCGGCACCTGGAGCAGGCCCACCGCGTGTACCTGGAGGCGTTCCAGCGGTCCGGCGGGTACTGGACCGGCATCAACGTCGCGACCACGGCCCTCCTGCTGGGGCGGCGGGACGATGCCGTGGCAGCCGCCCGGCAGGTGCGTGACACGTGCATCGTGCTGCACCAGGCGGATCCGCAGCGACCCGATCGCTACTGGCTCCTTGCCACGCTGGGCGAGGCGGCCCTCGTCATGGGCGATCACCCGGCGGCCCAGGGCTGGTACCAACAGGCCGTCGGCCACGGCCAGGGGCGCCTGGGGGACCTGGTGTCGACGCGGCGCAACGCCCGGCTCATCCTGCGACATCTCGGCCTCGACACCGCGCCGGTGGACGCGTGCTTCGCCATTCCGCGGGTGGTGGTCTTCGCCGGCCACCTGGTGGACCGGCCAGGACGGCCCCAGCCGCGATTCCCGCCAGGGCTCGAACCGGCCGTCCATCGCGCCGTTCGCGACCACCTGTCCCGGCTGGGCCCGGCCATCGGCTTCGCCTCCGCCGCGTGCGGCGCGGACATCCTCTTCCTCGAGGCCCTCGCCGGGCTCGGCTCCACCTCGCGCATCGTCCTTCCCTACAATCGCGACGAGTTCGTCCGCAACAGCGTGGACATCGTCCCTGGCGGAGACTGGGCCGCCCGATTCGAGCGCGTCATCGAGCGGGCTGCGGAGGTCACCGTCGCCTCTGAACATCCCATTGGCAGCGGCAGTACCTCCTACGAGTACGCCTTCCGCCTGCTCGACGGCAGCGCGGGCATCCGCGCCGACGAACTGGACACCGAGCTTCGTTGCCTCGCGGTCTGGGACGGCTCGCCCGGAGACGGCGCGGGCGGCACGGCGACGGCCATCGCGCACTGGAAGCGGCATGGCCGAGCGGTGGACGTCATCGACCTCACGCGGCTCCGGCAGGACGCGGGCCCGGCCATTGCGTCGGCCCCCCGCCCGGCCGGACCCGCAAGCGCCGGGGCGACGCCCAGGCCGGCGCGCCGGCGTTTCGAGCCTCGCATTGTCGGCCTGCTCTTCGCGGACGCGCCGGGATTCAGCCGCCTCGGCGATCTCGACCTGCCGCTGTTCGTGGACAAGTACCTGGGCCTCGTCGCCAGCGAGATGAAAGGGCTCGGCTCGCCGCCGCTCCTCGTCAACACGTGGGGCGATGGGCTCTACGTCGTCTTCGGGCGCGTGCGCGATGCCGGCGTCTTCGCGCTCCGGCTCTGCGACACCATCGCGCGCACGGACTGGCGCGGGCTCGGATTCAGCTCGGACATGAGTATCCGGATTGGATTGCACGCCGGCCCGGCATACGCGTGCCTGGATCCTGTGACGGAACGGCCGAACTACATTGGCGCGCACGTCAGCCGTGCCGCGCGGATCGAGCCCATCACGCCGCCGGGCGCTGTCTTCGCCAGCAGCGCCTTCGCCGCGCTGGCCAGGGCCGACGGCGTGGACGAATTCGCGTGCACGTACGTGGGGCCCACGCCGCTGGCGAAGGGGTATGGCACCTTTCCCACGTTCCTCGTCCGAGCCCGTCAGGCCCGCGGAGACACGCCGTGCCATACCTGAGCCACTGGTTGTGGCGGATTCGCAGGCGCTTCTGGAACGCGCTCGTGCGCATCCGGTATCGCGCCGTCGCTCCGCTGCCCGTGAAGGATCCGTCGCGCCTGTCGCGCCAATCTGCGCCGCTCAATCCTGTTCCTTTCGGCGAGGCGTTCCCGTCGGTGCCCGTTGACAACGTCTTCGTCACCGACCACGCACCCGCCAGCGATCGGGCCGATGGGCACATCGTGCGCGTGGTGGGATCTGCCTTCCAGGCGCGCCTCACGTCGCTCCTCTCGCCCATGCAGTCCGGAGCGCCGCCGGTCGACCCCGATCCGCAGCGGGCCCTCGACGCGGCATACACGGCGGCCCACCGGCGGACCGTCGCCCGGCACGCGCGCAAGCTGGGTGTGGCCGAGCGCTGGGCGCTTCAGCCGCCGGTCATGCCGCAGGAGCTCAGGGGCGCCCCGGACCTGGGCACGCTGGCCGTGCGAGGACCCTATGCCGGGTATCTCCACGAGGTCGGCGCGCGCGAATTCGCGTGGGACTTCCGCGACCTCGACAAGTACGAGCACCGCGATGGTCTGCACCGGCTCGGCATCCGGGTGCTGTTCCGCGTGAGCGGCGCCGCGCAGGTGCTCGAGCCGTTCCGCATCGAGAGCGCCGAGCTGGGCACGTCGCGGCCCGAGGACCGGAGCTGGCCCAGGGCGATGCGGCTCGCGGTGTGTGCGGCGAGCACCCACACGAACCTCGTGCGTCATTTCAACTGGGTGCACCTCATCGGCGGCGAGTACCTCGCCATGGCCTGCCGCAACCACCTCCCGTCGGATCATCCACTGTCCCGGCTGCTGTGGCCGCACACCTTCGGTACCCAGCAGAGCAATCGGTTCGCCATCGAGGCCCAGATGGTCCCCGACGGGGATTTCGCGGCCATGTACAGCTTCACCCACCGCGGGATGTGCGACCTCGTCAGCGAGACGGTGCAGGCCTTCGGCATGTCGCGCTTCGACCCGTACGACGATGCGCTGGCGCGCGGCATCACGACCGCCGGCATCGACCTGCCGACGGAAGCCAACATGCGGCGCCTGTTCGACGTGATGCTGCGGCACACCACGCGGTACCTGGACATCTACTACCCGACCGACGAGGCCGTCCGGGGAGATCGGCCCATCGTGAGGTGGCTCGACGGCCTGAATGCGCTCATCCCCCACGGGGTGTCGCTGGCGGAGGGCACGCTCACGCGGGAGGCGCTGGCGCGACTCGTCGCGCGGTGCGTCTACATGGTGACGGCGTATCACGAGCTGGTCGGCGCGTTTCTCTGGAACTATCAGACCTGGCCCGACACGCACCCGATTCGCATGTACAAGGACGGCCGGCGCCAACCCGAGGACGTCTATCAGCGGCTCGTGAACAACTGCTACCTGTTGAACGTGATCCGCGCGCCCCTCGTGGACGACTTCTCGAGCCTGGCCCTCGATGGCCCGGGCCACGAGATCACCCACCTGCAGGCGGTGGCGGCATTTCGCGCCTTCAGGAAGGACCTGGAAGACCTGCAGGCCAGCATGGACCTCGAACCGGATGCGGTCTGGCGGCTGCACCCGATGGCGCTCGAAGTGAACATCAACGCGTGAGGGCGGTGTTGGCCGGCCACGGCGAAGGGAGGGATGCGGTGTGACCGAGAAACCGGATTCGATCACCACAGTAGGCATCACCCAGACGCTGCTCGCCAGCGCGTTCGTCGTGTGGCTCCTGGGCCTCCCGGCCACCGGGGACGTCTTTGCATGGCCGATCACGCCGGCCGCAACCGCGATGTTCATCGGAGCGGGGTTCGTCGGCCGCGCCTACATCGGCTACTTCCTCTACCGGGAGCGCTACTGGGTGAACCTGCGGTGGCAGGTGGCGGCCAACTACGCCTTCCTCGCCTTCATCTGGCTGGCCACGCTGTGGCACATGGACGAGATGAACTGGGAGTCGAGCATCTGGGTGGCCCACGTGTGGGCACTGGCCTACACCATCGAGCCGGTCATCCTGTTTCTCTGGGAACCCAGGGCGGCACCGGACCGGATCCCCCCTGACGCTCGCCAGGGCCCCGTGCTGCCCGCCATGAAACAGGTGGCGATGGTGGGCCTCGTGGCCGCCGTCACCCTGGCCGGCCTCATGATGATCAATCCCGAGTTCATGGACACGCGCTGGCCGTGGCCGCTCGATCCGTTCAACTGCCGCGTGATGAGCGGGTTCCTCGCGCTGAACGCGGGGTGGTGCTACAGCGTCTACGCGGCGGAGGACTGGGCCGAGGTGAAGAAGGCCGTCATCGGCATCGAGCTGTTCCTCGCCAGCCAGTTCGCGGTCTGGCTCTTCCTGGTAGGCGGGTTCGACCCGGCCCGGCACAACGGCTACGTCTACGGCGCGCTGCTGGCGGGCTTCGGCGTCGCGATCGCCTACTGCCATGTCCGGCAGGAGCGCGCGCGCCGGGCGTGAAAGGTTCTTGACGCTCGAGCTGCCTGAGTATAATCGCCCCTCCCGACAGCTCAGCGGGTCGGGTCGGACGTGCGGCCGGTCGCCATGATCGAGTTCCTGACGTCGCTTCCGCTGTTCCAGGCCCTGCCTGAATCTGAAAGGCAGCGCCTGAGGGCCTCCGTCGAGTCAGTCGAGCTGCGCGCGGGCGCGGTCCTCTTCCGCCAGGGAGAACCGGGCGACGCCCTGTTCATCCTCCAATCCGGCACGCTGCAGGTGGCTCTCGAACTGCCGTCCGGTGAGCGCCAGGCCCTCGATACGCTGGGCCAGGGCGAGGTCGTCGGCGAGATGGCGGTGCTCTATCGGCGGCCGCGCGCCGCGACCGTGCTCGCCCTCACGGACTGCTCGCTGCTCAGGCTCGGCGCCGCCGACATCGAGGGGCTCTTCGCCGCCAGCCCGGAGGCCCACGCGTTGATCGTCGGGGCGGCATCGCGGCGGCTTCCCAGCCTCTACCTCGCCTCCGTGCCGATCTTCGCCGGCCTCGATGCCAGCGCGCTGCGCGAGTTCGATCTCGAGACGAACTGGGTGCGCCTCGCGGGCGGTGAGGTGCTCTTCCGGCAGGGCGACCCGGCCGACTACGTCTACGTCGTGGTCCGCGGCCGGCTCGCGGTCATGGCGGACGACAGCTCGGCGCCCGTTCGGCATCTGGGGCACGGCGACGTCGTGGGCGAGGTGGCCATCTTTACCGGCGACACGCGAAACGCCACCGTGCGTGCCATCCGTGACTCGGAGCTCGTCCGCCTCTCGAAAGCCAGCCTCCACCACGTCCTCGAGCGCCATCCGCGCGGGGCCATCGAGATGGTCCGGATGATGGCTCGGCGCGTGCGCCCCGTCGCCTCCGGCATCCGCGAAGCCCCGGTCTCCACGATCGTGCTCGTCCCGGTCGGGGCACGCGCGCTGGATCGGGCCTGGGTCACCGGCCTCGTCCAGGCGCTGCGCGAGACCGCCGGGCCCACGGCGCTGGTCGATCGCCAGTACGTGCTCGACGCCTTCGGTGACACGGACGCCTCCTTCCTGGAAGACACCGCTGCACGCGTGCGTGTCACGGCGTGGCTGCACGAGCAGGAGGAACGCTTCGCGTTCGTGATCTTCGACTGCGGTGACCTGCCGGCCCCGTGGATCGACCTCTTCCTCCGGCAGTCGGACCTCGTGCTGTTCGTGGCTCCGCCGGGCGCGCCGCCGGAGGCCGGCGAGCTGGACCGCCGGATCGTCGGCGGCACCATCGTGTCGCCGTCGGTGCCGCGAGTCCTGGTCCGGTTGCACGACCCCGAGACGACCCACCCGGCCGGAACGGCGGCATGGCTCGATCTGTTGCCGGTGTCCCGCCACCATCACGTGCGAGTGGACCGGGCAAATGACTTCGGACGGGTCGCCCGCTACCTTTCGGGCAAGGCGATTGGACTGGCGGTGAGCGGTGGTGGCGCGCGCACCTGGGCACACGTCGGGACGATGCGCGCGATGGGCGAGCGGAACATCCCCATCGACGCCGTCGGCGGCGTGAGTGCCGGTGTCTTCGCGGCCAGCTACTGTGCCCTCGGGTACGACGTCGACACGATGGAGCGGGTCTTCCTGGGCAGCATGCAGAGCTACAAGCTGCAGAGCGACCTCACCTTCCCGATGGCGTCGTTCCTCTCGGGCAAGAGGGTCGTGCCGGTGATCCGGCGGATGTTCGGGGAGGGCGCCATCGAGGACATGTGGCTGCCCTTCTTCTGCCTCGCCGCCAATCTCACGACCGCGCGCATCGTCGTGCTGGAGCGGGGCCCGCTCTGGAGGGCCGTCCGGGCCACCACGTCGGTCCCCGGCATCCACCCGCCCGTCTGCATCGACGGCGAGCTGCTGGTCGATGGCGGCGTGCTCAACAACCTGCCGGTCGACGTCATGCGCCGCTTCTGCGGCGGCACGGTCGTCGCGTCCGACGTCAGCCTGACCTCCGATCTCCGGTCCGGGCAGCGCGAGATCGTGGCGGCATCGGGATGGCCCCTCCTCTGGGAGAGGGTGGGCCCCTTCGCCAGGCACGAGCCGTCCCTTCCGCACATCTTCGAGATCCTCGCGCGCACCGCCACCCTCAGCAGCGTCTACCACGGCACCCAGGTGGCCGCGGCGTCGGACGTGTACGTGCGGACGCCGACCGACGGCGTCGCGACGTTCGACTGGCCCGCCGGCACCGTGCTCGTCGACCGAGCCCGCAGGCTGGCGCTGGCAGCCCTCGATCAATGGCAACAGGCACGGGAGCCTCACCGATGAGCACCGCTTCGGGTCCAGACCACGTCGCCGTCGTCGGAATCGGCTGTCGCTTCCCTGGCGGCGCCAACTCACCTGAGCGGTACTGGAGGCTCCTCTGCGATGGCACCGATGCCATTACCGAGGTTCCCCGCGATCGGTTCGACCTGGCGGAGGTCTACGATGCCGATCCGGGCACGCCCGGCAAGATCTACGCGCGCTGGGGCGGCTTCGTGGATGGGATCGACGCCTTCGACGCCGAGTTCTTCGGCATCTCGCCCCGCGAGGCCGTCCGCATCGATCCGCAGCAGCGCATGCTGCTCGAGGTGGTGTGGGAAGCCCTCGAGGACGGGGGACTGGCTGCCGACCGACTTGCCGGTTCGAACACGGGTGTGTTCATCGGCATGTCGACGCACGACTACTACGACCTGCAGGTCAACCCGGGCAATCGTCACCTGATCAATCCCCACTCGAGCACGGGCACGGCAATGAGCATTGCCGCGAATCGGATCTCGTACATCTACGACTTCCGTGGCCCGAGCTTCATCGTGGACACCGCCTGCTCGTCGTCCCTGACGGCGGTGCATCTGGCCTGCCAGGGTCTGCGGAACAGGGAGTGCGATCTCGCGATCGCCGGGGGCGTGAACGCCATTCTCTCGCCCGACGTGGCCATCGGCTTCTGCAAGGCGTCGATGCTCTCGCCGGACGGACGATGCAAGGCCTTCGATTCCCGGGCCAATGGCTTCGTCCGGAGCGAAGGCGCGGGCATCGTCGTGCTGAAGCCGCTCGCCCGCGCGATGGCGGATGGCGACCGGATCTACGCCGTCATCCGGGGAAGCGCCGTCAATCAGGACGGACGCACGGTGGGGATCGCCGTGCCCAGCGCCGAGGCGCAGGAGGCGCTGATTCGCGAGGCCCTCCGCGACGCGCACGCGAAGGCCGAAGACGTGCAATACGTCGAGGCACACGGCACGGGCACCCGCGTCGGGGATCCCATCGAGGCCTCGGCCATCGGCCACGTGCTGTCGAACGGCCACCGGCGGTCGGGCCCGTGCCTCATCGGATCCGCCAAGACGAACATCGGCCACCTCGAGGCCGCGGCGGGCATTGCCGGCCTCATCAAGGCCAGCCTGGTGCTTCACCACCGCCAGATTCCGCCCACCCTCCACTTCCGGGAGGCCAACCCGTCCATTCCGTTCGACGATCTGCAGTTGCGGGTCGTCACGTCGCTCCAGCCCCTGCCGGTCAACGGGACCCCTGCGCTGGTCAGCGTCAATTCGTTCGGCTTCGGCGGCGCAAACGCCCACGTCGTGCTCCAAGAGCCGCCCGCCTCGGCGACCGCCGGAGTCGGCGGGCCCGACGAGCGGGTGCAGATCCTGCCGCTTTCGGCCCGGCATCCCGAGGCGCTGCACGAGCTGGCCCGCCGCTACCGCGACCTCGTGGCAGGCGACGCCTGCCCGGCACTGCCCGACCTCTGTCACAGCGCGGCGGTGCATCGGGCGCACCATGCCCATCGCCTGGCCGTGGTCGGATCAACGCGCGAGGAGGTGCTGGAGCAACTCGACGAAGTCGTTGCCGCGGGCCCGTCCGGCCTGCCGCGCGGCCCACGCGGTCGCGAGCCGAAGCTGGCGTTCGTCTTCACGGGCATGGGCCCGCAGTGGTGGGCCATGGGCCGGCAGCTCTTCGAGCAGGAGCCGGCCTTCCGCCTCGCGATCGAGGACTGCGATCGACGATTCCGGCGCATCGGGACGTGGGGGCTCCTGGACGCGTTGATGGCCGACGAGGGCGCCTCGCGGGCTCACGAGGCGGACGAGGCGGTGGCGACCAACTTTGCCATCCAGATCGCGCTGGTCGCGCTCCTGAAATCCTGGGGCATCGTGCCCGATGCCATCCTCGGGCACAGCGCCGGCGAGATGGCGGCCGCCTGCGCGGCGGGCGCGATGAGCCTCGACGACGGTCTGCTCTGGGCGTTCCATCGCGGCCGGCTGCAGCACCGTGCCAGCGGGTCGGGCACCATGCTGAGCGCCGGCCTCTCCGAGGACGCCGCAAGACAGCTCGTCTCGCCCTTCGAGGATCGGGTGTCGATCGCCGCCATCAACAGCCCGACATCGGTCACCCTGTCCGGCGAACAGCAGGCGCTCGAGCAGATCGCGGCCGAACTCGGCAGGCGGGCATGCTTCAACCGCTTCCTGCAGGTGGAGGTTCCCTACCACGGGCCCCAGATGGACAGCCTGCGCGCGGAGTTCCTCGACGCGCTTGCCCCGATCACGCCGGCACCGCCTTCCATGCCCTTCCTCTCGACGGTGTCGGGCACGTGGTCGGACGCGCGGCTCGACCCGCAGTACTGGTTCGACAACCTTCGTGAGCCTGTCCGCTTTGCCGACGCCATCAACCGCCTGATTGACGACGACTACGACCTGTTCCTCGAGATCGGGCCGCACCCCGTGCTGTCCGCGTCGCTCTCGGAATGCCTCGCGGCACGCGGCAGGAGCGGCACGACCCTGCCGACGCTGCGCCGCAAGGAGGAGGAGCGCCGCGTGATGCTGCGCTCGCTCGCCACGCTCTACGCGCACGGGCGCCGGGTCGAGTGGGCCACCGTCTGCGCCGATGGCGCGCTGGTCTCGCTGCCCGCGTATCCCTGGCAGCGTGAGCGCCTCTGGTTCGAGTCCGAGGCGCGGGCCGTGCGGTCATCCGGTCAGGACAGCGGTCACCCGCTCCTCGGCTTTCGCCTGCGGTCGGTCCAGCCCACGTGGGAGGCCGACCTGCGCGCCAGCCACCTCGACTACCTGAACGATCACATCGTGCAGGGAAGCCCGGTGTTCCCCGCTGCAGCCTACGTCGAGACGGCCCTGGCCGCCGCGAAGGCGCTCACCCCCGATGCGGCTCCCGTCGTCGAGGACCTGACGTTCAAGAAGGTGCTCTTTCTCACGCATCGCCAGGACCTCTTTCTCCAGTCCCTGTACGACGCGCGGAATGCCTCGTTCGAGATCCACAGCGGCGGCGAGGGCGGCCAGTGGACGCTCAACGCGTCCGGCAAGCTCCGAGGGAACGCGATCGAGGCGGCTGGCCGCACGCTCGATCTGGCCGCCCTCCGACAACGCTGTGCCACTGGGGTGTCCGTCGACGAGGCTTACGACACGCTGGAGAAGCGGGGCCTCCGTTATCAGGGGCTCTTCCGTGGCATCCGTTCATTGTGGCGCGGACAGGGAGAGGCGCTCGCGGAGGTCGGACTGCCCGAGGGGCACGCCATCGGCCCGTACCTCGTTCACCCGGCGTTGCTCGATTCGGCATTCCAGGCCATGCTTGCGGCCGTCTGGTCGGGCGGCACGGGTGGCCTCGGAAGCGGCCTCTACCTGCCTGTCTCGCTGAAGCGCGTGACACTCGCTCGCGAGCCCGGGGCGCGGTTCTGGGTGCACGCCGAGGTCTCCGTGGCGGACGCCGACGGGCTCGAAGGCAACATCACCATCCTGGACGACCACGGCCAGGTGGCCGTATCCGTCGAAGGATTGAGGTGCAAGTCTCTCGAAGACGCGGCCCGGGCGAAGAGGGCCGCGAACGACGAACTGACCTACCGGCTCCTGTGGGAGCCGAAGCCGCTCGAAACCGTTCACGCACGAGGGGCCGAGCCCATCCGCACCAGCGCGGAGTTGGGGGCCAGCGTCGGCCCGATGGCCGAGCGGCTCGCGGACGAGCAAGGCTGGACGGTCCCGCTGCGCCGTGCGGAGCCGACGCTCGACGCCATCGTCTCGCACTTCGCCCGCGCCGCCCTCGTCTCGCTTGGGTGGGATGGACAGGATCCGGCGCCGGGCGACACGGCGGCCCTCGCCAGCCGGCTGGGAGTCGTTCCACGGCACCACCGCTTCTTCGTGCGCCTGCTGGAGATCATTCGAGAAGTCCCCCTGCTCGATGTCACCGACGGCCAGCCCGCCTCCGAGCGCGCCGCCGCCCATCGGCTCTGCGAGCAGGTGCTCGCGGATTACCCGGCAGCGGACCCCCTCGTCGATCTGTTGCGGCGCTGTGGCGAGCGGCTCGACGCGATCCTGCGCGGCGCCGTGGACGCACACGAGGTGCTTTTCGCGCCCGCCGCGGTGTCGGCCTGGGCGCGGTTCTTCTCCGAGCTGCCCTGGTACCAGTTCTACAACCGCACGGCCGCCGACGCCATCGCGGCCGCGGTCGAGCAGGTGCCCGCGACAGCCCGTCTCAGAGTGCTCGAGATCGGCGCCGGCACCGCCGGCACGACGGCGGCGGTGCTCCCACGGCTCGAGGGTCGAACCGTCGAGTACCACTTCACCGACGTCTCGCCGTTCTTCCTGACCCAGGCGCGGGATCGTTTCCGCCATCAGCCACATGTCCACGTCCGATCGCTGGACATCGAAGCCGATCCGGTGGCCCAGCTCGGGCCCGAAACGTTCGATGTCATCCTCGCCGCGAACGTGGTGCACGCCACTGCTGATCTGAGGGCGACGCTGGCGAACATCAAGCAGCTCCTGGCGCCCGGCGGCCTGCTCGTGCTGCTCGAAGTGACGCGGAAGATGGCGTGGACGGACCTCATCTTCGGGATCACCGACGGGTGGTGGCGATTCACTGACACGGACCTCCGGCCGGACTACCCGATGCTGAGCGTCAGGCGGTGGGAGGCGTTCCTCGCAGACTCGGGGTTCGAGGGCCCGGTGGGCATTGCCGAACGGTCCGTCGATCGCGACACGCCGCAGTCCGTGATCCTCGCTACGCAGCCCGCCCAGGGCGCGGGCCAGGCCACCGGCGCGCGCTCGACGCCGGGAAAGGACTGGCTCGTGCTGGCGGACGCGACCGGTGTCGGCGAGCGCATCACCACCGCGCTGCGCGGGCGCGGCGATCGGTGCGTCATCGTTCGTCCGGGAGACGCGTTCACCGAGGGTGAGGACGAGTCGTTCACCATCGATGCGGCCAGCGTTGACGATGCGGCTCGCCTGGTGGATGCGGTCGCGTCCTCGGGCTTCGGGCTGCACGGCGTGATTCACGCCTGGAGCCTCGACGCCCCGAGCCCCGCTGCCCTGACCGGCGCCGAGGCCGTCGACGCTCAGCGAACAATCTGCGGCAGCGTGATCTCGCTGTTGCAGGCCTTCGGGCGCCGCGGACGCCCTCTTCCTCCGATGTGGCTCGTCACGGGCGGGGCCCAGGCCGTCGCGGATGAGGATCGGGACGGCCCGAACGTGGCGCAGGCGCCGCTCTGGGGCCTGGGCCGCGTGCTCACCAGCGAGCAGCCCGGCGTCCGCTGCCGCACCGTGGATCTCGGCCCGGCGCCCGGCGCCGACGAGATCGGCGCGCTGCTCGACGAGATCGCCGCCGACGACGTCGAGGAGGAGATCGCGTTCCGCGGGCCGCGACGCTACGTCCCGAGACTGCGGCGCGCACGCCTGGCCGACCTCGCCCGGTCGGCGCCCGACAAGCACCTGTCGCCCGACGAGCACCCCTTCCGGCTGGATATCGAGACGCCGGGAACGCTGGAATCCCTCGTCCTTCGCGAGGTCCCGGCACGCAGGCCAGGCCCAGGCGAGATTCTCGTTCGCGTGCTCGCGGCCGGCATCAACTTCCGCGACGTCATGCTCGCGCTCGGGCTGCTGCCACCCATGGCTCTTCCGGGCAGCGGCGCCCGGACCGTCCTCGGCTTCGAATGCGCGGGCATCGTGATGGCGTGTGGCAAGGGTGTGGCGGACTTCCGTCCCGGCGACGAGGTGATGACGGTTGCGCTCGGGGCCTTCGGCTCGCAGGTGGTGACGCGGGCGGAGATGGCCGCCCGCAAGCCGGCGCATCTCACCTTCGAGCAGGCCGCGACGGTTCCCCTGGTCTTCGTCACCGCGCTCTACGGGCTGACCCACCTGGCCCGGCTCTCCGCCGGGGAGCGCGTGCTCATCCATGCCGGCACGGGCGGCGTGGGCCTCGCCGCCATCCAGCTCGCGAAACGTGCGGGTGCCGAGATCTTCGCCACCGCCGGGAACTCGGAAAAGCGCGCGTACCTGAGGGAGCTGGGTGTCCAGCACGTAATGGACTCACGATCGCTCGCATTCGCGGACGAGGTGATGACGATCACGGGCGGCGAGGGCGTGGACGTCGTGCTCAACTCGCTGGCCGGCGAGGCCATCCAGAAGGGCATCTCCATCCTGCGCCCGTACGGCCGCTTCCTGGAAATGGGGAAGCGGGACATCTACGCCGACTCGACCATCGGCCTGCTCCCGTTCGATCGCAACCTGGCCTTCTGCTCCATCGCGCTCGAGCGGATGTGCGTCGATCGGCCGGCCTATGTCGGCTCGATGCTGCGCGAGATCGCCGCGGCCCTCGAAGAGCAGGCGCTCGAGCCCATTCCTCACACCGCGTTCGACCTCGCCCGTGCCGAAGAGGCGTTCCGCACGCTGGCACAGGCCCGGCACATCGGCAAGCTCGTGCTCACGATCCGGGAGCCGGCCTATCCGGTTGCCGCGGACACTGAGCGCCCCCTCTACCATGCCGACGCCAGCTACGTCGTCTCTGGCGGGTTGGGCGGATTCGGGCTCCAGGTCGCGCGATGGATGGTCGATCACGGTGCGCGGCATGTCGTGCTGATCAGCCGAAGCGGCGTACCGGCTCCCGAGAACGAGGCGGCGTTCACGGCCCTCCGCGAGTCACCGGCGAACATCGTCACCCTCAAGGGCGACGTGAGTCGGCTGGACGACGTGGCGAGAGTGTTCGACGAGATCCGCGCGTCGCTGCCACCCGTGCGCGGCGTCGTGCACGCCGCCATGGTCCTCGAGGACGCGCCACTGGCGCTCCTCAACGCCGACCGGCTCGGCACGGTGCTGGCGCCGAAGGTCGCCGGCGCCTGGAACCTGCACCAGGTGACCTCCAGGGACACCCTCGACTTCTTCGTGATGTTCTCGTCGATGGCCTCGGTGCTGGGCACGAAGGGCCAGGGCAACTACGCCGCCGCAAACCTCTTCCTCGACGCGCTCGCGCCGTATCGGCAATCGATCGGGCTGCCCGGGCTCACGCTCAACTGGGGAGCGTTGTCGGACGTGGGCTACCTGTCTCAGCACCAGGACGTGGCCCATCATCTCGAACGCCACGGCATGGGCAGGTTCACGCCGGCCGAAGCCCTGGGTGTGATGGACGAGGCGCTTCGCTGCGGCGTCTCGCAGCTCATGGCGGCGCGCATCGACTGGGAGCGGTGGTCCACGGTCGATGTGAGCGCGGTGGCCGTCAAGAGGACCCAACGCCTGTCCCACTTCGCGTCGGAGAACCCGTCGGTCGCACGCGATGGCGCGGCCGAGCGCGGGAGCGTGCTGCGCCTGCTCGCCGGAGCGGCGCCGGACGAGCGCCCGGCTCTGCTCGAACATCACGTGGTGGAGCGCATCGCGAAGGTGCTGGGCACGTCGGCGAAGAAGGTGGACGCCGAACGGCCGCTCACCGAGATGGGCGTGGACTCGCTGATGGCCGTCGAGCTGCAGACCGTCGTGGACAAGGACCTCGGCGTGTCGCTGCCGCTCGCGTCGCTGCTCGAGGGTGCCTCGGCCCGCCAGCTCGCCAGCACGCTGCTGGACCAGCTCGACTTCGAGCTCCCGGCCCCGGCGTCCGAAGAACCTCCCACCACTCCGATGCCAGCGGTCGTTGCTGCGGCGGACAAGCACGAGGCGGCTCCGGCTCCGCCCCCTGGCGAGCTCACGCCCGCACCACAACCGCGCGAACCAGTCGTAGCGCCGCCTCCCGCGGCCGTGCCCGTCCCGGTGCCTGCCGCTGTCCCGGCGCCGTCGCGTCAGGTGGATCGCGATGCCGTCCCCGCGCGAGCCTCGGGCATCGATTACCGGTCGATCGACTACAGCCGGTGGTCACCGGTGCAGCGATTCAGCCAGAAGCTCATTGCCGGATTGTTCCGGCTGGTGGCGCCGCTCGAGGTCCAGGGCCTGGAGAACATCCCGCGATCGGGACCCGTCGTGGTGGCGGCCAACCACCTGAGCATGCTCGACGTCGCGCTCATCCTGACGATTCTCCCGCGCCGGGCCATCTGCATCGCCACCGACAGCCTGCGAAAGCATCCTTGGCAGCGATGGTTCCTCGACCTCGGCGATACCATCTACGTGCGCCGCGGGGAGGCGGACCAGGAGGCGCTCGCCCAGGGTCTGGCCGTCCTCCGGGCCGGCGGCCTGCTGGGCATCGCACCCGAAGGAACCCGAAGCAGGACCGGTGGCCTCATGAAGGGTCAGCCCGGCGTGGTGTTCATGGCCGGCGAGGCGCCGGCGCCGATTCTCCCGCTCGCCGCGTGGGGACAGGAGCGCGTGGCGGACAACGTGAGGCGCCTCAGGCGCACCCGCATTCACGTCCGGGTGGGAGCGCCGCTTGTCATCTCGCCCGGCGAACGCACCGCGGCCAGGCTCCAGCACGACACCGAGCGCGTGATGAGGGCCCTTGCGGACCTGTTGCCACCCGCGTATCGCGGCGTCTATGCCGAAGCCGTGGACCGGCCGGAACCCTCCATGGCCGACGTGGCGGCACGCTAATCGACGGGGTGGCGACCGCAGCGAGCGGGTCTGGCCAGGAACGCGGCTGCCCTCGGGGTAGAATCCCCGCGCGAGGGGATGTTCATGTCGAAGCCATGCGTTCTTGTTCTTGGGGCTCTGCTGCTGGCCGCCCCGGCCGCCGAGGCGCAGCCCGCTCAGCCCGCGCCGCGCACCGCCGCGGCCATTCCATCCGTCGACGACCGCGTCAGCGGCCTGAGAAAAATCGACGGCTACTTCCCGCTCTACTGGGACGAGCGCGCGGGGACGATGCTCCTGGAGATCCCGCGCCTCGACACCGAGTTCCTGTTCTCGACCGGCCTCTCCGCGGGCCTCGGGTCCAACGACATCGGGCTCGACCGCGGCCAGGGCGGCCAGGGCCGCATCGTCATGTTCCAGCGCGTGGGCCCGCGCGTGCTGCTGGTCCAGGGCAACCAGTCGTTCCGCTCGAGCAGCAGCAACGTGCTCGAGCGCAAGTCGGTGGAGGACTCGTTCGCCAAGTCGGTGCTCTGGGGCTTCACCGTGGCGGCCGAGTCGGGCGGGCGCGTGCTGGTCGACGCCACCGAGTTCTTCCTGCGTGACGTGCACAACGCCGCCGGCCGGCTTCGCCCGGGCAACTACAGGCTGGACCGCAACCGCAGCGCGTTCTACCTGCCCAACACGAAGAACTTCCCGAGGAACACGGAGGTCGACATGACGCTGACCTTCGTGAACGAGGCGCCGGCGGGTGGCGGGTTTGGCGGAGGGCCGTCGCAGGGGCCCGCCTCCATAGCCCCGCCGCAGGTGGCCGGCCCGTTCGGCCGCGGCGGCGGGCTGTTCTCGGGCTCGGTCGCCAGCGTGACGCCGTCACCCGAGGCCGTGACCCTGCGCGAGCACGTCTCGTTCGTCGAGCTGCCCGACGGCAACTTCCAGCCGCGCGTGGACGACCCGCGGGCCGGGTACGGCGGCATCACGTTCGTGGACTACAGCCAGCCCATCGCCGAGCCGATCCAGTTCCGTTACGTCCGCCGGCATCGGCTGGTGAAGAAGGACCCGGCCGCCGCCGTCAGCGAGCCGGTGACGCCCATTCAGTACTGGGTGGACTCGGGCGCGCCCGAGGACGTGAAGAGGGCGCTCATCGAGGGCGCCATGTGGTGGAACCAGGCGTTCGAGGCCGCGGGCTTCCGGAACGCGTTCAAGGTGGACGTGCTGCCGGAGGGCGCCGACCCGATGGACATCCGCTACAACATGATCAACTGGGTGCACCGCTCCACGCGCGGATGGAGCTCGGGCGGCTCGGTCACCGACCCGCGGACCGGTGAGATCATCAAGGCCACCGTCACGCTCGGCTCGCTCCGCGACAGGCAGGACTACCTCATCTTCGAGGGCCTGCTCTCGCCCTACACCACGGGCAACGAGCGGCCGGCCATTCTCTACGAGACCGCGCTCGCGCGCATCCGCCAGCTCTCGGCTCATGAGGTGGGCCATACGCTCGGCCTCGGCCACAACTACTACGACAGCACCAAGGGCTGGATCTCGGTGATGGACTACCCGCATCCGCTGGAGACGCTCCGCCCCGACGGCACCATCGATCTCTCACGCGCCTACGAGGCACGCATCGGCGACTGGGACAAGGTCGCCATCAACTACGGCTATCGCCAGTTCGCGTCGGGCCGCGACGACGAGGCGGCGCTCACGAAGATCCTGGACGATGCCTGGGCGCAGGACCTGCGGTACTTCACGAACCAGGACACCGACATCCACCCGCGCACCGAGCAGTGGTCGAACGGCGTGAACCAGGCCGACGAGCTGGACCGCCTCATGAAGGTGCGCCGCGCGGCGCTGGACCGGATCGGCGAGACCACCATCCGCACCGGCGCGCCGATGACGACTATCGAGGAGCCGCTGGTGCCGATCTTCATGTACCACCGCTACGCGGTGGAGGGCGCCGCATCGATGGTGGCGGGCCAGGATTTCGTCTACGCGATGCGCGGTGACGGGCGTACGCCGGTGAAGTGGGAGGCTGCGGCCAGCCAGCGTCGCGCCCTCGAGGCGCTGGCCGCCACGCTGAAGCCGGCCGAGCTGACCATCCCGCGGAAGATCCTCGACCTCATCCCGCCGCGGCCACCGGGCTACGGTGTCCACCGCGAGCTGTTCCCGCGCACCACCGGCGAGGGCTTCGACCCCATCAGCCCCGGCGCCATCGCCGCCGACGTCACCATCGGGTTCGTGCTGCAGCCGGATCGCGCCGCGCGCATGGTGGCGCAGCATGCCGTGGATCCGTCGCTGCCGGGCCTCGAGGAGGTGATCGATCACCTGGTCAAGGCCACCTTCGACGCGCCCACGGCGAACCCCTACGAAGCCGAGGTGCGGCGCGCCGCGGAGCGCGTGCTCGTGGATCGGCTGACGTGGCTGGCCGCCGCTGCGCAGAACTCGCAGGTCCGTGCGATGGCCTCGCTCAGGCTGCAGCGCCTGGCGGATCGCATCCGCGTGGAGGGCTCGAAGGGCGAGGCCGACATCGCGCAGCACACGCTGCTGGCCGCCGACATCAAGCGCTTCCTCGAGCGCCCCGCCGACACGGCGGTGATGCTGCCGGCCGCCCCGGCGCCGCCGGGGGCGCCGATTGGCGACTACCCGCAGAACTGGCTGGCACGCCCGGGCTATTGCGACTGGGAGTGGGAGCAGTAGCGCGCATGACCATCCGCCGCATCCTCTGCCCCATCGACTTCTCGGACCAGTCGGCGCACGCGCTCGAACAGGGCGTGGCCCTGGCGCGCTGGTACGGCGCGCGCATCACGGTGCTGCACGTGCACCTCAGCGTCGCGCCGACCGCCGCGGACCTCGAGGCGCTGCGCGCCCACGCCACCACGGCGTGCGCCCCGGTGGCCAGTGCCGGCGTCGGCTTCGACATCGTCATCGCGGGCGGCGAGCCCCTGCGGACCATCCTCGAGCAGGCGACGCAGCTGTCCGCCGACGTCATCGTGATGGGCACGCACGGCACGGGGGGCTTCCAGCACCTGCTGCTGGGGTCCGTCACCGAGAAGGTGCTGCGGAGGGCGTCCTGCCCCGTGCTCACCGTGCCGCCGCGCGCGCAGGCGACCTCGTCGCAGCCCTTCAAGCGGCTGCTGTGCGCCGTGGACTTCTCGGATTCGTCGCTGAAGGCGGTGGACGCCGCCGCGTCGCTCGCGAAGGAGTCGGGAGCCGCGCTCACGCTGCTGCACGTCCTGGAGTGGCCGTGGCACGAGCCGCCGATGCCCACGATGGAGGGCGTGCCGCCCGAACAGGCGCAGGCGCTCGTGGACTACCGCCACTACCTCGAGTCGAGCGCCCGGGCGCGGCTCGAGGCCCTTGGCGCGTCGGCAGCGCCCGATGGCCCCGCCCCCGACGTGCAGGTGCGCTTCGGCAAGCCCTACGTCGAGCTGCTCGACGCCGCCCGCGAGGGCCAGGCCGATCTCATCGTCATCGGCGTGCGCGGGCGCAACGCGCTCGACATGGGCCTCTTCGGATCCACGACCAACCAGGTGGTCCGCCGCGCGACCTGCCCGGTCCTGACGATCACCGGGTAGAACGGGTTCTCGGGTTCTGAGGTTCTGGGGTTCTGGGGTTCTGAGGTTCTGAGGTTCTGAGGTTCTGAGGTTCTCGTGTTCTTCGGAGGCTGAGCCTTCGTGCTGCCTTCGTGCTCTTCGGGTCGTCGTGGTTTCGTTGCTCAGCGCCTCGGGCACTCGCCGGCCAGCGGGCGCCAGCCTTCCACGTCCAGGATGATCTGATTGAAGTTCGGGTCGCGCCCGACACCGCCGAGCGGTGAGGGCGCGGGGCCTACCCGCACGCCACCGCCGATGGGGATGCCGCCGGGATCCAGCTGCCCCTTCCGGACGAGGCCCGTGACCTCGATCATCGATCCCTCGTGCCCGCGGATCTCCTTCAGGAGGTCCTTCGGCCCCGCCAGCCTGAACCGGCGACCGGGCGGGACCGACGATCGGGACTCGTGCTCCGGGCTCTCCATGACGGTGAACACGACGCCCTTCGAGCACCCTGGAATGGAGATGCGCATCGAGTCCTTCGGGACCGGCTTCTCCTGCTGCGCCATGGCCGAGCCGGCCAGGCCCACGACGAGCGCGACGATGGTGAGCGCCTGCATGTCCCCAGTGTACGCCTACGCGCGTCCGGCGAACTCGCGGGTTTCCGTGTGCACCTTCACGGCCTCGCCTTCCTTGATGAACAGCGGCACCCGGATCTCGAGGCCGGTCTCGAGCGTCGCCGGCTTGGTGACGCCGCCGCTTGCCGTGTCCCCCCGCACACCGGGCTCGGTGGCCGTCACCCTGAGCTCGACCACCGGCGGCAGCTGGATGCCGATCGGGCGGCCGTTGAACCGCTGCACCTGGACCACGAGGTTGTCCGACAGCAGCAGCCGGTCGTCCCCCAGCATGTCGGGCGGCAGCGTCAGCGTCTCGAACGTGGCCTGGTCCATGAAATGGCACCCGTCGCCGTCGCCGTAGAGGTACGACGCGGCCACGACGTCCAGGTCCGGCTCCTTGAACTTGTCGCCCGCCTTGAAGGTCTTGTCGAAGACCGCCCGTGTCAGCAGGTTGCGCATCTTCAGCCGCACGAGCGTCTGGCCGCCGCGCGCCGTCGGGGTGGACACGTCCACGTCCAGGCAGTGGTAGGGCGCCCCCTCGAACTCGAAGTACATCTTCCGCCTGATCGCGATTGCCTCCACCAGTCCCGCCATGTCGCTCCCCTCCACGGGCCGCGGCCCTCCCGGCCCGCCCCATCGTAGCGGAGCGGGCGGCTATTACGCTATCCTCGGTAACGATTACGTATAATGCCGTAATGGGACAGGAGAACCCGTTCGTCTACGGCGAGATCGTCACCGCGGGCGCCTTCGCGGACCGCGAGGCCGAACGCGAGCGCCTCGCCCGCGACCTGGCCGAGGGCCAGAAGGTGTTCCTCATCTCGCCGCGCCGCTACGGGAAGTCGTCGCTCGTCCGCGACGTGCTGCGCGGGCTCTCGCGGCAGAAGATCCTCACCGTCGAGGTCACCGTGGCCGCCTCCAGCTCGTACGTCGGCTTCCTCGAGGCCTACGCGCGCGCCCTGGTCACCGCCGACACCCCCATCGGCCGGCTGCGCCGCTGGACCGCCGAGCTGCTGCAGGCCGTCCGCCCCGAGCTCAGGTTCGACAGCCCCTCGCCCGGCGGCCCTTCCGCCGGCGGCGGCGTCACGCTCGCCTTCCCTGCCGTCCGCACCGCCCGCGACACCGCGCGCCTGGCCGCGGAGGTCTTCGCCCTGCCCGGGCGCATCGCCGCCGCGCGCCGGCAGCGGCTCGCCATCGCGCTGGACGAGTTCCAGGCGGTCGTCTCGTTCGACGGCGGCAACGTCGAGCACGCGCTGCGCGCCGCGGTCCAGGACCAGCGCGCGGTCGGTTACGTTTTCGCCGGCTCCGAGCCGTCGCTGATGGAGCGGATGCTCGAGCCGCGACGCCCCTTCTACAAGGCCGGGCCCGTCATGCGCCTGGAGAAGATCGACGAGGAGCTCTTCGCGCACTTCATCGAGGCGCGCTTCGCCGCCAGCGGCCTCAGGCCCGAGCCCGGCCTCGGCGCCGCCATCGTCGAACTGGCCGGCAACGTGCCGTACGACGTCCAGCGCCTCGCTCACGAGACCTGGGACGATGTGCGGGTGGCGGGGAGGAGGAGCGCTGGCCTGGACGACCTGCACGGGACGCTGACGCGGCTGCTGGGCGAACATCACACCGCGTTCGAGGAGTCGTGGCAGCGCCTCACGCTGGCGCAGCGCGCCGTGCTGCGCGCGCTCGTGCTGGAGGATGGCCGCGAGCTGATGTCGGGCGACGTGCGGACGCGGCACCGCCTGCCTGGTGCATCCAGCGTGCAGTCGGCCCTGGCGGCCCTGGTGAGGCAGGATGTGGTGATGAAGGCAGAGAGCCGCTACACGGTGAGCGACTCCCTGTATCGCGAGTGGGTCGCGCGGAAGACCTTTTAGGGGCGCGGCTTCGCCGCGTGGGCGGCGCTGACGCGCCGTGAAGGCGCCCCCACGGCGCGAACGCACCGCCTGCGCGGCAACGCCGCGCCTACTTGTCCAGCGCGACGCTCGAGTCGAACCGCACGCGCAGGACGGTCCCCGACGGCAGGTCCACGTCCTTGCCTTCGGTCGCCACGAGCACGCCGCCGCCGCCGACGAGGATGCCCGTGATGGCGCCCTTCACGCCGCCGAGGATGCCGCCGAGGATGGCGCCCACCGCAGAGCCCGCGCCGATCCGCCCGACCTCGCCCTTCAAGCCCTCGCTCTCGAGCGCCTGCGTCACGAGAATCTTCGCGTCGTAGGTGCGACCCGACACGGTGAGCCTCGTGAAGTTGATGCTCAGGCTGCCCTTGCGATCGCTGCGCGACGCGGGGTCGACGGCCGCCACGTACCCGGTCAGCACCGATCCGGCCGGCACCAGCAGGTCGTCACCCTGGTAGAGGTGCACCATCGTCGTCGCCTCGACCCGGTCCTCGACCTTGGCGGTCCCGGAGTTGAGGGGTGTTTGCAGCCGCACGTCCAGTTCGGTGCCGACCGCGATGGCGCGGCCCTCCTGCCCCGCGCGCGTGAAGCCGTTGGCGCGGCGCACGTAGGCGTCGAGCCTGTCCGACAGGTCACGGCGGTCGCGATCGCTGATCGACTCGCCCCGCCGGCTCTTCACGCGGAAGTACGCGAGCTCGTCCTGCAGGTCGCGGAGATCACGCTCGAGGCTGGCGCGGTCGGAGGACGATACTGTCCTCTCGACGCGTGAGAACGCCGATTCGGCATCGGTCAGCTTCCGCTCCAGGCTGGAGAGATCGGCGCTGCCCTGTGCCCAGCTGGTGGCACCGGTGAGTAAGAGAATTCCCATCAATGTCCAAACGAACTTCATGTCGCACCCCCAGGGACGGATCAAGCCCACATTACACCCGCTGAGCAAGCATCGTGCCGGCCTTTTCAGCGGGTACAATCTGTGCAGAGGCGAAGGACATGGCTACCCAACCTCGTGTGTTCGCTCGATCCGGACGCCGCGCCGTGACGTGGATGGCCGCCGTGTTGTGCACTGTCGCGGTCTCTGCCCAGACGCAGGTGACCCCGCCGAAGAACAAGTACACTCCCGAGCAGGACGTGCAGATCGGCCGCGAGGCCGCCGCGGAAGTGCGCCGGGAGTACCCGATCATCGACGACCGCCAGATCGATGGCTATCTCGACGAGCTCGGGCGGCGCCTCATCGCGGCCTCTCCCGCCAACCTGAAGCACCCCGCCTTCGAGTACTCGTTCACGCCGGTGAACTTGAAGGAGATCAACGCGTTCGCGCTTCCCGGCGGGCCGATGTTCGTCAACCGCGGCATGTTCATGGCGGCGTCCGGTGAAGGGGAGGTCGTCGGCGTGATGGCCCACGAGCTCGCGCACGTGCTGCTCCGCCACGGGACGGCCAACGCCACCAAGGCCCAGGGCTTCCAGCTGGGCGCGCTGGCCGGCGCCATCGCGGGCGCGGTCATCGGCGGCGGCTGGGGCGAAGCCATCTCGCAGGGGTCGCAGTTCGGCCTCGGCACATGGCTGCTCAAGTACAGCCGCGAGTACGAGAAGCAGGCCGACCTGCTCGGCGCGCAGATCATGGCGCGCGCCGGATACGATCCGCGGGACCTCGGGCGCATGTTCGAGACCATCCAGAAGCAGGCCAACGGCACGCCGCCGCAGTGGCTGAGCAGCCACCCGAATCCCGGCAACCGCTCGCGGTACATCGCAGACGAGGCCAGCAAACTCGAGATTGGACCGCGACCGGACAGCAACGGCTTCGCCTCGACGAAGCGGCGCTTCGACACGCTGCCCCCCGCGAAGTCCATGGCCGACATGGGTCGTGAGGGTGGCGGCTCGAGTGGCGGCGGGGCGCCGGCGTCGGTCGGGAGGATTGGCGAGGCCGTCCCCGCACCTTCACGCCAGTACCGCACCGCACGCGGTGGACAGCTGTTCCAGGTGAGCGTCCCCAGCAACTGGACCGCGGTGTCCTCGAACAACTCGGTCAAGTTCGTGCCGCAGAACGGCTACGGTGAGTCGCGCGGCCAGACCGTCCTGACCCACGGCGTGGAGCTCGGCGTGGCGCGCGCGTCCTCACGCGATCTCCGCCAGGCCACGAGCACGCTCGTGCAGGCGTTTCTCCAGGGCAACCCCGAGATGCGCGTCGCCGGTGATTCGCAGGCCACGCGCCTCTCGAATCGCACCGCCATCGGGACGCCCCTGGTCGGCCGCTCAGCGGTGGGCGGCAACGAGCGCGTCGCGGTTTACACCACGTTCCTCGCCGACGGCAATCTCTTCTACTACCTCACCGTCGTCCCCGAGCGCGAAGCCGGCACCTACGAGGCCGCGTTCAATCGCGTCGGCCAGTCGATCCGCTTGAACGACCGCTAGCAGCCCGCAGTGAGCAGGGGCCGCATCGGCCTGACTACGAACTGCTGAGCGCGCGGGCGAAAACACCAGCGGCCGCGCACTCGGACAGGTCCGGGGTCGCGGCCGCGGGTGTTGCTGGGGGGAAGGCCGGGGGGAGCCGGCGTGATCTCAGGAAGCTCTGGGAGCCTTGCGCTGGAGCGCCACCAGGCCGCGTTCGAGTCGCCCGGCGGTGTCCGCGGGGACATCGATGAACCGCACGGCGAAGCCGAACCCGGGCCGCCGGTAGAGCGTCTCCGCCTTCAATTCCACTCGCCCGGCACCGGGCAGGTCCAGCTTCAACCGGACGATGACACCGCGCTCCTGCTCGTGCATCGCGTGCACGAAGCAGCCACCAGCGCTCAAGTTGTAGATGCGAACCGGCGTCTCGAGCGAGCCCACCCGCCAGGCGTCGAACGGGCCGGGCACCCGTTCCGACTCCCGGCGGTCACCGGTCAGGTCCAGGGCTGCGTTCAGGGCGGTGGTCTCTGTGAGCATCCGAATGTCCTCGCGACGATTCGAATGCTACACAAAGACTTCCTTGAACGTCAATGGTGTCTCATAAAGTCATTCAACAATGTGTGCTGAGATGCGCAAACTAGTGCATCTGGCGACGGACCTCATCTGCGTCATCTGCGCCGTCTGCGGCCCTGCGCCATCTGCGCTATCTGCGCCATCTGCGTCCTCACTTTCGCGTCGCGCTCCACGCCCCGCTGCTCGATGTCCCCTTCATCGTGTTGCCCGACACCGTGCCGGTGAACTTCACGCCGCCCGCACTGAAGGTAATCTCCTCGCCCCGCAGGCGCGCGTCGCTGATGGTCGCGCCGCCGAGGGTGCCCTGCAGCATCTGGAACTGCTGCGTCAGCTTCAGCTCGCCCTGGGGCATCTGCCACGAGCCCGCCACCTTCGCCGGCACGATCCACAGCAGCGCCGTGCACCAGCTCGTGCAGTCCTCCGTGACGTTGCCGGTCTCGTCAGCCGTCCAGTCCTCCATCGTGAACGAGTTGGAGACGATGCGCGTGCCCGGCTTCAGGTCGAGGAGCTTGGGCCGCAGCTTCATGTTGATCGACGGCAGCAGGAACATCGTGATCACCTGTGCCTTCGAGAGGTCCGCCTCGAACAGGTCGCCCCGCTCGAACGTGGCGCGCTCCGACACGCCTTCCTTGGCGGCGTTGCGCCGCGCCAGTTCCACCATGTCCGGGTTGTATTCGATGCCGAGCGCCCGCGCGCCGCGCTTGGCCGCCGTGATCACCGTGCGGCCGTCGCCCGACCCCAGGTCCATGACGAAGTCGTCCTTCGTCACCTTCGCCATGTTCAGCATCCTGTCCACGAGCGCCTGCGGCGTGGGCACCCACACCACGTCCTTGCCCGCCTGCCCCACCGTGGGCTCGAACGGCTTGGCCGGGGCCTGGGTCTGCGCGCTCGCGGCGGCGGCGACCGACAGGCTCAGGAGGAACAGCAGCGAACGAAGCGCCGGATGATGGCTCATAGCGATGTCTCCAGGGTTCAACGCGGCTCTGCGGCCGCCGGACAGAAGGAAGTGCACGCTCGGATGATAAACGACACGCCAGGGGCTCGCGCTTACCGGCGCGAGCCGGCGGCTGGGACGGGCGTCGCCGCAAGCGCCGGCGCCAGGGCAACCCACGCCTCCGCATCTCCGGCGGCCGCCGCGCTCTTGCCGAACACCTCGACGATCGTCGAGGTCACGGTCCCGATGTTGACGAAGGTGTGGCGGACACCGCCTTTCAGGGAGAGCGCCTCGCCCGGGTTGACCTCCACCGGGCTTTCGCCCTCGATGGTCAGCCGCAGACGGCCCGTGACGAGCACGAACACGTGGTAGGTGGCGTCGGTGTGCGCGTGCATCCGCCGCGTCGCCCCTGGCTCCGCGTAGTCGCGGAGGATGCGGAACTCGGGCCGATCCAGCACCACCATCGACGAGATGCCCGGGTCACCTTGCACGGGCCGGGCCTTCTCGGGGCCCGCCACCGCCTGCGCCCACGACACCGTCGCGACGAGCGTGAACATCCCGGCCTGCATCGCCGCCCGCACGCGTCGAACCGTCACCATGCGCCTCTCCTTGTCTCCAGCCACCACGGCGGCGCCCCACGGGCGCTCCACGAGCTCGCCGATTGTAGTTGACCACCCGCCGCGTGACCACTCGGCTCGGACGAGGCGCTAGAATGCGCCCCGGGGGTCACACGTGGTTCGCACCATTGCGACGGCTGGCATTGCCCTCGTCGTTCTCCTCGCGCACGTCCCGGCCGCGGCCCAGGACCGCGTGCCCACCATGGTCTGGGCGCCCAAGCCGGTGGAGCTTGCCGGCTACACACCTCCCCAGCGGCCCTGGGTGAAGCTCTCGGACCTCGAAGCCGCGCACCGCGGCCAGCCGAACTGGCGCGAGCTGCTCGTGGACGATGGGCGGCTCACCGCGGAATACGTGTCGGCCGCTCCAGGCGTCGAGGTGGAACGGCGTTTCCATCCCGACACGCGCGAGTGGTTTGCCGTCGTCAAGGGCGAGGTGCGCGTGGAGATCGAGGGACAGCCCCCCTTCACCGCCGCGCGCGGCTCGCTCGTCAACATCCCGCGCCAGACCATCTACTCGCTCGAGACCATCGGCACCACGCCGAGCCTCCGCTTCATCGTCAACGTCGCAAAGGTGAAGACCGTGTATCCGCAGGACGTCGAGCCGCCACCGCCACCGCCCGGCATGCAGTGGGTGCGGGCCACCATCAACCGCACGCCGGGCCGCTACGACGAGTTCAATCGACCGCACCTGAACATCCACGAAGAGGGCGCGAAGAACCCGAAGTACGCGGGCGGGCGCTTCGTGCGTGACGACAAGTCGGAGATGCTCGTGCTCTACGGCCACGAGAAGAACCTGCCGCCGCTGGATCCGGCGGACAAGGGGCACTTCCACGCGGAGAGCGCGGAGTTCTGGCTCGTGTTCGCCGGCAAGATCCGCTACGCGCTCGAGGGGCAGGAGCCGTTCGTCGCCAGCGAAGGCGATGTCGTCTACGTTCCCGCCGGGACGTGGCACGCGACGCGCTACACGGGACCGGATCCCTCGTGCCGTCTTTCGATCACGGAGTACGTGGGCAACACGCTCGTCCTGCCGCCGGCGAAGCCGTGAGCGGTCAGCGCCTGATGCGGAGCTCGTTCGAGGGGCCGCTGGTGCCGCGGCTGTTCACGGCGCGAACGCGCACGTAGTAGAGGCCCGGCGGAGCGCTCGTCGTGAAGCTCGTGGCGTTGCCGACGGGCAGCGAGGCGAGATCCGAGCGCCCGGGGGCGCTGCCAGCTTCGATGACGAAGCCGGTATGGGTGCTGCCTGCGGGCGCAATCCACCGCAGGGTGATCGTCGAGCCCGAGCCCGACGCCGAGAGGCTGTGCGGGTTCGGGGGCGCCGCACCGCCGCGTCCATCGAGCGTGATCTCGTTGGACGGGTCGGAGATGCCCAGGGCATTGACCCCCCGCACACGCACGAAGTAGGTCCCCGGGGGAACGTCCACCGAGTACCTCGTGACGTTGCCGACGTTGAAGCTCGCGATGTTGCTCGCGCCGCGCGAGGTGCCCGCCTCGACGACGTACGAGCTGGGGATGTCGGCGGCGGTGGCCGAGGTCGGCGCCAGCCACGACAGCGTGGCCATCGTGCCCGACCAGTCGGCGGAGAGGTTCGTGGGACTGAGCGGCCGGTACCCGCTGTTGATCTGGAACGCGATCTCGGGAGAGAACGGCCCGACACCGAAGGCGTTGGCGGCCTGCAGCCGGGCGTAGTACTGGCCCTGCGGCAGGTCCCCGGCCACGGTCTGCACGTTGCCCAGGCCGAACCCGTTCACGATGTTCGCCGCGCCTGGAGCGCTGCCGACGTAGAGGAGGTACTGCGAGGCGCTGCCGCCCGACGTCGGAGGGTTCCAGGTGAGCGTCGCGCGCGACCCGGAGATGCTGGAGCTGAAATCGGTGGGCGCGCCCGGCGCCGACGGCGCGGACAGGTCGAACACCACCTCGCTCGACGGCGGCCCGAACTGGCCCGCGGCGTTGTACGCGCGGACCACCAAGTAGTAGGTGTTCCCGGGAGGAAGGTTGAGGGGGACGCGCGGCTGGGCCCCGGCATCCACTTCCGCCACGTAGATGCCAGGCGAGGTGCCAATCGAGAGCCGGTATCCCGCGGTGTAGGGATCGGTGTTGGGGTCCCACTCTGCGGTCACGCGGACCTGTGCCTCGGCGGAGGCCGCGACCAGCAGGAGAAACACCGGGAGGATCCTCGCGACGAAGCGGCGAGGACCGCGACCCCAGACGGCCTTGTGGCGACACGAGTCGATTGTCGGAACAAGTCCGGCGGCTGAAAGCATTCTGTTTCGAGGAAGCCTATTGTCGGCGCAATGCGAGAGTCGCGCCAGAAATCGCGAGAAAAGTCTCCCTTGCGATGTCATATCAAGTCTGTCCGTGGCAGACTAAGGCCCCAACTCTCCGAAACGGCCATGTAACTCTTGCCCGCGGCGCGCAAACTTACACGGTTGTCGGTCCTCCGCACCAACGAGAACAGGGGGCCCGCTGCGCTGCGGGCCCCCTGCCCTTTGCAAGACCTGATGGACGGCTCGCCTACCGGCGGACGACCACCTCGTTCGAGGCCGCCCCGACGCCGGCGGCGTTCACCCCTCGGACTCGGACGTAGTAGGTTCCCGGAGGCGCCTGCGTCGAGAACCGCGTGACGTTGCCCACTCGCAGGACTGCGAGGTCGGCCAGGCCAGGCGCGCTGCCGGCCTCGATGACGTAGTCCGTCGGGGCCGATCCGCCCGAGGGCGCCGTCCAGCGCAGGTCCACCTGCGAGCCCTGGCCCGAAGCCATGAAGTAGGTCGGCGCATTCGGTGATCCCGGCGCGCGCAGCTCCAGGTCTTCGGTCGGGTCCGACTCGCCCAGGTCGTTCACCGCCTTCACGCGGACGTAGTAGGTGCCGCTCGTGATGTCCGTGCTGAACGACGTCGTGTTGCCCACCGAGACCGCGGCGACGTTGCTCAGCCCGGGCGCCGTGCCGGCCTCGAGCACATAGTTCGTCGGCACGTCCTCGGTGGCGTCCGCAGCCGGGGCGGTCCAGGACAGCGTCGCCGTGGTGCCCTGCCAGGTGACACGGAAGCCGCTCGGCGTCCGCAGCCACCGCCCGACGCGGAAGGCCACCTCGTTGGAGTAGCCACTCAGGCCGGTACCGTTGGCGGCCCGCACCCGCGCGTAGTACCGGCCTCGCGGCAGGTCGCCCGCCACCGACAGCACGTTGCCCACGTTCAGCGCGTTGGTGACGTTGGTGCCGCCCGAATACGTGGCGACGTTCAGGCGATAGTCCGCCGGCGCGCCACCCGTCGTCGGCGGGCGCCACGAAAGGGTGACGCGGTTCCGCGACACGGTCGCCGCCATCCCGCTTGGATTGCCAGGGGCGGTGTTCGAGATGGTGACCGTCGCGCTCTTTGTGACCGTCCCGCCCGGGCCAGTGGCCGTCAGCGTGAACGTCGTCGTCTGGCCCACAGTGACGGAGGTGGAACCGGACAGCGCCACCGACTGGCCGTTGATGGAGGCCGACGTCGCGTTCGTCGTCGACCAGGTGACCAGCGCCGTGTTGGCGGACTGCAGCGTGGCCGTGAGCGATGCCGTCGGCGCGGGCGCGGGTGCTGGCGCCGTGACGCTGACCGTCGCCGTGCGCGTCACCGAGCCACCGGAACCCGTCGCCACCAGCGTGTACGTCGTCGTCTGCGTGATGGGCACCGTGGTCGACCCGGAGGTGGCGACGGACTGCCCGTTGATCGTCACCGTCGTCGCGTTGGCGGTGGACCACGTGAGCAGCGCCGTGTTCGTCGACTGGAGCGTCGCCGAGAACGACGCCGTCGGGGCTGGCGCCGGTGCGGGCGCCAGGTTGATGGTCGCCTCGTTCGATGGCGGCCCGTACTCGTACGACGAGTTGTACGCGCGCACGACGAAGTAGTACGTGTAGCCGGTCGAGACGCTGATGGGCGCACTCACCTGGTTGCCGGCGTCCACGCTCCACTGGTAGTTGCCGGGCGAGGTGCCGTAATACACGCGATACCCGGCCGTGTAACTGTCGGTGTTGCGATCCCAGGTCGCCGTCACGGTCGTCTGGGCAAGTGCAGCAGACGAAGCGGCCAGGACCAGGAGGACGGCGGCGAAGGCCATCCGCAGGGAGTAGTTGAAGAAGTCGTTCGAGCGCACACCTATCCCCTTGCCCCAAAGCGGAGCGACGAAGCTGCAGATGTCAGTGAAGTGCCTTGGGGGAGGCGGCCGACGGGTGGAGGGGCACCCGGGCTGCTGCACTGCGAGATTCGGGCCAACTTCGTGGACCACCGGGCGGTGGTCCGTGTCGCATGAAGTTCTCTAGCGACTGCTGGTTCTGCCTCGCGGTGCAGGGCCCAGGCCGCATTCGTGCACGGCCTATGTAAAGTCGGCCGACCGACGGTTACATATTTGCACTCCGTCCGGACGCTGGCCGCCAGGCTGGGGATTGATGCGTGGCGGCTGGACGGGCTGCCGTGCGGATCCATGGCGTACGGACCGGCTGAAAGAACTGCGCCACGTCGGCCGCTATCTTGCGAGGCAGGATGGGTGTCCGTTTGTTGCCGCTGAAGTTCACCAGCTGCGCACGGATGCATACCTGCTTGGCAGGCCTGGCGTTGCCGCGCTTGTTACAGTTTCGAACACCGAAAAGCGAAAGCGTCGAGGTTTGCGGTCGCGGGGTCGGCCCACGAACCCGAGAACCCGAGAACCCCAGAACCGTCGTAGGATCCCCCCGGAGGCTCCCATGTCACGCACGCCCGGACGCAACGACAAGTGCCCCTGCGGCAGCGGGAAGAAATACAAGCAGTGCTGCGAGGGGAAGGGGCCAAACCCCTGGGGCACGCGCGTCATGGTCGGCCTGGTACTGGCAACCATGCTGGGCGCCCTCTACGCAGGCGTCGTCTCGTTCTCCGAAGAGCCCTCGTCGGCGACCCCGGTGCCCGGGAAGGTGTGGTCGCCGGAGCACGGCCACTACCACTGAGCGAACGTCAAATTCCGGTATGAAGCTGCTCGCGATGGTGCTCGCATGGGGGATCGTATCGGCGTCCGGCGTCGATACCGTCGGGCGTGGCCAACAGCCTCCGCCGGCGGCCCCTCCCACAACACCCGCCGCGGCGCAGCCGGGCACCGTCGCGCCGGGGCTCGAGTCGGCCTACTGGCGCCTCACGCACCTGGGCGACGAGGAGGCGACCTTCCAGAAGAACGTCCGCGAGCCGCATCTCGTGTTCAACGCGGGTGGCACCGTCACCGGCGCCGACGGCTGCAACACGCTGCGCGGCAGCTACACGGTGAAGGGGGAGGCGCTCTCGTTCGGGCCGCTGATGGGCACGCTGATGGCCTGCCCCGGCCTCCCGGACAAGCTGGATAGCCGCTTCAAGGAGGCGCTGGGCAACACGACGAAGTGGAAGGCCTCGGCGACGGAGCTGACGCTGCTCGGCGACAAGGACACGGTGCTCGCACGCTTCGAAGCCGTGTCGCGGTAACCGGCAGCCGCGCCCGGTCCGTTGCGCGGGTTCACTCGGGACGTCGCGGTAACGAACGTCCGTTTGCGCGACGGCTTGCGGTTTCACTCAGGGTGGCCCGCCCCAAGCCCTGCGGAAAGCCCGCGCAAGCGAAGCCGAAAAACCACGCGGAGGCGGGGGTCGCGCGTGGGGTTGGGGGTCCCCACGCCTTGCAGAGTCAACGCGCCGCAGCGGGGTTTTTCCGGGCTTGGAGCCGGGCTTGCGGCGGGCCACCCTGAGTGAAGCCGCGAGCGCGGCGTGCTACGGTCGGACGTGATGGTTCCGTTCTCGGTCCTCGACCTCTCCCCCGTCGTCAAGGGCGGCACGCCCGCCCAGGCCTTCCGCAACACGCTGGACCTCGCGCGGCACGCCGAGCGCTGGGGCTACACGCGCTTCTGGCTCGCCGAGCACCACAACATGCCCGGCATCGCCAGCTCGGCGACCGCCGTGCTCATCGCGCACGTCGCCGGCGGCACGACGACCATCCGGGTCGGGTCGGGCGGCGTGATGCTGCCCAACCACGCGCCTCTCGTCATCGCCGAGCAGTTCGGCACGCTCGAGTCGCTCTATCCGGGCCGCATCGACCTGGGCCTGGGCCGCGCCCCGGGGACCGATGCCGTCACCACGCGCGCGCTCAGGCGCGACCCGTTCGCGGCCGCGGAATCCTTCCCGGACGATGTCGCGGAGCTGCGGGGCTACTTTGCGCCGGCGCGCCCGGGGCAGGCCGTCCGGGCAGTCCCGGGCGCAGGCTTGAACGTGCCCATCTGGCTGCTCGGCTCCAGCCTGTACAGCGCGCAGCTGGCCGCGTTCATGGGGCTGCCGTTCGCGTTCGCCTCGCACTTCGCGCCCGACTACCTGCTGGCGGCCCTGGACGCGTACCGCGGCGGCTTCAGGCCCTCAGAGCAGCTCGCCGCGCCACATGCGATGCCGACCCTCAACGTGATCGCGGCGGACTCGGACGAGGAAGCGCGACGGCTCTTCAGGTCGCTGCAGCAGCAGTTCGTCAACGTGCGCCGCGGCATGCCGAGCCGGCTTCAGCCGCCGGACGAGGTGGACGAATCCACGTGGACCGACGAGGACCGCTTCGCGCTCGGCCGCATCATCAAGTACTCCGTGGTCGGCGGCCCCGCCGCCGTGCGCGCGGGCCTCGAGCAGTTCATCCGGATGACGGGTGCCGACGAGCTGATGATCACCGCACACATCCACGACCATGCCGCCCGGCTCCGTTCGTTCGAAATTGCCGCCGAGGTGAGGTCTTGAGGTCTTGAGGTCTTGAGGTCTTGGGGTCTTGGGGTCTTGGGGTCTTGAGGGCTTGAGGGCTTGAGGGCTTGAGGGGCTTGGGGGCTTGGGGACTTGGGGGCTTGGGGCTTGAGACCTGGGACGGGCGGAGCGTGTTCCCGACTCCCGACGCGGTTCTGCCCCCTCCCGACGCGGTTCTTCCCCGCTCCCGACGCGTCTCTTCCCCCCTCCCGACACCGTTCTTCCCCCCTCCCGACGCGTCTCTTGCCGACTCCCGACACCATCTACAAATCGACGTAGCTAGATACGTTGCTTTTGATGTAATCTGGCTGCGATCCGATGCCCTCCACCGCCGTGCCCGCCGTCGCGCCCCGCCGCCTCGTGGTCGAGCGCCCCGCGCTCGCCATCGAGGGCCATGCCCTGGCGGAGGTGTCCCTCGGCGGATGGGCCTATGGCCCGGAGCTCGGCACGGCGCCCGTCGTCGTCATCGTCGGCGGCATCACCGCCTCGCCGTTCCCGCTCGGGGACGGGAAGGGTGAGGCCAACGGCGGCGTGGACCCGTGGTGGCCGGCGCTCTTCAGCGCGGACCTCATCGACCCGGCCCGGTTCACCATCCTCTGCCCGGCCTGGCCCGGGAACGGTTCCACGTGGCGGGGCTTCGATGGCCCCGAGCCGCCGCCGGCCATCTCGGTCCTCGGCCTGGCGGACCTCGTGGCTGCCTGGCTGGACGGCATCGGCTGCACCCAACCCGTCACCTTCGTCGGCGCCAGCCTCGGCGGCATGGTGGGTGTGGCCTTTGCCGTGCGCCACCCGTCGCGATGCGGCCGCCTGGTGACCGTCTCGGCCGGCCTTCGCCCCGACGGCTGGGGCACCGCCACGCGCCACCTGCAGCGGGAGCTGGTGCGCGACGGCATCAGGAACGGCGAGGTCGCCACCGGCATGAGCCGCGCCCGGCAGCTCGGCATGCTCACCTATCGCGGCCGGGGCGAGCTGGACGTCCGCTTCGGGAAGCTGGCGCCCGGCATGGACCGTCCGCCCGTGGCGGAGTACCTCGATTACCACGGCCGCAGGTTCGCCGAGCGGTTCCCCGTCCGCACGTTCCTGCTCCTGAGCGAGGCGATCGATCGCGGCTCCATCGCGCCCGACGCGCGTGCGCTCCGAGCAGCCCTCGAGCAGGTCACCGCCGAAACCATCGTCGTCGGCGTGCCGGACGACATGCTGTTCCCGTGGGCCCTGCAGGAGGAGCTGCACCGGCAGCTCCAGGCGGCCGGTGCACACTCGTCTCTCTGGAAGCTGGACTCCGAGTTCGGCCACGACGCGTTTCTCGCCGACCAGGATCGCCTGGCGGAGCTGCTTCGCGGCGCGCGCGCGTTCGGCGGCCAGCCGAAGCTCGGTGCCCGCCCGCGCTTCGAAGGCGTGGGCGAGGAGCCCGTGCGCGAGATCCGTATTGGCCTGGTCGGGTGCGGCACCGTCGGCGGCGGGCTGCTCGAGATGATCGAGCGTCAGCGGACCGCGGTGCGCGATCGATACGGCGTCGGCTTCCGCGTCACGCGCCTGGCCGTGCGGGATCTGGCGAAGCCGCGCGGCCCGCGCGTCGAAGGCATCCCCATCACCGACAAACCGCTCGACCTCGTGAGCGATCCCGAGGTGGACGTCGTCGTCGAGGTCGCCGGTGGCGCGGCCATGGAGCCCATCCTCACCGCGGCCCTCGCCGCGGGGAAGCCGGTGGTCACCGCGAACAAGGCGCTCCTCGCCTCGAAGCTCGCGGAGCTGGGCGTGCTCGCCCAGCGCACGGCCACGCCGCTCTATTGCGAGGCCGCGGCGGCGGCAGCCATTCCTGTCATCCGGCACCTCAGCCACCGTGCCGACGAGATCGACAGCCTGGCCGGCATCCTGAACGGCACCACCAACTTCGTCATCACGCGCATGGAGCAGGCCGAGTTGTCTCAGGCCGATGCCGTGGCCGAAGCGCAGGCGCTGGGATTTGCCGAAGCCGATCCAGCCGCCGATCTCGGGGGCGAGGACGCGGCGGCGAAGCTCTCCATCCTCGCGTATCGCGCCTTTGGCGCGTGGGTGCGGCCCGACGGGTTCCCGGTCCGCGGGATCCGGGAGATTGGCCCCGCCGATTGCGACCTCGCCGAGGCGATGGGCTGCCGCATCCGCCAGATTGCGCGGGCCGCGCGCGTGAACGGCGCGCTCGACATGGCCGTCGAGCCGCTGCTTCTGCCCACGTGGCACCTGCTGGCGTCGGTGGAGGAGGAATACAACGCGGTGTACCTCCGCTGCGCCGCCTCCGGGGATCTCAGCCTGTTCGGCAAAGGCGCCGGCGCGCTGCCCACGGCCACGGCGGTCCTCGGGGACCTCATCGATCTCGCCCAGGACAACTCGGTCCGCTGGCCGGTGCCGCAGTCGCTGCCGCTCGTCGGGCGCGACGCCGTGGTGAAGGCGCCGGATCGACGACACTACCTGCGCGTGACCGCCAAGCCACACCCCGGCCTCGAACGCCGCATCGAGAGCCTCGTCCGGCGGGCGGGCCTCATGGTGCAGAACCGCGCGACGCGTGGCGAGGACCTGCACGTGCACCTCGGATTCATGATTTCGCCGAGCTCCGAGGAGCGAATCGCCGAGGTGCGCGAGGCCATCGCCCGTCTCGTGCGCGTGGACGAGTGCCTCTGCCTGGGAGTCCTCGAGTGAGCGGCGTGGACGCCTGGCTGGATCCGCGGCAGTGTCCCGCGGAGCGGCCGCCGCTCTCGGCCATGGGCGCGCGCACGCGCGGCCTGCACGAATCCCTCGATGCGCACGCGCGCCGCTCGGGGCTGCCCTACCTGCACCCGGACGACCCCACGGTGCAGCTGGATCTCTTCGGCTCCTCGCGTGCCATCGCCTGGCAGGAGGGCAAGGCCGCGTTCATGTTTGCCGCCGAGGGCTGCTGGTCGGAGCTGCCGCACCTCTACGCGCGCTACGGCACGACCGCCACGGCCACGCTCCTCTCGAAGCTGAAGGCGCTCGAGCACGCGGGCGCCGCGCTCGTCTGCGACTCCGGCATGCAGGCCACCGCGCTCACCTTCGACGTGCTGATGGGCCCGGGCCGCCACGCCGTCCTCATGCGGCAGGTCTACAACAAGACGCGCACCTATCTCGAGTGGCTGGCCGCGCGCGTCGGGGGCTCGGTCACCATCGTGGACGATGGGGAGAGGGCGGCGTTGGAGGCGGCGATTGGCCCTGAGACGGCGTTCGTGTTCGCCGAGACGTTCACCAATCCGCTGGTCCGCGCGCAGGACCTGGACATGCTGCGAGAGGTGGTGACCGCTGCACGCCAGCGCGCCCCGGAGCTCCGCCTCGTCATCGATTCCACCATTGCCACGCCGTGGGCCTTCAGGCTGCCGCTGCTGAAGCAGGGCGTGGACGTGGTGATTGGAAGCGGCACGAAAGCCCTTGGCGGCACCGATCGGGATCTCTGGGGCTACGTCGCGACGGACAACGTGCAGCTGGCCAACGGCGTGATGGATCTGATGGCCATGCGGGGCGGCATCCTGGACTGGCGGCGTGCCCGGGCCATTCTCGAGACGTGGGACCAGGCCGAGCCCGCGCACGTGCGCCGCTCGGAGACGGCCGCGAAGGTGGCGGCGTTCCTGGCCGCTCACCCGCGCGTCAGCGAGGTGTTCCATCCCTCGCTCCCCTCGCACCCGGACGCGGCCGCCATCGCGAAGCACTACGTGCGTCATGGCTCGCTCCTCTCCTTTCGCGTGGCCGGCGCGGACGAAGCGCAGGCGCGTCACGTGGCCGACGTGCTCGCGACCACCGTCATCGTGCGCTATGCGCTGTCGTTCGACGGCCTGGCGACGAAGGTGAACCACCACCAGACCGTGTCCGAGTACTTCACGGCCCGGCCGCAGCTGGTGCGAAGCGGCTTCGATCGGCTCATCCGCCTGGCCGTGGGCCTGGAGGACGCCGACGACCTGATCGCGGCCCTGAACTGGACGCTGCACCACGCCGACCAGATCAGCGCCGCGGATCTCGAGGCCTGGCAGCAGCAGCGCATCGCCAGCCTCGGCGTGAAGTGACGATCGAACGAAACCACGAAGGCACGAAGAACACGAAGAGAGCCACGAAGTATTCTTGGGAGAGCCTTGGTGTGTCGCTGTGATCGATCGTCGTCAGGCGAGTTCTTCATCAGAGCTTCAGGAGTTTTCTCTTCGTCTTGCCTTCGTGCCCTTCGTGATTCCCTTCGTGTCTTCGTGGTTTCTTTTGTGACAGGAGCAGCAGCGTGACACCCGCCCGCCCGCAGGCGCTTGAAGTGTGGAAGTTCGGGGGAGCCTCCCTCGCCGATGGCCATGCCATCGCGCGGGCCGCGACGCGCATCGCGGCCCACAAGGGCCCCCTCGTCATCGTGGCCTCCGCGCTCGGCGGCGTCACCGACCTGCTCCTCGAGGGCGCCGAACACGCCGTGTCCGGCCGGCCCGAGGCGGCGGCCCACTCCGCCGCGCAGTTCCGGGAGCGCCATCGCACGGCGGCGAGAACGGCCCTTGGCCAGGGCCCGGTCCTGAAGGCCGTCGTGCCCGCCATCGACGCCTCCACCGACGAGTATCGCGACCTGTGCCGCGCCGTAGGCGTCCTGCGCCACCTGGCCCCCCGCACGCGCGACGCGCTCGTCGCCCGCGGCGAGCAGCTCTCGGCCACCATCCTCGCGGCTGCCATCACCGCCGCCGGGCGCGCGGCCTCCTTCGTCGATGCCCTGGACGTCGTTCGCACCGACGAGCACCATGGCTGCGCCGCGCCGCGCATCGCCGAGAGCTCCAGGCTTGCCGTCGGCCTGCTCAAGCCGCTCCTGCGCAAGGGCACCATTCCCGTGGTCCCCGGCTTCATCGGCCGCGCGCCGGATGGCAGCGTCGCCACCCTGGGCCGCGGCGGCTCGGACCTCACGGCCACGCTCATGGCGCGCGCGCTCAACGCGAAGCGTGCCGTGCTCTGGAAGGACGTCCCCGGCATCCTCACCGCCGACCCGCGCCAGGTGCCGGACGCGCGCCTCATCCCGCAGCTCCATCACCAGGAGGCGGCCGAGGTGGCCCACTACGGCGCGAAGGTCCTCCACCCGCGCGCGCTCATCCCCATCGCCGGCACGCGCATCGCACTGCACGTGCGCTCGTTCATCAACCCGGACCTGCCCGGCACCGAAGTCTCCGCGCGGCACGCGCTCCCCGGCTACCCGGTGAAGGCGCTCGCGGTCCTGCCCGCGCAGGCCGTGATCACCGTCGCCGGCAAGGGCATGGTCGGCGTCCACGGCATTGCCGCGCGCACCTTCGGGGCGGTGGACCGGGAGCGGTTGTCCGTCTCCACCATCTTCCAGGGATCGTCCGAGAGCTCCATCGGCTTCACGGTGCCCGCCGCGGAAGCGGACCGCGCCGTGAAGAGCGTCAGCGCCGTGTTCCGCGAGGAAATCGCCAGCGGCCTCATCGACGGCGTCACCTCGCGAGCCGGCGTCTCGGTCATTGCCGTGGTCGGGGAGGGCATGGCGGGCACACCTGGCATCGCCGCCCGCGTGTTCACCGCCCTCGAATCCGGCGGCATCAACATCGTCGCCATCGCCCAGGGCTCCTCCGAGCGCAACATCTCGTTCGTCGTCACGGCGGACCAGGCGGCAGAGGCCGCGCGGCGCGTGCACGCGGCCTTCCAGCTCTCGAAGATCGGCGGCGGACGGGCGCGGGCGGTGCCCTACACCGACGTGGTCCTGCTCGGCTACGGCCGCGTGGGCCGGGCGCTCTCGGATCAGATCGCCCTGCTCAAGGGCGACCACCGCGTCCGCATCGTCGGGCTGCTGGACCGTTCCGGCTACGTCTTCGACGCCCGCGGCCTCTCGCGTTCACGCCTGCTGCGCCTGTCGCGCGACAAGGACGCGGGAAAGCTCCTGGCCGAACTGGGCGGCACGCGCGCCACGGCAAAGGACGCCTTGCAGCTGATGGCCGAGCACGCCGTGTCCAGGCCCATTGTCGTGGACGTCACGAGCGAGGAGACCGGCGACCTGCTGCTCATGGCCGCGAAGGCCGGCTTCGACCTGGTGCTCGCCAACAAGAAGCCGCTCGCGGTGTCGTGGGAGCACTACGCGCGCCTCATGGCGGCGTCGAATACCGCGGGACGCCACATCCGCTACGAGGCCACCGTGGGTGCGGGCCTGCCCATCATCGACACCTTCAGCAAGCTGGTCGAGACGGGTGATCGCGTCATCCGCATCGACGGCTCGGTGAGCGGCACGCTGATGTTCGTGCTGTCCGAGGTGTCGTCAGGCCGCCCGTTCTCGGAGGCCGTGCGCGACGCCGTGGGGCGCGGCTACGCCGAGCCCGACCCGCGGGAGGATCTCTCCGGCATGGACGCCGCGCGCAAGGGCCTCATCCTCGCGCGCCTGATGGGCTACCGCGGCCCGGCGCCTACGCCGGACGACCTCGTGCCACCGGTCCTGAAGGCGCTGCCGCTCGACGCGTTCATGGAGCAGATGCCGACCCTCGATGCCTCGTGGCGCGAGCGGACGGAGAAGGAGGCGCAGAAGGGCAACGTGTTGCGTTACGTCGTGAGCGCCACCAGCAAGGGCGTGACAGCACGCCTCGTGGCCGTGCCCGCCTCGAGCCCCATGGGCGCCGCCACGGGCACGCGCAACATCATCTCGTTCGTCTCCGAGCGCTACCGCGCCGAGCCGCTGGTCGTGAGCGGCCCCGGCGCCGGCGCCGCCGTCACCGCAGCAGGGATCCTGAACGACATCCGCGCGTTGTCGGGGAGGTGAAAAGGAACCACGAAGGCACGAAGAACACGAAGGACGCACGAAGGACGTCTTGGGGCCTGGGGCGTGGGACTTGGGTCCTGACCCCTTACCCCTGACCCCTGCCCCCTGATCCCTAAAGTGTTCTTCGTGGTTCCTTCGTGGTTCCTTCGTGCCTTCGTGGTTTCTTTCATCTCCGCATGCCCGCAAGGCGCTCCAGATTTCGGCGCGCGTTGACGTGGCCCGGATAGATCTCGAGCGCGGTGTCCCACTCTCGCGCGGCGTCGGCGAGGCGGCCGGACTGGGCCAGCGCGATCCCCAGGTTGTTGTGCGCGTCTGGTGAATCCGGGTCGAGCGCGATGGACGTCTCCAGCGCGCGGATGGCTTCGGGCAACCGGCGCGCCCCGATGAGCGCGCTCCCGAGGTTCGAGAAGGCCTCGGCGTTCTCGGGGGCCGCCTCGGTCGCGCGGCGAAGCATCGCGACAGCCGCCTCGATCTGCCCGTTCCGATCCAGCGAGACGCCCAGGTTGTTCATCGCACGCGCGTAGAACGGATCGATCTCGAGCGCGCGCTCGTAGTGCGTGCGCGCCTCGGCCAGCCGGCCCCGCCGGTCGAGCACCGCGCCCAGGTTGTACTCCGCCGCGGCGTCACGGACCCGGGCCGCTCGCCTGAGCACGGCCTCCGCTTCCTCCAGTTGCCCCAGCACGGCAAGCGCGCGGCCCTGCTCCACCAGCGTCTGGTGATCGCCCGGCGCCACCTGCTCGCGCTGGCGCAGGTAGTCCAGCGCCTCGGACGCCCGGCCCGACGCCTGCAGCATCGCGGCCATCTCCATCAGTACGTTGGGATCCCGCGGATTGAATTCGAGCGCGCGCCGTACCAGGAACTCGCGCCATCCCTGGTCACCGCCACGCCCGGCCAGCGCGGCATGTTTCAGCAACATGTCCCGCATCCGTGACTGGGCGACAACCGCATCGAGCAGCGGGTCCGAGGGCGGCACATACGCACCCGCCTCCGTACGGAGCGCTGATGGTTCCGTACGGAGCGCCGGGGCTTCAGCCCCGGCGTCCGCCCCGAGCTGCACGCGCATCGTCCGCGCCGGTCCGAACCCCGGATGCGCCGCAATCGCGGCATCGAGCGCCGCCACCGCCTGGTCACGGTTCCCACGGTCGAGAGCGACGCGCGCGACACCCATCTGCGCATACGCGGTCAACGGGGCGACCCTCCGCTCCGCCACGCCCGCGGTCACGAACGGCGCCATCGGCGGCGCGGCCCCTGCCCGCCCGTACGCCTGCTCCGCCTCGTCCAGCCGGCCGGCCTTGAACGCCATCTCGCCGATCCGGAACCAGGCCATCCCCATCTCGGGATTCGCCGCGGTCACGCGCCTGAACGCGTCGAGCGCCTCGTCCTGCCGGCCACGCTCCTCCAGCAGGAGCCCCCGGTAGTACGTCCACTGCCACGACGCCGGGTCCAGCCGCTCGGCTAACGCGTAAGTCTCCACCGCGCGCTCGGTCATCAGGCTGGCGTGATACGCCATCCCCAGCGCACCCACGACGTCCGCCGATCGCGGATTCGCGCGCGCCCCGGTGTCGGCCTCGCGCACCTGCGCCGCCGCGGGTTCGGGCAGTGCCGAGAGATCGGCCATCGGCGGCAGGACACCTCCCTGCGCCCGCCGCGCCAGCGCCCCTGCAGCCCACCACGCCGCCCCGGCCACGACCGCAACGAGGACGACCGCCAGCCACGGCGGCAGCCATCGCCCGCCACCATCCTGCCCCTGGGACGCGGACTCGGTGGTGCTTGCTGGCCGGCCTGTGGGTTCGGTTCCGGTGAACACCACCGGCCCGTCTACGCGCGCCTCACCGCGCCGCTTCTTCGCCATACCCGTGCGTCGTCCGCTGGTCCTCTTTGCTGTGTGCTTGTCTGTTTGCCTCTGCTATCCGGTCGGGACTCTGCCTTTTTGCCCTTGCCCCGCCTATCTGCGTCATCTGCGTTATCTGCGGCCTATCTGCGGCCTATCTGCGGCCCATCCACGTCATCACTTTGGACATCCTGTCGAACGGGTAGCTCATGTGCATCCCTCCCGTGGCGAGATCGGGCCGCCCATCTCCGTCCAGATCCCCGACGGCCAGCGTGATCAGGTGCGTCGGCGTCGTCGCAATCGGCCTCAGCGTGAATCCCATCTGCCCATCGTTTTCGAACATCGCCAGGCTCCACGCGTCGGGCCGTTCCCAGTTGTTGTACGCGCTCACCACCACGACATCGATGTCGCCGTCGCCGTCCATGTCGGCGGCCTGCGGGCTCGACGCACCGGAGAAATCTCCAATCCGGTGATACCGGAACTCCACGTTGCTGCGGTTCTCCAGCCACTGCAGCCCGTTCCAGTTCCGCCCTGTCGGTGGCGCGTAGTCGAACGCGTCCCCGTTGCTGTAGAGCACGTCCGCGTCCCCGTCGCGATCCAGGTCCACGACCGTGATCCAGCTGGAACCGAAGTCCTCGTTGCTCGCGCCGAAGATCCGATTCGACGTGAAGCTCCCGCGGCCATCGTTCACGAACACGTAGATCTCCTCCCACTCCTGGCTCACCAGCGAGACGATGTCGAGATCCTGATCGCCGTCGACGTCGGCGATCTCGGCGTTGATCGGGCCGGACAGGCTCTGGAGGATGTGGCTCTCGAACTTCCAGCCGCCCAGGTTCTCCATCCACCGTGTCTCGCCCTGGTCGTACCCGAACTGCGCGACCGCGAGGTCGAGGTCGCCATCGCCGTCGAGGTCGCCCGCCCGCACGTCCGAGACGCGGGCGATCTGCTCCGCGAGCACGCGCTTCGTGAACCCCTGCCGCCCGTCGTTCTCGAGGACGATGACGGAGCCGATCTTCGCGTTGTTGGGGAAGAGCACGCCGAGGCTGGCGACGGCCACGTCGAGATCGCCGTCGCGATCGAGGTCCACGGCCTGCGTGTGCGCCGGCCCGGCAACCTCGCCAATCGTGATCTCGGTGAACGTGCCCGCGGGCGACTGCCGGACCCACGTGATGCGGTTGGCGGCGGCGTCGGCCACCAGGATGTCGTTGAGCCCGTCGCGGTCCAGGTCCGCGATGCTCACGTGCGCCACCATGGGCCGGTCGTCCGGCCCGACCGCGGCCCCCACCGGGCGGGGCGTCAGGAAATCGATGCGCTCCCCGACGCGAGCCGTCGCCCGGCTGGCCTCGATGGTCTCGGTGATGGTCGGCGGGGGCCCGCTGAACATCTCGCGAACCGTGAGCCCCGAGCGCCTGGCCTGGATGAGGAAGACGGCCACCACGACAACCACGGTGACCGCGACAAGGAGGAAGATGCGCGTGATCTCGGACCGACTATCCGCCACCCGCCGATTCTAGCCCGCCTTCCGACTCCCGAACTCCCGACGCCCGTGAGTCCCTCCCGACGCGCGAAAGCTCCTCCCGACGAGCGTCAGTCCCTCCCGTCATCGTCAGGAGATCACTCCCCTCCTGACGGCGTACAGCACCAGCTCCGCGGTGTTGTGGATGTCCAGCTTCTGCAGGATGCGCGCGCGATGCGTCTCCACGGTCGCGGGGCTGATGCCGAGCAGTTCGGCCACCTCCTTGTTGCTGCGCCCTTCCGCCACCAGCTGGAAGATCTCGCGCTCGCGATCGGAGAGCGTGTCGTAGCGGTCCGTGAGGCCGCCGGCGGCCGCCCGTCGCATGTAGTCGTCCAGCATCAGCCGCGAGACGGCGGGGCTGAAGAACGCCTCGCCCTGCGACACCGCCGTCACCGCTTTGATGAGATCCTTCCCCGCGGAGTCTTTCAGCAGGTAGCCCGTGGCGCCCGCATTCAGCGCGCGCGTGACGTAGGTCTCGTCCGAGTGCATGCTGAGGATCAGCACCTTCGTGCCGGGCGACTTGTGGACGATCTGGCGCGTCGCGTCGATGCCGTTCAGGAGCGGCATGCCGATGTCGAGGATGGCCACATCCGGCTGCAGCGCCAGCGCCTTCTTCACCGCGCTCCGCCCATCGTCGGCCTCGCCGACGATCTCCCAGTCGGGCCGCTCCTCCAGGATCTTGCGAAGGCCGTGGCGGACGAGGGTGTGATCGTCTCCCAGCATCAGGCGCAGCTTGTCACCCATGCGATACCTTCGGGGAGGCAAGGGTGACGCCCATTGGCTGCGCGTCCGGCTCCTCCATCTGCGCCTGTGGGGCGGAGTCCCGAACCGGCAGCTCCACCACGACGCGCGTGCCCTGCCCGGGCGCGCTCTCGATGGACAGCGTGCCCTCACGCTCGGCCACGCGCTCGCGCAGGCCAATCAGCCCGAGTCCCCGCCGCTCGCCCCGACGCTCCACGCCGGCCGGATCGAAACCGCGACCATCGTCCTCGACCGTGATCACCACGCGGTCGCCCGCGTGCGACAACCGCACCGTGCACCGTGTGGCGTGCGCATGGCGGGCGACGTTTGTGAGCGCCTCCTGGACGATGCGGAAGGCGGCAACCTCGGTGTCGGGGTCGAGGCGCTCGGTCATGCCTTCCTGCAGGAGTTCGACGGCCACGTGGTGGCGCCGCGCCAGGCTGCGGAGCTGCCAGTCGATGGCCGCGCCCAGCCCCAGGTCGTCCAGCATCGTCGGGCGAAGGAGGTGCGAGAGGTTGCGGACGCTTCCGAGAGCGCCGTCGGTCATCTGCTGCAGGTCCGACAGCACCTGCGTGTCCTGGCCCTGCGCGTCGAGCGAACGTTGGGCCATCTGCAGATCCACCTTGATGGCGGTCAGGACCTGGCCCACTTCGTCGTGCAGCTCGCGCGCGATGTTCCTGCGTTCTTCTTCCTGTGCCGCGACCAGGCGCGCCGAGAGGCGCTGCAGGTCCCGCGTGTGCTGCGCGTCCTTGTCGTGCTCGCGCCGCAGCCGGTCCTCGAGGCGGCCCGCATAGAGGACGGCGAGGAAGGCAATCCCGATGGTCCCGGCCAGCGCCATGCCGAGGCGCTGCCACCACAGCTGCTCTTCCGCGCGATGAATCTCGGCCGTCGCGACCTGGTGCTGGACGAGGGCGCGCCGGTTGAGCGCGCGGATCTCGTCCGACACGGCAATGGCGGCCGAGCGACGCGGCGTGATCCACTCCTCGAGCAGCCGCGCGGCCGGTGCCGAGCGGTCGGCGTGGTAGGCCGACAGCACCTCGAGGGTCACCTTCCGCAGATCGGCGATCTGCGTGCGCAGGCGGTCCATCTCCACCGGCTCGGCTCGCGTGTCCAGGACGGGCTGGTACTCGTCCAGCGCCTTGTTGATGGTCGCGTAGCTGTCTTCCAGCCGCTTCAGGTGCCGCGCCTCGTTGGCCGGATTGGGGTCCAGCAGGGCGTCCCGCAGCGCAATCGAGCTGACGTTGAGCTGCAGGCGGACGGCGGAGAGCGCATCCTGCGCCTGCAGGTAGCGGCGCGTGACGTCGGACGTCCGCCGCTCGGTGTCGGTCATCCGGTTCGTGAACGCGTAGCCGGTGAACACCCACAGTCCCACGACGAGGCCGAAGCCCAGGACGAGGGCGGCGCGGATGGTGAGGCGCTCCAGCGGATCTCGCCGCATGCGGTTCATCTTACTGCCGAGGCTCTCCGTTCCCCTGGGACAAAAAAACGCGGGAGGACGTCGTGGCGTGCCTCCCGCGAAATGACTCCCCCACAGGAGCCAGCGTGCTGGGCGCGGTGAGCCCTCAGCCCGGCTGAGGCCCGTGCGCCCAATCTTTGCGGCCGCTTGCTGAAGGACAGCCCGCCGACCCGCAGACCGGTCGGCCAGCCCCTCAGCACGTGAGCTTGCTGAAGAACGACCCGTCGCCCGCCAGACCGGTCGGTCGGCCGGTCAAACGCGTTGGGCTTGCTGAAGGACAGCCCGCCGACCCGCAGACCGGTCGGCCAGCCGGTCACACCGTCCGCTGGCGCGACAAGCGCTTGGGCCAACTCGCCCCGACTTCGCCCGGGCTCAAACAGAGGCCCTGTCTCAGCCAGCGAACGGTGTGTCGGATCACGAATCGGCTGGCCTCCAACGGTCTGCCGGCCGGCGACCCGTCCTTCAGCAAGCGCGTCTCAGTTCGACAGCCCTCCCTGCTCTATCTGCGCATCTGCGTCATCTGCGCCATCTGCGTCCCATCTGCGTCACCAGAGGAAGCGCACCCCGATCCGCGCGGTCCGCGGCGCCAGGATGGCGGCCGGCCGCTGGAAGTTGGCGCCTGTCGTCCGCGTGATGGTCTCCGCGGCGCTGCTGTTGGTGATGTTGAAGAAGTCGAGGAAGCCGCGGATGCGCGCGCGCGCCGCGATCTCCACCGTCTTCTCCAGGCGCACGTCGAACACCCAGATGTTGTCCTGGCGGTTGTCCGACGGGTTGTCGGCGTAGTAGGTCGAGGCCGGCAGCACGAGGCCGAACGCCGTCGCGGCGCTCGCCGGCACGCTGATCTCGCGGGCGTAGTTCTCACCCGACTGGTGGCGCAGCACCGGCGAGATGCGGATGCCGTAGGGCAGGTCGTAGCTGCCCGTCGCCTTGAACTGCCACGTCGTCCTCTTCAGGCGCCCGGGCTGGTTCGGGTTCGTCGGGAAGTTGCTCGCCGGGTAGTCGTTCAGCCAGGTATGGCTGAAGGCCAGCTGGCCCGACCACTTGTTGCTGTAGCGGCGGTTCGCCGAGATCTCGAACGTCTTGAAATCCTCGGCACGCGGCACGTTCATCACCACCGAGCCCAGCGGGAAGTTCGCCGACTGGCTCGCCGGCATGCCGTAGAGCGTGATGACACTGTCGTCGGCCGTGTTGCGAGTGCCGTCCAGGCCGATGTCGGTGAAGTTGAACGGCACGCTGTAGGCGCCGTTCAGGACGCTCCGGCCCGGCACGTAGGTCTGGATCAGGTTGTCCTGCGTCTTGTAGACGAAGCCCGCCCGCATCCCCATCGTGTCCGACAGCTGCCGCTCGAGCCAGCCGCTCACCTCGTGCGTGATCGGCGACTCGATGTTCGGGTCGAGGCTGATGGTCCCCTCGAGCTGCGAGGCCGTCCGGTTCCCCTGCTCGCCCGGCTGCCACCGCCGGTCACCGTTGATGTCGTTCCAGGCGTAAGTCTCGGACTTCGCCGTCGTGTTCGGGTT
>JADZCN010000082.1 GCA_020851565.1 Acidobacteriota bacterium | reverse complement strand
CACCTCGAACGACCTGAAGAAGGGCGTCTCGGGCCTCGCCACCATCGGCGCCACGGCGCCGTTCGTGGGTCTGCTCGGCACGGTCGTCGGCGTCATCAACGCGTTCGTCGGTATCGCGTCGACGGGCTCGGGCGGCATCGGCGCGGTCTCGGCCGGTCTCGCGGAAGCGCTCGTCGAAACCGCGCTCGGCCTGTTCGTCGCCATCCCGGCGGTGTGGTTCTACAACTACCTGTCGGGCCGCCTCGAGTACTTCAACGTGGAGATGGACAACTCCTCGTCGGAGATGGTGGACTACTTCATCAAGAAGACCGCCCACTAGTCTTTGCCACGGGGGCAGGCGCCGGGGACATCCCGGCGCCTGCCATCGTGCGACGGCAACTGAAGGAGAACCGACATGGCAATGGACGTCGGCGGGGCAAAAGGCGGAATCAAATCCGACATCAATGTCACCCCGCTCGTGGACGTGATGCTGGTGCTGCTCATCATCATGATGATCGTGGCGCCACTGCTGCAGAAGGGCGCGGACGTCAAGCTGCCCGTTGCAGCCTACAGCTCGGACAAGCCCGAGACGCAGGACCAGACCGTCGTCGCCGTCGATTCGCAGGGCCGCTTCTTCGTCAACGGCGTGCCCGTCCGCGAGGACGAACTGCGGCAGCGCGTCGAGGACATCCTCGAGGCGAAGACCGAGCGCATCGTCCTGATCAAGGCCGATGAGGACGCCCAGTACAGCGCCGTCATGGGCGCCATGGACCAGCTCCGCTCGGCCGGCATCGAGGACATGGGCCTCATCACCGACCCGAAGCAGCGGCCCGGCCAGGCGGGAGGTAACTAGTCATGGCCCACGCGCATCAGCATTTCGGCGCCGAAAAAGTGTTCATGGGCAAGAAGCTCGAAGTGTCGGGCGACATGAACATCACTCCCATGATTGACGTGCTGCTCGTGCTGCTCGTCATCTTCATGGCGGCCCTGCCGCTCTCCCAGAAAGGCCTGGACATCAACCTCCCGGCCGAGACACAGCAGGCCCAGCAGCAGCAGGTGGACATCTCGCAGATCGTGCTCGAGTACACCGCCGATCGCCGGATCTCGGTCAACAAGCAGGACGTCACCGTCCAGGAGCTCGAGAGCCGCCTCCGCACCATCTTCGAGACCCGCAAGGACAAGACGATGTTCATCGCCGGCGCCGGATCGCTCCGCTACGGCGATATCGTCGAGGTCATCGACGCCGCCAAGGGCGCCGGGGTCGAGAAGGTCGGCATCGTCACCGAGGCCATGCGCCGCGCGGCCGGAGCCACCGGCACCGACTAGCTCGCGCCACGATCCCTTCCGAAGGCCAAGGGCCGTCCGGACTGCTCCGGACGGCCCTTTGTCTTTCATACGCGGCCCTGCCATGCGCCGAGACTGCGGCGCGCCGCCGCGGCACCACAGGGATCGCCCGTGCCCGCCGCCGCTCCGATTCCCCCTGGGCTAACGAGAGCTCGATGTCGGGGCGACGGCCAGGATCTCCCTGAGCTCGGGCAGCGTCTTGTCGGCGCGGTGCCAGATCTTCCGCAGCTCGGCGGCCGCGGCCTGCGCCTTCTCCGCGTTCCGCACCGCCGTGGCTGCCCGGTACAGTCCGAGGAGCGACAGGGCACGCCCCGGCGTCTTCCTGAGGGCCGCTTCGTACTCCGGAATCGCCTCGCCAGGACGCCGCACGTCCAGGAGCAGGTCACCGACGAGCTCGTGTCCGGGCTTCACCGGGAGCGGGGGGCCGAACTCGAAGCTCAAACCGTCCTCGACCGCGGCGGCCTGCCTCGCGAGGACAATCGCCTCGTCCCGCCGGCCCTCGGAGAAGATGAGGACGGCCTCGAGTTGCTGGGCCATCACAGCGGCCACGCGGCGATCGTTCGTGCCCCCCGCCGCGGGCAGCCCGATCTGCGCCTGTGCGCCCTGGACCATCGGCGGCTCGGGCCTCATCGGCCGTGGCGTCGGGATGGGGGTGACACCCGGACGAGTCGGCCCGGATCGCGGTGCGGGCGTCGGGCGGGCCGTCGTGACGCTGCGGAGCGGACGATCGCCGTCCCCGACGAGCAGGGCCATGCGCTGGAGCGCCTCGCTCCCGCCCATCCGGTTGCCGCTCCTGAAGGCGGACATGCCGATGGCGAACAGGTCGGCTGCGGTCGCATCGGCGCCCAGGCCCTCGGGATCTACCGCGGGCTTTGCGTCCATCCACCGGCGTGTCTCGACCAGCCACGCGGCGCGCGCGAGGGCCAGGTGGCCGCGCGTCCTGACCGAGCCGCTCTTCGCCGCGGCTTGCTCGATCTGGTCGAGCACGCCCCGGGCGTCGGCCAGGCGCCCCTGCTGAAGGTAGCTGTAGCCCAGCCACAGGAGGGCGTGGAAGCCGCGATCGTCGACGCCGAGGCCTTTACGGGCCACCCGCTCGTCGGCGGCCCGGAACGAGCGCTCGTTCATATCACTCGCCTCGTCCCACATACCCAGCGCGAAGTAGATGTGCGACGGCATGTGGAGGGCGTGCGATGCCGACGGTGCGATCCTGGCATACGCTTCCGCATAGCGGAGCCCGAGCGGTGCGTGAATCGGGTCGTCGTAGGCGTGAATCAGGTAGTGCGCGGCGCCCGGGTGCTGTGGGTTCTGCCGGTAGACGTCCTCCGCCAGCGCCGCCGCCTTCATGTAGGTAGCCATGTCACGGCCTCCGTGGCTCGTGCCGAGGATCGCCAGCGCGTAGAAGGCCTTCACCTCGAGATCGTCCGGGAAGCGCTCGTGCATCTGGCGCATGCGGCTGGCGTAGGCGGTGTCGCGTGCCAGCTTGTCGCCCGGGCCGAACAGCGCTTCGACGGCCTGCAGCCACGCCCGCTCCTTCTCCGATCCCGCCCTGGCTTGCCGGTCCGCCGGCATGGGCGCCAGGCGGCCGAGTGCCGCCTGTGCGCTCTCCGGGGACGTCTGACCCCACAGCGGGTGGTTATAGGTCATGACCTCGCCCCAGAAGGCCATCGCGAAGCCCGGGTCGACCTTCTGTGCCTCCTGGAATGCCTCGCGCGCGTCGTCGTACTCAAAGCTGTGCAGGAGCAGCACGCCGCGGGTGAAGGCCTCCTGGGCCGGGCCGGTCGCCGACGTTGGAAAGTCGATCCGGCCGAGCGAGGCCTGCTGGGCTCGCGGAAACGCGCCGGCGAACAAGGCCAGGGCCAGCGCGAGGGTCGTGAGGACGCGGCGGGACATGGACAGGGACCTCCCTCGCCGCAGTCTAGCGTACGGGTGCGGCCGAGTGCGGGCAGGTGCGGGCGGGTGCGGGCAGGTGCGGACGGGTGCGGGAGCGAGGGCACCGTCTGGCGTCCGCGGCGCCCGTGCAGCCGACACCGCATGTCAAAACGGCCCCGGCCGGTTGCTCCGACCGGGGCCGCCCTTCTGGCCTACATCTGCGCCATCTGCGTCATCTGCGTTCTCAGTTGAACGTGTAGCGGATCATGAACTGGATGCGCCAGACGTCCAGCAGATCGGCGGTCTGCTCGTAGGACCGGGACATCAGCTCGTTGTTCACCACGCGCATGCGGTACTGCGCGCGTCCCTGCGCGTCCAGGGGGCCGCCCTGCGCCGAGGTGGGGACGACCAGCGGCGAGTTCGACACGAGCCGCTGGGCCACACCCCAGCTGTTGTTCAGCAGGTTGCCGAAGTTGATGAAATCGGCCCGGAACTGGAACGAGTGGCGACGGCCCTTCAGCGACGCGTACAGATCCTGGGCGACGCTGAAGTCGAGACGGTGGACGAGCGGGAGGAACACGGCGCCGCGCTGCGCGTACTCGCCGCGATGCTCGCGCAGGTAGTCGTCCTGCTCGATGTAAGCGTTCCAGGCCGCTGCCTGGTCGGCCGCCGTGTAGGTGCGGCCGCTCGCCGTGAAGGTCTGGAAGTTCATCTCGGAGACGTCCCGAGGGATGTAGATGAGGTCGTTCAGCGTGCCGCCGTCACCATTGAGATCGCCCGAGAACACGTAGCTGGCATTCCCGATCGTGCGGGCCTCGTAGAAGACCGACACGGTCGTCGCGCCGAAGCCGAAGTACTCCCTGCCGTAGGAGCCCGACAGGAAGAACCGGTGGCCCGGCGAGCCGGCTGCGTACCCGAGACCGGGGTTGTTCGGGTCGCCCGGGTGCTGGTTGTTGTTCCACGATCCGAAGGCGATCGAGCCCGGATCCACGGTGTTCTTGGCCTCTCCGTAGCTGTACGCGGACTTCATGAAGCCGCCGGTGAAGTTCTTGGCGGCCGAGAACGCGAGGTTCCACGACCGGCCCACGTTCTGGTTCTTGAGGACGACCGCGTTCTGGACCTGCGAGTTGATCCGGGTGCTCGTGTACCGCGGGCGGGGATCGGCGCCGGCGAACCCGGACTGCGGAGCCGGGAGATTCGCGTTGATGTAGTAGACGCCGTTGACGTCGCGGTTGTAGAGGAACTCGGCCGTCCCGGTGATGCCCCAGGGCAGTCGCCGGTCGATGGCCACGTTCGTCCGCCAGAGCTGAGGGAACTTGAAGTCCGGATCCGTCAGCGCCAGTTCGAACTGCGAGGCCGGCGCGCCGGTCACGTTCGCCGGCTTGTAGCGGTTGGGATCAGGGTTGAACGGCCGCGCCGTCGTGTTGTCCAGCTGCTCGAATCCCGTCAGCACGCCGGTGTTGCCCACCTGGTTGGAGATCCACACGTAGGCCGGGCGACCCGTGAAGATGCCCGTGCCTCCGCGCACCTGCGTCCGGCGCTCCGGGTCCACGTTCCAGTTGAAGCCGAGTCGAGGCGACCACAGAATGTTCGCGTCCGGCAGCTTGGCCGTTGAGTACTGAACAGGCTGGCCGGCCTCGTCGCGGAACGTCAGCGCGTCGGCCACCGCGTTCTCGTAGCCCGTCTCGCCGAAGAAGGGCACGTCGAAGCGCACCCCCGCCGTGAGCTTGAGGTTGTCCGACACGCTCCACTCGTCCTGCGCGTAGGCGCCGGTGTAGGTCACCTCCAGCGGCTGCAGCGGCTTCTCCTGGCCGGGGATGTTGTTCCACCGCACCTGGAACCGCCGCAGCGTCACCGGTGAGGTCGTGCGGTTCGGGTTCGCGATGTAGCCGTTGAGGTCCGCGTAGAAGTCGTCCAGCGAGTTGTAGACGTAGGCGCTCTGCGAGCCGGGGAAGAACACGTTCTCGGACGTGTAGCGCTCGAAGGTGCCACCGAAGGTCAGCGTGTGTTTGTTGCTGAACTTCGTGAAGTTGTTCTGGAGCTGGAACGTCTTGTAGCGGAGCTCGTTGTTCGGCGTGAAGGGTTCGAAGCCGAGCGACATGTAGCCGGTGTTGTCGCCGCCGAGGATGTCGATCATCGGGAAGATGCTCCCGACCGACTCGCGGCTCTCGTCCTGGTAGGTGTAGCCGATGATGAGCGAGTTCGACATCGTGTTGCCGATGACCGAGTTCCACTCGCCGACGCCGGACTTGATCTCCTCGAGCTGCTTGTAGTTCGAGTTGGCGAAGTTCATCGAGAACTGGTTCGTCCGGCGGTTGCCGAAGCCGAGCGAGCTCGAGTTGGACATGAGGATGTCCGAGCTCGAGTCGAGCTGCAGGTAGCGGAACGTGATCTTGTTCGACGAGTTCACGTTGTAGTCGCCCTTCACCAGGTAGCGGCGGGCCGGCACCTCGAAGTCGTATCCCTCGTAGCCACCGGTGTCGTAGCTGAAATTCGACTGCATGAACTGGCTCACCGCGTTCAGGTCCGATGCCAGCACGCGGGTCGTGCCGCCGACGACGGGCTCGCCACCGGCGTTGGCCCGGAAGGTCGTGCCCGGCTGCGTCAGCGCCTCGTCCTCGATGTTGCCGAAGAAGAACGCCTTGTTCCGTACGATCGGGCCTCCGACCCAGCCGCCCGTGTTGGCGAATTCGAACGTGCCCGGGTTGACCGTGAGGTTCTTTGCCTTCGTGCCCACCTGGTCCTCGTTACGGAACTGCCGGTACACCGAGCCGGTGAACTGGTTGGTCCCGCTTCGCGTCACGGTGTTGATGCCGGCGCCCACGAAGTTGCCCTGTCGCACGTCGTAGGGGGCGACGTTCACCTGGATCTGCTCGACGGCCTGCGGAGAGATTGGCGCAACGCCCGTGCGATCGCCAGGCGAGTTGTTGAGGCCGAACGAGTTGTTGAAGTACGAGCCGTCCACCGTGATGTTGTTCAGGCGGCTGTCCTGTCCCGCCACCGACAGGCCGCTGGCCTGCGGAGTGAGGCGCGTGTAGTTCTCGAGGCGGTTGCTCAGGTTCGGCAGCGTGGCGATCTGCTCGCGCACCACCGCGGTCGCAGCGCCCGTCCGGTTCGAGCTGAACACCGCGTCCGACTGGCCGACGACCGTCACCGTCTCCTGGACCGCGATGGCCTTCACCGTGATGTCGACATCGGTCGCTACGCCGAGGTTGACCATCACGTCCTCGACCGTCTGCGGCTCGAACGCCGTGCCGGTGCCGACGTAGGCCACGGTGACGATGTACGGGCCGCCGACGCGGACGCCGAGGATCGTGAATCGACCGTCGGCGCGGGTGGTCGCCTCGTAATTGGTCCCCGATGGCGCGTGGATCGCGATCACGCTGGCGCCCGAGACGGGCAGCATCTGGGAATCGGTAACCACCCCGGTCAACGAGCCGGTGGTCACACCCTGTGCATTGGCACTGGAGACGGGCCATGCCAGCAGGCACGACAGGAGCAGCAGGTATCGGTATCGTCGAAAAGATAAAGACATAGTCGTCCTCGTTCACCCTTCCTCAACCACCAAAACTACCACCCATCTGTTACGGCAGAGTAAAGGAAAACGGCCGCGCTTCGCGGCGGGTTGCGCAAAGAAAAACAGGCCGCCCCGCGATGTGCGGAGCGGCCTGTTTGGTCGATTGCCAGAACCCTGGAGGCTGGCCGGGCGTGCGGTTGGACTACTCGGTGCCCGTGGCCTTCTGCTTGCGAAGTTCCGTGGCCTTGTCGCGGAGCGAGTCGGCCTCCTTGAGGAGGGCCTGCTGCTTCTTCGGGTCCTTCTCGAGGTTGGCCTGGAGGCGGAGCAGGAGGTTCTTGTAGGCAATGGCCTCCATGTAGTCGCTCTTGATGGAGATGGCCTTGTCCACCGAGCCCAGCCCGTCCATCACGTACTGGATCTTCTCCTTGTCGGTCAGGCGGAAGTCGCGATTGGCCTTGTCCCAGTAGTAGGTGGCCACCGTGTAGTGGGCCTCCGGGTTGTTCGGCTCAATCTTGATGCGCTCGTTCAGGTACTGGATGGTCTTTTCGAAGTCGCCCTGCGTGTTGTAGAAGTTCGCGAGCTGCAGGTAGACGGCGGGGTCGTTCGGGCGGGCATCGCGCGCCTTCAGGAAGGTCTGCTCGGCGAGCTCGTACTCACCCGAGTCCTGGTAGAGGCGGGCCAGCGCGAAGTAGTTGGTCGGTTCGTCCGGCGTGAGGCGGATCATCTCCTGGATAATCGGCTCGGCCATCGTCGGGTCGTTCAGCTTGTCGGGCCCGTACGCCGCCACCAGGTATTCGAGCGACCGGGTCTTGAAGGTCGGGTCTGCGATCTTCTCGGACGCCAGCTTGTAGTACTCGACCGCCTTGGTCAGGTAGGCATCGTTCTGCGGCTCGCCCTTGCGCGCGGGCCGATACAGGTTGTCGTAGGAGTTCGCCAGGAAGAAGTAGACGCAGCCCGGGCTATTGCCACAGGAGTTGAGCTCGCCGTTCGGGTCGGCCGCGACGGCCTCCTCGTACTTGGCCGCGGCACCCCTGAAGTCGTTGCTGGCATACAGCTTGTTGCCGTCCTTGAACGCCTTCATGGCCTTGATCTGGCCAATCTGGCTGCACCCGGCGAGCGCCACACCCATTCCGGCGACCAGCGCCAAGTACGCTCCCGCTGACCGAATCCTCATCGTGTCCCCCTGCAGTGCTGTGGTGGTTCCCAAGTCGAGCCGTTACAAGCGCTTACAAACATCCGCTCCATTCGGGCGGGAAGACCGGGAGTATAGTCCCGTTTCTTGACCCCCTGCAACCCCGACCCTATGATGGGTTTCGGAAAGGCGGATCTTCCCTCTGCCTGTCTTAGACACCGCTCGCGATGATTCGCTTCGAGGATTTGCTCGACCGGGTCCGGAGCTACAGCCCGGACGCCGACCTGGAGCTGTTGCGCCGGGCGTACGTCTTCTCCGCCCTCGAGCACAAGGGGCAGGTCCGCCACTCGGGTGAGCCCTACCTGGTCCACCCCCTCGAGGTGGCCGACATCCTGGCCGGCATGAAGCTCGACGCCGTCTGCGTCGCTGCCGGCCTCCTGCACGACGTCGTCGAGGACACCCTCACGACCCCTGAGAAGATTCGCGAGCGGTTCGGCGAGGACGTCGCCCACATCGTCGAGGGCGTCACCAAGATTGGCGCCATCCCCTTCTCGACGAGCGAGGAACGGCAGGTCGAGAACTTCCGGAAGATGCTGCTGGCGATGGTGGACGACATCCGCGTCATCCTCGTCAAGCTCGCGGACCGCTTGCACAACATGCGGACGCTGCAGCACATGCCCGAGGACCGGCGCATCCGCATCGCCCAGGAGACCCTGGACATCTACGCGCCCATCGCCAACCGGCTGGGCATGTCCAAGATCAAGAACGAGCTCGAGGAGCTGTCCTTCAAGTACCTCGAGCCGGTGGCCTACGAGTCGCTGAAGGCGCGCGTCGATGCGAAGCGCCGTGCCGCCGAGGAGAGCATCGAGGAGCTCAAGGCCCGCATCTCCGCCAAGCTCGCCGAGGCCCAGGTGCCCGTGGTCGCCATCGACGGCCGCATCAAGCGCCTTTACAGCATCTGGCTGAAGCTGAAGAAGCAGAAAATCGACCTCGACCAGGTCTACGACCTCATCGCCCTGCGCGTCGTGACCCCGTCGGTGAAGGACTGCTATGCCGCGCTCGGCATCATTCACCAGACCTGGTCGCCGGTCCCGGGCCGCATCAAGGATTTCATCGCGATGCCGCGGCCCAACGGCTACCAGTCGCTGCACACCTCGGTCGTGAGCGAGCGGGGCCTGGCCTTCGAGGTCCAGATCCGGACCGAGGAGATGCACCGCCGCGCGGAGGAAGGCATCGCGGCGCACTGGAAGTACAAGGAGGGCCGCGTCGGCGCAGGCCGAGACGAGCAGTACTTCCAGTGGCTTCGCCAGCTGCTCGAGTGGCAGCAGGAGGTCAGGGACCCGCAGGAGTTCCTCACCAACCTGAAGATCGATCTCTACCCCGAGGAAGTGCACATCTTCACGCCCCGCGGCCAGGTGAAGGTGCTCCCGAAGGGGGCGACGCCCGTGGACTTCGCCTATGCCATCCACACGGACGTCGGCCACCAGTGCGTGGGCGCGCGCGTCAACGGCCGCATGGTGCCGCTGCGCACCAAGCTGAAGAATGGCGACATCGTCGAGGTGCTGACCAACGCCGCCACCAAGCCCAGCCGCGACTGGCTGAACTTCGTCGTGACCTCCAGGGCCCGCAACAAGATCAAGCACCTGATCCAGGAGGAGGAGAAGGCAAGGGCGGTGGAGCTCGGGCGGAAGGTCTTCGAGAAGGACGCTCGCCGTTACGACCTCAACCCCGCCAAGCTCCTCGACGGTGAGCGAATGAGCGCGGTGGCCGCGGAGTTCGGCGCCCAGCGGCCCGACGACCTGCTCGCCCAGATCGGCTACGGTAAGGTTTCGGCCCGGCAGGTGCTCGACAAGCTCGTGCCGCAGGAGCAGCTGAAGGAGAAGCCCGCGGAGCACCCGGTCGTCTCGGCGGTCAAGCGCGTACTCAGCCCGGGGAGCGCGGGGGCGGACCGCATCAAGGTCCGCGGCGCCGACGAGCTGATGGTGTTCCGCGCGCGATGCTGCAACCCGATTCGCGGCGAGAAGATCGTCGGCTACATCACCCGCGGCAAGGGCGTGTCGGTGCACTCGGCGAGCTGCCCGAACGTGGTGAACCTGCAGTTCGACCCCGAGCGGCGGATCGAGGTCGAGTGGGACAAGGGCAGCGACCAGGCCCCCTACACCGTCCGCCTGACCATGGCCGTCGAGGACCGGAAGGGCATGCTGGCGGCCCTCAGCGCACGCGTCGCCGAGATCAACACCAACATCACGAATCTCGAGGCGACGACCGGCGATTCCGCGCACGCCACGATCGGCATGACGGTGGAGATCAAGGACATGAAGCACCTCGAGAAGGTGATCAAGTCCCTCAGGGGCGTGCAGGGCGTGCTGGACGTCGAGCGCGCCCCTACCAGGTGAACGAAAGCACGACGACACGAATCCCGAAGGACCCACGAAGGCTCGTTGGGGGGCACGCCCGTGACACCCCGGGAACACCTCTCGCGCCGTCGGTCCCGGGGGCCTCCGTGGTTTCGTCTAATCCAGGACGGCGACGACCTCGATCTCGAGGCGCACGTCGCGGGGCAGGCGGGCGACCTGCACGGTGGAGCGGGCGGGGAACGGGGCCGTGAAGTAGGTCGCGTAAACCTCGTTCATCGCGGCGAACTCGTTCATGTCCGCGAGGAACACGGTCGTCTTGACGACGTGCCGGAACTCCGCGCCTGCTGCGGCGAGCAGCGCCTTGATGTTCTCCATCACGCGTGTCGCCTGCGCCGAGACGTCACCCGGCACGATCTGCCCCGTCGCCGGGTCCAGAGGAATCGATCCCGACAGGAACAGCAGGTTGCCGGCCCGGACGCCGGCCGAATAGGGGCCGATGGCCGCCGGCGCGTCCGGCGAGCTGACGACCTCGCGCATGGCTAGGCCGCCTTGACGATCTTGCGGGACCGGATGCAGCGCGTGCAGACGCGCAGCCGCTTCGTCGCGCCGTTCACCACTGCCCGGACATTCTGCAGGTTGGGCTCGAAGCGGCGGGGACGGACGTTGTGGGCGTGGGACACGCGGCGGCCGACGACCGGACCCTTGCCGCAGATTTCACAGCGCATAGCCATGGTTCATGACTCCTGGGACAAACCCCAATGATAGTGCAGACCCCGGTTCAAGGCAAAACGATGCCCGGGCCTACGGAATGATGATCGGAGACGGGGCGGGCCTGGCTTCGTCCGCCGGCGGAGGCGGCAACACCCGTCGCAACAGCGCCAGATAGCTGTCTCGCTCGTCGCCGACGCCCGGCGCCTCGTGCCGCGCGCCACGCTCGACGCCGCGCAGCACCTCGGCGGCATCGCCCGCGTAGCGGGCTCCTGCCCCCCTTCCCACTTCGGCCAGCAGCGCGTCCATCTGGCGCCTCAGGCCTTCACTGACCGGCGATGATCCCGCGATCTCCGCAATCAACCCCCGGCCGGCGGCTTCGAGCGTGCCGGCCATCGCCCCGGCGGCGTCGGCGACATCCGCGTCAGCCAGCGTGACCGGTCCGTCCGGCCGGTGCCGGACGATGACACTGGCCAGCAGGAAGAAGATCTGGAGTTGCGGCTCCGTGAGCCGGCGTCCCATCGAGGCGATGAGCGTCGTCAGATCCAGTTCCTGCTGCCGTCGGACGATCGCTGCTGGATGTCGCTGCGCGCTGGCCAGATGAGGGCAGTCGGCCGGACAGTGGATCTCCACGAGCCGCTTCGTGGCACAGCAGGTCGGGCAGATGTGCTGGCCGAGCGCGGGGCAGGCGCGCTTGGCCGGCCGTCGCAAGCAGAGGGGGCAGGACACCGTGTAGAGATTACCGCGACTGGCGCCTTTCCGGCTGCCGGCGATCCGGTGACTGGAATCCGGCACTCGGCACCGAACCGGGGTCAGGGTGTGGACGACTTGCCACACACTGGGATTCGTGCTACCGTTTCGCGGTTTATTGGTGTCCCCATGAAAGGACATATGGGGCGGACAATTGTCCAAGAACCCGATCGGCCACTCCGGCGTCTAATAGGCAGTGAACGGTGTTCGACCGATCACGTGTCGTCTGGAAGCGGTCTGTTAACTCTTTGAAAATGAGTGCTTTGCAGTAGGTCGAGAGGGCGGGGACACGCAGTCCGGGTGCGAACGCCGGCGGCTGGTTGCCCCACCAATTCATACTCCCGATCGACCGTCTGCAGGACGACCGACCGTTTCCGGCCCAGGGGTTCTGGCCGGGTTCATAGGCACCGCCTTTGCAAGGAAGGCGGGCATCATACGCCTCCCAGTAGAACGGCTGTGGAGGGGGGAGAGGAAGGAGTGGCTGTCATGGCCAAGGTTACGAAGCGCGGCGCAGCTGTCGCGGCAGCATCCCGGGGAGCGCGTTACGAAGAGCTCCGGAAGATCCTCGAGGATCGCCGGCGCGACATCATGAGCGAGGTTCAGGGCCGGATCCGCGGCGTGCGCGCCGAGGGTTCCGAAAAGCCGCACGAGGTGATGGATCAGGGGGAGACCAGCGAGGTCGACATCCAGGAGGATATCGAATTCGCCCTCATCCAGATGAAGGCCGAGACCCTGAACAAGATCAACGAAGCGCTCTCGCGCCTCGAGGAAGGGACCTACGGTCACTGCTTCGAGTGCGGCGAGGAGATTGCCGAACAGCGGCTGCGCGCGCTGCCGTTCGCGGTCCGCTGCAAGGACTGCGAGGAAGCGCGTGAGATGGCCCAGAAGCGCGAGCGGATGGCTCAGCGCCGAGGCGCATCCAGCCTCTTCTACGAGTTCCAGGGGTAATACCCGGCGTCCTTCCTGAACAGCAGGCTCCGCCGGTGGCGGGGCCTGCACCCCTCACCGGCCCGGACCGGGCTTCCAGTTCCCGACGTCAAGCCATATCGCGTAGAGTCTTCCCCGGGGGGTCGCATGAGCGATCACATCGAACCTGTCGTCTCCGAAGAGCAAGCCCGCCTGTCGGCGCCGGTCCCGGCCGAGATTGCGGTGCTGCCGCTCCGCGACACGGTGCTGTTTCCGCAGGCTTTCATGCCCCTCGCCGTGGCGCGCGAGAGCTCGGTGCGCCTGATTGACGAGGCGGTCACCGGTGGGAAGATGATTGCCGTCTTCGCGCAGAAGGAGGCCGCCGAGGACGATCCGCAGCAGAAGGACCTCCATCCGGTCGGGACGGCCAGCCACATCCACAAGATGTTCAAGCTGCCCGACGGCAGCCTGCGCATCATCGTGCAGGGGCTGGCGCGCGTCCGGTTGGACGAGATGACGGGGGTGCGGCCCTACCTGCGCGCAAGGGTCACCGAGCTGCCCGAGGTCCTGGCCGACAAGGACAAGCTCGAGATCGACGCGCTCCAGCGGAACATCAAGACCAACTTTCAGCAGATCGTGTCGCTGTCGCCGCTGATGTCGGACGACCTGCAGACGCTCGCCATCAATATCACCGAGCCGGGGCGCCTGGCCGACTTCATCGCATCGAGCCTGAGCACCATCGGCACCGAGGTCAAGCAGGAGGTGCTGGCCACGCTGGACGTGCGCGCGCGCCTCGACCTGCTGAACCGCCTGCTCATCAAGGAGCTGGAGGTCCTCGAGCTCGGGTCGAAGATCCAGTCGCAGGTGCAATCCGAGGTGGGCAAGAACCAACGCGACTACTTCCTGCGCGAGCAGCTGAAGGCCATCCAGAAGGAGCTGGGCGAGGGCGACGACCAGACGCGCGAGATCGACGAGCTCCGGGAGAAGATCGAGGCCGCCGGGCTGCCGGAGGCGGTGAAGAAGGAGGCGCTGCGCGAGCTCGATCGCCTGTCCAAGATGCCGCCCGCGGCCGCCGAGTTCACCGTCGCGCGCACCTACCTCGACTGGATCGTGGCGCTGCCGTGGTCCACGCGCACGGAAGAGGTCATCGACCTCAAGCGCACGAAGGACATCCTCGACGCCGAGCACTCGGGGCTGGACAAGCTGAAGGACCGCATCCTCGAGTACCTGGCCGTCCGCAAGCTGAACCCGGCACTCAAGGGGCCCATCCTGTGCTTCGTCGGCCCGCCCGGGGTGGGCAAGACATCGCTCGCGCGGTCGATTGCGACCTCGCTCGGGCGGAAATTCGTCCGAATCTCGCTCGGCGGCGTGCGCGACGAGGCCGAGATTCGCGGCCACCGGCGCACCTACATCGGTGCCCTGCCGGGGCAGATCATCCAGGGCCTGCGCCGCGCGGAGTCGAAGAACCCCGTGTTCATCCTCGACGAGATCGACAAGCTCGGTGCCGACTTTCGCGGCGACCCCTCGTCCGCCCTGCTCGAGGTGCTGGATCCCGAGCAGAACAACACCTTCCGCGATCACTACCTCGACGTGCCGTTCGACCTGTCCGAAGTGCTCTTCATCACGACGGCCAACGTCCTCGACACGATTCCGGGGCCGCTGCGGGACCGCATGGAAGTGCTGGAGCTCGCCGGCTACACCGAGGAGGAGAAGCTCGCCATCGCGCGCGACCACCTCGTGGGCAAGCAGGTCCAGAACCACGGCCTCACGTCGAAGCAGGTGGCCTTCACCGACCAGGGGCTGCGCGCCGTCATCCGCGGGTACACGCGGGAAGCCGGCGTGCGCAACCTGGAGCGGGAGATTGGGGCCATCTGCCGGAAGATTGCCCGTCGTCGCGCCGAGGGCGACGAGTCGAAGGTTCGCGTGACCGCCGACCTGGTGCACGACCTGCTCGGCGCGCCCCGGTTCATGGACGAGGAAGTGGAGCTCCGCACGAAGCAGCCCGGCGTGGCCACCGGCATGGCCTGGACGCCCGTTGGCGGCGAGGTGCTGTTCGTCGAGACCTCGCGCATGGCGGGGGCCGGATCGCTCACGCTCACCGGCCAGCTCGGCGACGTGATGAAGGAGTCGGCCCGCGCCGCGCTCTCCTGGGTACGTGCGCACGCGACCGAGTGGAACATCGACCCCGAGTTCTTCAAGTCGTCCGAAGTCCACCTGCACGTGCCCTCGGGCGCGATCCCCAAGGACGGACCTTCGGCCGGTGTCACCATGGTCACCTCGCTCGTATCGGCGCTCTCGCGCCGCCCGGTGCGGAGCGACGTGGCAATGACCGGCGAGATCACGCTGTCGGGGAAGGTGCTGCCGGTGGGAGGGATCAAGGAGAAGGTCCTGGCCGCCCGGCGGGCCGGGATCAAGGAAGTGATCCTGCCCCGGATGAACGAGAAGAACGTGAAGGAGGACTTGAACGAGGAACTCCGGCGCGGGCTCACCATCCACCTGGTCAGCACCATCGACGAGGTGCTGCTGCTGGCGCTGCTCCCGGCCACCCGCGGGGCGGCGGCGAAAGCCAAGGCTGCGCAGGGCCGGCGCGCGCACGCGGGCCTGCAGTGAGCTCGTTCGGGGCCGGCGTTACGTCTCGATGAGCGCCAGCCCCGCGACCGTCTTCAGATCCACGATCTCGCCCGACGCGACGAGCGCCCGCGCCTCGGCCAGCGTGAACGTGCGCGGCTCGATGTCCTCGTCCTCGTCCTGCCGCGCGGTGGAGCCCGGCGCCGGCGCGCCAAGCTCCGTGCACCGGTAGTAGATCATCAGCTCGTCGCAGAACCCGGGCGTGGGATAGAAGCCGCGCAGGCGCTCCACGCGGCCGGGCACCAGGCCGATCTCCTCCTCGCACTCCCGTGCGGCCGCCGCGCCAGGGTCCTCTCCCGGCTTCAGGCTGCCAGCCGGCAGCTCCCAGATGTATCGGTCGATGGTGTAGCGATACTGTCGAATCAGGATGATCTCCGACGGCGAGGGCTGGGGCAGCAGCACCACGGAGCCGGGATGCCGGATCACCTCCATGTCCAGGGTGTGGCCGGTTGGCAGCGTCACCCGGTCCACCTCGACGCGGAAGATGCGCCCCCGGTACACCTCGCACCGGCTAACGCGCGTGGCCGTCGGCTTCGGGTTCATCAGGTGTCTCCCCGAACACGCTCGCCCGCAACTCGGCGGGCGTGATGTCTCGCAGCACATCTTCGAGATCCGCGGGCAGTGGCGCGACGAACGTCAGGCGCTCGCCGGTCCGCGGGTGGGTGAACGACAGGCGCTCGGCGTGCAGGAACGGGCGTGCCAGCCGCTGCACGGCCCGGAACTGCCCGGGCACTCGGCGGTGCACGCCGCCGTAGAGCGCGTCCCCCACGATGGGGTGGCCGATGGCGCTCAGGTGCACGCGAATCTGGTGCGTGCGCCCCGTGGCAATCGCCACGCGCAGCAGCGTCAGGCCCTTCAGGTCCCGGGCCCAGGTCACCCTCGTCACGGCTTCGCGCGCCCGGGTGGCGCGTGTCGACATCTTCTGCCGGTGCTTTGGATCGCGCCCGATAGAGGCGTCGATCCGCTTCCGCTGCTGCACCAGGCCCCAGACGAGCGCGACGTACTCCTTCTCGACTTCGCGGTCGTGGAACTGCCGCGACAACTCCTGGTGAGCCCTGTCGTGCTTGGCCACCACCATCACCCCGCTCGTTCCCTTGTCCAGCCTGTGAACGATACCCGGCCGCAGCTCGCCTCCGATGCCGCTGAGGTCCTTCACGTGGTGGAGCAGGGCATTGACCAGCGTCCCCCGCGGATTGCCCGCCGCGGGGTGCACGACCATGCCGGCCGGCTTGTTCACCACGACCACATCCTCGTCGTCGTGCAGGATCTCGAGGGGGATGTCCTCCGCGGCGGGTGCGGCAGGGGCGGCCTCGGGCAGCGTCACCTCGATGACATCGCCCTCGCGGAGCTGAACGTTGGCCTTTGTCACCTTGACGCGGGGCACCCGTACGTGTCCCTCCTCGATCAGCCGCTGGATCTGCGACCGGGAGTACTGCGGAATCTCGCCAGCGAGGTGGCGGTCGAGTCGCTCACCCTCTGCTTCGGCCGGCACGGTGAACGCGTGACTCGTCATCGGATCAGAAGGGGCGACCCTTGTGCGTCACGCGAACCGGGGTTTTCGGGGCCCGCGCGGCGCCTCCACCGCGGGCGGCTGCTCGGGCCGGCTCAGGTACCACAGCATGAACAGGCTGAGCGGCGCGAGGACGAGCGAGATGGCCTGCGAGGTGGAGACCATGTCGAAGACGAACCCGCGGTCGTCGCCGCGGTAGAACTCGATGATGAAGCGCGAGACCGAGTAGAGGAGGACGAACATCCAGAACGTCCGACCGGGGAACGACCGACCGCGCCTTTCGAACGCGAGCAGCGCCACGAAGATCACCAGTCCGGCGATGGACTCGTAGGCCTGGGTCGGGTGCAGGGGCACGTTGAGCGGGGTCCCCACGTTCAGATTGGCCGCGGGATCGGTGAAGGTGATGGCCCAGGCGACCTCGGTCGGCCGCCCGTAGCAGCAGCCGGCGAGCAGGCAGCCCAGGCGGCCCACCATGTACCCGAGGGCGATGCCGGGGGCGAAGAGGTCGCCTGACTGCCAGAGCGGCAGCCTGTGCTTGCGGAGCTGGTAGATGCACACGACGACGGCGGCGATCAGGCCGCCGTAGAACACGCCGCCCGAGCGGAGAAGCGTGGTGAACTCTTCCCAGCTGCTGGTGAAGTGATCGAAGTCGACCACGAAGAGCAGCGCCTTGGCGCCCACGAGCGCGGCGATGATGACCCAGATGCCCAGGTCGAGCACTCGATTGCCGTCGAGCCCCACGGCGCGCGCCCGGCGGACGGCCATGCCCAGGCCGAGCAGGTAGGCCGCCGCCAGCAGCACGCCGTACGAGTAGATGGTGATCGGCCCGAGACTAAACAGGATTGGATGCACGGCGGCCCAGCCCCAGAATATCGAGAATCATGCAGCAGACGCCAAGGGTGATGGCGGCATCCGCCACGTTGAACGCCCAGAAGTGCCACCCGCGCCAGTACGCGTCCACGAAATCGAGCACGTAACCGGCCGTCGCCCGGTCGATCAGGTTGCCGACGGCCCCGCCGGCGACGCCCGCGATGCCGATGCGTGCCAGGCGGTCCGAGAGGGGCACGCTGAAGGCATACCAGGCGACGCCGCCCAGCGCGGCGACCGCCACCATCGACATCACGACCGCCTTGAAGGCGAAATCCACGCTGTTCAGCATCCCGAACGCCGCGCCCGTGTTGTGGACCCGGGTCAGGCTCAGCAGGTTCGGGACGACGTCGATGCTCTCGTGCAGCGCCAGGGTATTGCGGACGAGAGCCTTCGTGATCTGGTCGAGCACGATCACGACGAGCACGATCCCGATTTCGAGCCGCCGTTCGCGGAGCATGCTCAACGCCCGGCCACCGGCGCCAGCGCCTCGACGCAGCGCGAGCAGAGTCCCGCGGTGGCGGGCTCGGCGCTCACCGCCGGTACGAACCGCCAGCAGCGCTCGCACTTGACGCCCTCCGCGCGCGTGACGGTGATGCGCCGCGACTGGTCCGCGCCAGGGCTGCCCCCGGGAGAGGCCACCAGCTCCACGTGCGACACGCCGAAGAGCGTTGGCAGGAATTCACGGTAGTCCTCGAGCAGCGGCGCTTCGTCTCCGCCGGGCTCGAGCCGCACCTGCGCAGAGAGGTTCGCCTTGATGACATGGTCCTGCCGCTTCTGCTCGAGCGCGAGGTTCACCTCGTCGCGCACGGCGCCGAGGGTGGCGAACCGTTCGAGGAGCGCCGGGTCCTTCAGGCGTGCCGTCTCGTCCCCCATCGGGAAGAGGGCCATGTGCACCGATGGCACCCGCTCCCCGGGCAGCGAGCGCCACAGCTCGTCCATCGTCACCGAGAGGATGGGCGCCAGCAGTCGCGCCAGGCCGTCCACGATGGTGAACATCGCCGTCTGGCCGGATCTCCGGGCCTCGGAGCTCGCACCGAACGTGTACATGCGGTCCTTCGTGACGTCCACGTAGAACGCGCTCATGTCCACGGTGATGAACGTGTTGGCCGCCTGGAAGATGGCGGGGTAGTCGTAGTCGTCGTAGGCCTGGACGATCCGGTCCGCGCACTCGGCGTACTTCGCCAGCGCCCAGCGGTCGATTTCGAGCATCCGCTCGTGGGGAACCGCGTGGGCCGCGGGATCGAAGTCGTACAGGTTCGCGACCAGCACCCGGATCACGTTGCGGATCTTGCGATAGGCCTCCACCGTGCGGGCGAGGATCTCCTTCCCGAGGCGGATGTCCTCCCGGTAGTCCACCATCGAGACCCAGAGACGGAGGATCGCGGCGCCGCTCTGCTTGATCACGTCCTGCGGCGCGACCGAGTTGCCAAGGGACTTCGACATCTTCCGGCCCTGCTCGTCGACGACGAAGCCGTGCGTGAGCACCTGGTCGAACGGCGCGCGCCCGCGCGTGCCGATGCCAACGAGCAGCGAGCTGTGAAACCAGCCGCGGTGCTGGTCGCTGCCCTCCAGGTAGATGTCCGCGGGCCAGCGGTGGTGCTCGCGAAAGGGCAGCACGGCCTCGTGGCTGGACCCGGAGTCGAACCACACGTCCAGGATGTTGTTCTCGCGCTCGAACGAGGCGCCTCCGCAGGCGGGACAGGTGAGCCCCTCGGGGACGAATTCCTCGACCGGGCGCTCGTACCATGCATCGGCGCCGAACTGGTCGAACACCGCTGCCGCGCGCTCGACGAGGGCGCCGGTGAGGACGGCCTGGCCGCACCTGGTGCAGTCCATGGCGGGGATGGGGACACCCCAGGCGCGCTGGCGCGAGATGCACCAGTCGGGACGGTTGGCAATCATGCCTTCGATGCGCGCCTGGCCCCAGGCCGGTATCCAGCGGACGCGGTCGCGGATCTCCTTCAGCGCGCGGGACCTCAGGTCGTGCGCTTCCATGGCGATGAACCACTGCGCCGTGGCGAGGAAGATCACCGGGTTGTGGCAGCGCCAGCAGTGCGGATACGAGTGGTCGTAGTCCTCCCGGTGCCAGAGCCGCCCCCGCTCGGCGAGGGCTGCCTCGACTCTCGGGTTCGCGTCGAACACCTGCAGCCCGCCGAACAGGTTCACGGTCTCGACGAAATGCCCGCCAGCATCCAGCGGCGCCAGGATCTCGAGGCCGTACTTCACCCCCGTCTTGTAGTCGTCCGCGCCGTGCCCGGGCGCCGTGTGCACCGCGCCAGTGCCGGCCTCGAGCGTCACATAGTCGGCGAGCACACCGAGGGAGTCGCGCTCGTAGAGCGGATGCCTGAAGACGAGGCGTTCCATGGCCGTTCCGTCGAACACCGCGAGCGGCTCCCCGAACGGACGCCCCGTCTTGGCACCGACGGCCGCCGCCAGATCCTTCGCCACGATGACCACGGTGCCGCCGACATCGTACGCGCCGTACTGGAACTCAGGGTGGAAGGCGATGGCCAGATTCGATGGGATGGTCCAGGGCGTTGTCGTCCAGATGAGCACCGACACCGAGGACGCAGAGGCCGGGGCCGCAGATGACGCAGATAGCTCAGGGGCCGCAGATGCCGCAGATGGCGCAGACAGCCAGCGGGCCAGGGCCGGCACGCGGCGGGCCAGTTCGGCGCGGCTCGACTCGGCGAGCGGGAACTCCACGTAGATGGAGGGCGAGGTGTGCGGCTCGTACTCGACCTCGGCCTCCGCGAGCGCCGTGCGGCAGTGCGTGCACCAGTGGACGGGCTTCTTGCCCTTGTAGACCATGTCCTGCTCGACGAACCTGCCGAGCGCCCGGACGATGGACGCCTGGTAGCGAAAGGCCATCGTCTTGTAGGGGTCGTCCCACAGGCCGAGGATGCCGAGCCGCTTGAAATCGCGGCGCTGGATGTCCACGTACTTGTCGGCGTAGGCGCGGCAGGCCCGGCGGAAATCCGCCGTGCTCATCTGCTTCTTCTTCGGGCCCAGTTCGCGGTCCACCTTCAGCTCGATCGGCAGGCCATGGCAGTCCCAGCCCGGCAGGTAGGGGGCATCGAACCCTGCCATGTTGTGCGACTTGACGACCAGGTCCTTCAGGATCTTGTTCAGGGCCGTCCCAATGTGGATTTCGCCGTTGGCATAGGGTGGGCCGTCGTGCAGCAGGAAGAGCTTTGCGCCCTTCCGGGCCGCGCGAATCTGGCCGTAGAGATCCATCTCGTCCCACCGGGCGATGGTCTCGGGCTCGGCCGTCTGGAGGTTGGCCTTCATCGAGAAGGCCGTGCGCGGCAGGTTGCAGGTGTCTTTCCACTCGGGCATGGCGATTTAGCTATTGTAATGGCAGGGGTGCAAGGGTGCAGGGTGCAAGGGTGCAGGGTGCAAGGGTGCAGGGTGCAGGGGTGCAGGGTGCAGGGGTGCGGGAAGCCACGCTCGACAACGGGCTGAAGGTGCTCGTACAGGAGATCCACACGGCGCCCCTGGCGTCGGTGTGGTGCTGGTATCGGGTCGGGTCGCGCGACGAGGGGACCGGTCTGACCGGCGTGTCGCACTGGGTGGAGCACATGAACTTCAAGGGCACCGCCAACATCCCCCGCGACCAGGTCAAGGGCATCATCGAGCAGTTCGGCGGGAGCTGGAACGGGTACACCTGGATCGACCAGACGACCTACCTCGAGACCGCCTCCATCGAGGCGCTCGACCGGATGCTGTTCATCGAGGCCGAGCGGATGGACCGCTGCCTCTACGAGCCGACCGAGTGCGAATCGGAGCGGACGGTCATCATCTCGGAGTTGCAGGGCGGCGAGAACGACCCGGAGCAGCTGCTCGACATGGAGGTGACGGCCACGGCCTTCAAGGTGCATCCGTACCGGCACCCGACCATCGGCTGGCAATCGGACCTGGAGGCCATGACGCGGGAGGACCTCTACGGCCACTATCGCCGCTTCTACAGGCCCTCGAATGCCACGATCGTGGTCGTGGGTGACGTGGATAGCGATGACGTGCTGCGGCGGGTCGAACGGGAGTTCGGGGGCATTCCCGGGGGCCCGGTGGCCGAGCGCCGCCGCTTCGTCGAGCCGCCGCAGCAGGCCGAGCGCCGGGTGACGCTGCGCAAGGAGGGCACGACCGCCTACTGGAAGGCGGCGTTTCACGCCCCGGCCTTCGGCGACCGGGCATTCTTCCCGTTGCTCGTGGCCGACGCCGTGCTGAGCGGCGCCGCCGGCCTCAACATCTGGTCGGCCGGGCGCGTGCCGCGCCCGCAGCGCAGCGCACGGCTCTACCGGGCCCTGGTCGACACGGGGCTGGCCTCATCGGTCGGGGGATCGCTCATGCCGACCGCGCAGCCGTTCCTGTACGCGGTGAGTGCCACGGTCGCGGAAGGACAGTCACTCGCCGCCGTCGAAGACGGCGTTCTCGCCACGCTCGAGCGGATGTCGCGCGAGGGCATCACGCCTCCTGAACTCGACAAGGCGCGGGCACAGCTGCGCGCGCGCTTCGTGTTCGACATGGATGGCGTGACCGACATTGCCCATCAGCTGGGCTACTTCGAGACCATCGGTTCGTGGCGGGACGCGCTGGACCTGGAGGGCCGGCTGGCTGCCGTCAGCGTCGAGGACGTTCACGAGGCCGCTCGCCGGACGTTCACGTCCTCCAACCGGACCGTGGGCTGGTTCGAACCGCAGGCCGACGCATGCCGCTGACCCCCCTCCGGCAGGTGCTCGCCAACGGCGTCACCGTCGTGGTCCAGGAGAACCACACGACGCCGGCGGTGTCGCTGCTGGCCGCCCAGCGCGCCGGGGGGTACGACGATCCAGACGGGCGTGAGGGCACCGCCGCGCTCCTCGCGCGCGTGCTCGACCGCGGAACGGCCACGCGGACCGCGGATCAGATCGCCGACGATCTCGACGGGCGTGGCGCCTCGCTCACGGTGTCCGCCGGGCGGCACCAAGTCGGCGTCTCCGCGACCTGCCTGGTGGACGACTTCGTTCCCGTCCTCGCCATTGTCGCGGACGCGCTGAGGAACCCCGTGTTTCCCGGGCACGACGTCGCTACACGGCGCGGGGAGATCCTCACGACGATCCGGCAGGAGGAGGACGATCCCGCCTCGGTTGCCGTGAACCGGATGTTCCGGGAGCTCTATGGCTCGCACCCCTATGCGCGTCGTGTCCGTGGCACGGTGGACTCCGTGGAGCGGCTCATGCGCGACGATCTGGTCCGCTTCCATCAACGGCAATTCGTGCCCTCCGGGCACGTGGTCGTCGTCGTAGGCGGACTGGATGCGAGCCTGATGCTGAGCGCGGTGTCAGATGCCCTCGGCGACTGGCCGGCCGGTTCCGGGAGGCCGCCGCTGGACGTTCCTGAGGCGCCGGCTGCCGCCGCGCGGTGCCAGGTGGACATCGCCATGCCCGACAAGTCGCAGTCGGACGTCGCCTATGGGTTCGTCGGCATCAGGCGGGCCGATGCCGGCTTCATGGCCGCGTCGGTGATGAACAACGCCCTCGGGCAGTACGCCCTCGGCGGGCGCCTGGGCGACAGCATCCGCGAGCGGCAGGGCATGGCCTACTACGTCTTCAGCTCGCTCGACGCCGGGCTGGGCCCCGGCCCCGTGATGATCCGGGCCGGCGTGGCGGCCGGGAACGTCGCACGCACGATCGCCTCCATCGACGCCGAGGTCGAGGCGATACGGGCGGAGGGGTTCACCGAGAAGGAGATCGCCGAATCGAAGCAATACCTGGCCGGGTCGCTGCCACGGCAACTGGAGACCAATGCCGGCATCGCGGCCTTCCTGCTGAACGCCGAGCTGTTCGGCCTCGGAGCCGACTACGACCAGCGGCTGCCGGGCCTCATCAGGGCCGTCACCCGGGACGCGGCCATCGATGCCGCGCGTCGGCTGCTCGATCCCTCGCGTGCCACCGTGGTGGTGGCCGGCCCGCCGGCCGGGGAGCCCGGCCCGTGAGCGCGCCCCCGTGCGTGACGGCCGTCTTCTTCGACGTCGACTTCACGCTGATCTATCCGGGCCCCACGTTCCAGGGCGAGGGCTACCAGCGCTTCTGCCACGCGCACGGCATCGCCCTCGACACCGCCCGTTTCGACGAAGCGGTCAAGGCGGCCTCGTTCATCCTGGACGAGGTCGAGGAACCGCTATACGACGACGGGCTGTTCATCCACTACACGGCGACGATCATCGAGCACATGGGGGGGCGCGGGCCGAACGTCGTGCGGGCGGCGCGCGAGATCTACGAGCAGTGGGCGGGCAACCACCACTTCGAGATGTACGACGACGTGGAGCCGGCGCTGCGGGCCCTGGTGGACCGCGGGCTGACGGTCGGCGTCATCTCGAACAGCCGCCGGAGCCTGGACGCCTTCCGCGACCATTTCGCGCTGGGCGGGCTCATTCATGCGGCCGTGTCGTCATTCGAGCACGGTTACCTGAAGCCGCACCGCAGCATCTTCGACGAGGCGCTCGATCGCGCCGGTGCGGACCGGTCTTCGTCGGTGATGGTGGGTGACAGCCTGAGAGCCGATGTCCATGGCGCCCTGGCGGCCGGGATGCGCGCCATTCTCCTCCGGCGATCCGGCGACGTGCCCGGCGGCCTGCCGCCGGAGGTGCCGGTGATTCGGGCGCTCACCGAGCTCGCGGCGCTCCTCTGAGCGGCGCCGCCTCGTGGATGGTCAGCGAGAAGTGAAGACTTCGTGAAATACTTCGTGTGCTTCGTGCCTTCGTGTTCCCGTGTCTATGTCCACGATCACCATTCGCAATCTGACGACGTTCGATGAGTTCAGGCAGGTCATGGAGCTGGAGCGCCAGGTCTGGGGCTTCTCCGACGTCCTCGACATGGTGCCGCCGGTCGTCTTCCGCATCACCGTCAAGCGCGGGGCCATCCTGCTGGGCGCCTTCGACGAGCGCGACCGCATGGTGGGCTTCTCCTACTCGCTGGTGGGAATGAAGGAGGGAGGCAAGGTGCTGCAGTGGTCACACATGACCGGGGTGCTCCCGGAGCACCGCGGCGGGCTGGGCCACCGGCTGAAGCTGGAGCAGCGGCACCGGGCGCTCGAGATGGGCTTCGATCTCATCGAATGGACGTTCGACCCGCTTCAAGCCATGAACGCGCACTTCAACATGACCAAGCTGGGGTGCGTGGCGGAGGAGTACCACCGGAACGTGTATGGCGAGTCCACGAGCGCGCTGCACAAGGGCACGCCGACGGATCGGCTCGTGGCCCAGTGGCACATCGCGAAGCCGCACGTCGTGCGGCGGCTCGAGTCGGTGCCCGAGCTGCGCTTCCGCACCCACGAGGTGGCCGAGGCGCCGCTGGTGAATCAGACCGCAATGGCGGGCACCTGGCGGACCTGCGCCAGCATCGACCTCGACCGGGAGGATCGGCGCCTGTGGGTGGAAATCCCGACCGGCTTCACCGAGATGCAGCACCAGGCGCCGGACCTGGCGCTGACCTGGCGCATGCACACGCGCGAGATCTTCGAGACCTACTTCTCGCGCGGCTATCGCGTCGTGGACTTCGCGCTCGACCGCCCGGCCGGCTTCGGGCGCTACCTGCTGGTCACGGACCCGGAGACGGATTGATCAGCCAGGGGGCCAGGCCATCGCGCGCCCGCCCAGGACGTGCAGGTGCAGGTGGAAGACCGACTGGCCGGCCTGCGCGTTGCAGTTGAACACCGTGCGGTAGCCGCTGCCGTCGTAGCCCCGCTCCCGGGCGATGGCCGCGGCGCGGCGCAGCATGGCGCCCACCAGCGCATCGTGTCCCTCCGCGAGGTCGTTGACCGTCGCGATGTGCGCTCTCGGGACGACCAGCACGTGCATGGGCGCCTGGGGATTGATGTCGTTGAACGCCACGACCCGGTCGTCCTCGTACACCTTCGACGCCGGGATCTCACCCGAGATGATGCGACAGAACAGGCACGACATGCATCACATGGTGGATCAGAGCCGCGCGGCGCACAAGCCATCCCGGCCTCGTCCTTACGGGCCGGAAGCTCGTCATCCCGAAGAGTCCACGCGCGGGCGCGTCGAGGCGACGATGGCCACACGCGGGATGCCCTGAAGGTCCTCGCGGATCTGGAGGAGTCGCAGGCCTTCGCTGTCCGCGACGATCCGCGACACCGCGGCTGCCTGGTCGTAGCCGATCTCCATCAGCAGCAGGCCAGCAGGCGCCAGCGCCGGGCCTGCCCTCCTGACGATCTCCCTGATGACATCCAGGCCCTCGGCGCCTGCGACCAGCGCCGTCACCGGCTCGTGGTCGCGCACTTCCGGGGCGAGGCCGGCGTGGGCCGGCGCGGCCACGTAGGGCGGGTTCGAGACGATGAGGTCGAACGAGCCCGCAAGGTCCGCGAGGTACGCTCCCAGGTGGAAGTCGACCGTCGCCCCGAGCCGTTCGGCGTTCGTGCGCGCGATGGCCAGCGCTGCGCTGGAGACGTCGGTGGCGGCGACCTGCGCGCCGGCGATCTCCAGGGCCAGGGTGACCGCCAGGCAGCCGCTCCCGGTGCCGATGTCTAGGACGCGCAAAGGGGCCGCACCCGCCGCGCGGGCACCCGCCCATGAGAGGGCTTCCTCGATGATGAGCTCGGTTTCAGGCCGCGGGATCAGGACGCCGGGGCCCACCTGGAACTGGCGATCCCAGAACTCCTGAACGCCGGTGATGTAGGCCAGCGGCTCCCGTACGGCACGCCGGTCCACGCACGCCGCGTAGGCGCTGGCGAAGCCGGCCGGAGCCGGGTCGGGCAGGCGAGCCACGAGCGCTACGCGATCCCAGCCGAGGACGTAACGGGCCAGCAGCTCGGCGTCGAGGATGGCTTCGACCCGGGGAATGCCCGCGGCGATGAGCCGCGCGCGCGCCGCCCGCAGGTGTTCGTGGAGCGTCATGGCCTCCGGGGCCGTCAGAGCCCGGTCTCGACCGCCGTGACTTCCTTCAGCTTCTCGGCCGTGTAGTAGGTGGTCAGCGCGTCGACCAGCTCGCCGATGTTGCCGTCCAGCACCGAGGTGAGCTGGTGCGTCGTGTAGTTGATCCGGTGGTCGGTGATGCGGCTCTGCGGAAAGTTGTAGGTCCGGATCTTCTCGGACCGATCGCCCGACCCGACCTGGCCGCGGCGCTCCTTCGCGATGGCATCCTGCTGCTTCTGCATCTCGAGATCGTACAGCCGCGAGCGCAGCACTTTCAGGGCCTTCGCGCGGTTCTTGATCTGCGACTTCTCGTCCTGCTGCGACACGACGATGCCGGTGGGCAGGTGCGTGACGCGGACGGCCGAGTAGGTGGTGTTCACGCTCTGCCCGCCGGGCCCGCTCGAGCAGAACGTGTCGATACGCAGGTCCTTGTCCTGGATCTGAATATCGATCTCGTCCGCTTCGGGCAGGACCGCCACCGTGGCCGTCGACGTGTGGATGCGCCCCGAGGCCTCGGTGGCGGGCACGCGCTGCACGCGGTGCACGCCGCTTTCGTATTTCAACCTGCTGTACGCGCCACGGCCCGTGATGCTGACGATGACTTCCTTCAGTCCGCCCTGCCCGGCCTCGCTCAGATTCAGGATTTCGAGCTTCCAGCCCTGACGCTCCGCGTAGCGCGTGTACATGCGGTACAGGTCGCCCGCGAACAGCGCCGCCTCCTCGCCCCCCGTTCCCGCCCGAATCTCGACGAGGACGTTCTTCTCGTCGTTCGGGTCCTTCGGGATGAGCAGGATCTTCAGCTCGTCCACGATGCGTCCCTGCCGCATGGTGAGGTCGCTCAGTTCCTCCTGGGCCAGGTCCCGCATCTCGGGGTCGCCGGCCTTCATCAGCTCCTCGGCCTGCGCGATCTCCGCGGCCACGCCCTTGTACTCGCGGTACTTCTCGACCAGTGGCTCGAGATCGCTCAGGGTCTTGGCCTGCTTGCGGTACTCGGCCGGGTCGTTCTGCACGGTCGCCGTGCCGAGCGAGGCCATCAGCTCCTCGTATCGGGTCTCGACCGCGGCCAGCTTGTCAAACACGGCCGGTCCTCCGGATCAGGTGCGGGGTGCAGGGGTGCATGGGTGCTGGGTGCAAGGGTGCAGGGTGCATGGGTGCAGGGTGCAAGGGTGCTTGGCTGCCTGGGTCCAAACGGTGCATCGCACGGCGCGCGCCAGGTGCCGGGGCCACGGGCGCCACGCGGCCCGCGCACCGCCGCGTGCGGGCCTAACCGCCGGACACGGGCGGCATGAAGGCCACTTCGTCGCCATCGGCGACGGCGGTCGTGAACTTCGCGTACTCGGTATTCACGGCACACGACAGCGACGGTCGATAGTCCGCAAACCCGGGAAATTCCTGCACGAGCGACTGCCAGACGGCCGAGACGGTGGCGTTGTCCGGGACATCGCGCACCAGCTCGCCCGAGCCTCCCAGCTCGCGCAGCCTGGCGAAGAGCCGGACCTTCACGCGCATGCAATCCTCAACGCCTGCTCGAGGGCCCGGACGTCGTCCGGGTCGGCGGTGGCGCCTTCGACCCAGGTATCGCCGCCCTCGAAGAACTCGTGCTTCCAGATCGGGACGATCTGCTTGATGCGCTCTATCGCGTATCGGCAGGAGGCAAAGGCGTCGGCGCGATGTGCCGATGCCGCGGCGATGACCACGCTGGCCTCGCCGATGGCCAGCTGCCCGGTCCGGTGATGGATGGCCATCCTCACCGAAGGCCACTGGTCGGCGGCCTCGCGCACGATGCGGTCCAGGGCCTTGACAGCCAGCGGTTCGTAGGCCTCATAGACCAGGTGCGTGACCCGGCGGCCCTGGTTGTGGTCCCGCACGAGGCCGAGAAACGTGACCACGGCGCCATGGCCAGGGCCTTCGACCAGGCCGGCCAGCATGGCCGCATCGAGCACCGAGTCGGTGACCGCCGTCCGCGCATTCATGGGCTCAATCGAGTATAGCGGACGCGGGGAACCTCCAGAAGTGATCGAGCGGCTGATGGCCGTGACCGACGTTGACGCCGTGCCGCATCGCGCCGGCGACGAAGGCCTTCGCCGCCTCGGCCGAGGCCACCAGGTCTTCGCCCCGCGCCAGGCCAGCGGCCACGGCCGCGGCGAGCGTGCAGCCGGTGCCGTGCGTGTGCCGCCCTTCCACGCGCGGTCCCGCCAGCTCATGGAAGACGCCATCGACGTAGACCAGGTCCACGACCTCGTCGCCAGGCAGATGACCGCCCTTGACGAGCACCGCGCCGGGGCCAAGCGCCGCGATGCGGCGGGCCGCCTCGCGCATGTCGCCGCGCGACTGGATGGACATGCCCGCCAGCGCTTCGGCTTCGGGGATATTGGGCGTCACGACCCGCGCCACCTTGAGAAGCGAGGCACGGACGGCGTGCACGGCGTCGGCGTCCAGCAGTCGGTCACCGCTCTTGGCGATCATGACGGGATCGACCACGAGGTTCGGGAGATCCAGTGCCTCGACCGCGGCCACAACGGCCTCGACGATGGCCGACGTGGCGAGCATGCCGGTCTTCACGGCATCGCAGCCGATGTCGCTGACCACCGCCTCGATCTGCGCCGTCACGAACTCGGCCGGCACGACATGGACGCCCGACACGCCGAGCGTGTTCTGGGCCGTCAGGGCCGTGATGGCCGAGGTCCCGTACACGCCAAAGGCCGCGAAGGTCTTCAGATCCGCCTGTATGCCGGCCCCTCCACCCGAATCCGACCCCGCAATTGTCAGCGCCCGCGGCCTGCGGGTAGAATCGTTCGTCATGACTTCACGTGCCTCGTCTGCTGTCCACGCGTCAACGCTCGTCGAACGGATGACCTCATCATCCCCCGCGGCGGGTGTCCGGATGCTGGCGGTGCTCTTCGTCACCGTCCTCACGGCCGCGTTGGCGCAGGTGAGCTTCCCACTGCCGTTCACCCCCGTGCCCTTCACGCTGCAGCCCATGGTGGTGCTGCTGGGCGGGGCGGCGCTGGGCGCGCGTCTGGGTGCGACGAGCCAGATCCTTTATCTCATGCTGGGCATCGCGGGGCTGCCGGTGTTTGCGCACGCGCCAGAATTGCCGCAGGGCGTGCTCCGCCTGATGGGGCCCTCGGGCGGATACCTGATGGCCTACCCGCTGGCGGCGCTCGTCACGGGCTGGCTGGCCGAGCGGGGAATGGATCGCCGGGTGTGGACCGCCGTCCTGGCGATGGCCGCAGGATTGGCGGCGGTCTATGCCGGCGGCGTGCTGTGGCTGGCGAAGGACCTGGGTCTGGTGGCGGCGGTGGCGCTGGGCGCGTCCCCGTTCATGCTGGTGGACGTCATCAAGATCGCGGCGGCGGCACCGGTGCTGCCGGTTGCGTGGCGGATGCTGAGGTCTTGAACCCAAGACCCCAGGACCCGAAGACCTCAGGACCTCGGAACTACTGTTTCCCGAAAATCAGGAAGTACTGATAGGGCAGGTACGTCTCGGTTCCCACGACGCGCAGGCCGGCGCTGGCGGCATCGCTCGCGACGACGTCAGGGCTGACGCGCTCTTCGGCCTCGGGTCCCGGCCCGCTCCCCTCCAACTTGAAGTCCACGACGCCCAGCCGGCCCTGTGGTTTGAGCGCCTTCGCGATATTCGCCAGCATCGTCACGCGATCCTCGATCTCGTGGTACGCGTCCACGAGCAGCACGGCGTCGAGGCTCTCGCGGGGCAGGCGCGGATCGCTGCCGAGTCCGAGGACGGTCCGCACGTTGGCCAGACCCTCGCGCTGGACGCGGCGTGTGATGGCGTTCAGCATCTCCTGCTGGACGTCCTGCGCGTAGACAATGCCCTGCGGGCCCACGCGGCGCGCGAGCCGGATGGTGAACCATCCGCTACCGGCGCCCACGTCGGCCACTACCGAGGCATCGGCGATGCCGAGCGCGTCCATGATGCGATCGGGGCGCTGCCACTGGTCGCGGTCGGGCGCTTCGAGGAGGCCGAGGTCCTGCGGCGGGAATAGCTTCCCGTGCGGGCGCGGCTGCTGTGCCCCGAGCGCACCGCCCATCAGCACCGCAAGCGCACACAACGCCGTGGCGGTTCGAACCCGCATGCTGAGTCGATTATAGGGGCGACGCGGAACCCCTCCCCACCAGTCCCCCCAAGACCCCAGGACCCCAAGACCCCAGGACCCCAAGACCTCAAGACCTCAAGACCTCAAGACCCCAGGCCCCCTCCTACTCCGACCGGAGCGCAATGGCTGGATCCACGCCAGCGGCCTGGCGCGCCGGCAGCCACGTGGCCAACAGCGTGACCGCGGTCAACACCAGCGCGACGGAGACGTAGGTGAGCGGGTCGAACGGGCTGACCCCGAACAGCAGCGACGCGAGGAATCGCGTGACCGCCAGCGCGACGCCCAGTCCGATCACCACGCCAATGCCGGCCAGCTGCAGCCCACGCCGCACGAACATCTGCTGTACCTCGGCGCCGCCGGCGCCGAGCGCCATGCGGATGCCGACCTCGCGGCGCCGCTGGGTCACGATGTAGGCGATGACGCCGTAGAGGCCCACCACCCCCAGCAGCAGCGTCACGCCCCCGGCGATGGCGATGATGACGAGCGCGAACGAGGTCTCGGCCATCGACTCGTCGTAGATCGCGGCGAAGGTGCGCGGACGCGCCAGCGGCAGGTTCGGGTTGACGCTCCAGACGGCCTGCTGCACGTCCCGGATGAAGCCGGCGGTGCGGACGCGCGGCGTGCGGATCGCGTAGCTCATCCAGCGCTGGACGAAGGTTTCCTGGTCCCAGTAGTCCTTCATCGTCATCGGCCAGTAGACCGTCGGGACGGCGCCCCGCGTGACGCCGTCGTCCCGGACGTCGGCGACGACGCCCACGACCTCGCGCCACGGGTTCTTGGGGCTGTTGCGGATGCGGCGGCCGAGTGCGGCGGCAGCGCTGCCGAAGTACTCGCGCGCGAGCGAGTCGCTGATGATGACCACCGGCTGCAGGCCGTGGAGGTCGTCCCAGGTCAAGTCGCGCCCCGCGATGAGCGGCGTCCCGACCGTGCCGAAGAAGTTCGGCGTCACCCATTTGTAGCGCCGGATGGGCGGCATCTGCCCCTCCGGGCCGGGCTTGTCCTCCACCCAGACGGGGTCGTTGCTGTTGAAGCCGTCCATCGGCATCGAGGAGGCGAGCCCGACCGAGGTCACGCCCGGGATGGCCTCGATGCGCCGCAGGATCTGCTCGTGCGTCGCCGCGGCCTGCAGCGGATCCTCCACGACCGTCTCGGGAATCGCAATCCGCATCGTGAAGATCTCGTCCTGGCCCCTGAAGCCGGGATCCACGTTTCGCATCGCGACGAACGTCCGGATCATGAGGCCCGAGCCGACGAGCAGTACCAGCGCGAGGGCCACCTGCGCGACGACCAGCGCGTGACGCGCCCGGTGACGCTGCCGTCCGTCGCTCGAGCCGCGCCCGCCCTCTTTGAGGGTCGTGCTCACCTGCGGGTTGGCATACTTCACGACGGGGATGAGCCCGAAGAGCAGCGCAGCCAGCAGCGAGGCGACGAGCACGAACGCCATCACGATCGGATCCAGGGCAATCTCGTCGAGGCGGGGGAGCTGCGAGGGGTTGAGGGCGAGCAGCGCCCGGATTCCGCCCGCCGCGAGGGCCAGGCCGAGCAGGCCCGCCGCCGTGCTCAACATGAACGCCTCGGCCAGGAGCTCGCCGATGACCTGACCGCGGCTGGCGCCGAGGGCCGAGCGGATGGCGAGCTCCTGCTGCCGGCCTTCGGCCCGCACCAGGAACAGGTTCGCGATGTTGGCGCAGGCGACGAGCAGCACGATGGCCACCGCACCCAGCAGCACCCAGAGGATGCGGCCGATGTCGCCGACGACGTCGCGCGCGAGCGGCCGGAGGTTTGGCGCAAGCCCCACCTTTTCGAGCATCTCGCGGCTGAATCCGGGCGGCAGCGCGAAGCGATCCGGGAGGCTGGGAATGAGGCGGGCGATGTCCGCGCTGGCCTGCGTCATGGTGGTGCCAGGCTTGAGCCGCGCCAGCCCGTAGTAACTGAAGTTGCCGACGAAGACCTCGGCTCGATTCAGGCGGAAGGGCAGCACGAGGGCCGGGCGCTCGCGGAGGAACCGGAAGCTCTCCGGCAGCACGCCAATCACCTGCGTCGGCGTGCCGTCGATGACGAGCGACTGCCCGAGCGCGCCGGGGCTGCCGCCAAATACCCGCTGCCAGTATTCGTGGCTGAGCACCACAGAGGGCGCGCTGCCCGGCGCATCGTCCTCGGGGGTGAAGATTCGGCCCAGCGCTGGCCGGATGCCGAGCAAAGGGAGCGTGCCCTCGGTGACGCGCAGCGTGTCCACGCGTTCCGGCTCTCCGTGCCCGGTGACCGAGGCGGCTTCATCACGCCACATGCCGATGTCCTGGAAGACCCGCTCGTCGCGGTACGTCAGATACGTGGCCGGCGACATGTTCAGGTCGCCCGCCATCACGCCGGGGGCGAAATGCCACACGGCGACGAGCTGCTCAGGGTTGGCGAACGGCAGCGGCTTCAGCAGCACGCCGTTGACCACGCTGAAGATGAGGGCGTTGGCGCCAATCGCCACCCCCAGCGTCACGAGGGCGGTGAGGCTGAAGACGGGACTGGTCAGCAGACGTCGGATGGCGTGTTTCACGTAGCCGTAGACGACCGGCCACCCGGGGAAGTTCGCCCGGCCCCTGTGCGCCGGAGGTAGACTGTCTCGATATGCTGCCGCACTTCTTCGATTCCGTCCTTCAGCTCATCGTCAAGACGTCCACCGACCTGCCGCCGGACGTGCGGGCGGCGGTCAGGGGCGCCTTGGGCCACGAAGAGGCCGGCTCCCGGTCGGCGCAGGCCCTGACGATTGTCGCCCAGAACATCGACCAGGCCGCCGAGGGTGAAGGGGCCATCTGCCAGGACACCGGCATGCCCACCTTCGAGATCAAGACACCCGTCGGCGCCAACCAGATCTGGATGAAGCAGCAGATCAAGTCGGCCGTGGCGGAGGCGACGAAGCGCGGCAAGCTCCGGCCCAACTCGGTGGACTCGCTCACCGGCGAGAACTCGGGGAACAACCTCGGGCCCGGCACGCCCATCCTGCACTTCGAGCAGTGGGAGCGCGACGAGGTCGAGGTGAAGCTCATCTTGAAGGGCGGGGGCTGCGAGAACATGAACGTCCAGTACTCGCTGCCGATGGAGCTGCCCCACCTCGGACGCGCCGACCGCACGCTCGAAGGCGTGCGCAAGTGCATCCTGCACGCCGTCTGGCAGGCCCAGGGCAAGGGGTGCGGCCCGGGCGCCATCGGCGTGTGCATCGGCGGGGACCGCACGAGCGGCTACGTCGAGGCCAAGCAGCAGCTGTTCCGCACGCTCGATGACGTCAATCCCGACGAGCGCCTGGCCGGGCTCGAATCAGAGATCATGCGCACCGTGAACACGCTCGGCGTGGGGACGATGGGCTTCGGCGGGCGCACGTCGCTCATCGGCTGCAAGGTGGGGATGCTCAACCGGCTCCCGGCCAGCTTTTTCGTGTCGGTAGCGTACGACTGCTGGGCGTTCCGCCGACTGGGCGTCACGCTCGACGGCGAGTCGGGCGCCATCAGGCAGTGGCTCTACCGCGACCCCTCGGTACCAACGGTTCCGATGATGGACCAGGCCGGCTTCCAGCGAACGGGCCGCGAGATCGTGCTGCGCGCGCCGCTGGACGAGGCGACGGTGCGCTCGCTGAAGGTGGGCGACGTGGTGATCATCAGCGGGCCTGCCTACACCGGCCGCGACGCTGTCCACCACCACCTGATGAGCCACGAGCCGCCGGTGGACCTGCGCGGCTCGGTCCTCTACCACTGCGGCCCGGTGGTGAAGAAGAACGAGGATGGCACGTGGACGGTCACGGCCGCCGGCCCGACCACGAGCATCCGCGAGGAGCCGTACCAGGCCGACATCATCGGGCGGTATGGCATTCGAGCCGTGGTGGGCAAGGGGGGCATGGGGGGGAAGACCCTGGCCGGCCTGCGGCAGCACGGGGCCGTCTACCTGAACGCCATCGGCGGCGCGGCCCAGTTCTACGCCCGCTGCATCGAGCGGGTGGACGGGGTGTCCCTGATGGAGTTCGGGACGCCCGAGGCCATGTGGCACCTCCAGCTCAGGGATTTCCCGGCCATCGTGACGATGGATTCCCACGGGAACAGCCTTCACAAGGACATCGAGGCCTCTTCGGCCGAAAATCTGGCGAAACTGGCCTGACCGCCGGGGCATTCCATTTGTTAGAATTGAGCCATGCAGACTGAAACCCAGACGACGACTCCCGTGGCGGACGTGCTGCCGGCCTTCATCACGGTGACCGAGGCGGCCGCGACGAAGATCAAGGAACTGCTGGCCGAAGAGGGCAAGGCCGAGAGCGGCCTCCGCGTCTTCGTGCAGGGCGGCGGCTGCTCGGGCTTCCAGTACGGGCTGATGATCGAGGAGGCCGGCGCCGGCGTGGGCGACCAGTCCTTCGAGTCGAACGGCGTGAAGCTGTTCGTCGACCCGGTCAGCATCAGCTACCTCAAGGGCGCCGAAGTGGACTTCGTGGACACCATCACGGGCGGGGGCTTCACGATCAAGAACCCCAACGCCACGTCGACCTGCGGCTGCGGGCAGTCGTTCAACGCGTAACGGCAGCACACCAGGCAAGGGAGGGAACATGGCCACAGCGTCGGCCATTCCCGATCTCGATCGTCTCCGGCCCGCCGGCACCAAGCGCTCGAGCAAGCGCGACCTCATCGTCAATGTGTTCCTCCGGCAGGAGGGACACCTCAGCGCGGACGATCTGGTGGCATTGATCAAGCGCGAGGATCACCGGATCAGCCGCGCCACCGTCTACCGCACGCTGCAGTGGATGGTGGAGGCGGGCATCGCCCGGAAGGTCGATTTCGGCGAGGGGCGGTTCCGGTTCGAGCACTCGTACCGGCACCCTCGCCATTTCCACCTCATCTGCAAGACCTGCAACCGCTCGTACGAGTTCCTGAGCTCCGACATCGAGGCGCTCGTCGAGGAGGTCGCAGCCGCCCGCGGCTTCCAGGCGCGGCAGAGCGTCGTGCAGATCTACGGGACGTGCGAGGCGTGCCGGACCGGCCGGGAGCCGGCGGAAGAAGGGGCGACCTCGGAGCTGCTGTTCGCGCGCGACGCGCTCCGCATCGCCATCGCCACCGAGCGCAGCGGCCTGGAGTTCTACACCCGCGCGGCGCGCATCACCAAGGACCCGCGCGGCAAGCGCATCTTCCACGAGCTGGCCGAGGAGGAGAAGCACCACCTCGGGACGCTGGAGGGTCGGTATCGCAAGCTCCTCGAACAGGATCCGCAGCTCGAGTCTCGGCCGACCTTCCTGTTCTTCAAGGGCGCCGCCAACGGGTTGTTCGCCGCGGGTGCGGATCAGCTGCGCCGCGACGGCGTGGACGACCTCGAAGCGCTGCGCATCGGCATCCGCTGCGAGCGCGGGTCGCACCGGTTCTTCAAGCGGTACGGCGAGCGCTTCGAGGACTCCGAGGGCAAGCAGATCTTCCTGGAGTTCGCCGAGGAGGAGCGGCAGCACCTCGAGATGCTGATCCGCGAGTATCGCCTGCTGCAGAAGCGCCAGCGGAAGCCCGCCCCGGCACGCCGGCGCGCGGCCGCACGCAGCGCGTGATCGATCTCCACCTGCACACGACAGCGTCCGATGGCCGGCTCTCGCCGGCCGAGCTCGTGGACCGCGCGTCCGCCGCCCGCCTGACGACCATTGCCGTCACCGACCACGACACCGTGCAGGCGGTGGACGAGGTGACTCGTCTCGGTGCGGCGCGCGGCATCCGGGTCGTGCCTGGCACCGAAATCACCGCGGTGGACGACGGGCGCGACGTCCACATGCTGGCCTACTTCGTCGACCACACCGACCACACCCTGGGCGCCTTGCTCGCGACGCAACGAGAGCGCCGCATGGCCCGCGTGCGCGAGATCGGGGCGCGGCTCGCCGCACAGGCTGTGCCGGTGGACGTCGAGGCGCTCCTGGACGAGGCGCGCGCGGCGCCCGGCACGTCGATCGGCCGGCCCTGGCTGGCACGGGCGCTGGTGCGTGCCGGCCACGCCGACTCGGTGGCCGACGCGTTCGACCGCTACCTGGGACAGGGGCGGCCCGCCTTCGTGCCCCGGCTCGGGCCCTCGCCCTTCGACGTCGTGGCCTCGGTCCACGCGGCCGGCGGCATCGTGTCGTTCGCCCACCCGGGCGTGACACGACGCGACCACCTGTTGCGGCCGCTGGCCGATGCGGGCCTTGACGCCATCGAGGTGCATCACTCCGATCACTCGCCGGACGTGCGCGAGCGCTACCGCGCCCTGGCCTCGGCACTCGGCCTCGCAACCAGTGGCGGCTCGGACTTCCATGGGTTCGGCGACACCCGGGCGGCGCTGGGCCTTGTCGTGCTGCCGGCCCGGGAGTTCGCGGTGCTGGAGGCGCGGGTGCCCCTTCGCCCGGCCCGACCCGCGCCATGAAGACGCTGCTCGACATCCGCGGCCTCGTGAAGGACTACCAGGGGCTGAGGCCGCTGCGCGTGCGCGAGCTCGCCGTTGAACGCGGCCACGTGCTCAGCCTCGCGGGATTCGACGCGCCCGCCGCCGAGATGTTCGTACACCTCGTCACCGGTGCGGCCCTGCCCGACGAGGGTGACGTGACGCTCTTCGGCACCAACACGCGGCACATCCCGAACCCCCAGGCCTGGCTGCGCTCCCTGGACGGCCTCGGCCTCATCAGCCATCGCGCCGTCCTCCTGGACATGCTCACCGTGCTCCAGAATGTGGCGATGCCGTTCACGCTGGAGGTCGATCCGATCGATCCGGCACTGCGGTCCCAGGTGGAGTCGCTTGCCCGCGAGGCCGGTATTACCGAGACGATGTGGGACCGGGCGCTCGGCCGCGTGGACGCCGAGACGAACCTGCGCGTGCGCCTGGCACGCGCCATCGCGGCGCGCCCGGTGCTCGTGATTGCGGAGCACCCGTCGGCGACGCTTCCACGGGAGGCGGTGGCGCGAGTCGCGTCCGATGTGTCGCGGATCGTGCGGGCGCGCGAAGCCGCCCTGCTGACGCTGACAGCGGACACGGAGTGGGCGGGCGAGGCTGGAGGCGACCTCCTGACGCTCAACCCCGCCACGGGGGGGCTGGCGCCCGGAGGTGGCTTCGTGGAACGATTCAGACGAGTACTGGGAGGGCGTTGACCATGCCGTGGGGCGAGATTCTCCGCATCGAGACGGACAAGGGCTTCGGGTTCATCCGGGACGACGCCGGTATGGACTGGTTCTTCGTCGCCGAGGACGTGCGCGGGGGCCGGTTCGAGAACATCTGGGTGGGCGAGCGCGTGGGCTTCAGTGCCGAGGCGACCGCCAGCGGCCCGAGAGCGGCAGACATCCATCACGAACAGCTCGACTGAGTGAGGGTGCCCATTGACGATTGCCGATTGGCGATTGCCGATTCATTGGGTGATCGAGTGATTGCGCATTGCTCATTGGATTGGGTGATTGAGTGATTGGGTGATCGCGGCATTCCGCCATCGCGCCGTCTGTACCGTCGCCTGGCGGCCTCGCTGGTCGCCGCTTGGCACCGTCGCTCCCTCAATGCCGCAATGCCTGAATCCCCCAATCCGAATGCCCAATGAGACTATCGACCATCGCGAAATGAATCGCTCAATCGTCAATCGGCAATCGGCAATGAGCCCGAGGCCGGCGCTCGTGCTGTTCGACATCGACGGCACACTCCTTTTGACCGGTCGCGCCGGCGTACGAGCGATGGAGGCGGCCTTCGAAGCCCTGTTCGGCATGCCCGACGCGTTCGCGGGCATCTCGATGGGCGGCCGCACCGACTCGTGGTTGGTGTCCCAGGCCTTCCTTCGAACGGGCGTTCCTGACACGCCCGAGAATCACGAGAAGTTCCGCGGCGCGTACGTGCCCCGCCTGTCCGAGGAGATCCTGCGCCCGGGCACGGGCATCAAGGGCGTGATGCCCGGCGTCCACGCGCTGCTCGACGCCGTGCGATCGCGGCCCGAGTTGCACCTCGCCCTGCTGACCGGGAACTACCGCGAAGCGGCGGAGATCAAGCTCGGTCACTTCGCCCTGTGGGACTACTTCGGCTGGGGCGCGTTCTCGGACGACTCGGCGGACCGCAACGCGCTGGTCCCGATCGCCCTGAAGAGGGCCGTCGAGCGCGGCGTGCCCGGTGCGGCCCGTACGCGCGTGGTCGTCATCGGGGACACGCCGCACGACGTGGCGTGCGCGGCCGTCGCGGGCGCCCGGTCCATCGCGGTGGCGACAGGGGGCCACACGCGCGTCGAGCTCGAGCGGGCCGGTGCCGACGTCGCACTGGACGATCTCTCGGATACCGGAGAGGTGCTTCGCCTGTTGTGTGCGCTGTAGGAGGATCCATCTCGCCATGGCGCCGGCGCTTCCGCGGGAGCGATGGCAGACTGTTATGATCGAGCTGGAAGCGACCGGGGCCCGGTGGCCCTCCCGGTCTTCAAAACCGGCTGCTGCCTCCTTGCGGGGCAGGATGGGTTCGACTCCCATACGCTTCCGCCAACATCGATGCCGGGCCGCAGATGAACGCAGAGGCCGCAGATAGCGCAGATAACGCAGATGAGGCCGGGGGCTGGGAGCGAAACCAGGTGCTCAGAGAATCGCCCGCGCGGACCTCGACCCGAGAACTCGAGAACCTCAGAACCCGAGAACCCCAGACCCCGAGAACCCCAGAACGCGAGACCCCTGGAAGCGGCGAATTGTGGGGATTGAGACTCCGGCCCCAGGGAGCGGGGCCGGTCGGGAAGCAAGTCTTACAAAAAACAAGGAGCAGCGCCGCGCGCTACTCGATCAGCCGGATGTCTCCGGCGCGGGGACCCTTCTGCGATTCTTCAGGAGTGAACTCGACGCGCTGCCCCTCTCGAAGCAGTTCGAACACCGTCCCCCGCACCGAGCTGCGGTGGAAGAAATGTTCGAGGCCGGACTCATCCCGGATGAACCCGAACCCCTTGTCGATGAGGAGTCGTGCGATCGTTCCGGTCGGCATACCCGTATCCTCCGATTCCTAGCTCCTGGGAACATCCAGGAACTGCCGCACCCGCAGATACCGGTGGTATCAGACAATGAGGCCAGGAATGGCCGGCGCCGGGGAGCGTTGGGGAACCTTGAGTTGGGGAGCCAGTGTAGGCAGGTCGTTCGCGGTAAGTCAAGCATACGCTCGAGCCGGGAGTGCCGTTTACCAGGGAGTGCAAGAGTGTGCACGTGCCGCTGATGCCGGGGGGAGCCCGATGATTGGCGCGGTCGTCCTCGCGGCCGGGGCCTCGTCCCGGATGGGACAGCCGAAGGCCGGCCTGCCGCTGGGGCATGGCGGCCACACGGTGTTGTCGATGGGGGTGGCCGCGCTGCTCGCGGCAGGGGTGCCGCGGGTGGTCGTCGTGGCCGGCGCGCATCCCGATGCCGTCCGGCACGCCCTCCGCCTGCGCGATCGGCGCCTGCGGGTGGTGGTTCACCCCGGCTGGGCGGAGGGCCAACTGTCCTCCACGCTCTGCGGCCTCGACGCGCTCGACCATCCGCTCCTGGAGGCCGCGCTGATAACACTGGTGGACGTGCCGATGGTCTCGCCCGCGACGGTCGGTGCCCTCATGCGCGCATGGCGCGAGACCGGCGCGCCCATCGTACGGCCCGCACGAGGTGACGAGCATGGCCACCCCGTGCTGTTCGATCGCCGGCTGTTCACCGAGTTGCGGGCCGCGGATCCCGCGGCCGGCGCAAAGCCCATCGTGCGCGCGCACGCGAGCGACCTGCTGAATGTGGCGGTGGATGACGAGGGAGCGTTTCTCGATCTGGACGTGCCCGCAGATTACGAACGGGCACAGCGAATGGCAGCGGGACGATTGCGCCGGGAGTCGGGAGTCGGGGGGGCGGGAGTCAAAGGTCGGACCGGCCCCTGACTCCTGATCCCTGACCCCTGACCCCTGACTCCCTGATTCCTACTTCATGACCGTGAAGGCCGCGCTGGCGCGGGTGGTGCCCCAGTCGATGTGCAGCGTGCCGCCGGCCGGCGTGTCCTCAATGGAGATGGTCACCATCTCGGCCGGGGCGGGCGGCGCGCCCATCCGCATCGCGACGCGGCCCACGTCCTCGCCCTTCGGGTAGGGGATGCCCCACTGCCCGGTCTTCTTGCTGACGATCAACTGCCAGCCCTTCTCGCTCGGCAGCGTGTAGAGCGTATAGGTGCCGGGGTTCACGTGCAGCATGCCGAACATCAAGGCCTTGTCGGTCTTGATCGTGGTGGCCTCGTCGGCGCCGGTCCGCCATTCCTCCCCGTAGGTCGCCACCTCCTTGCCGACGGTGCGTCCCTTCAGGGACGGGCGGCCGTACTCGATGGAGATGTGGGCGCCGTCAATCGTCCATTCGCTCAGCACGTGGGGGCTGCCGCCACCGCCTACCTTGAGCTGGGTGGTCTTCTGCGCGTGGAGCGCGGTCGTGAACAGGGCTGCCACTGCCATGGCCGCCAATGGGAACATGAGTCGCCGCATTCAATGCCTCCTGATGGTGCGTCACCGGGCGCCTGTCGAGCTGGTCGGCCCGTCGCCCAATCTTCGACTATAGCAAAGACGCGTGGCGCCAACGCGGAGGTGCGCCGCGCAACGTTCCGTCGAGGCGACAGGAGCCCGGCGAGTCCCCGGGTGAGGCGCATGCGGTCGGCGGCGACGCGGAGTCCAGCCGGTCCCGCTCGTGCCGACTGAGGAGTTTGGTATACTGACCGTTCGGTCATAGACATGACTGACAAGTCATCCAGCGCCGCGTCGGCTCCTCCCTCGAAGGAAGATGTCGTCACCGAGTTCCGGCGGCGATCCATCATCGAGGCGGCGCGACGTGTCTTCGGCGAGCGCGGGTTCGAGCAGGCGACCGTGGAAGCCATCGCCGAGGCATCGGCGGTGGCGAAGGGGACGGTGTATCTCTACTACCCGTCGAAGCAGGCCATCTACGAGGCCACCTTTGCGGCCGGCATGGCCGAGCTCGGGCGCCTCATTCTCGAGCGGGTCGAGCAGGCGGCCACTGCCCGTGAGGCCATCCAGGCCTTCGTGGCCGTCCGCGCGGAGTACTTCCAGCAGCACCCCGACTTCTTCCGCATCTACGTCGCGGAGTTCGCCCGCCAGGTGGCCGCCTCTGGCACGCTGCGCGGCGCATCACAGCAGGCGCTGGACCGGCAGACGCGGGCGCTCAAGAAGGTGATCGCGCGGGCCGTGGCCTCCGGCGAGATTCGGCCGGTGGATGCCGGGGCCGCCGCCCTGGCCGTGTTCGATATGAGCAAGGGGCTCGTCGCGCGGCACCTGCTCATCGGCTCGAAGGCGAGCGCGTCCCGCGACATCGAGTTCCTGACCGATCTCATCTGGACGGGCCTCCAGCCCGCGCGAGGGCAGAAGAAATGATCGTGCGACGACTGGCCGCGATCGCCCTGCTGGTGATGGCGCCCGCCTCCGGCGCGCGGGCGCAGTCCACCGAGGGGAGCGATCCTTTCCACGGCAGCGTGCCCGCCGGCGAGGTGTCGGCCGCTAGGCTGCGCCTCTCGCTGAAGGACGTCATCACCCGCGGCCTGCAGCACAACCTCGGGCTGCTGCTGCAGGACGAGGCCGCACGCGCTGCTCACGGCGCGCGGTGGCGCGCCTTGTCCGACCTGCTGCCGCATGTGAGCGGCGCCGTCGGCGAGCGCCGGCAGGTCATCAACCTCGAGGCCTTCGGCTTCCCGGCGCCGGACCCGATTGTCGGGCCCTTCACCGTCTTCGATGCGCGGGTCAGCCTGTCGCAGCCGCTCGTGGATTTCGCAGCCCTGAACGACGCCCGGGCCGCCGCCCGCCACGAGCGCGCGGCGCAGCTGGGCATCCGCTCGGCGCGCGAACTGGTGGTGCTGGTGTCCGTCAATCTGTACCTGGAGGCCGTCACCGCCGGCAGCCGCGTGGAGGTGGCGCGTGCGCAGCTGGCCACCGCCGAGACGCTGCTGACCCAGGCGTCGAACCTGAAGGCCTCGGGCCTGGTGGCCGGCATCGACGTGGTGCGGGCCCAGGCGCAGGTGCAGGCGCAGCGACACCGGCTGAGCGTGACGGAGAATGACTTCGAGAAGGCGCGGCTGCGGCTCGCCCGCGCCATCGGCCTGCCGCTGGGCCAGGCGATCGCGCTCGAGGATGCCATGCCCTACGCGCCCATGGCCGCGGTGTCGGTCGAGACGGCGCTGGCCGAGGCCCTTGCGCGCCGCCCCGATTTCCTCGCGGCCGCCGAGCGCCTGGCCGCGGCCGAGGCCACGGTCAGCGCCGCCTCGGCCGAGCGGCTGCCGAGCCTCCATCTCGACGCCGATTACGGCGTCATCGGGCAACAGGCGTCGAACGCGCATGCTACGTACACGATTGCCGCCACGGTCCGGGTGCCGATGTTCGAGGGGGGCCGCGTGCACGGCCGCCGGTCGGAAGCCGAGGCCGTCGTCCGCCAGCGCCGCGCCGAGTACGAGGACTTCAAGGGACGCATCGATTTCGAGGTGCGCACGGCCCTGCTCGACGTGCGAGCGGCGGCGCAGCAGATCGACGTCGCCGACACCGCGGTCGCGTTGGCTGCGCAGGAACTGGAGCAGGCGCGGGACCGGTTCGCGGCGGGCGTGGCGGGCAACATCGAGGTGGTCCTCGCGCAGGAGTCGGTCGCGGCAGCCGCGGAGGCGCGCATCGCGGCACTCTACCACCACAACGTCGCCAAAGCGATGCTGGCCCGCGCCATCGGCATCGCCGAGGAAGCCGTGTCGACCCTCCAGACAGGAGCGCAGTAGATGTCAGAGGCCCCTCAACCCTTCCGCGGCCCGGCACGCTGGATCGTGCTCGGCCTGGCCGTCGTGGCCATTCTCGTGGGCGGCGTCCAGTGGCTGCAGGCCGGCCACGAGTCGACCGACGATGCGCAGATCGAGGGCCGGATCACGCAGATCGCGACGCGCGTCGGCGGGCCCGTCCTGGCCGTGCACGTCGGCGACAACCAGTTCGTGCAGAAAGGGACCATCCTCGTCGAGATCGATGCGCGCGAGTACCGGGTCGCGGTGGACCGCGCCGCCGCGGAGCTGGCCGATGCCCAGGCCAACGCACTGGCCGCCGGCGCGGGCATCCCCATCGCCAGTGTCTCCACGGCCAGCGACGTGCAGTCCGCCTCGGGCGGTGTGAGCGAGGCGGAGGCCGGCGTCACGGTCGCCGACCGGCAGGTGGAGGCGGCCACGGCGCAACTGCTGGCGGCCGAGGCGCGGGCACGGGAGCACGAGGCCGCGGCCCTCAAGGCGGCGAAGGACGTGGAACGACTGCGGCCGCTCGTGGCGAAGGAGGAGATCGCGCTGCAGCAGTTCGAAGCCGCGCAGGCCACGGCCGACGCATCCAAGGCTGCCGTCGATGCCGCGCGCTCCGAAGTCGTGGCCGCTCGCACCGCGGTGGCCGTGGCCGAGCAGCGTGCCGTGCAGGCGCGCGCCGCCGAGGCGCGCTCGCGTGCCGTGCTCGCGTCCGCGAAGACGGCACCGGAGCAACTGCAGGTGACGCGCGCCAGGGCGGCCGCGGCCGAGGCGCGGGTGAAGCAGGCGGCCGCCGCACTGGCCCAGGCGCAGTTGAACCTCGAGCGCACGAGAATCACCGCCCCGTCCGACGGCGTCGTCGGCCGCAAGGCCATCGAGGTGGGTCAGCAGGTCCAGCCGGGCCAGCCGCTCCTCGCCCTCATCAACCGTGACGACGTGTGGGTGGTCGCCAACTTCAAGGAGACGCAGCTGGCCGGCATGCGGCCTGGCCAGGAGGCAGTGGTCGAAGTGGACGCCCTCGACGGACGGGCGCTGCACGGCACGGTGGACAGCATCGGCGCCGCCACGGGGGCGAAGTTCAGCCTGCTCCCGCCGGAGAACGCCACCGGCAACTTCGTGAAGGTGGTGCAGCGCGTGCCCGTCAAGATCCTGCTCGACCCCGGCCAGGATCCGGAGCATCACCTCCGTCCGGGGTTGTCGGTCGTGCCCACCGTCTACACGAAGTGACCGCGATGAGCGGGGAGCGCCCGGTCAACCCGTGGATCGTGGCGGTCGCGGTGATGTTCGCGACCTTCATGGAGGTGCTCGACACGACCGTGGTGAACGTGTCGCTGCCGCACATCGCGGGGAACCTCTCCGCGACGATCGACGAATCCACCTGGGTGCTCACGTCGTACCTGGTGGCCAACGCCATCGTCCTCCCCCTCACGGGATGGCTGGCCTCGACGTTCGGCCGGAAGCGGCTGCTGATGGCCTCGGTTACGGGTTTCACGGTGTCGTCGCTCTTCTGCGGGCTCGCACCGAACCTGCCGCTCCTCGTCGCCTTCCGCCTGCTGCAGGGGGCGACCGGCGGCGCCATGCAGCCGCTCTCGCAGGCCGTGCTGCTCGAGGCCTTCCCGCCGCACATGCGCGGCAAGGCCATGGGCTTCTGGGGGCTCGGCATCGTGGCCGCGCCCATTCTCGGCCCGGTCCTCGGCGGATGGCTCACCGACACCTACTCGTGGCGCTGGGTGTTCTACATCAACCTGCCGGTGGGCATCGTGTCGCTGGTGATGACGAGGCTCTACGTGTTCGACCCGTCGTACCTGCGGCGGGAGACGATGCGCGTGGACTACTGGGGCATCGGGCTGCTGGCGCTGTGGGTCGGCGCGCTGCAACTGGCGCTCGACCTGGGCCAGCAGCGAGACTGGTTCTCGTCACCGCTCATCACCACGTTGATCGTGCTCTCGGGCGGCGGCGTCGTGGCCTTCCTGGCGCGCGAGCTCATGGCCGGCGAGCCGGTGATCGACCTGCGCGTGTTCAGGCTCCGCAGCTATGCGACGGGCGTCCTCCTGATGACAACGCTCGGGTTCGTCCTGTACGGAAGCCTGGTGCTGCTGCCCATCATGCTGCAGACGCTGCTCGGCTACCCGTCGCTCGAGGCCGGCATCGCGATGGCGCCGCGTGGAATGGGATCGCTCATCGGCATGCCGACGGTCGGGATGCTGATTGGGCGGCTCGACCCGCGCAAGCTGGTGGCGGTCGGCCTCACGCTGGGTGCCGGCACGCTGTTCTGGCTCGGACAGCTCAACCTGAACGCCGGCTACTGGGAGATCTTCTGGCCACAGTTCCTGCAGGGCATCGGCCTGTCGATGGTCTTCGTCCCGCTGACGACCATCGCCATGGACCAGGTGCCGCGCGAGAAGATGGGCAACGCCACGAGCCTCTTCAACCTGATGCGCAACCTGGGGGGCAGCGTCGGCATCGCCGTCACGGCGACCATGCTGGCTCGCAGGCAGCAGGTGTATACGAGCACGCTCGGCGCGCACGTGGACGCCTACTCCCCGCAGGCCCAGGGCATGCTCGAGTCGATGCGGCAGGCCTTCATCGCCGCTGGCTCCGATCCGGTCACGGCCTCGCAGCGCGCGTTCGCGGCGATGCACGGCACGGTGCAGCGGCACGCCGCCATGCTGTCGTTCGTGGACCTGTTCCGCGTGTTGGCTGTCATCTTCCTGTGCCTGGTGCCCCTGGTAATCCTGATGAAGCGGCCTCGGGCGGGAAGCGGACCCGCCGGGGCGCACTGAAGAGGGAGACGGGAAACGGGCACCAGCGACGAGTGGGCGTCCCTACTCCTGCCGCAAGACCTCCGCGGGGGCGCGCGTGGCGGCGCGACGGGCGGGGTGATAGCACGCAGCCATCGTCACGAGGGCGATCAGGAGGCTGATCAGGGCCATGATCGACGGGTCACTCGCCCTCAACGCTGGCCGGCTCGACGGAAAGGCCCGGTCCCAGGCGATTGCGCCCGCCAGCCCGAAGCCGAGACCGAGCAGCAGCGGTACCCGCACGCCGGCGACCACGAGGCGCGCGATACGCAGCGGCGTGGCGCCGAGCGCCATCCGAATGCCGAACTCGTTCCGCCGCAGACCCGCGCCATGCGAGGTCACGGCATAGAGCCCGACGGTTGCCAGCAGCAGGCACAGCATCGTCAAGGTGGCCGCCAGCCGCGCGGACACGCGGGGGTTCCATTCAGCGTCGTGCACGACCTGGGCCAGCGTCTGGATCCGGTAGAGCGGGACCCTAGCGTCGAGCCTCTGCGCGGCGTCGCGGAGCAGCACGGCCACCGCCGAGGGATCCTGCGCGCTGCGCACCATCAGGGTGGCCGAGGCCGGCGGCGCCGATGCGAATGGCAGGTAGACGAGAGGTTCGGCATCGGGAGTGCTCCGCTGCCGGATGTCGGGAACGACGCCGACGACCGTCACCCACGACTGCGGGCCGGCGGCCCGGTCCGGCGGCGAGACACCCAGGCGCGTGCCAATCGGAGGCTGCCCCTGGAGGAACCGTTCGACGAACCGCTCGTTGACGAGTCCGTTCGCGTGCCCGGGTCGACCATCCAGCTCGGTGAGGTCGCGGCCACGCGCCGGCGCAAGGGCCAGCGCCCGGAAGTATCCGGGAGTGACCTCGACGACCAGCGTCGTCGGCAGGCGGTCGTCGGGCCAGGAACGTCCCTCGATGTCGAGCTGGCGCGCCGCCACCCCCGTTCCCGGCAATGCGCTCGTCATGGCGGCAGCGGTGATGCCCGGCAGGTTGTGGACGCGCTCGAGAAGTCCCTCGAAGAAGTAGCGCCGATCGTCAGGCGAAGCGTATCGGCTTGCCGGCAGCGTGAGGGCCGCCGTGGTCACACTGGTGGTGGCAAGGGCGGCATCCGACGGCAGGCGAGCCCGTGCCGTCAGGGTCGCGAGCATGACGGTGGAGAGCAACACGACGGCCAGCGCCAGCTGCGCGGTCATGAAGGCCGCCGTCCAGCGGCGCGCTCCCCCGCTCGTGGTCTGCCAGCGCCCGCCATCCTTCAGCACGCGGAGCACGTCGAGTCGCGAAGCCACGAGGGCTGGCGCCAGGCCGAAGACCGCGACGGTCGTGAGGGACACGGCCACGAGGGCGACCGCCGTCCTCACGTCCATGGTGTAGTCGATCCAGTACGGCAGCGTCCCGGCGGGAATGGCGCTCGCGAACAGCCGAATCCCCGTCCACGAGACGGCCAGGCCGGCCGCGCCGCCGGCCGAGGCCAGGAGCAGCGCTTCCACGAGGTGCTCGCGCACGATGCGCGATCGCCTTGCGCCCAGGGAGGTTCGCACAGCCACTTCGCGTGCCCGGTGCAGCGAGCGCGCGAGCACCAGGTTCGCTGCGTTGGCGGACGACACCAGGACAATGATGCAGCCGGCGATCAGGAAGGCCAGCCAGGGTCCCTCGAGGCGGCCAAGGAAGCGTTCGTTGATGGGCACGACCCGCCCGCGGACGCCGCGATTCGTCGTGGGATGCTGCGCCTCGAGGCGGCTCATGATCGAGGCGACGTCGGCACGGGCATCGGCCTCGGATGAGTCGTCGTCCAGGCGGCCGAACACCCGCAAGCCGCGGGCGTCGCGTGGCGCCGTGACGAGGCCGGGGCTGTGCTCGAGGGGCAGCCATACGCTCGCGGTCGAGGGGAAGCCCGAGCGATCCGGCAGGATCCCGGTGACGGTGGCCGGAGCTCCATCTACGAGAATCTCCCGGCCGATTACGCCGGGGTCGCCCCGATATCGCGACAGCCACGCCGATCGCCCAAGCATCACGACGGGTGCGGCGCCCGGACGATGGTCCGCGGGGGCGAAGTCGCGGCCCGCGAGCGGGGTGATGCCCAGCGTAGCGAATGCGCCGGCACTCACGAAGCTGGCCTCCAGCCGATCCGGCGCGCGCCCGTCATCGCCGATCGCCACGGGGGTCGACGTGTAGGCCACGAGCTCCTGAAAGCGGCTCGCACCAGCTCGAAGATCGTCGAAGTCCGGGTACGACATCGGACGGTCGGCGGTCCGGTCGTCGAACGTGGAGATGTAGAGGATACGGTCGGGGCGCGGGATCGGCAGCCCGCGCATCGTGTGGGCATACACGATGGTCAGGAACATGTGCGTGACCCCGATGCCAAGGCTGAGCACCAGGACCGCCGTGACGAGGAAACTGCTATCCCGCGTGAGCGATCGGCAGGAGAACCGCACGTCCTGCGCGAGCCCGTCGATGGCGGGCAGGCAAAGCTGGTCCCGATAGAGCGCCTTCGCCTGGTCCACGCCGCCAAACGCACGCCTCGCTGCGAACCGCGCCTCCTCGGGGGACATGCCGCGGGCGACGAAGTCGTGCGCCAGCAGGTCGAGGTGCGTCTGCACCTCGTCGGCGAGCTCCGCCTCCGCGCGCGACCGCCCCCTCAGCGCTCCGCGCAGCCGGGACAGCCACACGCGGAGTGTCGTCATGACTCGTGGTCCAGCAGCCGCGACACAATGGACACCGTGCGGGCCCAGGTCTCGGTTTCTGCGGCCAGCTGGCGTCGGCCGGCGGCCGTGATGCTATAGAAGCGGGCCCGGCGGTTGTTCTCGCTCGTGCCCCATGCGCTCTTCACCCAGCCCTGCTGCTCGAGCCGCAAAAGGGCCGGGTAGATGGTCCCCTGGTTGAGCGCCAGGGCGCCCTCGGCCACCTGCTCGATCCGTCGCGCGATGCCGTAGCCGTGCAGCGGGCCCATGGCCGCCAGGGTCTTGAGGACCATCAGGTCGAGCGTGCCGTAGGGGACCTCGCTACCCGAGGGAGGCATGGCGTCTCCTGTTGAAAGACAACAGGACTCTGCCATGGTTCCTGTTGGAAGTCAACAGGACACGGCTTCGAAAGGTTCTCCGGTTCGGAGGTTCTCGGGTTCTCGGGTTCTCAGGTCCCGGGGCGGCATTCCCCGTCTCCCGGTTCCCGATTCCCGACTCCCGACGTGATCAGAAGGTCACACCCGCGCTCACGCCGAACGTCCGCGGCCGGCCCATCTCGCCGATGAAACCGGACGCCGTGAACCCGGGATACGGGAACGCCACCGGCACGTAGCGCGTGTCGAACGCGTTCCGAACCCACGCCTCGGCAAAGACGTACCGGCTGCGGAACCCGCCGCGCACGTTCACCAGCGAGTACGCCTCCTGGCTGGCCGTGTTCGCATCGTCGAACTGCATCTCGCCGTAGAAGACCGCCTCGGCACGCCCGAAGAGCGTGACGGCGTCGGTGAGAGGCCGCTCGACGCGCGCGCCGAGAGCGGCGGTGTAGTCCGGCGCGTTCGGAAGGGTGTTGCCCGACACGTCCGCGCCGGACGAGACGCTGCCGTTGCCGAAACGCGCGTGCGTATAGCCAAAGTTGCCGAACAGCTCGACCTGCGGATGCGGCTTGGCGGCCAGCTCGAACTCCACGCCACGGCTGCGTGCCTCCCCGACGTTCGCGATGTAGAACTGGCCGGGCACGAACGGGTTCGGCACGTTCAGCTGCATGTCGTTCCAGCTGACGTGAAACACGGCAGCGCTGGCCGACACCCTGCCCTCCGCCAGCGTCCCCTTCACGCCGCCCTCGGCGTGCCACGCCGTCTCCTTGTCGTAGCCCTCCGCGCCCGGGGGAGAAGCCGGGTTCCAGCCGCCGGCCTTGAAGCCCTGGCTGAGCGACCCGTAGACCATCAGGTCGGGCTGCGGGCGGTAAGCCAGCGCAATCTGCGGCGAAGTGTTCGTGTACGAGCGCTCACTGTTGACCTGTGAGCCCGGGACGAGCGCCGGCACGAGGTAGTTGCCGAGCACCGCCTCCTTGTCCTCGTGGTCGAACCGCGCACCGAACGTGAGATCCAGCCGGTCGTCCAGGATCAGCGTGGCCTGCCCGAAGACGCCCATGCCGAAGTCGTCCAGCGCCGCCTCCGGCGAGTACTGCTGAATGGGGACGTCCACGAACGGAGAGAAGACGAACGGCGCGATGGTGTTGACCGCCAGCTGGTCGTAACCCTGGGTGAAGAGCATCACGCCCGCCTGCCACTTGAGCGCCAGGGAGTCGGAGAGTTGCAGCGGCGCATTCACGGGCGATGCGGCACGGATTTCCTGCGTGAACTGCACGCTTTCCTCGGCGTTGTTACGCGTGGCCAGGGGCAGGGGGGAGTAATCGAGATCGGTGGCGTCCTCGGTCTGCCAGCTCACGAAGCCGGTGCTGCTCGTGAAGGCGATGTGCTCGCCCTCGCCGCGCAGCATCACGGTGGTGGCCTTGATGTCGCGGTGCGTGTAGCCCTCGTAGTCGCGCGCGACACGGAAGGGCGCCGCGCGCAGCTGATCGAGATCGCCCAGCGCGTAATCGCCGTCGCGGTCGCGCTCGGCGCTGAAGATGACGCGGGCCTCCCAGTTCTGCTTCGGCACCCACATGAGCTGCGCCTTGCCGAACGTGCCGGAGCGGAAATCCAGGTCGTTGCCGGTCAGGCTGTTGGTCGTGTAGCCCTCGCGCTCCTGCTTCCCGAGCGAGAAGCTCATGGCCAGGGTTTCCGAGAGCGGGCCCGACACGCTGCCTCGGACCTCGCGCGACGCGGCGTTGGCGAACGGCGCGACCACGGTACCGGTCCATTCCGAGAGGGACGGCCGGGCGCTCGAGATGTTCACGATGCCCCCGAGCGCGTTCCGGCCGTAGAGCGGGCTCTGCGGGCCGCGCACGAACTCGACCTGCGAGACATCGAGCAGCTCGATGCTGGACGAGTTCGCATTCAGCTGCGGGACGCCATCGAGGTACGTGGTGACCGCGGGGTTGGCCGGGCTGGCGCCGATGCCGCGGAACCGCGGGTTGCTCCCCTTGCGCGCCGTGAATTCCGTGAAGAAGGTGTTCGGCGCGAAGAACGCGGCGTCGCTGACGATGCGCACGCCGACCGAGGCGAGCGTGGCCTCCGTCACGGCAGTCACGCTACCGGGAATGGACTTCACGCCCGCCGGCTCCTTCTGCGCCGTCACGACGACCGTCGGCAAGGTGATCGTGGGCGGCTGCTGGCCGGACGACTGCGCATCGACCACGTGGGGGAGGAGAACGACGGCCAGGGTCGCCGTCAGGATGGCTGGCGCACGGCGAGGAAGATCGCGAACAGGCATCGGGACATTATGAAGCGGTTCTCGGGTTCAGTGGAGGGGTAGCGTCCAGATGTTGCCGCGCAGCTCGCCGCGTTCGAAGACCACCACGTCGTTCCGCGGCGACCATTCGGGGTAGCGGAGATAGACGTGAGGTGGGACGGGTGGTGTGATGGTGCCCTGGCGGCCAGTGGCCACCTCCACCCATCGAAGGCTCCATGTGCCATCGCGAAGTGCAGCGACGGCCACGTTCTTCCCGTCCGGCGACCAGCTGCGCACCCATGTCTGGCCCCGCTCACGGGTGATCTGCCGATGCTCACCCGTGCGGGCATCCACGACGACCAGGTGCGTGGAGCTGCCGTCCTTGAGCTCGGCGGCAATCTGGCGCTCGTCCGGCGACCACGCGGGATATCCAATCCAGTACGCCGGGTCGGTCAGACGCTCGGGGGTGAAGGTGGCGAGGGGGCTGACGAAGAGCGCCCGTCGCCCCTCAGGCGGACTGGCTACCGCGACGACGGCGCTGGCCATCGAGGGTGAGAGCTCGAACTCGTAGGGCGTTGCGCCGGTGAGCCGGGCCCGGACGGACTGGCTGAAGTCGATGAGCGGCTCCTCGCGGCGCGTCGTCACGTCCACGGACCACAGCCCGTCGCTCTCGTTGCGGTTCGTGAAGTAGGCCACGCGACGGCTGTCGGGAAACCAGGAGGGCGTCCCATCGGACGTTTCGTTTGACGTGACCTGCACGCGGTTGGCGCCGTCGATGTCCATCACCCACACGTTGGGAGGCTCGCCGCGGCGCGTGGACATGTAGGCGATACGCCTGCCGTCAGGCGATACGACCGCCGCAGAGTTGCGCCGGCTGGTGTCGGTGGTGAGCGCACGCGGCGGGCCGGCCGGCGAGCCGTCGGCCTTGATCGGCTGCGACCAGATCTGGCTGGAGAGCGCAAGGCCCGCAAACGCCAGGCGCCGACCATCCGCGGACACCGACAGGCCCCGCACGCCGGGCACGCCGGGGATGGGAATGGTCTCGATTGGGCCCGCGAGGCGCCCGCGCTCCGCATCCAGCGGCAGCCGGTGGACGATGGCCTCCCCTCCCGCTGCGTAGAGGGCCGAGCCATCGGGCGCGAACGCCACCTCGTACAACCCACGGCGGTTGACGAGCGCCGCCACGTCGCCGGTGCGGAGCGAGACCATCCAGACCCCGTTGTTGCGGCCCCCATCTGCCACCGTGAACGCGATGTGATTGCCGTCCGGGCTCCACGCCGGCGCGGCGTGGCCCCCGATGGGGTTGCCCGCGCGTGTCACTGGCCGCAGGTTCGTGCCGTTGGCGCCCACGATCCACAAGGTCGAGCCGTTCTGCGCGCCGAACGCGCTGGGCGTGACGTCGGCGTATTCGTCCGACTGGAACGCGATGAGCCGCCCATCCGGTGACCACGCGGGGTTTGCGCCCTCCACCGCGATCTGCCGCGGCACGCCGCCGTGCGCGGGGACGACCCAGATGCCGCCCTTCACCGTTGAGTGATACGCGAGCTGCGTGCCGTCGGGGGACCACGCCGGCTGCAGGTTGTGCCCCCCGTCGCTCGTCAGCATGCGATCGACCGCCGCGTCAGCGAGTGGCCGGACGTAGATTTCGATGGACCCACTTCGATCGGACGCGAATGCGAGGGCGTCTCCCCTCGGCGAGAGCGCGGGGTGGAGGTCGAGGCCGTCGTGCGTGGTGACCTGCACCGGCCAGGCCACGTCACGCCACGCGGCAGACGGCCCAGGGCCCTCGACGGCGCCGCCCGTTGTGGCGCGGCTCTCGGTGTGTGAGGTCCAGAACCCGGCGGCGAACAGGGCGAGGAGAACGGAGGCCAGGCCGAGTGCCCAGGCATTCCATCGGCCTGGCCGAGCCAGGCCTTGCGGGATCCCTGGCGCTGCAGCGGCCTTGTCGGCGCCGCCTTCCCCCCGCGGAGGGTCCTCGGCGGGCCCGGGCGCACGCGGTACCGAGGATGGTGACGGGGCGCCAGCCACCCGGGCGAGGGTGACCGGGCGGAGCCAGCGGTAGCCCCGCGTGGGAACCGTCTCTATGTATCTCGGCTCCCGGGAGTCGTCCCCGAGGATGCGCCGCAGCTGTGCGACGACGCGCGTGAGAGCGTGATCGGTGACAGCGGTGCCTGGCCAGACCCTGTCGAAGATCTCCTGCTTCGTGAACAGGTGGCCGGGCTCGGACACCAGGAGCGCGAGCAGGTCGAGCGCCTTCGGCTCGACAGCCAGCATCTCGCCCCGGCGTTCGAGGCGGTACGCGTCCATGTCGAGCCTGAAGTCGTCCCACTCGTATCGTGCCGCTCCCGGTCGTCGCTCCACCGTTTCGCCCTTCCGTTCGCTCATCAGGAAATCGTCATCGTAGGGTCAGGCCGCCCTCAGGACTTGCCCCTCGGGCCAATCGCATGGTCGAACCATGCGACACCTCCTCACCTTCCTGCTGATCACCTCGGCGACCGGATCGAGTCTGGCGCGGCCGGCCGTGGCCGAAGGTCCTCACACCACCTTTGTCCTACAGATGGACGGCGGTATCAGCGTTCCGGTTCGAGTTAACGGCGCCGGGCCGTTCAGGTTCCGGCTCGATACGGGTGCCAGCCGGACCGTAGTGACCGACCGCCTCGTGGACCGGCTGGGCCTCCCTTCGATCGGGGAAACCGTCGTCGTGACCCACGCGGGCCGGGCGCGACGGCCCCTGGTGAAGCTGGAACGATTGACCATCGTGGACCAGCGGCCTCTGGCGGTGCCGGATGCGCTGATGCTGCCGGCCAGGGACCTCGACCCGGCCGGCCGCATCGACGGGCTCGTCGGGGGTGACGCTCTCGGGGCCCTGGCCTTCACCATCGACTACGGACGTCGGCGAATCGTCTGGCACGATGACCCGGTGCCGGACAGTCCCAGCGGGGTCCGCGTGCCGCTCGAGTTGACCGGCGGAAGGGCCACCGTCACACTGCCCCAGCGTTCGGGATCCCGGGACGCGCTGCGGATGGTACCCGACACGGGGGCCGATGCCCTCGTGCTGCTGGCCAGGCCCGGCCGCGTCCTGCCGCTTGTCACACCGCTCGACACCGTCCAGGTGAGGGGCGTGGCCGGGAGCCTACCGGCCAGGCGCGTGCTCGTGCAGAATCTGGATGTCGGGAACATCCGGCTCGCTGACCAGGTGGGGCTGCTGGTGGACGGAGCATCCGCGGGTTCGTTCATGGGTGACGGGTTGCTGCCGCTCCACCTGTTCACCCGTGTGACGTTCAACGGGCCGGGGGGCTATGCGATCTTCGACGGAAGCGAGTGAGGGATATGGCGACGGTGCGATTCACGCGCAACATCCAGCGGCACGTGACCTGCCCCACGCTCGAGGTGCCTGGCGCGACGCTTCGCGAGGTGTTCGACGCCTACTTCGCCGGCAACGAGCGCGCGCGCGGCTACGTGCTGGACGATGGTGGCAGGTTGCGCCATCACATGGCCGCGTTCATCGACGGCCGCCAGATAGACGACCGGGAGCGGCTGAGCGACCCTGTTGCGCCCGGGGCGGTCGTCGACATCGTGCAGGCGCTGTCAGGAGGGTGATGTGACGGTCCCGCGATGCCACGTGTCCACGCGCAAGGGCCTGTTCACCATCGAGCGTGGCGCCGGCGCGTGGAGCATCACGCGCACGCGCTTCCTCGGCGACAACGTGACCCTGGCGCTGCACGACGCGCGCAGCGGCCACCTGTTCGCGGCCCTCAACCACGGCCACTTCGGCGTGAAGCTGCATCGCTCGGAGGACGGCGGTGCGATGTGGAAGGAAATTGCTGCGCCGAAGTACCCGCCGAAGCCGGAGGGGTATGTCCCGAAGGCCCCTGCCGAAGGGGTGCCGGCCGACTGGTCGCTGAAGCTGATCTGGGCCCTGGCGGCCGGCGGCCCGGGTGAGCCGGGGGTGCTGTGGTGCGGGACGCTGCCCGGCGGGCTCTTCCGGTCGGAGGACAACGGCGATTCGTGGACACTCAACCGTCCGCTCTGGGACGACCCCCGGCGCGAGGAGTGGTTTGGGGGCGGCGCGGATCATCCGGGTATCCACAGCGTCCTGGTGGATCCACGGGATGCGCGGCACGTGACGATTGGCGTGTCGTGCGGCGGGGTGTGGACCACGCGCGACGGGGGGGCGAACTGGGAGCCCACGGCCACCGGCATGCGCGCCGAGTTCATGCCGCCGGAGCGGCAGTTCGAGCCGAACGTCCAGGATCCGCACATGCTGGCGCACTGCCGCGCGAACCCCGACGTGATGTGGGCGCAGCACCACAACGGGATCTTCAAGTCGGCCGACGGCGCACGATCGTGGACCGAGATCACGGGCGTCCAGCCCTCCACTTTCGGCTTCGCGGTGGCGGCCCATCCACGAGACGAGGGCACGGCGTGGTTCGTGCCGGCGGTGAAGGACGAGACGCGCTACCCGGCGGAGGGGCGTGTGGTGGTCACGCGCACGCGCGACGGAGGCCGCACGTTCGAGACGCTCAGCCAGGGCCTGCCCCAGCACCATGCCTACGACCTGGTCTATCGCCACGCGCTGGACGTGGACGAGACGGGCGACTGGCTGGCGTGCGGCTCGACGACGGGCTCGCTCTGGGTGAGCGAGGACGGCGGCGACTCGTGGGAGACAATCTCGTCGAACCTGCCGCCCATCTATGCCGTGTGCTTCGAGCGGCCGTGAGTGGCGGACCCGTCGGGCGACGGCATGAGCTGCCGCGATACGTTTCGTGACATTTCGGCATGGGAACGCCGTCGCGGGCGGCTTCCGGGACCGTAAACGACCCCCGCCGGGTGGCGTAAGTCTTGTGAGGGCCGCGGCGACAAAAACCCGGCGAGCCAGCTGGGCCGGTCCGCGCTAGAATACTCGCGCGTCCGGGAGCCTCTCGCCGGGCGGCTGCCCGTTCGTAAGTCCCTGTCAGGAGCTAAACCGATGAAGCGCATCGCAATTCGAGTCGTGCCAGTGGTGGCGCTGCTCGTCGCGGGCGTCGCGTGGCTGACCCCGCGCGTGTCCGGACAGAGCGGTTCGATGCCGAGTACGAAGAACGGCGACTGGCCGATGTACACCGCCGACATCCACGGCAGCAAGTACTCGCCCCTCGATCAGATCAACGCTGGCAACTTCAGCAAGCTCGAGGTGGCGTGGCGGTTCAAGACCGACAACCTCGGCCCCCGCCCCGAGACCAAGCTCGAGGGCACCCCGGTGAAGGTCGGCGACACGGTGTACGCCACGGCAGGCACGCGCCGCGCCGTGGTGGCGCTCAACGCCTCGACCGGCGAGATGAAGTGGATGTACTCGATGGACGAGGGCGAGCGCGCCACGCGCTGGGCGCCCCGTCAGCTCTCGGGCCGCGGCCTGTCCTACTGGACCGACGGCAAGGGCGACGACCGGGTCGTCTACGTGACGACCGGCTACCGCCTGGTGTCGCTCAACGCGAAGACCGGCCAGCCCATCCCGACCTTCGGCGACAAGGGCGTCATCGACCTGAAGGTGGGCGTGGTCATCGGCAAGGACAAGCAGCTCGACCTGGAGAAGGGCGAGATTGGCCTGCACTCCACTCCCCACATCGTCGGCGACGTGATCATCGTCGGGTCGTCGATGTTCGAGGGCCTCGGCTACGTGTACAGCACGAACGCCAAGGGCCTGGTTCGCGCCTACGACGCCCGCACGGGCAAGCAGCTGTGGCGCTTCGACACCATTCCTTACCCCGGTCAGTTCGGGAACGAGACGTGGGAGAACGGATCGTGGGAGTGGACCGGTAACGTCGGCGTGTGGACGGAGATCACCTCCGACCCGGAGGCCGGCCTCGTGTACCTGCCGGTCGAGACCCCGACCATCGACGAGTACGGCGGCAACCGGCCGGGCGACAACCTGTTCGCCGAGAGCATCGTCGCGGTGGACATCAAGACCGGCCAGCGGAAGTGGTACTACCAGTTCGTGCACCACCCGCTGTGGGACCACGACATGTCGGCGTGGGGCCTCGTGATGGACGTGAACATCGACGGCACGCCCCGTAAGGTGTTGGCCGTTCCTTCCAAGCAGGGCTGGCTGTACGTGTTCGACCGCATCACCGGGCAGCCCATCTGGCCGATCGAGGAGCGCCCGGTGCCGCAGAGCACCATGCACGGCGAGAAGACGGCAAAGACTCAGCCGTTCCCGACCAAGCCGGCGCCGTACTCGCGGACGCACGTGACCGAGAACGACCTCATCGACTTCACTCCGGAGCTGCGCGCGCAGGCGCTCAAGAACCTCCAGAAGTTCCGCTGGGAACCGATTCCCTACGTGCCGCCCGTGGGTCCCGAGACCGACAAGCTGGGAACGATCAATATCGCCAACACCACTGGCGGCGTGAACTGGCCGGGCTCGGGCTTCGATCCTGAGACGGGCATTTTCTACACCCACGCCCACAACTCGGCGATCACCGTGGCCAAGTACGACCACGAGGAGTTCGACAAGGTCAACCCGGACCAGTTCAAGAACAAGCCGCGCCTGCCTCGCTGGGAAGCGGAGCCGGACTACGGCCTGCGCCGCGAGCGGCCGGCCGGCGGCCCCGGCGGCGCGCCTGCCATCCAGTTCCCGGGCATGTCGGGCCGTCGCGCGCTGTCCGAGGGCCTGGACGGGCTCTCCATCTTGAAGCCGCCCTACGGCGTCATGGCCGCCATCGACGTGAACAAGGGTGACCTCATGTGGCAGGTTCCGCACGGCGACACGCCGGACGTTGTCCGCAACAACCCCCGGCTGCGGGGGATGAACATCCCGAAGACCGGCCAGCCGGGCAACGTGGGCGTCCTCATCACGAAGACCCTGCTCATCGCCGGGGATCCGCAGGTGACCAACATCGAGCCGCGCGGACGCGGCGCCATGCTGCGAGCCTATGACAAGAAGACCGGCCAGCAGGTCGGCGAGGTGCTGCTGCCGGCGCCCGTGGTCGGCCACCCGATGACCTACTCGGCGAACGGCCGGCAGTACATCATCGTCGGCGTGAGCGGCGGCAACTACACCGGCGAGTACATTTCGCTGCGCCTGCCACAGACCGAGGCGGCGCCGACCGCACCGCGCCAGTAGGAAGGCAGAAGGCAGAAGGAAACAAGACAGAAGATAGAAAGAGGGGCGGGAGCAATCCCGTCCCTCTTCTTTTGTGCGTGTTGACGCCCTCGACCTCACCGCATCGCCCCGCAGCCATGCCGGATGGGCGAAAGTCAGGCAGCCGCGGCGATCGCGGCACCCAGGCGGCGCGCCCCTTCCTCCAGTTGCGCGGGCTTCATGAGGCTGAACGCCAGGCGCAGGCACTCCCGCCCCCGCCCGTCGATTGAGACCCGGCCCCCGGGAATGAATGCCACGCGATGCGCGTCGGCCGCGTGCCGCACGGCATCGGCGTCCATTCCCGCCGGCAGCGTGACCCAGATGAAATAGCCGCCCCCCGGAGTGGTGAAGGCGCAGCCCTCGGGCAGGTGACGGGCCAGCGCCGCAGCCAGCGCATCACGCCGCTCGCGATACGCCGCCCGCAGGCGGGCGACATGGGCATCGAAGTCGCCGGACCGGCAGAGCGCCGCCACCATCATCGCGGCCGTGAAGTTGGGGGCGCCGCCGCTGTCGCGCAGCCCTCCGTCGGCGAATCGACGTGCCTGCTCCGCGCTGCAGTTGATCCATCCGAGCCGGAGCCCTGGCGCCAGCGACTTGGCGAACGAGCCCATCCGCAGCACGACGCCGCGGGGCGCCAGTGAGAACAGGGCAGGGGGCGAGACGACGTCGTACGCGAGTTCCCGATACACATCGTCCTCGAGGATCAGAAAGCCGTGTCGGACGGCTCTGTCCACCAGCGCGCGGCGACGGTCCAGGCTCAGGTTCACGCCCGTCGGATTGTGGAAGGTCGGGATCGTGTACACGAGCCGGGCCTGCTTCCCTTCGCGACCAAGCTGCGCCAGGGTGGCGTCGAGCGCGTCCATACGAAGGCCGCTCTCGTCCATGGGGACGGCCCGCAGGTCCAGGTGGTGGTCGCGAAGGATTTTCAGGCCCAGGTGGTAGGTGGGCGACTCCACGATCGCCACGTCGCCGGGCCGCGTGAACAGCGTGCAGACCTGGTCGATGGCGTCGGAGTTACCCGCGGTCCCGATGCACTCATCGAGCGCCACCGTCACGCCCTCGCGTTCGCGCGTGCGCTCCTGGATCCAGGCGAGCAGGGGCCACGCTCCCTCGGGCGCGCCGTACGCGAGCGTGTCGGGGCCGAACGTGTCGAGCGCCATGGCCGCCGCGCGCCGGAGTGCGTCGACGGGGAGCAGGTCCGGGTCCGGCTGGCCGTAGTTGAACTCGCAGTAGCCCTCGCGCAGGACCATCTGCGTGGGCGGCGGGAGCATCGTCATCATGGCCGCTCCATCGTCATCACGTCCGCCATCATCTCGATCCCTTCCCAGAGGTTCCGGAGGCGGAGGTTCTCGTTCGCGCCGTGCTGGTTGTTGTCGTGGTTGACGATCGACAGTCCCACGGTGGGCATCCGCTCGCTGAAGGTGGCAAACGGCATCCCGCCACCGAGCGTCGGGAGGCGGGCGATCTGCCGTCCTCCGCGCGAGAGGGCTGCGAACACGGCCTTCGTCATCGGATCGTCCAGCGACACGCGCGGCGCCGTCGAGCCTCCGCGCAGGTCCACGCGGGCGATCAGCGGATGCGTGAGGCGCTCCTCATCGCTCGGGTCGCGGCCGTCGACCACGAAGTAGCCCTGCTTCCGGATGTGATCGACGACCAGCCGGTTCTGCTTCGCCGGATCGAGGCCGTGGACGAGCCGCATCTCGATGCGCGCCCTGGCCGACGCGGGGATGGCGGAACGCGCCGGGGCGCCGAAGCCGCCGCCCGACTCCATCACGAGCACGCTCAAGGTGGGCTCGTTCAGCTTGCGCTCGAGGCGCTGCTCCGGGCGCTCGGGCTGTGCGACCAGGAAGTCCTTCTTCAGGACGGCCTCGACGTTCGGCATGTCCTCGAGGGCCTTCAACTCGGTCTGCGTGAGCGGCGTCACATCGTCATAGAACCCCGCGATCGTGACGCGGCCCGCGTCGTCCTTCATGCTGGCGAGGAGCTTCGCCAGGCGCATGGAGGGGTCCGGGGCCCAGTTCCCATAGTTGCCTGAGTGCAGGTCCCCCTTCGCGCCGAAGACCGTGACGGTGAGCCCGGCCCCGCCGCGCACACCGTAGTAGAGCGTCGGCCGCCCGCTCGGGTGACGCGGGCCGTCCAGCGTCATCGCGATGTCGCCCTTCAGGTCTGCTGCCCGTGCCTCGGCGAAGCGGCGGAAGTTGGCAGAGCCGGCCTCCTCCTGGCCGTCCAGCACGACGCGAAGGTTCCAGAGGGGCCCCGCACCCGCAGCCCGCAGCGCCTCGACAGCATTCACGACCGCCACGATCGGGCCCTTGTCGTCCGATGCCGAGCGTCCGTACACGCGCCACTCCGGGTCGAGGCGCGTGTCGGGGCCGAGCGTCACGGGGCCATCGGCGCCATGCACGCAGGGCGCGAAGGGCTTGCACCGCGTCCATTCGGCGTCGTTCACCGGCTGGCCGTCGTAATGGATGTAGAGGGTGAGGGTCCCGCGCGCGGCGGGCACGTCCAGGGTCGCAAACACGACGGGCGAACCGGGACCGGATGACCTCTCGACCTTGAAGCCGCGCTTCGTGAACATCGCCTCCAGCGCGTCGGCGTTGCGGCGCATGTCGGCGTCGTTGCCGGCCACGTTGGGGATGGATACGAGCTGCAGCAACTCGTCCAGGATCTGCCGCTCGTGCGCGGCGCGCCACGCGGAGACCGACGAAGGCTGTGCCGCACCGGTCGCGACGATGACGACGGAGGCCAGGGCAGCGATGATGAGTCGCCTCATGGCCCACAGTCTAGCCGAGTGGCCCGAGCGTCAGCCGCGCGACGCCGACGGTCTACCGCTTCCTGTCGTCCGGCGCGTCGAGCAGAGACTGCAGTTCCGAGAACGGATCCGGCGCCGGCCTCACCCCTGATGGCCTCGAGGCGGCGGGGCGCGTTCCCGACAGCCGCATCGCGCCGGTGGGCGGCACGCGTGGAGCGCTCGACGGCGGACCAGGGCGTGCGCTGCGATGCCGGAACCACAGCATCAGTGCGAGGCCCCCGGCCAGCCACAGCGCCCAGCCGGCGAGGAGCTCCGGCGGCAGGTCGCTCAGGGCACCCATGTGAACCTCTCTCCCGCGCCGAGCGAGTAGTCGGTGAGCAGCGAATCGAAGATGGGGGCGCGCCTTGACTCCTCTTCCATGGCCGCACGCAGCGACTCGTCGAGGTTTGCGCCCTCGTCGTGGTCGAGCACCAGGATTACGACGACGCGCCGCTGATCGGACGTGTCCCTGGCCGTGCGCGTCGGGGTGTGATGGCCGATGTTCAGCTTGCGCACCGGGATGGGCTTCGAGAGGGCCTGCCGCACCCAGAGCGCGATCCGCTCGGCCCGCTTGGCCGCGCGCCACTCTTCCTGCGCGCGCCCGGCCTTGAAGCCGACGCCGGCGGGAATCTCCTGTGAGCTCGCGCCGACGCAGATGATCTCCTGCGCGCTGTTGAGCACCGCCTTCATCTCGTCGGTGAAGCCCGGGAAGGTCGCGCCGTCCTCGATGGTGTCGTACGAGTTCAGGCGCCACCGGAACTCGTCAGTGAAGAGCAGGATGCGAAACGACGCCCGGCGGCCTTCGTGGTCCACGGCGTTGCGGACCGTGACATCGGTGGCCACTTCGGGCGGCGTTGGCGGCGTCAGGCGGGCGCGGAGGTCCGTGGCGGTCACGCCCGCGAGGCCGGCGCCGGCGGACAGCCACGCCGCGGTCAACAGCCACCGTGCGGGACCAGCGATCGAACGAGTCATCGACCACCGGATGTGCAGGAATGCTGCCAGCGGCGGGTTGCGCGCGGCTGGCCGCGGTTGCACACGCGGACTGACAACTATTGGCCAGCCCGCGTGGCGCGCGGACCGAATCTGTCACCGGACTAGAGGTGACACTCCTTGTGCATGCAGTTGCAGTGGAGCTCGGTCTCCGGCGCCTTTTTGCAGTAGTCGCTGCAGTACTTGGCGCCAGCGGGCACCGTGCACGAGCAGCTGGGATGGGCGCACTTCTGCTGTGCTGGAGGGGCGGTCTTCGGCTCGGCCATGGCTCGCCTCGCTTTCAGCGTCATTATGCGCCCGATTCGGCGGCGCGCCGTCAGCGCCAGTTGCGGCGCTCGAGGAAGGTGCGAGGCTCGAGCCGACGGCCTGCGGGCGCGAGGCGCGCCTCGCGGCGTGCACTCCAGAGGAGCACGGGACCGACGACCTGATCGATGGCCCGGGTGACTCCGCCGAACTCGCGTTCGACCTGCAGGCGAAGCGAGCGGATGCGCTCGCTCACGGCCCTGTTCGAGTCCCTGAGGTACTTCTCCATCGCCAGGAGGACGGCGCCGTGCCCCCAGCGAAGCTGCGCTGCCTCGGCCGCCACCCGGGTCCGCACGCGCGGATCGGGATCGTCCCGGTAGCGCCGCCACCCGACGAGCATGTTCTGCATCAGCCGGAAGAGGCTGGGGCCATTCACCTCGTAATCGCGCCTGAAGGCGCGGTCGAGCATCTGCTTCGATTCGTCCCTGGAGATGGCGGCGTGGCGGAAGTTGAATTTGAACTGCCCGTGGATGTCGGCGAGGTCCACATCCGGCAGCAGGCGGCCGCTCGTCTCGACCTCCCGGTACAGCGGCGTGCCCGGCACTGGCGTGTAGAGCATGAACTGGTGGAACACCGTGTCGTGGCTCACCGCGTGCTCGATCTCGGCGGCGATATTGTCCGGCGTGTGGTGCTCGAGGCCGATAATCGTGGAGCCGTGCACGCGGATGCCGTGCGACTGCAGTTCGCGCGCCAGCGCGACCGTGTCGGTGCCTTTCAGCTTCTGGTAGCCCGAGGCCGCCGACTCCAACCCGAGCCAGATCCACTCGACGCCGAGCTCCACCAGCTGGCGGATGTCGTACTTGCGGATGGCATTGGCGGACGAGAACACGTAGAGCGACCAGGCCTTGCCGCCCGCCTTCATGAGGTCCAGCAGCTCGAGGGCGCGCTTCCGGTACAGCAGGAAGTTCTCGTCCATCATGAAGAACGCTTTCGCGCCCAGGCGCCGCTCGGTCTCGCACATCACCCGGTAGAGGTCCTCGCCGCGCTCGAGGAAATTGACGAACTTCCCCTTGCCGCCGAAGAACTCCGACGTCGTGCAGAAGTTGCAGCCCATCGGGCACCCGACCGACGGGATGATGGTCGCCGACGCATTGCCCCCGCCGCGCGGAGCCGGCAGGCCCATGAGGCGGAATCCGAACGAGGACGGGATCATCGGGTGCTCCACAGGCCTCGCCGTGTCCTCGCCGAGGAAGGCGCGGAGCCAGCCAATCCCCTCCCCCTTCACGATGTGATCCGCGTCGATCATCCGCTCGATTCCCGGGATGGCCGTCACGTGACCGCCGACCACGATCGCCGACTTCGGCGAGTGCCGGCGGATCAGCCGGCACATCTCCCGGATCTTGCCGACATTGACGATGATGCCCGAGAGGCCGACGACGTCGTAGTCGTGCCTGGTGAGCTCGCGGATGAAGCGCTCGCGCGTCGGGAAGTCCAGGACCGTGCACGGCGCGGAGATGTTCTGCTGGAGCAGCATCAGGCTCCAGGTGCGGTGGAACAGCCGGAGCGAGAACGGGCCCTGCGCGCGCGTCACCTGGTTGTGATAGAGCTCCACCGGGTTGATGGCCCGGCTGCCGAACTCGTCGTCCTGGGCAAAGGGCTTGAAGACCGACGACAGGAGGACGCGGGCGCGCGTGCCTTTGGAGTGCCGCTGCATGAGAGTGCTCCCTCAGCGGCGATCGTAGCGGGTCCGGCGGCGGCGGATTGTAATGGTTCTGTACGCGGGCCCGTCGAATCAGCGAAGCCGCACGCGCCTGGCCGTCCGGGCCAGGCCGGCGGCATCCGGCACGGCGGCGAACGTCGTCACGAAGGGCCGAGCCGCGGCCATGCCGCGCGAGGTGGGCTCGTATCCCGGCGTTTCCAGCAGCGGGTTGAGCCACGTGATGCCGGCGGCCCTGCGATGCAGTTCGCGCATGGCCTCGCGCAACGTCGCGGGATCGCCGACGTCCAGGCCGTCGCTGACGATGATGACGAGCGTGTCCCGGGTGGCGTGGCGTTCGCCGTGCAGGTGAAGGAACTCGCGAAGGCTGGCGCCGATGTTCGTGCCGCCTCCCCACGTATCGCGGTCGAGATCGACGATGACGGGCCGGCCAGCGGCCGCCTGCCGAACCTCGCGGGTCACCGATCGCAGCGCGGTCGAGAAGACGAAGATCTCGACGCGCCCCGTCACGCTGGCGAGGGCCACCGCCAGGTCCAGGGCCGCTCGATCCGCGCCGGCCATCGATCGACTGCCGTCGATGAGAATCACGAAGCGCGGGCTCCTCCTCCTGCGCTGAAGCCAGCGGGCCGTGAGGGCCTCGCCCCCCGTCTGAAGGCTCGCGCGCCACGTCCGCCTGAGATCGAACCGGCGGCCGCGCCGCCCGGGCCGCCATCGGCGCGACAGGCCCAGGTGCACGCGCCGTATCAGCTCGCTCGCGGCCCGCCGCCACTCGCGGCCCACCGGCTCGATGCTGATCGCGGCCACTCCCGCGGCCTCGAGCGGGCTGTAGCTCGCTCGCTCGGTTCGATCCGCCAGCGCCTCGCCTTCGCCATCCTCTTCGTCGTCCAGGACGGCTGGCCCGGTGCCACCCTCGCCCCCGTCGAGATCCGCCTCCGCCCCGCGGTCGCCTGACGGTGGCCGTTGCTCGCCTTCGGTCGCGCCCTCGCCGGCGGGCTCGTCCTGACGGGACGGCGCCGGCAGCCCGGGCTGCGGTACTCCCTCGGGGCCTGGGAAGAAAAAGGCCGCAAACGCGTCATCGAACACCAGCGCGTTCTCGACACTGCTGCTGAGGACGGTGCGCAGCGCGTGGCGCACGCGGTGCTCGTCGGCGACGTCCACCACCTCGAGCGCGCGCGCGGCGTCGCGAACCTCGCCAGGGCCGAGCCGGAAGCCGTGCTCGCGCCGGAGCACGCCGCAGAAAGCGGCGAGGTTGCCGGGCAGGTCGCCGTACGGGTACATCAGCGGCGCGTGACCGACCCGATGCCGAAGTCGGTGCGCAGGCTGTAGCCGCCGGGCTCGAGCGTTTCGGCGGCGCCGGTGAGGAAGGGATCGACGGCCTCCCGATGCTCCTGCAGGACGGCGCGGTCCTCGTGAACCTTGAGCACGCAGCCGAGCGTCTGCTCCAGCGTGCGCGCGTCGAGGTGCTCGCGGTGCAGGCTCATGAGCGCCATCGCCCAGTCGAGGCTCTCGGCCACGCCGGGCGCCTTCTGGAGCGGGAGCGCGCGGAGCGCGTGCATGACGTGCGCGATGCGGTCGGCGAGGCGCTCGGACAGGCCAGGCACGCGCGCGCGGAGGATCGCGATCTCCTGCTCCAGCGACGGGTAGGGGAGCCAGAGGAAGAGGCACCGGCGCCGCAGCGCGTCCGAGAGCTCGCGCGTGCGATTGCTGGTGAGGATGACGTGAGGCCTGTGCGCCGCGCGGATGGTGCCGAGTTCGGGGATCGTCACCTGCCACTCGGCCAGCACCTCGAGCAGGTAGGCCTCGAAGGCCTCGTCCGCGCGGTCCACTTCGTCGATGAGCAGCACCGGGGAGCGGTCCTGGGTGAGCGCCTCGAGCAGCGGGCGCTTCAGCAGGTAGGCGTCCGAGAAGATCTCGGCCTCGCGCTGCTCCATGGTGGCGCCGCTCGACTCGCTGAGCCGGGCGTGCAGCATCTGGCGCGGGTAGTTCCACTCGTAGAGCGCCGACATGGCGTCGAGGCCCTCGTAGCACTGCAGCCGGATGAGGCGCGTGTCGAGCGCCTCGGCGAGGACCTTGGCGCTCTCGGTCTTGCCCACGCCGGCCGGGCCCTCGATGAGCAGCGGCTTCTGGAGCGCGAGCATGATCTCCAGCGCCGTCGCAAACGCCTCGTCCACGACGAAGCCACGATCGCGAAAGCGGCTGCGGATGTCGTCGGCGCTGATCATGGCGTGGCGGCGAGGTAACGCTGCGGGTCCTTCACGAAGCGCGCGCGGCAACCCGGGCAGCAGAAGTAATAGGTGATGCCCGCGACCTCCGCCGTGTGCCTCGCGCCGGCCATCTCCACCTCCCTGTGGCAGACGGGGTCGACGGCGACGCCGTCGGCGCCCGGTGCCGTTGGCGCCGGGGCGGGGACGGCGGCCATGGGCAGCGTCCGCCCGGCGCCCGGCACGCGTGAGGCCGCCTCGGGGGGGGGCGCCTTCGACGGGCGAGCGGCACCGAGCTGCACGATCTCTCCGAGGATGGAGAGGGCCACCTCCTCGGGCGTGCGGCCGCCGAGGTCGAGGCCCGCCGGGTTGTGCAGGCGATCGAGCCCGTGCGCGTCGCTTCCCTCGAGCCACGCCCGGACGCTGGCTCCACGCTTGCGCGAGGCGACCAGCCCCACGTAGGGCACGGCGGTCCTCAGGATGGCCTCGAGCGCAGGCTCGTCGTAGTGGCCCTGTGACGCAACGATTGCGGCGCAGTCGCCGCCGTTGCCGGTCGCGTCGTTCAGCACGGCTTCGAGGGAATCGAGGCTTGCCACGCTTATGCCCAATTCGGCCGCCTCCGCTTCGATGTCGCGGCGCTCATCGGCATCGACGACCCGGACGACGTCGTAACGCATGGCCCGCGCGAGGCGCGCCAGCGCGCCCGCGACGGGCGTGGCGCCGGCGACGACAATCACTCGCGGCTGGACGATGGGCTCGACATACACGTCCACGGCACCCTCCGAGGCACAGGTCATGGGGACGACGACGCGATCCATCCCGCTCGCCGAGTGCTCGCTGGCGTCCGGCCGGATGGAGACCAGCCGCGCCTGGCGCCCGCGGATGACCTCGAGTGCCTGCTTGCGGATGATTTCGCGCGAGCACGCGCCGCCAACGAAGCCCTCCATGCGCCCGTCGGCGAAGATGATGGCGCGGTCACCCAGGTGCGCGGACACCGGCGCGCGCCTGGCGACGACCGTGGCAACGGCGAACGGCCGCCCCTCGCGCCGGAGCGCGGCCACGCGATCGAAGAACGTCGATGGGTCGGCCATTTCTCTAGGTACAGCCGCAGATGGCGCAGATTACGCAGATACCTTTCGATTCACTCACTCTTGGCGCCTGGTCCAGGTGCCTGTTGACCGTGCTGCCGGTCGCCCTGCCCGGTCGATCATCTGCGTCATCTGCAGCATCTGCGGCGCCTGCGTTTGCGTTATCCGCGGCTCACATCCAGTCCAATCAGCCCTATCCCCGTTCCCGGATCCGCGCCATCAGCGTCGCCGCGCGGTCCTTCAACGGCTCGAGCCGTCCGGCCAGTTGCCCCTGGAACTCGTGGGCGACCAGACGTGCGGGACGCACCTCACGCCCATCGGCGTTCTCGAACAGCCCATTCAGCAGGTCGAACGACTCATCGTCCCGCCAGGTGGCTTCCTTCTCCAGCCGTTCGAGGAAGGCCCACTGGAAGCGCTCCTCCTGCAGGCGACCTTCGGTGAAGTCCTCCAGCAGCCTGCGGTACGCGTCCAGTGAGACCGCTTTCCTGTTCACCACACGCGGGCCGATGGTCGAAGGCAGGTGTTCCTGCATCAGGGCCTGTATCGGCTCCGGCTGGATGGCGCGCTCGTCCAGGTGCGCCACGGACTGGCCCCGATGGAACAGGACCAGCTGCGGGCTCTTGTGCGTGACGCCCGTCCGGGCGGCCACGTGGTCGCTGGCCGCCCGGCCCGAGGGGATCTGGATGAGGGCCACGGCCACGTCCACGCGCGGCTCGAAGGCCTTCTGCACGAGGGACCACGCGTCGAACGTCTTGTCGCTGGTGCCTGCCTTGAAGATGGCGCACCACTCGACGGTGTCGAGCAGGGCGTCCACCTCGGCCGGGCTCGCCAGCTGGAAGAACCGCTCTGGGAGCGTCGTCCGCGTCATGGCGGCGGCGATCACCCGCTGGCCGCCGAGAGGCGCTCGCGGACGTTGGCGAACGTCTGCGAGATGAGCTTCTGGGCCTGCGCGTCGAGCACGCGCCCGCCCACGGCCGCGACCGGGCCGCGGGCGACCGCCTGGCCGCTCCAGTTGAGCTTTGTCGTACCCTGGCCGGCCTCGATCACGTCCGCTCCGGCGGTGAGGTCGATGGCGCTGCCGAACCCCCCGCCGGTGATCTTCATGTCCATGCGATCCCCGGCCGCGCTCGGCTGCAGCTCGAACTTGAACTTGAAGTTCCCGCGCACGGGCCCCACGCCGACCTTCGCGACGGCATCGAAGTGGGTGGGGTCGTGGACGGTGACGTCGACCACGTCGGGCAGGCAGCGGCCCACCTGCTCGGGGTCGTTGATGAACTTCCAGACCGTGGCCTTGTCGGCCGTGATGGTCTCCTCCCCGCTGTACTGCAGGTTCATGACTGGCCTTTCTTCGCTTCCGCGTCGCGAATGGCGCGCCACACCTTGTCGCGCGTCACCGGCATCTCGATGTGCCGGACGCCGAGAGGCGACAGCGCATCCACGACGGCGTTGACGAACGCCGCGGGGCTCCCCACGTTCGGGCTCTCGCCCACGCCCTTGGCGCCGATCGGGTGATGCGGGCTCGGCGTCACCGTGTGCGCGGTCTCCCAGTGCGGCGTCTCGAGGGACGTCGGCACGAGATAGTCGGTGAAGTTGGTGTTCAGGTTGTTGCCGTCCTTGTCGTACTGGATCTCCTGCATGAAGGCGATGGCGAAGCCCTCGGTGAGGCCGCCGTGCACCTGGCCCTCCACGATCATCGGGTTGATGATCGTGCCGCAGTCGTCCACCGCCAGGAACCGGCGCACCTTCACCTCGCCGGTGTCCCGGTCCACGTCCACCACGGCGATGTACGCGCCGTGGGGGAAGGTCATGTTGGGTGGGTCGTAGTACTGCGTGGCTTCCAGGCCGGGCTCGTTCTGGCCCATGTTCGTGTAGGCCGCAAACGCCACCTCTTTCATGGTGACGCTCTTCGCCGGCACGCCCTTCACCTGGAACTTGTAGTCCTTCCACTCCACGTCGCCTTCACCCACCTCGAGCAGGTGCGCCGCGATCTTGCGCGCGCGCTCGCGCACGCGCCGGGCCGCCATCGCGAGGGCTGCGCCCGCCGTCGGGGTGCTGCGGCTGGCGTAGGTGCCCAGCCCGTAAGGGGCCGTGTCCGTGTCACCCTCCTCGACCAGGATGTTCTGCGGATCGAGCCCCAGTTCTTCCGCGACGATCTGTGCCCACGTGGTCTCGTGGCCCTGGCCCTGCGACTTCGCGCCGGTGCGCACGATGCCCGAACCGGTGGGGTGGATGCGGATCTCGGCGCTGTCGAACATCTTGATGCCGAGGATGTCGAAGTGCTTCGACGGTCCGGCGCCCACCACCTCGGTGAACGTCGAGATGCCGATGCCCATCAGCTCGCCCTTCGCGCGCTTCTCGGCCTGCTCCTTCAGCAGGGCCTGGTAGCCGATCTTCTCGAGGGCCACCTCGAGCGTCTTGTGGTAGTCGCCGCTGTCGTAGGTGAAGCCCAGCACCGACGGGAAGGGGAACTGCTCCTTCTTGACGAAGTTCTTCCGCCGCAGCTCGACGGGATCCATGCCGAGCTCGTCGGCCAGGATGTCCATGCCGCGCTCGATGGCGAAGCTGGCCTCGGTGACGCGGAACGAGCAGCGATAGGCGATGCCGCCCGGCGCCTTGTTGGTGAAGAACGCGTCCACCTCGGCGTGCGCGGTCGGGAAGGTGTAGCTGCCGGTGACGATGCCGAACATGCCGGCGGGGTACTTCGAGGGATCCGCGGCCGCATCGAAGGCGCCATGGTCCGCGGTCGTGGACACCTTCAGTGCCGTCACGGTGCCGTCGGCCTTCGCGCCGATCTCCACGTCCATGTGATAGTCGCGTGCGAAGCCCGTGCTGGTCAGGTTCTCGGTCCGCGACTCGATCCACTTCACCGGGCGCCCGATCTTCAGCGCGCCGACGATGGCGCAGACGTAGCCGGGGTAGACCGGTACCTTGTTGCCGAACCCGCCGCCGATGTCGGGCGAGATCACGTGGATCTTGTCCTCCGGGATGCCGGTGACCAGCGACACCGCGGTCCGATAGACGTGGGGGGCCTGCGAGGTGACGTGGAAGTGCAGCCGGCCCATCTTGTCGAATTGCGCCACGCACCCGCACGGCTCGAGCGGCGCGGGGTGGCAGCGCGGGAACCACATCCGCTGCCTGATCCGCTTCTCGCTCGCCTGCAGCGCCTGGTCGGTGCGGTCGCGGTCGCCGACCTCCCAGTGGTAGATGTGGTTGGTCTTCGCCTCGCGGTCGGGCCGGAGCAGCACCTCGTCCTTCTTCGACGTGAACGGGTCGGCCACCACGGGCAGGGGGTTGTAGTCCACCTGCACGGCCTCGGCGCCGTCGGCCGCGGCCCCGCGCGACTCCGCGAAGACCGCCGCCACCTCCTGGTACTGGAACAGCACTTTGCCGATGGCCAGCACCATCTGCTTGTCCAGGCCGTGGAAGGTGGGGAGCCACCCGAGGCCGGCGGCCTCGAGATCCTTGCCGGTGATGACGGCCACCACGCCCGGCACCTTCATGGCCTCCGAAATGTCGATCCCCGCAATCTCCGCGTGCGGATACGGGCTCCGGACGAGGGCCATGTAGAGCATGCCCGGGAACGAGAGGTCGTCCACGTAATTGCCCTTGCCCTGGATGAAGCGCGGGTCCTCCTTGCGCTTCATCGGGACGCCCAGCGAGCCTTTGATGGTCGTGTCAGTGCTCATGATGCGTCTCCGTGGGTCTACTTGGTGGCCGGGGCTGCCTGCAGCGTCTCCGCCGCCTGCCGCACCGCCTTCACGATGTTGTTGTAGCCCGTGCAGCGACACAGGTTGCCGGCGAGCTCCTCGCGAATCTCACCGTCGCTCGGGTTCGGCTTGTGCTTGAGCAGCGCGTACGACGTCATCAGCATGCCCGGTGTGCAGTAGCCGCACTGCAGCCCGTGCTGGTCCCAGAACGCCTGCTGCAGCGGATGGAGCGCGCCGCCCTGGGCGAGGCCCTCCACCGTGAGGATCTCGTGCCCGTCGGCCTGCGCCGCGAACATCGTGCACGCTTTCACCGCGCGATCCCCGTCCATCACCACGACGCAGCACCCGCAGCTCGAGGTGTCGCAGCCCACGTGCGTACCGGTGAGTCCGCAATCCTCCCGCAGAAAGTACGCGAGCAGCGTGCGCGGCTCCACGTCCTTCTCGTACTGGACGCCGTTCACCTTGATGCTGACCTTCATGACTGCACCCCCAGACGCGCCAGCGCCTGGCGCAGGCCGCGGCTGACGAGCACGCCCGCGAGGTTCTTCTTGTATTCGACGCTGCCACGCAGGTCCGCCTGCGGGTCGCTCTGCTTCGCGGCGGCCTCGCCGGCCGCGCGGATCAGATCCGCTGTGGGCGTCTGCCCCTTGAGCAGCGCCTCGGCGTCGGTCACGCGGACCGCGCAGGGCCCGGCGGACGAGAGGGCAATCCCCGCTCCGCGCACCGTGCCGTCGGCGTTCAGCGATACCTGCACGGCCGCGGCGGCCGTGGCGTAGTCGCCGACCTTGCGCTCCACCTTCTGGTACGACCCGGCCGTGCGGTCGTCGGGCGCCGGAAACCGCACCGCGAGGGCCATCTCGCCCTCCTGGACGGCCGTGGTGAAGCTGTCGACCAGGAACTGGTCGATGGGGACGGTCCGCTGGCCGTCCTTGCCCCGCACCACCATCTCGGCGCGCGCTGCCAGCGCCACCGCCGGCCAGTCGCCGGACGGATCGTTGTGGCAGAGGCTCCCGACCACGGTGCCCATCTGGCGGACCACCGGATCGGCGACCACGCGCGAGACGTCGTGGATGAGGCTCCAGCCACGCTCGCCAATCCAGGACGCGCGCTCGACGGCGCTGTCGCGCGCGATGGCGCCCAGCGTCAGCGCGCCGTTCATCGTGATGTAGTCCAGCTCGGCCACGCCGTTGATGTCCACCAGCACTGACGGGCGTGCAAGGCGGAATCGCATGGCCGGTATCAGGCTCTGGCCGCCGGCCAGCACGCGCGCGTCGCCTCCCAGCTTCTGCAACTGCGCGAAGGCGTCGTCGGCGGAACCGGCGCGGCGGTAATCGAAGGCTGCGGGTATCACGGGGGCATCCTCCTCTGACGGTTGGCTTCGGGAGTGGCACCCTCGCGTCGGAACGGAGGATACGCGCTCGGGGATCTCGTTACTTATATCCCAACTCGGGCGCGCCTTTCGGCGCGTGGGCCGCCGTTCGGCGGTGGGCCCTCACTCCGTTCGGGTAACGGCCGCGCTCCGCGTGGTGGCGGCTCTCGCGGTTAGACTCCAGGAATGGTGAGTGCGGTTCTTCTGGCCGCGGGGGCCTCGACACGGATGGGCGTCCCCAAGCTGCTGCTCCCCCTGGGGGGCGAGCCCATCGTCCGGCGCACGGCCCGGCAGGTGTGCGCGAGCGGGTTCGACGAGGTGATTGTCGTGTCGGGCAGTGAGCATGCGCGAATCGTCGAGGCGCTCGAGGGGCTGCCGGTCACCCACGCCGTGAACCGGGAATTTGCGACCGGCATGGGCAGTTCGTTCCGCACAGGTGTCGAGCATCTGGGGCCGGATGCCGAGGCGGCGATGTTCGCCCTCGCGGACCAGCCCTTCCTGACGCCCGCCGAATATGGGGCCATCCTCACCACCTGGCGGCTGCACCATCCGCTCATCGTCGGGTCGAAGTTCGGCGAGGTGACGGCGCCGCCTCATCTGTTCGCCCGGGCCCTCTACGCGGAACTGGCCGCCCTGCAGCACGGCGCGCGATCGGTCCTGCAGCGCCATGCCAGCCAGATGATCGTCATGCACTTTCCGGCCGACCTGCTGATGGACATCGACACGCCGGACGACTACGAGCGCGCGAAGGCGCGCGTGGCCGCCGGACGGTGAAGGCTGCCCGTCGATCCGTTCAGGAACCCGCCCTGGAAGCCACGCCGGACGGCGAGGATCTCCGCGAGGATCGAGAGCGCCACCTCGTCCGACGTCTCGGCGCCCAGTGACAGACCGATGGGGCTGTGCACGAGCGCCAGCATGTCGGTGGAGGGGACGATGCCCTCCGCCTTCAGCTGGCCGAGCAGCTTCTCATAGCGGGCGCGCGGGCCGAGCACGCCGATGTAGGCGGGATCCGAGTCGAAGGCGAAGCGAAGCGCCAGGCGGTCGCGGTCCATGTGATGGCTCATCACCACCACGAAGCTGCCCGGCCGGAGGGCCAGGGCCGCGGGCAGCGCGTCGAAGCCGGCCGTGATCAGGCGGGCGCCCGGGAACACGTCCGGCTGCAGGTACGCGCGTCGCGGATCGACCACGGTGACCGCCAGGCCCAGCGACCAGGCCTGCCGCGCCAGCGGCTGGGCGTCCTGTCCGGCGCCGAAGATCACCAGCTCGATGGGCGGGACGTTGACCTCGAAGAAGATCTCGGCCTCACCCAGACGCTCGGCGGCCGACGGAATCTCGCCCGCGGCGAGGATGTCGGCCGCGCGCTGGTCGGCCGCGGCCTCGAGCCCGGCATCCGACACGCGGCCCACCCCCGCGCCTGACGGGAAGACGATGCGGCGTCCCGAGGCGCCCTGGAGCGGCGTGACGAGCACCGCCGCCTCGCCGTGCCGGAGCACGTCCAGCCAGCGCGCGGTCACCTCGTCGTCCTCGATGCGCTCGATGCGGATGTCCACGGCGCCGCTGCAGCCGATGTTCAGGCTCCAGATGGAATCGTCGGCGAGGTCGTAGCTGACGGTGGCGGGGACGCCGGTGGCGATCACCCCCGCGGCGGCTGCGGCCACGGCCGGCTCGAGGCAACCTCCCGAGAGGGCACACTCGTACGTCCCGTCGGCGCGGACGAGCATGCGGGCGCCCTCGCGGCGGTACGCGCTGCCGTGCACGCGGACGACGGTGGCGACGGCGGCGCGCCCGCCCGTGGCGTGCACCTCGGCAAGCGCGGCGAGGAAGCGTTCGGCCTCGCGCAGGTTCATACCCCTTCCGACTCTATCAGCACTCGCCGGGTTTCACCGACGGCCTCAGGACGCGCGCGAGGCTCCGCGCGGAGCGGGCTGATCGGCCGCGGGCCTGGCGGGCCAGTCCTGCCGCCAGGCATCGGGCGGGGCCTCGGCCCTGTACCGGATGCGGACCGGCATTGCCGCCAGCCGATCGAAGTTGCGGGCCTCGGAGCGGATCGGCCACCAGTCGTAGAGGAAGACCTCGATCGGCCGCCACATCGCCACCCAGCCGCCGATGAGGAAGCCCTCGCGCAGGATGCCGGCGACGCGGTTCTCGGGAAAGTACGCGGCGAGCAGGTCGCCCGCCGCGACCGAGGCGGCCAGGAACGCGAGCGCGATCAACAGGCTCGTGCGCCCGCGGCGCAGCAGGTCGCGCAGCCTCCGCCGCGTGACCTCCGCCCGCTGGCCGAAGAACTCGTGGATGGCGTTGCGGAGGATCTCGGCCTCGTCCGGTCGCCCGGGCGAACGGTCCAGGTGCACGAGCAGCGCAAGCGCCGCATCGTCCGGGAGATCCGTGCTCCAGCCGACGATGAACTCCTCGGCGCGCGGATCGAGGTCGCGCTCGTGGAACGGCGACGGATCGATGGCGTTGAAGAGCTGGCGCAGCTCCGCGACCCGCACCTCGATGACCCGGCACGGCGCGGGAATGAGATCGCCGGCATCGGTGGACTGGCTCACCGCCCCACGATAGCGCGGATCGGCGGTCCGATATCATTGGCGGGACATGACACGGATCGCCATTCTGAGCACGCCGAAGACCGGCAACGTCTGGATGACCTCACTGCTGCGGGAAGCCTACGGCGTGCCGTTACAGCCGATCGACCCCATCCTGAGAACCCTTCCCGTCGATGTGCTGGAGTCGTACGGCGACGACTGGATTGTCTACGCGCACGTCTACCCCGACGGGCGGGCGTTGGACTGGCTCAGGACGAACGGCGTGCATGTGTTGACCACCGTCAGGCATCCCTGCGACGTCCTGGTCTCGCTTCGACATTTCGTGACATGGAATCCCGACAACGAGTCGGATCCCGCGCGCGCCATGCTCGCGGACGGCGACGCCTTTGGTGAGGCCTCGGCGGGCTATGTGCGGGAGCACTTCGCCAACGTGCTCGGCATCTCGGTGTCGTGGAGCCGCCTCGGCGCGCTCACGGTGCGCTACGAGGACATGATCGCCAACCCGGCACATTGCCTCGGCCGGATCGCCGAGCGCGTAGGGCCGCTGCCGGAGGCGACGATTCGCAAGGCAGTGCTGTTGTCGCAGTTCAAGCGAATGCGGGCAGGCGTGGACCCGAACCATGGGTTGCAGCCCTGGCGCGCACGCCACTTCAGGGAGGGGCGCGCCGGCGGATGGCGCGAGGCCCTCGGCGACGGCCCGGTCGTGGAGACGATGCGCTCGCGCGAGCCCTTCATCAGCCTGTTCCAGGCGCTCGGCTACGGCCTCGATGCCCGAACTGCGGAGGAGGTCGTGCCGTTCGCTTATGCCGACATCGATCCGTTCCGCGGTCGGGACCACTTCGACAACGGCGTGCCGATCAGCCCGTGGCTGCTGCGCATCTACCTCGAGCACCCCGACGCCGAGCGGCAGTGGTCCGATCCGGTGGCGACCGGGGGCCCATCGTCGTTCTTCAGCTGGCTGAACGCTCCCGCGGCGGAGCTTGACGGCGCGCGGCCCGGGGAGGTCATGCTCACCAACCTGGCGGCCAACGTCTACGGCCGCCGTCCCGACGTCCAGGCCGCCTTCCCCGACCTCCGCTCGGCCGACCGGCTGGCGTTCGCGTGGTGGTTCCTGACCTACGGCGTCACCGAGCACCGGCTCGCGCCGGAGTTCACCGCGCCGGTGCAGGCCTCGCTCGCGCAGCTCGCGCCGCGGCTGCCATCATGACGGCGCCGGCGACGCCTCGGCCGGTTGAGGATGGGGAAGACCGGCGGCGGCGTAGATCTCCGCCTCGTCCAGGCTCTCGCGCTCGAGCAGCCTGTCGACGATGGCGTCGAGCTTGTCCCGGTTCTCCCGCACCAGCCGTCGTGCCTCGGCGTAGCACTCGTCGGTGAGGCGCCGCACCTCCTCGTCCACGGTGTTCAGCAGGACGTCGGACACGCCGAGCATGCGCGGATCTCCCTCGACGGGCAGCACCGACAACGGGCCGATGCGTTCCGACATGCCCCACCGGCCGACCATCGACCGCGCGATGCGCGTGACGTTCTCGAGATCGCTCTCCGCCCCGGTCGTCACGACGCCGTACACCTCCTGCTCGGCGGCCATGCCGCCGAGCGCTCCGACGATCCGCCCGCGCAGGTAGTTCGCGTCGTACCCGTAGCGATCGGTCTCCGGCGTGGACAGCGTCACGCCCAGCGCGCGCCCGCGCGGCACGATCGAGACCTTGCGCACCGGGTCCGCGCCCGGCTGCAGCATGCCGATGAGCGCGTGGCCGGCTTCGTGGTATGCGGTCCGCCGGCGCTCGGGCTCGGGGATGACCACGTTGCGCGCCGTGCCGAGCTGCACCTTCTCGAGCGCGTCGGTGATGTCGCGGTGGGTCACGGCCGCCTCCTGCCGCCGCGCGGCCAGCAGGGCCGCCTCGTTGACGAGGTTCGCGAGATCGGCCCCGGTCATGCCGGGCGTGGACGCCGCGATCTTCTCCAGATCGACGTCCGGCGCGAGCGGCACCTTCCGCGTGTGCACCTTCAGGATCTCGACCCGGCCCTTCTGGTCGGGCGCGTGGACGACGATCTGCCGATCGAAGCGGCCCGGCCGGAGGAGCGCCGGATCCAGGATGTCCGGGCGGTTCGTGGCGGCGAGCACCACCACGCCCTCATGGCCCGAGAAGCCGTCCATCTCGGTGAGGATCTGGTTGAGCGTCTGCTCCCGTTCGTCGTGTCCGCCGAAGGCCCGCGCCCCGCCGCGCGCACGGCCGATGGTGTCGATCTCGTCGACGAAGATGATGGCCGGCGCTACCTTCCGGGCCTCGGCGAAGAGCTCGCGCACGCGGCTGGCGCCCACGCCGACGATCATCTCGATGAATTCCGACGCGCTGGCGCTGAAGAACGGGACGTTGGCTTCGCCAGCCGTGGCGCGTGCCAGCAGCGTCTTGCCGGTCCCGGGGGCGCCGGTGAGCAGCACGCCCTTCGGGGCGCGCGCGCCCAGCTTGCGGTACTTCTGCGGGTCGCGCAGGAAGTCCACGATCTCGTTGATCTCCCCCTCCACCTCGTCGATGCCCGCTACATCGTCGAAGGTGACGCGGACCGATTCCCGGTCGACGGGCTTGCGCGGGCCGGCCCCGAGGATGCCGCCGCCCATGCCGCCCATCAGATTGCGCTGCCGCCGGAAGATCCACACATAGAACGCGATCAGGAGGAGGAAGGGCGCCACCGAGATGAGGAGATTGGTGAGGATGCCGCGCTCCTGCACGAGGGGCGTCGCACGCACGGTCGCACCGCCGGCGGTGAGCTCGGCGAGCAGGTCGTCGGTGGCGAAGGTGGGACGCTCCGTCGTGAAGCGCTCGTAGGTGCGGGCCGGCTCGCCGGGGACGGGCACGGCCTTCTTGAGCCCGCCCTGGATGGAGTCGCCGCGCGCGAAGAGCTCGGCCACGTTGCGCGCGGCCACCTGCGACTTGAACTCCGTGTAGGGGATGGCCTCGGGCCCGGCGAGGCGATCCTGGACGGTGAGGACCCCGAAGACGATCAGGTAGCCCAGGGCGAGGAGCGCGAGGACCGACCACTTCGGGCCCTTCGGCGCGGGCTCGCCCTTCGGCAGCCCCTCGGTGCGCCAGGGGCGCGAGGGAGGCTGATCGGCGGCGGGCTCGGGCGCGCCGGGTTCGGTTGCCGGCGACTGGTTCTTCGACTCGGCCATGGCGTCCCTATGATGCCCAGCTTGCCTGCATCGCGCCAGAGCTCATATTGTGGAGGAGTCGACGACTGGAGGAGCCCATGCCACGCAAGACCGGAGATCGTTACGTGTGCGAGAAGTGCGGTGCGCAGCTCGTGTACGAGAAGCCGTGCCCGTGCCCGGCGGGCATGCCGCACTCGGAGATCTGCTGCGGCGAGCAGATGAAGAAGGTGGAAGGGGAGCAGAAGTAGGAAGTGAGAAGTGAGAAGTGAGAAGTGAGAAGCCCCGGAAGTCGGTGGCATCGAGTGTCTCACCCCTCTCTTCTCACTGCTCCCTTTTCCTCTTCGGGCTCCGTCGCCCCCTATCGCCGCGTGTCGGCCCGGTAGAAGTAGTAGTCGGCCGTGTAGGGCACCAGGCTCAGCTTGCCGACGTCAGTCGATTCGCTGCATCCGGTCGTGGGCGCAAGGCCGCCGGAGGTGTTCACGCGGTGGATGTACACGGTCTGCGCGAGCGTCGTGCCGCCGGTCGGCCCGGTCGAGGCGCCCGTGGCCTGGAGGAGAAGCCAGGGCACCGCACCGGGCTCGACGTAGCCGGCATCGGTGGACGAGGCGAGGGCGCGCGCCCATACGCGGCTGGTGTCGAACGAATGCTGCCAGGTCGGGCGGGCCAGGCCGTTTTCCACCGGGTTCGCGCTGAGGAAGTGCGTCGCGTTCTGCTGGTCGAACGCGCCGGCGAACGACTGGAACAGCGTCGCCTGGGGGCCGATGAACGTCCAGGCCGTCCCGGTGGCTGAGGCGACGCAGATGAAGTTCTGCGTGCCTGCCGCCTGGCCCTTGAAGAAGACCGCGTGACCCGCCGGCACCTCGAGGTTCGCAGGCACTTCCGGAACCTCGATGGGGCGGCGCGCTTGCGCCAGGGCCACCGCGGACGTGCAGCCGAGGACGATCATCCCGGCTGCCACCAGTCGTCGAACGTACGTGCGCATCATCTTGTCCTTTCTCGAACAGCAAACGTGTTACCGAGGCGTGGCGGGCGCGTCACACCCGCACGCCAGCCGCCAGCCAGTACGATCGCGGGACGCAGACTCCCATCTCGGTCCGGAACCCCTCGTGAAAGGCGATGAAGTCCGCGCGCAACCCGTCGCGGCGGGTCGGGTCGAGACCGTCGGCCAGCGCCTTCGTGGGCCCATAGCCTCGTGAGAAGGTCTCCCAGGCGGCCTCCGCGCTCGGCTCGCGGTAGTAGGACACGCCCGGCTCGAACCGCAGGTCGAACGCGTGTCCGAGCAGCTCGCGCATGCGGTCGATGCGCCCCCACTCGAACGGGGACGGTGGCGCGGGGTTGGGCGGCGGCGGCATGTAGCGGCGCATCACCTTGAACATCTCGAACACGTTGCCGTCGGGCGTCCAGGTGGTGAGGGCGATGCGGCCGCCCCGCCGGCAGACGCGTGCCAGCTCCGCGGCCGCGGGCTCGGGCCGCGCGGCGAACATGACACCGCACGTGGAGATCACGGCGTCGAACGCGCCGTCGTCGAAGGGCAGATCCTCGGCGTCGCCGACGTGGTACTCGATGGAGAGCCCCTCGGCCCGGGCCCGTGCGCGCGCGGAGTCCAGCACGTCGGCGGCGATGTCCACGCCCACCACGGTGGCCCCATGTCGCGCAACGCTGCGCGACGTCCAGCCCGTGCCGGTGGCGAGGTCCAGGATGCGCTCACCCCGGCGCGGCGCGAGCCGCATCACGGCGTGCTCGATCGAGTCGGCGATGCCCCGGCTGATCTCGTCGTAGTCGCCGCCGCCCGCGCTCCACACCGCGGCCGCGCGCTCGTTGTGCGGTTGAATCCGTCCAATAGTCGTTCCCTGCATGAGTCCTCCCTGCTACAGGAGGAATCGGAAACCGGCTCCGCCAGCCGCCATCCGTTCTGGCCGACGCGGATTCGCGCGCGGGGGCGCCATGCGATACTCTCGGGGATCCCCCGGCCGCCACCATGGCCACACAGCCCCTGCCCGCCCTCATCGAAGCCGCCGAGCGCGGCGAGGCCGGCGCCGCCGAGGCGCTGTTCACGGCGCTCTACGCGGAACTGCACCGGATCGCCCGCCGCCAACTCGCACAGCACGGCTGGGGCGTGACCATCGGCGCGACGAGCCTCCTGCACGAGGCCTATCTCGACCTCTCGAAGCGCGATGGCCACGCGTTTCCCGACGAGCAGCGCTTCATGGCCTATGCCGCGCGCGTGATGCGCGGGCTCATCATCGACTACGCCAGGAACCGCCAGGCGCAGAAGCGTGGCGGCGAATTCCACCTGACTACGATCAGTACGGATGTGGCCGAGTCGGTGGGAGGCGGGACCGACCTGACGGCGCTCGGGGGCGCCCTGGAAGAGCTCGCCGCGGTGGATCCGATGCTGGCAGACGTCGTGGACCTGAAGTTCTTCTGCGGCTTCTCGGTGCCGGAGATTGCCGCCATGAAGCAGGTCTCCGAGCGCACCATCGAGCGCAGCTGGCAGAAGGCCCGCCTGTTCCTGCACAGGGCCGTCCGCACGGATCTGTTGCGCGAATGACCGTCGGCGGACGGAGTCGTATGTCGATATCGCCGGAAGCCTGGCACGCCATCAGCCGACTGCTCGACGAGGCGCTGGACCTGCCGCCGGAGCGCCGCTCTTCCTGGCTGGGTGCCCTTCGGAGGAAGGACGCGGCCATGGCCGCGGTCGTGGCGGCGTGGCTGGACGACCTCGACGCCGTGGAGGCCGGCGCCTTCATGGAGGACGGTCCCGGCGCCGCACCCGCGCGGTCCGCTCTGGTCGGGTTGAAGATCGGCCCGTACCGGCTGGTGGAGCCCATCGGCCACGGCGGGATGGGCACCGTGTGGCTGGCCGAGCGCCATGACGGGCAGTTCGAGCAGCGGGCCGCGGTGAAGATGCTCAACGCGGCGCTCGCCGGCCAGGGCCACGAGCGCTTCGCCCGTGAAGCCGGCATCCTCGCCCGGCTCACGCATCCGCAGATCGCCCACCTCCTCGACGCCGGCATCTCGCCGCTCGGCGCGCCGTACCTGGTGCTCGAGCACGTGCCGGGCGAGCACATCGACCGGCACTGCGATGCCAGGCGCCTCTCCGTCCGGGATCGGCTCCGGCTGTTCCTCGACGTCATCGCGCCCGTGGCCTACGCGCACGCGAACCTCGTGGTGCACCGCGACATCAAGCCGGGCAACGTGCTGGTCACCGACGACGGCCACGTGAAGCTGCTCGACTTCGGCATCGCCAAGCTGCTCCATGCGGATACCGACGAGGCCGCCCATCCGACCGTGGCCACGCGTGGGGCTGCCCTGACGCCTGCCTACGCCGCGCCCGAGCAGCTGACGGGCGGCGCCATCACCACCTCCACGGATGTCCACGCCCTGGGCATCCTGCTCTATCAGCTGGTGACAGGCCGCCATCCGTTCGCCGATGGCGCCTCGTCGCCGGCGGCGCTGGTCGACGCGATCGTCGCACGCGATCCGCGGAAGCCGTCCGAGGTCGTGGCCATGCCACCGGTGGCCGAAGGCGAGACCGCGGAGTCCATCGCCGCTGCCCGCGGGACCACCGTGCCCAGGCTGCGGCACGCGCTGGCCGGCGACCTCGACACCATCGTGGCGACGGCCCTCAGGAAGGATCCGGGCGAACGGTACGCGACCGTCCTCGCCCTGGCGGACGATGTGCGACGCCATCTGCGGAGCGAGCCGATCAGCGCGCGGGCGGCCTCCGTGTCGTACCGGTTCACGCGGTTCGCGCGGCGGAACCGGCTGGCGCTCGGCCTGGCCGCCACTGCGGTGGTGGCGCTCGTCGGCGGGCTGGCAGGCACGATCAGCCAGGCCAGCCGCGCCAGCGCGCAGGCGCGCGCGGCCGAGGAGCAGCGCACGCGCGCCGACAACCAGGCGGCCGAGGCCCGGGCCCAGCGCGACTTCGCCCGGCGCCAGCTCGCGCGCGCCGAGGCCATCAACGATCTCAACGCGTTCCTCATCGCCGACGCCGCGCCGCTGGGCACGACCTTCACGGCGGGCGACCTGCTCGAGCGGGCAGAGGCCATCGTGTCCAGGCAGCAGGTGGACGAGGCCGACATCCGCGCAGGGCTGCTCTCCTCCATCGGCCGGCTCTACGAGATTCGCGGCGAAACCGAGAAGGCCGCGCGCGTGCTGGGGCAGGCGTACGACCTGTCACGCGGCGTGCCCGATCCTGCGGTCCGGGCCGAGGCCTCGTGCGCACTGGCCACGGTGGTCGTGCGCCAGGGCGACCTCGCGCGCGCGACCGCGCTCGTGGAGGAAGGGCTGCAGGCGCTGCCCGATGCGCCGCAGTACGCGGGCGCCCGCGTCTTCTGTCACCTGTTCGCGGTCGGCGTGCAGAACTGGGTGGGCGATGGCGAGGCGGCGGTCGGGCACGCCAGGACCGCGCAGGTCCTGGCCGCGGAGGCGGGCCTGGACTCGTCGCTGATGCAGTTGCGCATCGTCATGGACCTCGCCGAGTCGTACCGCAACGCCGAGCGGGACCAGGAGGCGCACGAGGCGTTCTCGGACGCGTATGCGCGGCTCGTCGCGCTCGGCCGCGACCGGACGGAGCGGGCAGGGACGCTGCTCAACAACTGGGGCCTGACCCTCGGCTCGCTCGGCCGGCCGCTCGAGGCCGAGAAGATGTTCCGCCGGGCCATCGAGATCAGCACCGCCACGTCCGAGGCCCCTGTCGAGCCGATCCTCTGGGCCAACCTGGCGCGGGCGCTCTTCGACCTGCGCCGGTATCCCGAGGGGATCCAGCTGGCCGAGCGCGCGCGTGCGGGAGCGCTGGCGCGGGGCGACACCATTGTCGGGAACCAGGCGCTGCTGCTCCTGGCCCGACTGCACGTGGCCGGCGGGGACCTCGCCCGAGGGGAGGCGATGCTGAACGACGTGGAAGCGCGCTTCCGCCTGATGTTCCCGCCAGGGCACCCGGCGTTCGTGGCGGTGGCGATGGACCGTATCCGCGTACCCGAGCGCCGTGGCGACTACCGGCAGGCACTCGCGCTGGCCGATCGCGCCGTCGCCCTGATCGACGCGACACCGTCGTTTCGGCCGTCCCTGGGCCTCACGCTCCGGCGCCGTGCCGAGATCGCGGTGAAGCTGGGGCGGTTCGAGGCCGCGCGCGCCGATGCGGAGCGTGCGGTGGCCCTGGTGCTCGAGCGGGCCGGCGCGGGCCGGATGTCGGGCGGCGTCGGGCTGTCGTACCTCGTGCTGGGGGAGGCCTGCGCGGGCGAGGGCCGGATGGTGGAGGCGCGCTCGGCACTCGAGTCGGCCATCCAGCACCTCGAGCCAACGGTTGGTCACGACCACCCCGAGCTCGTGCGCGCGCGTCGCCTGCTGGCGCGCGTCCGGGGCGAGGGCCCCCGGACGGGCGCCTCGTGGGATTGACGAGGCGTCACCGGCGATGCACGCCTGACACGCGAGGCCTTCTCGGTCCGCCTACTCGAGCGTGAGCACCCGGGGGGTGGATCGTGCGAGCGCGTTCAGCGCCCGGAGGCTCTCTGCCAGCACCTTGGTGGTGGGGCTCCCGATCGCCAGCCTGACGGCGTTCGGGGCGTGGCCCGCTCCGACGGCGAACGCCGTCGCGGGCGCGATGGCAATGCCACGCTCGGCGGCTTCGGCCGTGAACGATTCGGCCCGCCAGGCCCCCGGTAGTTCCACCCAGGCATGGTAGGCCCGCGGATCGGCCCGAATCGTCAGATCGGGGCACGCCGTTCGCAGCAGCCGCTGGCGCCGGAGGGCGTCACGCCGCTTGTCCCTGACCAGACGCGCCACCGTGCCGTCGGTGATCCACCGCACCGAGAGCGCCAGGGCCAGCCCGGAGGGAACGAGGGCGCCGGCGCGGATGGCCTCGCCCAGGGCGGACACCAGGCGCGGGGGAGCGAGGGCCCATCCCAGAGAGGTCCCGGGGGCGACGCGCTTCGAGAGGCTGTCGATCAGCACCACGTGATCCGGCGCCAGCGAGGCCAGCGGCGATGGATCGTCGACGAGGAACGCGTACACGTGGTCTTCGATGCCGACGACATCCAGCGTGCGAAGGGCGGCCCCCAACTCGCGCCTGCGTGTGACGGGCATCGTGATGCCCAGCGGGTTGTGCAGCGTCGGTTGCACGTAGATGGCACGCAGGGGGTGCCGCCGGTGCGCGGCGATCAGGGCGTCGACGCGCAGTCCGTGCCGGTCCATGGGCAGGGGAACGACCTCCACGCCCAGTCGTGCGGCAATGCCGGTGACGGATTGGTACGAGAGCGCCTCGACGCCGAGTCGCTGGCCGGGCGGGACGACCGCGGCCACGGCCGCCGCGAGGGCCTGCCGGCCGTTGCCCGTGAAGGTCAAGCGGTCGGGGTCGGGCCGCCAGGCGCCGCGGGCCAGGAACGAGGCCACGGCCCGCCGGGCCGCGGGCGTGGCGGCCGGCAGGACTGTCTCCATCGCCGATCCGATGACGGTGGACCGCCGTGTCATCTGCGCGGCGGATGTCGCGAGCAGGGCCGCCTGGCCCGGGAGCAGCGGCACGTTCGTCGCGAGATTGACGCGGCCGCCAATGCCCTGCGCCAGCGCGGAGCCCGAGGTCGGCGGTCCCGTCCGCACGAAGGTGCCGCGGCCGACCTCGCCCGTGACCAGGCCGCGCCGGGCGAGCTCCGCGTACACCCGAGTGGCCGTGGACATCGCGATGCGGCGCCTGTCCGCGAACTCGCGCTGGGTGGGGAGGCGGTCGCCGGGCCGCAGCCGCCCCGCCGCGATCTCCGCCTCGACGGAATCCGCCAGTAACTTGAAATGACGCATATTGCACCGAGTGCAATGATCCGATTGCACCGACCATATGTCAATGCTACCGTCGGCGCCATGGACCCACACGCCCTGCCCGCCGCTCCGCTCTCCCGTCGCGCGTTCGTCGAGGCCGCCGGCCTGGCCGCGGCCGGGCTGGCCTCGTCCGCGGATCGCGCGGTCGCCCGGCCCCTCTCGCCGTCGCCGCCGGCGGGACCCGCGGACGACGTCGCACGAGACGAGGGGTTCTGGCAGAGGGTCGCGGCCCAGTACCGGGTCTCGCCCGTCGTGACCAACCTCGAGAATGGCTACTGGGGCGTCATGGCGCATCCGGTGCTCGAGGCGTACAAGGCCCATATCGATCGCGTGAACGTCGAGGGCGTGTATTACATCCGCACGGCCTACGTGCGGGATCTCGAGGCCGCTCGTGCACGGGTGGCCTCGGCCCTCGGCGCGGACGTCTCGGAGGTGGCGTTCACGCGAGGGGCCACCGAAGCCATGCAGGTGCTGATCGGGGGATACAACCGCCTCGGGCCCGGCGACGCGGTGATGTACGCGGACCTCGACTACCCGGGCATGCAGTACGCGATGAACTGGCTGGCGTCACGCCGCGGCGTCCGGGTGGCCCGATTCGCCATCCCCGAGCCCGCGACGAAGGACAGCATCCTGGACGCCTATGCCGCCGCGCTCGCCGCCAACCCCGACGTGCGGATGATGCTCGTCACGCATTGCAGCCACAAGACCGGCCTCGTCTTCCCGGTGGCCGACATCGTCGCGCTGGCGCGGGTGCGCGGCGTGGACGTCCTGGTCGACGCCGCCCACTCCTGGGGCCAGATCGAGCTGTCCGTGGGCACGCTGGGCGCCGACTTCGTGGGCTTCACGCTGCAGAAGTGGATCGCCGGGCCGGTGGGACTGGGCGCCGTCTACATCCGGAAGAGCCGCCTGGCCGCGATCGACCCGATGATGGGGGACGAGGACCACCCCGCCGAGAGCGTGTTGAGCCGCGTGCATTCGGGCACCGTCAACTTCGCTGCCGCCCTGACGGCGCCGGCCGCGCTCGACTTCCACGAGCGCCTCGGGCCGGCGAACAAGGCGGCACGCCTCAGGTATCTCCGCGATCGGTGGGTCGCGGCGGTTCGGGGCATCCCCGGTGTGGACATCCTGACCCCGGACGAACGGGGCCTCGCCGCCGGCATCACCTCGTTCCGGCTGAACGGCGGCACGACCAGCGAGCACAACCAGCGGATCGTCGAGACGCTGCGGGACCGGTACGGCCTCTTCACCGCGAGGCGGACCGGCGTGTCACGCGGGGATTGCGTGCGTGTCACGCCCGCCGTCTACAACAGCGTCGCCGACGTCGACCGCCTGGCCGCCGCCATCAGGGAGCTCGCCCGCGCGTGATGCGGAGCGGGTAAGATCCCGGCATGCGCGTCTGCCCGTTCCCCACGCTGACCCTCATCGTCGTGGCCGTGGCCTCCACGGGCGCCGCCCAATCGGGACGCGCCTCCCTCGAGGGGCTGCAGACCCGCGCGGAGCGCTCGAATTTCACCGAGACGAGCCGCTACGACGATGTGCAGCGGTTCCTGGCGGTGGTGGACGAGGCCTCGGACCTCGTGCGGGTGACGTCGTTCGGCTACAGCTTCGAAGGCCGGTCGCTGCCGCTGGCCGTTGTCGGGCGCGTGGCCGACCCCACGCCCGCGTCGGTGAAGGCCTCCGGGTTGCTGCGCGTCTACATCCAGGCCAACATCCACGCAGGCGAGGTGGAGGGAAAGGAGGCCGCGCTGGCGCTCGTGCGCGAGATCGCGAGGGGCGCGCACGGCGACTGGCTGCAGTCGATGGTGCTGCTCGTGAACCCCATCTACAACCCCGACGGGAACGAGCACGTCACGCTCACGAGCCGCGGATTCCAGCACGGGCCCGTGGGCGGGCAGGGCACGCGGCCGAACGCGCAGGGCCTCAACATCAACCGCGACAACATGAAGCTCGAGACGCCCGAGGCGCGATCGATGGTCCGGCTGCTGAACGACTACGACCCGCACGTGATGATCGACCTGCACACCACGAACGGATCGCGGCACGCCTACCACCTCACCTACGAGACACCCAGCAACCCCGCCGTGGACGAGGGCGTTGCGCGCGAGGCGCGCGCGTGGCTCGCGCAGGTGGCGCGGGTCGTGCAGGCACGGGACGGCTGGGACGTCCGCTCGTACGGGAACGTGTCCGGCCAGGCGCCCGACCGCGCATGGACCACGGTGGAGGACCTGCCGCGCTACACGCACAACTACTGGGGCCTGCGAAACCGATTCGGCATCCTCAGCGAGACGTACTCCTACCTGCCCTTTGCCGATCGCGTGGTGACCAACCAGCGGTTTCTCGAGGAGGTCCTCGCATACGCGCACGCCAACGCCGCGCGCCTGCGCCAGGCGGCCGAGGCCGCGGACGCGGCGCCGCTGGTGGGGCAGCGGCTGTCGCTGCGATCCAGGGTGGCACGCGGCGGGGAGAAGATCGAGATCCTCATGGGCGACGTCATCGAGGACGTCAACCCGTACTCGGGCCGCATCATGCACCGGCGCGCCGACGTGCGGAAGCCGGAGCGGATGTGGGACGAGACCACCTTCAGATCCACCGACACCGAGCGTGTTCCCTCCGCCTACATCGTCCCCGCGGCCGAGAAGGCCGTGCTCGAGCGGCTGCGCGCGCACGGCGTGCGCGTGGAGCCCATGCCCGGGGGTTCGGCGATGCCGGTGGAGGAGTTCCGGATCACGGGCAGCACCGTCACCGAGCGCGCCTTCGAGAACCACCAGGAGCGCACGGTGACGGGCGAGTGGGCACCGGCCACGCACGACGTGGCGGGGGTGTTCCGTGTGCCGATGACGCAGCCGTTGGCACGGCTGGCGTTCTACCTGCTCGAGCCTCGCTCGAACGACGGGCTGGCCACCTGGAACGTGGTGGACGAGGCCATCAAGGCGTCGCGATATCCAGTGCTGCGGACGCGAGACTGAGGCGCGGGGGCGTTCAGCGGTGCCTGGCCGTCGTTGATACGAGGTCTCGCTGCAGCTGCTCGAGCAGGGAGCGAAGCTCGGCGATCTCGCGCGCCTGCGCGGCGCGCTCGTGCTCCAGGCGCTGCACTTCGGCCAGGAGCAGCGTCGGCAGCACGTGGTACTTCACGGTTTCCGGCTGTCCCTCGCCGTCGTACGCGACGAGCTCCGGCAGCACCTCGGCGACTTCCTCCGCGATCAGGCCGTACTGGGTGGGCTTGCTGCCGTCGGCGAAGGGTTGCTTGTAGGTGAAGCTGACCGGGCGCAAGTCGAAGATGGCGCGGCTGACGGTGCCGAGGTCCTCGATGTGGTCCTTGGTGCGACGGCTGGAGCTGATGGTGCCGAGCTGGCCGGCGCCATCGATCATCACAGGGACTGCGTTGTTCTGGCCGGTCGTCACGTTGCGTGTCGCCGCCAGGAACAGACGGTAATGGTGATAGCCGCTCCCCAACCCGATGGTGGAGAACTCGCCCGAGACGCCCTCGTTGCCCAGGTACAGGTTGTAGCTGCCAGTCGTGAGATTTCCCCCGGCGTAGTCCCCCAGCGCCGTGTTGCCATAACCGTCCGTCATCGCGGACAGGGCGTCACGCCCAATGGCCGTGTTGCCGGTGTTGTTCGCCCCGCTCAGGAGTCCGAGTGCGCTACTACCCACCGCCGTATTGCCGCCCGCACTCATGTTCGAAGACAGCGCGTTCCACCCAACCGCGACGTTCAACCAGCCAATCGTGTTGGAGTGGAGAGCGAAGGCCCCGACGGCCGTGTTCGCTGATCCCGTTGTCGCGTTGAGCAACGCCTGCTGACCGACCCCGGTGTTGTTGTCCCCGGTGGAGACGGTGTTCACCGCCTGGAACCCTACAGCGGTGTTGTTGCTGCCGGTCGACACGTTGTAGAGAGCGGCGTGCCCGAACGCGCTGTTCCGGGCGCCGGATGTGAGGTTGACGAAAGTGAAGGCTCCGACGGCCGTATTGTCCAGCCCGGCCGCCTGGTGGGTGTGGTCGCTCCGCGCGACCGAGTTTGCCGCCCCGGTGCCCGCGAAGTTCACGTTGAGGGTTACGTCGCCCGATGTGCCGCCGCCCGAAAGGCCCGCACCAGCTGAGACCGCCGTGATGTCGCCGCCACCCCCGCCGCCGACAGCCACACACGCGACCGTGCCATCCTGGTTGACCATGCTCACCGCCTGCCCCGCGGGGCAGGTGCCGGTGACGCGTGCCTGTGTCGCCACCGGGTTGATGGCCAGCGTCACGTCGCCGGACACCCCGCCACCCGTCAGCCCGGTCCCCGCCGCGACGGAGGTGATGTCGCCGCCACCCCCGCCGCCGACGCCGACACATGTGACGGTGCCATCCTGGTTGACCACGCTCACCGCCTGACCCGAGGGACACGTGCCCGTCACACGGAGCTGGACCTGCGCGGGATCGACAGCTGCGCTGCCCACGCCGACGGGCGGTCGCGGCGGGCCGCCGATGCCGCCGCCCGGGGTCGACACGAAGTTGCCCTGCCGGCCCGCGCTATCGCGCCAGGTGCCGTTCAGGCCGGCAAAGCTGATGGTCGCTTCCACATGCACCGGGCTGCCGCCCGGCGAGACGATGACGGTGAAGCCGAATCCGATCTGTCCGTCGGGCCGCACGAACGCCTCGCCGGTGACGGCTGCTGGCGTCCCGCACTGGTCGTCGGTCCCGTCCAGCGTGTAGAGGCCCCCGGTCTGGCTCACCGTGAGCGACACGACATTGCAGTACGGCTGCATCTGCCAGCGGAACACGCCCAGGGTCTGCGCTGGGGCAGGCCGGGCTCCGGCAAGCAGGCAGCCGAGGGCAAGTGCGCACAGAGCGGCACGGGAGTGGACCGGCATGGGGCCTCCTGGAAGCTGATAGACTCCGCACCTTGAGGGACGAGGGTGCCCGATGTCCTCTGAGCGTCCTCAAAAAGTCTCGAAACCTCCTCGCCTTCGCCCGACCTCCAGTCCTTTGGGCCCTTCGCGCTCGATCGGCCCAACGCGCGGCTGCTCCGCGACGGGGCGCCCATCGCCCTGACGCCGAAGGCGTTCGAGGCGCTGGCGCTGCTCCTGGCCACGCCGGGCCAGCTCGTCACCCGCGAGCAGTTCCTGGACGCCCTCTGGCCCGACACCACCGTCGAGGACGGGAACCTGACCAGCACGATCTGGATGGTGCGCAAGGCCCTTGGCGACCACGAGGGCTGGATTCAGACGGTGCCGAAGCGGGGCTATCGGTTTGCCGGTCCTGCCGGCGCCATACCGGCGCCGTCCGAGCCCACGACCGGTGAGCAGCCCGAGGCACCCGCCGCCACCTGGCGATTCAGGACTTTCGTCCTGGTCGCGGTGACCATCGTCGGCGCGTTGATCGCGGCCCGAAGCTCGCTCGCTCCTCCCCGGGCGGCCGTGGCCACCCCGATACGCGCCCTGGCGGTGCTGCCGTTCCGGAGCCTGTCAGCTGATCCCGAACAGGCGTACTTCGCCGAAGGGATGACCGACGCTGTGATCACCGACCTCGGCAGCATCTCGGCGCTGCGCGTCGTGTCCCATCAGTCGGTCCGGCGATATCGCGACAGCGACCGGCCGCTCGCCGACATCGCCCGCGAGCTCGGCGTCGACGCCATCGTCGAGGGATCGGTCGGCCGCGACGGGTCGCGCATCCGCCTGACGGCCCAGCTCATCGACGCGCGTGCGGACCAGCACCTGTGGGCCGCTACCTACGATCGCGCGGCCGACAACGTGCTGGCGCTGCAGGGGGAGCTGGCCTCAGCGGTGGCGGGCGCCATTCGCGTTCGCCTGTCCGAGCCGGAGCGCACGGCCCTGGCCGGACGGCGTGCCGTGGATCCCGAGGTCTACGACGACTACCTGCGCGGCCGCTACTTCTTCGCGCAGCGAAGCGAGCGCGCGCTGGCCCAGAGCCGCGAGCACTTCCGCCGTGCCATCCAGCGCGATGCCACGTTTGCCCCGGCCTGGGCGGGACTGGCGCTGGCCTACGGCCCCTCGGGTTTCTACGGCTACGTGCCGCCTGCCGAAGGGGCGCAGCAGATGCGGGCCGCTGCCGAGCGGGCGCTGCAGCTGGATCCCACCCTCGTCGACGCGCAGGTGGCACTGGCCAACGCGCTCACGGTGTACGACCGTGACTGGCAGGGCGCGGAGCGCGCGTACACACGGGTCTTCGAGCGGCAGCCCGACCACGCCCAGGCCCGGCTGTGGTACGGCATGATGCTCGGCCATCAGGGTCGGCTCGAGGAGGCGCTGGCCGAGCGGCAGCGCGCGTTGTCGCTCGATCCGCTCTCACTCCGGTTCAACACGAGCGTGGCCGACACACTGACGGCGATGCACCGCTACGAAGAAGCGATGGCGCGGTATCGGAAGACGCTGGAGCTGGACCCTGGTTTCGCGCCCGCACACCTCGGCCTCGGGGTGGCTCTCCTCGGCTCGGGACGGGGGGAGGACGCGGTCAAGGCCATCGAGGAAGGCGATCGCCGGTCGAGCGACGCGCGGTCGCGGGCGACGCTGGGCCACGCTTACGGGCGTGTTGGGCGCGTGGCGGACGCGCACGCCATCCTCGACGAGCTTCGCGCGCGGGCGAGGCACGCGTATCTCTCGCCGGTCTATTTCGCGTTGGTGCATGCCGGGCTGGGCGATCGGGATGCCGCGTTCGCGGCCCTCGAGGACGCGTTCAACGACCGCAGCCCGATGCTGAACAGCGTGAACTCCGAACCGCTGTTCGATCCCCTTCGTGACGACCCTCGGCTCGCGGACCTGCTCCGGCGTCTGAACCTGCCCGTGCCATAGGGCCGCTCCTGCGGTAGATTCGAAGCCATGACGACAAGACGCCGCGTGACCAGGGCCGCGCTGGCCCTGGCGATGCTGCTCGCGCTCGCCGCGAGTCCTGCCCGGGTCGACGCGCAAAACCTTACCCCTATTACCTACCGCGTGCGCGTCCCGCAGCCTGACACGCAGTACGCGCACGTCGAGGCCGTCGTCCCCACGGGCGGGCGCGCGACGGTCGAGCTGATGATGCCGGTGTGGTCGCCGGGCTACTACCGCGTCGAGGACTACGCCGCGCGCGTGGACAACGTCGTGGCTCGCGGCCCGGGCGGCGAGCCGCTGGCGATCGAGAAGAGCCGTTCCAACCGCTGGCGGGTGACGACCGGCGGCCACGCGTCGATTCGGCTGACGTACCGCCTGCTCAGCGACCAGCGGACGGTGACGACGAACGAAGTGACGAAGGACTACGGCGTCTTCAACGGCGCGGCGGCGTTCATGACGCTCGTCGAAACCGTGCAACGCCCCCATGAAGTGCAGTTCGATCTCCCCGCCGGGTGGACGCGTGTCATGACGGGGCTGGATGCCGTGCCTGGGGAAGGCGCGCCCCGGTTCCGTGCGGCCGACTACGAGACGCTCGTGGACTCGCCCATCCTCGCTGGCAACCTGGGCGTGCGGGAGTTCATCGTCGATGGTAAGCCGCACTACGTCGTGAGCGCCGGCAACACCGCCGGATGGGACGGCGACGCCGCGGCGAAGGCGCTCGAGACCTACGTGCAGGAGACCCATCGCTTCTGGGGATTCCTTCCCTACGAGCGGTACTTGTTCCTGCTCGTGTTCCGTGAGGGCGGAGGCGGGCTCGAGCACAAGAACTCCACGCTGTGCACGGTCGCGGCTCGGCCCGGCCCGGGACCGTGGCCCAGCCTGGGGCTGCTCGCGCACGAGCATTTCCACCTGTACAACGCGAAGCGGCTGCGGCCGGTGGAGCTCGGCCCGTTCGACTTCGAGAAGCCGCCCACGACCGGGACGCTCTGGATTGCCGAGGGTGTCACGTCGTACTACAGCACCCTTCTGATGACGCGCGCGGGTCTCCGTACCGAGGCGGAGTACTTCGCCTCCCTGTCCTCGCTCATCGGCAACCTGGAGAACGCGCCAGGCCGGCGGCTGCAGTCGGTGGAGCAGTCCTCGCTCGACGTCTGGAACAACAGCAACTCCGGTGTGAACCCGAGCGCCTCGACGGTCAGCTACTACAACAAGGGGAACGTCATGGGGCTGCTGCTCGATGCGCGAATCCGCCGGGCCACCGCGGGCCGCGCCGGCCTGGACGATGTGATGCGCCTGGCCTACCGGCGGTACAGCGGGGAGCGCGGGTACACCACGGACGAGTTCAGGCAGACGGCGGAGGAGGTGGCAGGCGTCGACCTCCGCGAGTGGTTCCGGCGCGCCGTGTCATCGACCGAGGACCTGGACTACAACGATCTGCTCGAATGGTTCGGCCTCCGGTTCACGACGGGCGAAGGGATCACCGGGCGCTGGAAGCTGGAGCCACGTCCCGATGCCACCGACGAGCAGCGCGCGCGGGTGCGGGCGTGGCTGCGGCCGTGAGGGGCGGGCGCAGAACCTGGTGTTGGATGCGGCGGGCCGTTGCCCTACGATGGACGCGATGACGAAGCAGCGCTCTCCTGGGGCCTTTCTTCCTGCGTGCGTATTCCTGGCGGCGATCGCGCTCCTGTCCGCCTGCGGCGACGGTGGGCCGTCCGCGGCCGAGAAGGCGGCCGCCGCGCGCGAGGCGGAACTGGCGGCCGAAGCCAGGGCGCGCGAGGAGGGCCGGGCGCGCATCGAGGCGCAGCGGCTCGCCGCGCTGTGGAAGTACCAGCAGGCCACGGTGGGCGGCGGCGCGCAGGTCACGGCGGCCATCCTCTCGACCGACAACGTGGACACCGACGGCCGGGGAGCAAAGCCCGTGCAGCTGGTCTTCCGCGACCACGCCTCGTGGGGCCGGAGCAGCTATCTCGTGCTGCAGGGCGGGGACTTCGACTGCCGCCCCCGCTGTTCGGTGAGTGTCGCGGTGGACGACCAGGCGCCGGCGCCGATGGCGGCACGACGCCCCAACACGGACGAGGCGATCGCCATGTTCATCAACGACGCGGAGGCGCTGTGGCGCCTGACAGCGGGCGCCACGCACATCAGCATCGAGTTCCCCGTGAAGGCCGGCGGCACCCGCACGGCGCGCTTCGACGTCGCGGGGCTGGACGAGTCGAAGATGCCGGGGTGGTCCGCAGCGTCGAACTGACGCGATCTCGCCCCGGCTGGCCGGCGGCCGGGTCGAGGCTTTACTCTTGAAGGGTGCAGCGCCTTCTCACCAGCCAGGAGCTCGATCGATACTTCGCCCGTGTCGCGTACCGCGGTCCGCGTGACGCCTCGCTCGTGACCCTGCGCGCGCTGCATCGCGCGCACCTGCTGGCCGTTCCCTACGAGAATCTCGACATCCACATCGGCCGGCCGCTCACCCTCGACCCGGACGCCATGTTCGCCAAGCTGGTGGACGAGCGGCGCGGGGGCTGGTGTTACGAGATGAACGGCGTGTTCGGCCACGTGCTGGAGTCGCTCGGCTTCGAGGTGCGCTATCTGTCCGGTGCGGTCGGGCGCGCCACGAGCGGGTGGCGTGCGCAGGGGAACCACCTGGTGCTGCTGGTGACGTTGGACCGTCCGTGGATCGCGGACGTGGGCTTCGGCGACGGCTTCCTGGCGCCGCTCCCCCTGGAGCCGGGTACCTACTCGCAGGGGTTCCTGCGGTATCGCGTCGGCCGCGACGGCCCGTGGTGGCGCGTGCACAACCACGAGTTCGGCGGCGCCGACGGGTTCGACTTCACCCTCACGCCTCGCGCGCTGGGCGACTTCGCCGCGCAGTGCCGCGAGCTGCAGACCTCTCCCGAGTCGAGCTTCGTGAAGACGACCGTGTGCGAGCGCTTCGTGCCCGCCGGCCTGGTCATGCTGCGCGGCGCGGTGCTGCGGCAGGTGACCGCGGCCGGGGTGACGACCGACGTGTTGAGGGATGCCGAGGAGTACGAGCGCGCGCTCCGCGAGTGTTTCGGCCTCGCCGTGCCGGGCATCGAGGGGCTGTGGCCGAGGGTGTGGGCCCGGCACCTGGAGTGGGAGGCGGCGCAGGCTGCCGCCGCTCCTGGCGCCTCCCGCTGAGCCGGGAGGCGCGGGCGACGCCGCGGGGCGAGGTTCCGCCGAGCGCTCTACGGCCGCTCGTCGGCGAGCGGCGGATAGATATCGCCGCCTTCGTTGCCGAGGACGGTGCTGTTCTTCACGATCAGGATCGCACGACCGACGTCGCACGAAGGGGTGTCCGGGGCGACGCAGTTGTAGATGCCGCCGCCCAGAATCGCGCTGTTGCCGCTGATGTCGCTGTGCCTCACCACCAGCAGGCCGTCGTTGAAGACGCCGCCGCCAAACGTGGCCGCGCGATTGTTGCGGATGATGCTCGACTGGACGAGGGCCGCCCCGGTGTTCCCGAGACCCGCGCCGCTCTCGGAGCGGTTCTCGTTGTCGGTGATGGCGCTCTGGCGGACCACGAGCACGCCGCTGTTGGCAATGCCGACGAAGTACCGGCCCGTGTTCCGCGCGACGATGCTTCGAACCAGCGCGAGCGCGCCCCGATTGGCAATGCCGGCGGCGACATCGTTGTAGTTCCCCGTCACCGTGCAGTCCTCGAGCTCGAGTGTGCCGTCGTTGGTGACGCCGCGCTTCTGGGTGTCGCTCTGGATCGTGAGGCCCTGAAGCCGGACACGTCCCTCGCGGACGAGCAGTACCTGGGTGTTCTCGCCGACGATGTTTCCGCCCTTGACGAACGTGCGGCCGGACACGCCCCGGATGGTGACGTCCCGGCCGATGACGACGTCCTCGTTGTAGGTGCCCGCAGGCACGTCGACGTGGCGGCACCTGGCGTCGTCGACCGCGGATTGGATGGTGGGATGAGCCGCGGTGCCGGCCGTGCAGCGGGCACCCTGCGCCGCACCGGCCGGGCCGGCGGCCGGCGCGCCCGGTGCGGCCAGGATCACGAGCAGAAGCATGAGCGGGGCGCTGAGGTGGCGAGCGTGCATGATCGGCCTCCTTCGCTCTGGAGACGAGGAATCGATCGGCAGGGCAGCGTGCGCACCGGCGGTGCCGGGCGGGGACCAGGCGCGCGGGGCCCGGTCATCGGGGCGAGGATAGCATGGCCGTTGCCCGAATACGTGCCGGGTGACTGGGCAGCCCGCGGCACAGCTCCATGTTGGCGGTGAAGTCGTCGGTGACCCCGACGCAGGAGGAAGTATCATCCCCTCCCGCGAGACACGGGCAGAAGGAGCGTCATGGATCTGCGGACTTTCATTGCACTCCTGGCGGTCGGGTTCGGTGCGGCGCTGGCTGCGCAGCCCGCTCCCGCGCCTGGCGCGACACTCTACGAAGGGGCGCGGCTCATCCTCGGCACTGCCACGTCGCCGATCGAGCGCGGCTCGTTCCTGGTTCAGGACGGGGTGATTCGTGCTGTCGGTGCCGTCGGCCGTGTCGCGGTGCCGTCAGGGGCCCGGCGCGTGGACCTCGCCGGCAAGACGGTGATGCCCGCGCTGGTGAACGTGCACGTGCACATTGGCTACGAGGGCTACTCCACCTGGCACGCGCGCAACCACACGCCGGCCAACGTGGTCGATCACCTGCAGCGGAGCGCCTTCTACGGCACGGCGGCCACGACCTCGGTGGGAACGAGCCCCCTCCACCAGATGTTGCAGGTGCAGGCGGACCAGCGAGCCGGGAAGCTGCCGGCGGCGGCACGCCTGCTCTTCATGCCCGGCCTGGCGCCGCCCAACGGCGGGCCCGACGCGGTGCTGCGTGTCGCCACCAACGAGCTGAAGGTGGTCAACGAGGTGACCACCCCGGCGGAGGCGCGTGCCGCCGTGCAGCGCCTGGCCGGGCAGGGGCTCCGTCACCTGAAGGCCTGGTTCGACGATCGGCGCGGGACGTACCCCAAGCTCCCGGTCGAGACCTATCTCGCCATCGTCGACGAAGCGCACAAGCAGCGCATGACGCTGCACAGCCACGCGATCGCCCTCGCGGATCAGAAGCTGGTGCTGAAGGCCGGCACCGACGTGCTCGTGCACATGGTGCAGCGCGAGCCGCTCGATGCGGAGTACCTGGCCCTGGTCCGCGAGAAGAAGCCCTACTGGGCCACCGTGATCGGCCTGGGCGACCCCACTGAGGTCTGCAACCCCGACCCGTTCTTCGAGCAGGCGATGCCGGATTCGGTGATCGGGACCATCCGCGCGACCATGGAGCGCCGTCCGCTTGCGCCCGGTTGCGGACCGCCCAATCCCACGGCGGCGGCGCGTGAGACGCAGATGGCCATCAACTTCCCTCAGATGCTCGAGGCCGGGGCCCGCGTGGTGCTGGCGACCGACACCGGCATACAGCCGGGCCACACCTTCGGCTCGGGCGAGCACGTGGAGATGGCGCGCTGGGTGCAGCTGGGGATGTCACGGGCCGAGGCGATCGTCGCGGCCACGAGCAGGCCGGCTGAGCTGATGGGGCAGAGCGACCTCGGGTCGCTGGCGGCGGGGAAGCGCGCGAGCTTCATCGTGCTGGATGCAAACCCGCTCGAGGACATCAAGAACACGCGCACCATTGCCGACGTGTACCTCGATGGCGCGCGGCTCGACCGTGCTGCGCTGAGAGCAGGGTTCAAGCGCGAGACGCGCTAGCCGACTGGTACAGCAGCTCGTCGGCCATTCACCGGATTGGAGCAGGGAAGGAAGTTTGGTGGACCAGAGCAGCGCCAGTTGGAACCGGGTTGCCGGCTGGCTGCGCCAGATGGACCTTCTCCGCTCTGCAGCCTAACGCGTCAACCGCCCTTTCGGAATTCGAGTACAGCCTCCCAGATCTTTCTCGCTGGTGCTTCGTATGGGTGGCTGGGACCGGCAGTGTCGTCACCGAACCAACGCACGAACTCCTCATAAAGCACCGTAGTGACCTCTTCAATGCTCTGGGCGTTCACGACCCGCGGAACGATTGTTCCGATCTTGGGACCGTACTCGTCCGCGGGTGCACCGCCTTCGAGAAGACCGATCGGATCTGCGTCTTTGATCGCCCGCTCGACGGCTGCGACGAGGGTTCGGTAACGCGTTTCCATTGCGTTCGTGGGGCTACGGCCCAGCATCAGCCAATACCCGCACCCTTGGTACGGTTGCATGCCTCACACAGAAGCTGAACGTTTCGCTCGGTGTTGCTGCCGCCCTTGGCGAGTGGGATGACGTGGTCGAATTCCAAGCGCTCCTGGCAACCGCACTTGACACAACATCCGCGGTCGCGCTGCCAAACGAACATCCGAATGTGCTCTGGAATCGGTTCGCGCGGCGTGGCTCCAATTCTTTCGAAATTCTCGAACGCTTCGACCTCGCGTCGCAATTTGTCCAGCGATTTTTCCTCGCTCAAGACAGCATGCTTGACTCGAAGCGTCAATTCTTCGGGGTATGAGATCGCCAGCTCGCTGTGCCGCTTGGGCCAGATGCCCGACAGCGCTTGCCGAACGCAGTTCTCTAATTCAAACGATCGCATTTGCAGCGGTACGCCTTCTTCGGACAGCCGCTGTTCAAGCGCCTTTGCCTTCTCACGAACGATTGACTCCCGTCGAAGGAGATCGTGACGAGCTTCGGTACTCTCGACTACGGTTTCAAGCAGATGGATGAAGTCGTCGGGCATGCTGGCAGCACCTTCTTCAACGACGAAGCGGTTCCTGTATAGCCAGTACTTCGGCTCGCTGCTCAGCCGCACCGGCTCTCGAACCTGAATACGCAGTTCATCGTCAGTGATCGGAACCGGCGCCCATGCGTACTGTTTCGCGTGACCATCCCATCGGCGCAGCGAAAAGCCTGGGTTGCCGTTCCCATCCCGATAGTCGGGTAGCACCTTAAGAGTCTTCTTCTTTACTGGCGGCATCGCTCAACGGTCAACCTGATCGAAGGGGTGGCTCTCAATGAGGCCCCACAAGCCGTCGTCCTTCTCCGACCCCCGGGCCCCCACGTCGATTAGTAGTCGCTTCGTGCTGGCTTCGTCGGCCCCGACCACTCGAGACAACGTCGATAGTCTGCGCCATCGGTCCTGAAAGCGCCCGTCGCGTAGCATCTTCAGCAACAGCTTCTTCCGGCCGTCCTCCAGCCGTCGGCGCGGTCCGTCTTGGAACCAATGACGCACGATGCTGCCCACGACAGCGATGACCGCTCCCGCAACAACTCCAATCAGGCCGACTATGGCGACCCAGAACGATGTGTCTGCGGTTACCTTCGCGCAATCTCAGCGGCCAATGCCGAAGTGTCCATGCTCCACTCTCCGCGCTTCAAGCCGTGGTCGAATCCGGCCTACCGAACCAATCCTTGTTGAGTCGCCCAGTGCAGAACAGCCGTCCTCGCCTTTCGAATGGCCTCGCTTTCCGCCTGGGAGGGATTCAGCCCTTCGTACTCTGCGGCGTTCCGCATTTCGAGAATCGCCCTCATCCACGCCGCTATCGTGCGCGGCAGAAGCCGTGCTTCCTGAAGGCGAGAGACGCGCGCCCCGGGTCCGAGCTGTGGTGATTTGCGGTTGTCGAGTTGATCGAGCAAGCGAAGCAGCTCTCGTCGCCATCGAGAGAGGTCGTCAACAGTGACGGGCGCCACGTCGTTCTCGTGAATGGCAAACCGGATGACTTCGCCTATCTGTGTATGCATCGTTGCCTGCTTTACGGATGACCGCGATACCGTACGGCGTTGCCTTTTAAGAACAGTTTCTACGCTGTTGGGTCGATCGGCGCCGGAACGTCGGAGCGTTTTGACGCCGTCAGTCCTTCGCAGTACTCGAGAATTTGCGCGAGAAACTCCCCGCCCCCAAACTTGACGGCCATCTTCAGATCCGCCAAGGCGTCCACCGAGAACTCCTCGGAATCAGGTCTTACGGCGACGGGAACGGCATCGTCACCGTCGTCGACCAGTTTGCCGAGTTGGCCGGCGTTCATCTGCACCGTTGACGTATGGTGTTCGTCGAGCTGGTACGTGACCTCGTACGTCCGTTGCCTGAACAGTTGATCAGCGATTCTCACCGCCAATCCCTTAAAGTTGAAGGTCGTGACTCGCGACGTATTCAGGATGTGCTTCGCTCGTTCGAGCGTTGCTGTTCGAATCAGGTTCGTGGGTGTCCACCCTCGAAGCGCGGCGGCCTGCTTAAGAAGCTCGTGTTCATCGGCGGTCAGGCGCACGCTGAAGGCGACTTCTTTTGGAGCGGACGCCGATCCGGCTTCAATGGGCTCGGTCTGTTTGGCCTGTCCGGCCCGACGATTCGTCTTGAGTGGCGTCATAGGATTAATCGTATTTCGTTGATGCCAATTACATCCTAATCTAGCCAGGCTGTCAAGCCGCATCGTGGAGGCCCCTTTCGAGGCGAGATTTCGCACAGGGCCCCTTCACACACTGACCCGGGGGCGATGACCAGCAGTCGTTCCACCTGAAGATTTCGACCTTCACCGCTGGCTACATGGTGATGCACGCTGTTGGCGCTGACCACCATCGCACGCGGCACTCCCGAGCGCGTGGCGTCAGAGAGATGAGACGGCCCACCATGCGCTTCTCAGTCAGTTCCTTGGCAAACGATAGAGAGCGTCAGGCGGCCGGCGTCACGAAATCGTCCCGCATCCTGAACGCGGCGGAAGAACCGCTCTCGACAAGAACATCGAGCACATACAGGATCGCCTCGCGCAGGGCCGGATCGCGCTTGAGTTCCAGTGGCCTTGCGTAGACATGCCGCTGGAGAAGGACTTCGAGCATGAAGACGGTGTTGGACTCGCGCAGCATGTCGGCAGGGTTCCCGCGCCTGAGCGCGTTCGCGATGCGCACAAACGCGGCGGGCATGGAACGCTCGCCGATGTGGTAGAGGAAGCGGACATAGCTGTCCAGCACGATCCAGACCGGCGGCAGCGCGTCGAAGAGCGCGTCGACGTTGTTGGCGTAGCCTTCAAGGCTCCGCCAGTGACGGACGTTGTCCTTCCACCACGTGGTCAGGAAGATCGTCGAGAGCACCTCGCTGCCGTGCGGATGCTCCCTGTCCAGATGCGCGAGCCACTTGGCGCGCTTGACCCGGTCGGCAAACAGCTTCCACAGAAACCAGTAGTGCGGCGTGTTGGGAGTGCTGTCCTCGCTGGTGGTGAACCCCTGGATGACGTTGTGGACCTCGCGCGGATGCCGGTCGACGGCGTCGATGATCGGCTGGAGGACGTGCTCGGCATCGGCGTCTGACGCTCGCATCGCAAACTGCTGAATGCGGTCGGATATCGCCTGCTCCCTGTGAAAATTCCTATCGCGCTGGTCGGAAGAATGATCGTGCTCGCGGTTCCAGCACTCCACTAGGTCTTCGCTGGCGCGTCGGTGCGCGGCCACCGCCAGAGGCTCGTTCGGCACCTGGCCGAGGATCGCGAGAACCTTCGCTTGCGCCTCGGCCCCGAATATCTCGGTGATGTCAAACATGACGTGCGCATCTTCGGCGATCTCGCCCTCGGTCCAGAACCGCCGGCGGACGTCTTGGGCTGCAGCGGCGGAGATCGTGTCGGGAGCGCGCCGCTTGTCGTAACGTTTCTTCTCCTCGGCGTTCCAGTCGCGATCGGCAAGCGCGGCCTCGGTCGCGATAGCGTTGACGGCGCGCAGGGCAAGAGCGGGGTTCGCGGCCCAGAACTTGTACCGCCGCACGCGAATTGGACAGCGCGTTGATGATAATCAGGCCGCCGGTCTGACGGCAAACGCCTGACGCGCCTGCGTCGGGGAGCGATAGCCGAGTCGGGCGATCAGCCACTCACGGTTGT